>NZ_NHYN01000009.1 GCF_003288845.1 Helicobacter monodelphidis | reverse complement strand
AAAAGAGCCAAATATCCTAGATTCAAATCAAAGAAAAATGCTAGACAATCTTATGCTATTCCGCAAAATATAATCCTTGATAAAGATAAAAAGAAAGTGATTATTCCTAAATTCAAAGAGGGTATAAGAGCTAAAATCCATAGAAAACTTGATAGTGATCATACAATAAAACAAGCCTTTATTTCAAAAATAGCCGATGAATACTACATTGCAATTAGCTATGAAAACAATAAATCTTTACTTAAGCCAAAAATAGTAGAAAATGCTGTTGGTTTAGATATGGGCTTAGAATCTTTACTGATAAGAAGTGATGGGATTATTTATCCTAATAAGAAATTCTTACAAGATAAAGAAAGCAAACTCATAAAACTTCAAAGACAACTTAGCAAAAAACAAAAGGGTTCAAATAATAGAATAAAAGCTAAACTAAAAGTAGCCAAAGCCCATTTACAAGTAGCAAGAGCAAGAGAAGACTATCTGCATAAAATCAGTAACGAGATAACTAATCAATATGATTTTATCGGTGTAGAAACTCTCAATGTAAAAGGAATGATAAGAAACAAACACTTATCTAAATCTATTGCTAATGCTAGTTGGGGTAAATTTATGAAACTTTTGTTAGGACAGAATTGAAAGTCGACTTAATCAACAAAAACTTAAATAACTTAGAAATTGCTTTGAAAGATGGATTGAAGGAGCAGAGAAAAGAAAGAATTGCAAATGCAATGAAAATGAGTGATTGTGGAAGTTGTCATTTGAATCAAGGTTTAGAGTTACCTAAAAGCAATCTCACATTAGATTCTTTCAAAGGTTTTGTGCGTGGGACAGGTCGTTGGACGATTGAAAGCAATATGCCCAGTTATAGTGTAGAACAAATTAGTGAAAAAGAATTAGAGATTTTGTTCAATGCTATCTATAAATAAGGAGAAAAAAATGAGTAGTTTCACAGATACTTTCAAGGTTGAAGTTTTGAAGAATGGTAGGAGCTTCAAAGTGTTAAATAAAAGTATAGTATAAATCTCAAGTGGAGATTGTGGAAAAGTTTACTTTTTTGCACTTAAGTAAAAATATTTTTTATAAAAATGGTGTATTTTATCTACAGGGTAAGGCAAATTGATTTTTATTGATTATGAAGGGATTTATAGTGGGATGGACAGAATGGAGGGGAAATCTCGTGCTATGTCTAAAGAAGAAGATATATAGCACATGAAATGATATAGCGGAATAAGTGCTAGGTTAGTATTTTTGGTTTCCCGTTTTGTGTGTATCTATTCTAAACTTAGCGTAAGCGTTTTAAAAGTACTTGTGTGAATTGTTCAATTGCCGATGAATGAAGATCGAAATATAATGATGGTTCAATCAATTCAACCTCGTTTACTAAGAATCTATCCTGATATGCGATAACATCAACGCGCGTATAAAGAGGAATGGTAGGGAGATTTTCCAAGATTTTTAAAGCTTGTTTGATAGCGGATTCTGGAGCCTGGCAGAGGCTAATATCAACACCATAGGCAGAATTTGCACGCCAATCCTTTGCCGCAGGTTTTCTGCAAATTGCATACTGAAAGCGATTTTCAAAAAAAATTAGACACATTTCACCTTGTTTTATTTCTTGAATAAAGGGTTGCAAGATTGCCCCTTGCGGATATTGTCGTTTTAGGTTTGTGGGGTTATCTGTACTTGTTAAAAGACACACATTTTTACCGCTTTGCCCAATGAGGGGCTTAATGACTAAATCCCCCCAAATGTGTTGTTGCCTTAAGATGGAATCTTCCCATTGTTCTTCTCCGGGCATTAGCAATATAGAAGGAATAATCGGAATATTTTTAGAGTGTAATTCTAAGAGATACTGCTTAGAAAGATTCCATTCAAGCAATACAATGGGGTTTAGGATTTGTGCTCGGGATTTTTTTACAGTCGTTAAGAATTCCAAAAAGGAGTCCAACTCAAGACTGTAATCCCACATTGCAAGAGCTAAAAGAATACTCGATGAGTTTAAAGACTCAAATTGACATTCCTGCCATGCAAGAAGCCTAGCATTCAAGCCTTTTGCTTGCAAATAAGCACAGAATTGTTTCAAGCCTTGATTACCCTCTTTGTAGGCATTACAAGTTAAAATAGTGATAGTTTCCATCATTCTTGAATCTGCTTTGCATACTCAAGAAAACGCCCTTTATTTGTCATTGCTTTTCGCTCTAGCTTAGGAAGGGCGGAGCGAATTTCTTGCATATTGACTGCTTTACCAACCTGAATGATACCCACCATATTCATCATTTGATGGGGTGGGCAGACATACAAATACACGCCTTCTTGATTCAGCTGAAAAGTGGTTTTTTGATCAAGGGGACTCAAAAAATGTTCTGCACCATCTGGAATGACTTTGCTTTGTGCAAAATGAGATTTGTGGGTGGGAATGAAAGTGATTGTGTCGCCTGGTTGAATCTGCAAAAAAGGCGGATCAAACACCATTGTATGACCTTTTTTGTCCATATCGAGCATTTTGATTTCGTAGTCTTTTGCCTCTATGTTTGTGAGTAACACTATTCCAAATAGGAATAAACCAAGAATTTTTTGCATTTTTTTTCCTTTCAATTATGATACTAAAGCTGATTTGATGGCAACTATGGGCAATCCAGAGCGATCTTCAAAGACATCAGCACAAACCCGATATAAGCGCTCAATTAATTCTTTTGTGATAACCTTTTTGGGTTCGCCAAAAGCCTGAATCTTTGTGTCTGCCAAGATAATAAGCTCATCCGCAAATTGTGCTGCAAGAGAAATATCATGCAAAACCATAAGTGTAATGAGATCTTTCGCATAAGTATGCTTTCGCACAGCCTCTAACAAAATACATTGATGATGCACATCAAGAGCACTGACTGGTTCATCAAGCAATAGAATTTGGGGGGATTTTAAAAGAACAGAAGCAAACATAACCATTTGTCTTTGTCCACCTGAAAGATTCAGAATATTTTTTTGTGCAAGATGGAGAATGCCTAAAGAATTCATAATTTCAGCTGCTTTACGCAGTTGTTTGTCACTTAGAATGTAACCTAAATGATCGATTAGTCCCAAGAGAACAACTTCAATTGCACTTAAATTTGCATCAACCACATTATCTTGTGGCATATAACCAATCTGTTTTTTCCATTCTGAAGTGCGCATTGAACGGAAGTTTTTTGATTTTAGGCTAATTTGCCCACTATATTTGTGATCTCCAAAAATAGCACCTAATAAAGAGGATTTTCCTGCACCATTAGGTCCTAATATAGCATAGACTTTTCCATGTTGTAAAGAGAGATTTAAAGAATCAGCAACACATAAATTGCCACGATGTAAAGTAAAATCTTGAATGTCTAACATCTATTTTTCCTTGTAAGAATAATCCAAAAAAAGAATGGAACTCCAATAAATGAAGTTACAATTCCAACTGGAAATAAAGCACCCGGCACAATCACTTTGGAAAGCACAGAGGCTATTGATAAAAATGCAGCACCCGTAAGGCTAGCCATAGGTAGAAAAAAGCGTTGATCTTCACCTACAATCATTCTAGCAATGTGGGGTGCAACCAAGCCAATAAAGCCAATTACTCCAACAAAACTAATTGCTGTTGCCGTCATAATAGAAACTAAAACAAGTGCTTTGAATCGCACTGCAGAAAGATTGATGCCCATACTTTTTGCTCTTTCTTCTCCTAATCGTAAAGCCGTTAATGCCCAAGAATCTTTGAAAAGTAAGATCATACAAATGGTGGTTGTTACAAAAACAATGGCTAAATTTGCCCATTGTGCCTTCGCTAAGGAACCAAAAAGCCAAAATAGAATCTGTTGCGAAATCTCTGGTGATGAAAGATATTGCACCAAAGAGAGCAAAGATTGAAACAAAAAGAGTAAGGCAATTCCAACAAGCACAAGGCTAGAGGAGCTAAAATTCTTTAGCATGGCAAAACTAAATAAGATACCCGATGAAATCATTGTCATTATGAATGCACCCATAGGGACGGCAATCATTAAAGGTAGCCCAAGTGTTCCAAAAGCAATGACTAAAGATGCTCCAAGCCCTGAAGCGGCTGCTAATCCCAGCGTATAGGGACTTGCCATAGGATTGTTGAGTAAAGTTTGAATTTCTGCTCCACCTGCTCCCAAAGCAGCTCCTACAACAATCGCCATCAAGGCTTGCGGTAAGCGAATATCATAGATAATAATATGATGATATTGCTCCACTTCTGTTCCAAAAAATATTGCAAGAAGTGCATTCATAACTTCTTTGGGATTCATCATTGATGGGCCTGTTGCAATATCAAGCACAAGCGAAATCAAGCAAATTGCAATCAAGATCATAATAATGCAGAGCCGATGCCATTCCTGTTTACGATGCGTTAGGACAGCTTCTTGAATGATCTGTTCATTTTGCATTAGTCAGCCTGAATTCCAAATGTTCCTGTTGGAACGATGGGTAGATATTTTTTGTGGTAATCAATATAGTTTTGGATTGGATCAATATCTGCAAACAGATCCGGATACATTGCCTTTGCAAGATATTGTACCATTGTTGCATCAACGAGTGTTCTTGATGCTCCCATATAAAGTCCAAAAAGACGATTGTTTTTAATGGCCGGTAAACTTGACCAACCGGGGCGATTTTTGTAGGCGTTCAGACGCATTCTTGCTTCTTTTTCATCAATAAGAATACCCATCACCATAGATTCTTTATTTTTGTTCAATTCCGTTTCTCTCCCAGTAATAACGATAACTTCTGGCTTGGAGATTAAGATTTGTTCTGGATTAATGGGTGACCATTTTTCTACAAAAGGAGATGCAATATTTTCGCCCCCTGCTAAATCAATCAAAGCACCCCACATATCATTGCCATAAGTAAAACCACTTTCGTTTGGACCTTTATTGCCAAATTCAATATAGATTTTTGGCTTTGGACGATTTGCATTCTTAATTCTTGTTTGCACCTCTTTCACTGTACTTTCATAGAATGCAATTAATTCATTTGCCTTTTGAATTTGTCCTGTAATCTCCCCTAGAATGCGTGTACTTGCGATATGTCGCTCTACAGTTTCACGATTATAATCAATAACAACGATGGGGATATTTGCTTTTTGTAAAGGTTCTAATTCTAGCTCCATCATCTGCCATTGCCAATCAGCTAAAATAACGAGATCAGGCTTTAAACTAAGGATTTTTTCGACAGAAAAAGTGCCAACTTCAATTTCTCCAATGTCTTCAATGTGATGCAATCGTGGAATTGCTTTACTATACACTTCCCAGCTTGTTGGCGTCCAATCTGTCCATACTGCCTTTGAAAAGCCGACAACATTATCAAATGCTTTTGTTCCGCCCACAGCAAGAAAATCCGTATAATAAAAGCCAAGAACAATACGTTTTGCAGGTAAATTGACCTTAACCTCTCTCCCTGCCACATCTTTAATAGTGATCTCTTTTGCGTGAATAATCCCTAAAAATGCAATCATAGAGATTAATAAACTCAAGAATGTATGAGATTTTTTTAGAATGAAAAACATAAAAACTCCTTCAATAAAGTTAGAAACGATAAATCGTTTGGAATCGTAAGCGATTTTCTTGTGCATCTGCATATTCTTCCCCCGTCGTATTCCTTTTTGGATCCTTTGAAGCATGAAGCATTGCATAGTAAATCAGAAAATCAAGATTTTTATTATACCGATAGGTAATATTTGGGGTAATTTCATAGAATGTTAAAGTACTATTTTGGGTTTTATTTTTATCTTGACCTTGAACATAATCAAGCGTGAATGCGAGTGTATTATTTTCCAAAGGAGAAAAGCCCAGAGAAGCAAAAAATACATTAAGGTGATGTTTAGAATCTGCAATAGATCCTGTTGCCGCATAACTAATGTCTGTTATGCTATTATCATTCCAGATTCTTCCTGCATTTATGAATTGTCCTTGATTGTCAATAGAGACTTTATAACCATCTTGAAAAGAGCCAATGTAACCCAGCCTAGCATTCAAAAAGGCGTAGTTTATGCCGATATTGAATGTTGCTAAAGAGTGATCTTTTTGTAAAAGGGTGTGAGGAGAAATGGTTTGAAATAAGCCATTATTCAGTCGACTTTGTGCATATTCTGCCTTAAGATTCAAAAAGTCATTTTTATAGCCCAATGTCGCATAAGCAAGATAATCATAAACATCTTGAATGTGTACATACCACGCACTTGCACCGATTTGATTTTGGCTAACATCAATAGCAAATTGATAAATTGGTTTGTTAAGAGAATTTTCATTTGTTCCAAATGGAATTGCATTCATACTGTCATCAAGCGACCAAGTGTCATAGGCCGCTGCATACAAGCTTACGCCTTGAATGTCCTTATTTTTAAGCACAACACCTGTTCCTCTGTCATCTGATGGATCATTGAAGGGTGTTTCAAAGCGCATTTTTCCAATTTGAATGAGTGTGTTGTTTGAGGGTTGTATATTTGCATAAAAAGTACTCACGCCAAAATCCCCATCTTCACCAGCACCTAAGCCTTCGCCATAGTTTCCACCAATGTTTGTTGAAGCATTCTTGAAATAGACCGCACCAAGATTCATGCTCACACCATGTATATCTGGAGTCGTGAATGAAAAATCTGCCCTAAAATTATGTGCAGCCCCTTTTCCTGCACTGCTGATTTGTGTTCTACCTGTTTTGTTATTACCTTTGATGAAATCAAGGTTATTCCATCGAGTATCGTTGTAACGATATCGCAAGAAACTTTCACTTTTAATTCCAGAAATGATTTCCTCAAGAGGTGTCGCTTGAATAGATGATGGTAGACATAACCCAAGTGTAAAGAGGCAAAAATAGGAAGTTTTTAAAGAGGTTTTAATCATAAAAATCCTTATTGTTGTAATAAAAACGAGAAAGTATATTATAATAACTCTTATTAATATCTTAAGATAAGTCAACAAATATTGTATAAGCGGATTATCTATATAATTGTATTCACATAAAAATCATTGTTAGCAGGGAGTTTTTGGAAGGATAAATACCTGTTTCCAAGTTAATAAAGATGTGTTTAGAATGCCATTGATTCACTTTTTAGTAATTGCCTCTCTTGGTATAATTCATAAATGTTGGGCGAAAATTGCGTTTGTGAATGTGGATTATGGTGGTATTTATTTTTTAAATTATATTAAATCTTTCATCTGTCTTGACTTAAATAGAAATCTTGCATTCTTTTTTATTTTTTGCACAATTCTATGTCTGTAAGTAACGAAATATATCCTAGTTTAATAAAATATAATAAAGTTAATTAATTATAAATTATTTATTATATTAGCCTGTAGAATTTTGTATATAAGGGGTTTTGTGTTGTGATTGCTTAAGTATTTTTAGGGAAGAATCTACACCAATATTATTGAATTTTCTTTGAAAAGAGGGGGTTAAAAACCCCATTGCCATACAGCGGTTCTAGGATTTTGTGTGTTTTTTTAGCGTAAGAAAGATAGAAGTCTAGCCATCTTGCGACACTTCTTGTGTAAAATTCACACATGTGCGTATATAAATCACCATAATGATTAATATAATCTAGCATAATTTAGCCCTCTTGAGCTATAATCCGTATTATAATTACAAAGGAGAATAAATGTTATTTCAGCGATTAATCAAAGAAAATGCAGCGATATGGGATAGTTACCTTCATCATTGTTTTGTGAAAAGGTTAGAAGATGGAAGTTTAGAAAAGGAAAAATTCTTGTTTTATCTTAAGCAGGATTACATGTACCTTATTAACTATGCAAAATGTTATGCGAGACTTGCCTTGAATGCAGATAATGCTAAGGAGTTACGTTTTGCAATGAAGTTTCAGCAATACATTATTGAAGGTGAAATCGAACTACATAAAAGTATTTTGCAACTTGGGATTGATGTAGATAATTTGTGTGCAAAAGATGAAAGTATCACGAATATTGCTTATACGCGTTATATGCTTAGCGTAGGGGAGAGCGGGGATTTTCTTGATATGCTTGTTGCACTAAGTGCTTGTGCAATAGGTTATGCGTATATTGGGAAAGAGGTTTTTAAAAATTCTCAACATTCTCTTGAAAATCATCCATACAGGGAATGGATTTTAACTTATGCAGGCGAGGAATTTCAGAAGGAAACGCAGGAGTTTGAGGAATTTTTGAATACCTATAATGTTAGTGATGAAAAATTTAATAAGTTAAGTCATATCTTTCATAATGTTGTAAGACTTGAAGCTGAGTTTTGGCAACATGCTTTAGAAATGAGAGTATAGTTTTATTATTAAGGAGATACTTACTTGGCTTATTTAGTGATTGTGAGTATCATCTGGGCATTTTCTTTTCCACTAATTGGACATTATCTGGCTGGGAGTGTTGATAATTATTTTTCTATTCTTGTTCGCTTTGGATTGGCTTTTCTTGTGTTTGCTCCACTAATAAATTGGAAAATTTGTGGAGCTTTAAAATTAAAACTAATTGGAATTGGGGCAATTCAGATTGGAATAATGTATATTTGCTACTACCAGTCTTTTTTATACTTAAGTGTGTCTGAAGTTGCGTTGTTTACAATTTTTACACCCTTTTATGTTACTCTTATTTATGATATTTGTTCTAAACATTTTCGTGCTTGGTATCTATTGAGTATTTTTATTGCAGTGTTGGGGGCATATATTATTAAGTATGGCTCAATCAATAGCCATTTCTTAATTGGTTTTTTATTGATCCAGGTTGCAAATCTCTGTTTTGGTGCGGGGCAGAGTTTGTATAAGTTTGTAATTGAAAATGAAAGCAATATTAAGCAAAGTGAATGTTTTGGGTATTTTTATTTGGGGGCATTGATGGTGGGTGCTTTTAGTTTTCTCTTTTTTGGGAATGGGGAAAATCTTCCTACAACAGCGATTCAGTGGGGAATTTTATTTTATTTAGGAATTATTGCTTCGGGTCTTTCTTATTTTTTATGGAATCGGGGAGCTTGTCTTGTTGATAGCGGTATTTTGGCTATTATGAATAATGTTCTTATTCCTTTGGCGATTCTTATTAATTTTCTTTTCTTTGGGCGGGATATTGAAAATTCCATTCAATTTGCGATTGGCTCCGTTTTTATTGCAACTTCGTTACTTTTACATTTAAAGCTAATGAAGCGGTATCACTAATTACCTGAAGTGATGGATTTTTTGTATGGTCTATCTTGCATTAATAGTGTCTTTTAAATTTAAAAGGAACAATTTCTGGTTTATGTTTTGTAAAATAATCTTCATTTGATAATATTAAGAGATATAATTTTAGTATAAATACAGATGACATGAGCTTTTTATAGGGGCGGGGTACAAATTGTTCTTTACCAATAAATACCAAAAATATTTTCTCTTAAATTGCCTCTATATACAAAGATTCTAGCGATAGTGGCATAATATTTAATGACATAACTTGGAAGATAGAAGATATAATATTTTCAGCGAAGATATTATCAGGAGAATTATATGCTAGACTACAAGGTTAAGGAGGAGGTAAATGGGTTTGACTTTTATAGATTTTTGTAGTGGCATTGGTGGTGGGCGACTAGGATTAGAACTCAATGGCTTTCAATGTCTTGGGTTTAGCGAGATTGACAAAGAAGCAATTAAGACTTATAAAAGCTTTTTTGACACAACCAATGAGCTAGAATTAGGGGACTTGACAAATATTAATCCATATAATTTACCTGATTTTGATTTGCTTATTTCTGGATTCCCTTGTCAAACTTTTAGTATTGTGGGTAAAAGAGAGGGGCTAGAGAATTTGGATAAAGGACAAATAATTTTTTATTTAAGCAAGATCCTAGCAATCAAGCAACCAAGTTATTTTATCCTTGAAAATGTTAAAGGTTTAATGAGTCATAACAAGGGCGAAACGCTTAAAATAATATTAGAATTATTAGAATCTTGCGGTTATAATGTCTCCCATCAACTCTTAAATACTTTAGATTTTGATTTACCACAGAGTAGAGAAAGAGTATATTTTGTTGGAATAAGAAAAGATTTGGGAATTAAATTCTCTTTCGAAACAAAAATTTTTCAAGATTCTAAGATACAAATAAAAGATTTTTTAAATCCAAGCAATGAAAATATATTTGATAATAATGTAGAATCTTATAAGACTTTTTTAAAATATATTAATAATAAATATAATATTAATCGAATTAATTTAGATGAACTCTTAAAATATGATTTTTTAATCATTGATACGAGGCAAAGTGATTTAAGAATCTATAAAAATAAAATTCCAACGCTAAGAAGAGATAGGCAAGGTTTGCTTTATGTGTTTAATGGGGTTCTTTATAAGTTAAGTGCTTTAGAGGCTTTAGCATTGCAGGGATTTAATAAATTACCAAATTTACAAAATAAAATTAAAAATCTTAAAACAAGTGATATTTTAAGACAAGCCGGAAATGCTATGAGTGTAAATGTGATAGAAGATATTGCGAGTAATATTTTAAAAATGATAACTAAAAAAGATGTGCCTAATGGATAAGGTAGAACTTGGTTCAAAAACCGCTAAAGATGGTTTTAGAAATGAAAATTTTGTAATCAATACTTTTAATGATTGGGAAAATAATAATTTAGCAAAAGAATGGCTAGAATCTATGGGCTATAATTTAAAAGAAATTGAGAGTGTAAAAGCAGAAAAAATAAAAGGAAGTTTCAAAGCAGATATACAAGTTGTAGTGAATGTAGCTGTAAAACTTAAGAAGCTTCAAGATGTCCAAAATATTCAAGTGAAGCTTGTATCAAATCCACAAGGTTTTAATCAAATTGATAAACGATATTTAAAATCTTTTTTGAGGCAAGGAGACACTTTTGGCACAAAAGATAAACAAGTAACTTTCAGAATCTAGCCTATTCTTATAGAGGAATACCTTAAAGTTTGCCCCCTGTTAATTAGGGTTTTTTTAGTGTTCTTATATAAGTTAAGTATTATTTAAATCAGCAAAATAACGAATGGCAGCAAACCCAGCAAGAGGTAGATTCTGCAATTGATGAATATGGTGGCTTAAGATTCCGCCTAAAGCAAAAATATCAATGTTGATGCGTGAGTCATGTAATATCCTTACAAGATATTGTATGCCCAATGGCTCTCCTTTGTTTGGGGTTTTAAAGATGGGGCTAAGTGTAACGGCGTCTGCACAATATTGTTGTGCAGACAATATATCTTGTAAAGAATGGGCACTATAAAACGAAAGGATATTATCTGGTTTTTCTTTAAGTTGCTGAATTTGTGTACTTTTAAAGTGAACACCATCAAACCCCTTTTGTATGGCGATTTTTAAATTTCCACTTATGAAAGCTAAAACATTATAGCGATGACATAAAGAGATAAAACTAGATGCAAATTCTTGAGCATCATAACCTCTTAATAAGGCAATATTAGGAGAATGCCTTTGAAATGCAGATTCTAGTAGAGAAAAGAAATGTGAAGGAGGATAGAGAGTGGGATCCGTGATGAGATACTTTTTCATCGCACCACCCTTCCCTTCCTTCTTTTTTAGGAAGCAGTAAAATTTTTAGTGTTCCTGCTCTAAAACGGCAGCAGATAGGAACACATAAGTTAAAATCATAAAGATAAATGCTTGCAAGAATGCCATAAAGGTAAGAATTAGGAATGCAGGAAGTGGTGCAAACCATGGAGCAAGGAAAAGCATCACGATTAAAAACATATCATCACCTTTAATATTTCCAAAGAGACGGAAAGATAAGGAAACTATACGAGAACAATGAGAGATAATTTCAATAACAAACATAATGGGTGCAAGCCAAATGATATGTCCAGCAAAATGTGCAAAATATTTAACAACTCCAAATGTGCGGATTCCCTCAAAGTTATAGTACACAAAAACCACTATAGCGAGCGTCAATGTAAAATTTAAGTTTGAGGTAGGAGCTTCAAAGCCTGGCACGATACCAATCAGATTTGCCAAGCAGATGAATATGGCTAATGTTGCGGTTAAAGGTAGATACTTTCTTGCTTTTTCTTCCCCTATTACTTCCTTTGCCAAGTCTAAAATACCCCCCAAGAGTGCTTCAAATACATTCTGCGTTGTTCCGGGAACAATTTGCAAAGAACGCGTTGCCATCTTCGCCAAAACCAAAGCAATCACTGCAACCAAAACCGTATAAAAACCAATCTCAAAAGCTTTATCGTGGCTGATTAAACCAGCGATACTAAAAACCCTATCTAGCATTTGACTCTCCCATGTAAAATTGGCTCAATTATATAGCAACAATTTTTAAAGTTATATAAAATTGAATTTGCATAATGATGCCTATTTTTGAATCCTTTTTTTAAGAATGTTTTTTTAAAGAATTAGATAGAATGCGTTTTCTTTTTTTGTTGCTATCTGTGTTAAAAAGTAACAAAAATAATCTTATAGAAATTAGGCAAAAAAATATGCAGAGTATCAGAAATATTGCAGTTATCGCCCATGTGGATCATGGAAAAACAACTTTAGTTGATGGGCTATTGCGTCAGTCAGGAATTTTTTCAAGTCATGAACAAGTTAGTGAAAGGGTTATGGATAGCAATGATCTTGAAAAAGAACGCGGAATTACGATTCTTTCCAAGAATACAGCAATCAACTATCAAGGAACGAAAATTAATATTATTGATACACCCGGCCATGCTGATTTTGGTGGAGAAGTGGAACGAGTTTTAAAGATGGTTGATGGTGTGTTGTTGTTGGTTGATGCACAAGAAGGGGTGATGCCTCAAACAAAATTTGTTGTTAAAAAAGCATTAAGTTTTGGGATTCGTCCAATTGTTGTTGTGAATAAAATCGATAAGCCCGCCGCAGAGCCAGACCGTGTTGTTGATGAAGTATTTGATTTATTTGTTGCAATGGGTGCAAGCGATGAACAACTTGAGTTTCCTATTGTTTATGCTGCCGCACGCGATGGCTATGCTATGAAAAATCTGGAAGATGAAAAGAAGGATTTAAAGCCTTTATTTGAAACAATTTTAGAATCTGTTCCTTGCCCGAGTGGAAACAGCGAAAATGCTTTACAGATGCAAGTTTTTACTTTAGATTATGATAATTATGTAGGAAAAATTGGAATTGCAAGAGTTTTTAATGGCATTATTAAAAAAGGTGATACTGTACTTTTGGCAAAGGGTGATGGTGAAAAAGAGGTTGGAAGGATTACAAAATTAATCGGATTCTTAGGGCTTGCACGTACGGAGATAGAATCCGCACAAGCAGGGGATATTGTTGCGATTGCGGGATTCAATGCAATTGATGTAGGAGATTCTATTGTAGATCCAGAAAATCCTATGCCGCTTGACCCCATGCACCTTGAAGAGCCTACAATGAGTGTCTATTTTGCGGTAAATGATAGTCCTTTTGCTGGACAGGAAGGAAAACATGTTACAGCAAATAAGCTCAAAGATCGATTTACAAAAGAAATGCAGGTTAATATTGCAATGAAGTGTGATGAGATTGGTGAAGGAAAATTTAAGATTAGTGGACGTGGAGAATTGCAAATTACGATTTTAGCAGAGAACTTAAGGAGGGAGGGGTTTGAATTTTCTATTTCGCGTCCTGAAGTTATCATTAAGGAAGATGGAGGTAAAAAGCTAGAACCTTTTGAGCATTTAGTGATTGATACTCCTCAGGATTATAGCGGTGCAGTGATTGAGAAATTGGGCAAACGAAAGGCGGAATTAAAAGCAATGAATCCGATGGGTGATGGCTATACAAGGCTTGAATTTGAGATTCCAGCACGTTCTTTGATTGGCTATCGGGGTGAATTTTTAACTGATACAAAGGGTGAAGGCGTTATGAACCATTCTTTTTTAGAATTTAGAGAATATAGTGGTAGTTTTGAAGGACGTAGTAATGGTGCTTTAGTGTCTATGGAGAATGGTGAAGCAAGTGGATTTGCCTTGTTTAACTTGCAAGATAGGGGGGTATTGTTTATCTGCCCCCAAACAAAGGTTTATGTAGGTATGATTGTTGGGGAGCATAGCCGTGAAAATGATTTGGATGTGAATCCAATTAAAACAAAAAATCTTACTAATATGCGTTCTAGTGGGGCAGAAGAGGCAATTAAACTCACTCCCCCGCGTGCTCTCAGCTTAGAAAGAGCTTTAGAATGGATTATGGATGATGAAATTTTAGAAGTTACGCCACAAAACTTAAGAATCCGAAAAAAATTCTTAGACCCTACACAACGTCGTAGGAATGCTAGAAAATAAGTAGATTATATAGAATAGGTTTTTCTTAAGGAGGTTATGAAATGATGACAGGGCTAAAAGTTATTAAAAGAAGTGGACGTATTGAACTTTTAGATGTGGGTAAAATTCAAAAATTTACCTATCAGGCGGTTGATGGTTTAGAAGTCAGCCAGAGTGAATTAGAGGTTGATGCAAGAATCCAATTTCGTGATGGAATTACTACAGAGGAGATTCAGCAAACATTGATTCAAACAGCCGTCAGCAAGATTGATATTGATCGTCCTGATTGGACATTTGTTGCAGCACGGCTTTTTTTATATGATTTATACCATAAAGTTATGCATAACATAAATCAAACAAAACCGAAAGACTATGTTATTAAGGGTGAAAATACGGGTTATGGGCGTCTGCAAGATTATTTCAACAAAGGGGAAGAATGCGGTAGAATTGTGCGAGGTGTAAAGGAAAAATTTGATTTAGATCTTTTGGATTCTCATATTCGCCCTGAACGAGATTTGCAGTTTAACTACTTAGGTATTAAGACACTTTATGATCGCTATTTGTTAAAAGATGAACAAGGAAAGCCTATAGAACTCCCCCAACATATGTTTATGGCAATTGCGATGTTTCTCTCTCAAAACGAACAATCTCCCAATGAATGGGCAATTAAATTTTATGATATGCTTTCTAAGTTTGAAGTAATGGCAGCAACGCCGACATTGAGCAATGCAAGAACTCCACGTCATCAGTTGAGTTCTTGCTATGTGGGTAGTACGCCAGATAATATTGAGGGTATTTTTGATTCCTACAAGGAAATGGCTCTGCTCTCTAAATATGGTGGTGGAATTGGTTGGGATTATTCTAAAGTTAGGGGGCTTGGAAGTTTTATTGATGGGCATAGGAATGCAGCTGGAGGTGTTGTCCCTTTTTTAAAAATTACCAACGATGTTGCTGTGGCAGTTGATCAGCTAGGGACACGCAAGGGTGCAATTAGTGTTTATTTGGAAGTTTGGCATACAGATATTTTTGATTTTATTGATTTGAAGAAAAATAGTGGTGAGGAGAGGCGAAGAGCACATGATCTATTTCCGGCATTGTGGATTTGCGACCTCTTTATGAAACGCGTAGAGGAAAATTCTTATTGGACACTTCTTGACCCTTATGAATGCAGTGATTTAACGGATTTGTATGGTGAAGAATTTGAGAAACGTTACTTAGAGTATGAGATGATGGATGGCATTATCAAGGAGAGTATAAGTGCAAAAGAATTGTGGAAAAAAATTTTAACAAACTATTTTGAAGTGGGAGCACCTTTTTTGTGTTTTAAGGATAATGCAAACCGTGCAAATCCAAATGCGCATAGTGGTATTATCCGTTCAAGTAATCTATGCACAGAAATTTTTCAAAATACAGAACCAAATCATTATCGTATTTGTGTTGAGTTTGAAAGTGGAGAGATTCGATATTTTCAAGAAAATGATCAAGTTCAAGTGGATAGTGGTATTACTAAAAAAGCAAATAAGCTGACATCAATAGATTCTCTAAATGGTGAAAAGATTTTTATTGCAAGGAGGGAGGGGATTGATGGATGCAGTGCGGTGTGTAATTTAGCCAGTATCAATTTATCAAAAATTAATACTATAGCGGATATTAAACGTATTGTTCCAACAGCAATTAGAATGCTTGACAATGTGATTAATCTTAATTTTTATCCTACACGCAAAGTGAAAATAACAAATATGCAAACGCGTTCTATTGGGCTTGGGATCATGGGTGAAGCACAGATGCTTGCTGAAAATCGCATTATTTGGGGCAGTGAAGAACATTTTAAGAAAATTGATATTCTAATGGAGCATATCAGTTTTAATGCAATTTCTGCAAGTTGTGATTTGGCTATCGAGAAAGGTAGCTATAGTCTTTTTGAGGGTTCTAATTGGAGTAAAGGGATATTCCCTATTGATCTTGCACGGACGGAAGCAAAAAAGCTTGTAGATCGTGGTGGATTATTTGAAGAGAATTGTGATTGGTTAGCCCTGAAAGAAAAGGTGAAAAAAAATGGTATTCGTAATGGTTATTTAATGGCTATTGCACCGACAAGTTCTATCAGCATTCTTGTGGGTACAACCCAAACGATTGAACCCATTTATAAACGAAAATGGTTTGAAGAGAATTTGAGTGGAATTATTCCTGTTGTTGTCCCAAATTTGAATTTGGATAATTGGAAATTCTATCAGTCTGCGTATGAATTGGATCAAAATTTGTTGATCAAGGCAGCAGCAATTCGTCAAAAATGGATAGATCAAGGACAAAGTACAAATATTTTTATCACTCTTGATAAGGCAAGTGGAAAATATTTAAATGATATTTATTTTAATGCGTGGAAGTTAGGATTAAAGTCAACTTATTATCTTCGTAGCCAGAGTCCAGAGGCTATCCAAAGTTTAGAGGAAGAGGCGATTGATCGTTCTATTGAATGTGAGGGTTGTCAATAAATATTTTAGTTTTATATTATTGAAGGTTTTTTTAGTTGTATTCTGTAAGTTTTTGAAATATTTTTATAGCTGTTTTGTGAACTCTTACAAAATTTTCTAAGTGTTCTGTAGTTTTCTAACTCTTTGTCGGTGTTGATGTTTTTGGATTGTGTGATTATTTTATAAAAGTTCAATGCTTATCTTAATTTGAAGGCTAATATAACCGTTCTCATAAGCTGATAAAACCCTAGAATAATTTTACTACTTTTTGCAGAGCTATCAAGTCTTTGGGTGTAAATTTGGCTTGAGTTAAATCTACTTACTTGTTTGTATATGTTATAATTAGCATTAATGTCTGTTGTCATTTATTGAGAATCTGTATTTCTCATTGATACATTCTTTCATGGAGTTTTTAAAAATAGGTTAGAAGTTTTGATAAAATTTTATCAGCTTCTATAGTCCTTTAATGACTATTTAAAACTCACAAAGCTTTAAATCTTTTCTCTATCTAGAATTGTTTATTGTTTTTATTTTTGAGCTTAAAGCCATCCTTTTGAATATCTAAAAAATGTTTAAAATAATTTATTAGCTATTTAGTAAAGATTCGGAGTGATGAGTTAAGTAAGATTTGCTTGAGTCTGAATTCTTTATAAATTGGATTAGAGAGAAACAATTAGAGAATCTTATGTGATAAAAGATAAAGTGGGGTAGTTGACAAAAGCTTCAATCTTAGAGGAGGTAAAGATTTGTGGCGATTCCCTCCATACTGGAGGGAATGCAAAAATACATTTTATTTACCAATTGCAACCATTTTACGCCTTAGGTAAGCTATCTTACTCTGGAGAGGCAAATGTTTAGGGCAATAGTCATGGCATGCAAGTAAAGACATACAAGCAAATACGCCATTATCATCTCCTACAATCTCAAACCAGTCTTCATCGGTGCGATTATCATGTGGGTCAAGCATAAACCGTACAACACGATTCATTCCAGCACCGCCAACAAACTCTTCACGCATAAGCTTTGTTCCACAGCCGGCAATACAGCAACCACACTCAATACAACGATCAAGGTCAAAAACTTCATCAGCAACATCAGGTTCAATACGTTTTTCAAGCTTAGAAATATCAACTTGCTCTTGCGAGTGAATCCAGCTTTCTACTCTTTTACTCATGCCATTAAACCAATTTCCAGTATCTACAGAAAGGTCTTTAATGAGTTTAAACGCCGGAAGAGGCATAATGGTAATGATGCCATCAGTAATATCTTTAGTCAATGTTCTACACGCAAGACGCGGTTGTCCATTAATCATCATCGCACAACTCCCACAGATACCTGCCCGACAAACAAAGTCAAAATTCAAATCAGGGTCATGTTGTTCGCGAATGAGATTTAATACAATGAACACTGTCATTGAATCCGTTTCCTCAATAGTGTATTCCTTGAAATGAGGCTTTGATGCAACATTAGCGGGATCGTATTTGAAGATTTTAAGTGTTAGCTTTCTACCCATTATTTTTTATCTCCTATTCGTTCATTTCTCTCTTTGTAGTTCAAAGGTAATTCAAATGGCATAAGGGCATGTTGAATTTCATGTCTATCTTTGCCCTGTGCTTCCATTTCGCTACGGATTCTATCAATTTGTTCTTGCCTTTCCACGCTCTTGGGATTTTCGATATAGTTTCCTTTTGCACCATATCCACGATAGCCAGGTGCACTTTCCATCGACATAATATCCAATTCCTCATATTCTACACCCGGTAATGTTTGATTCGGATCCTTCCATGAGGTTAATGTTCGCTTACACCAATTTACATCATCTCGTTTTGGATAATCCTCACGGCTATGTGCTCCTCTTGACTCTGTGCGATCATAAGCACCTTTTGCAACGCAAAGTGCAACTTTAAGCATCTTTGGTACACGATATGCATCCTCTAGCTCTGGATTTGCATGTTTGCGTTTATTCTTAATACTGATATTTTTAGAACGAATATAGAGCTGTTCAAGTTCTTTAACAGCTTTTTCAAGATGAGGTCCATCTCTGAATATCCCCACATTATCGTCCATAATCTGCTTCATTGCATTCTTGATAACATAAACATCTTCACCGCCCTTAGAGTCAATAATACCTTGAATGTAAGCCACTTGGTCTTCTATAAACTTTTCAACAATTTCTGTCTTGATTTCTGTTTGTGCGGCAGCACATGATTCAGCAAAGTATGCTCCAATAATCATGCCTGCAACAACAGCTTCGCTTACAGAGTTACCGCCTAAGCGATTGAATCCGTGTAAATCCCAACAAGCTGCTTCTCCAGCCACAAATAAGCCCTTAAGCCCTTGTGCTTCACCCGTCTTATCTGTTCGGATTCCGCCCATCGAATAATGTTGCATAGGAAGAACAGGCACCCATACATCAGCGGGATCTTTTCCTGCAAATGTCATACAGATTTCTTGCACATCGCGTAAATTTCTTTCAATATGTTCACGGCCAAGAATTGTAATATCAAGCCATAAGTGTTTTCCGTAAGGAGTATCAATTCCCTTACCTTTACGAATATGTTCAATCATGCGACGTGAAACCACATCACGGCTTGCCAATTCTTTTTTTTCTGGTTCATAGTCAGGCATAAAGCGATAACCATCAACATCGCGCAATAAACCACCGTCACCACGACAGCCTTCCGTAAGTAGGATACCTGATGGAAATAATGGTGTAGGGTGAAATTGCACAGCTTCCATATTTCCGAGTTTTGCAATACCCGTTTCAAGAGCAATGGCTGCACCTGTTCCTTCGCAAACCACAGCATTTGTTGTATTTTTATAAATTCTCCCATAACCACCTGTTGCAATAAGCGTCCCTTTCGCAACATAGGCTGAAATTTCACCCGTAACTAAATCGCGTACGACTGCACCAAAGCAACGATTATTTTGGTGGATGAGTGCGATTGCTTCTTTTCTGTCACGAATGTCTACATCGCGCTTTAAGCACTCGTTTGCAACCGCAAAAAGCATTGTGTGTCCAGTTGCATCAGAGGTATAGCAGGTTCTCCACTTTTTTGTTCCACCAAAATCCCTTGAATGAATCAAGCCATGACGAAAGTCTTCTTCAACAATTGGTTTCTTTTCACCATTAATTACGGCAGTCCTTGTGCCTTTCTGTACTCTCGTCCATGGAACCCCCCATGCAGCAAGTTCACGAATCGCTTTTGGTGCAGTAGTCACAAACATTCTTGCAACCTGTTGATCGCAACCCCAGTCACTTCCTTTAACAGTATCCATAAAATGCAAGTCTTCATTATCCCCATCACTCATTTTAGAGTTTCCTAGACTTGCTTGCATTCCACCTTGTGCGGCTGCAGAGTGAGAACGTTTTACGGGAATAAGGCTAAGAATAATCGTGCTTAAGCCTTTATCTCTTGCAGCTACTCCAGCACGAAGCCCAGCCAAACCACCACCAATAATCAGTGCATCACAATAAGTAATATTCATTAGTTGACTCCTTTAGGACCATAATTATTCCAGTCATTTTGACGTGCTTCTTCAATGTTTGTTGCAGTAGAATTCATACCTTGCACAACGTAAGCAGCGAATGTGCAAAGCCCCAAGATAATAAAAAAAGCACTCATTGCTTTTTTTATCGTTCTTAAAGTCTGAAGTCCAAAGTTCTCAAACCAGCCCCATTTAACACATAACCGATACAAGCCAATAGAAGCATGGAGTTCAACACAGAACAAAAGAACAATGTAAAGTAACCAATAATGTTGGTGAACAAATCTAAAGCCAGATGCCTCAGGTCCAATTGTATGAGGTTGGACAAGAACAGTATAAAGATGCACACTTGCTAAAAAGAAAAGTGCAAAACCACTCAATGCCTGAATCCACCATAAACTTGTGTCACTGTGACGCATCATATTCTTGTGCGTTCGAAAAAGCATAAATTGTCTATAGTTGATAGGAAACTTACGCAATGCTAAAAATGCATGTGTTACAAATGCAAGAATTACGATAACTGCAACACCACTAACAACAAGAGGTTGCCCCGCTGCACCAAAAATAAAACTTCCTTCAAAAAATTTTGTAATGGCATACATCGCATTGCCACCTAGTAAAATACTAGAGACAAAAAACATATGAGCAATCATAAACAACCCTAAAAAAGCACCTGTTGCACTCTGCCAGAAGTCCAATTTCGCAGGTAACCGACTTTTCTTGCGTTCAGTGGTTATCCCGAGATATCCTTCAACAATCTCTTCATTTCGCATAAAAAACCCTCCCAATCGTGTGTGACGATAACTAACTTTCTTTATTTTTTAAGGGCTTTTATGTACCCTTAATTCTACCAAAATACAAAGAAAGCAACTCAATTCCTTACCTTAAGCAGAATCCTTAAAGTAACATCAAGGGTTATTATACTCCTTTATTACCTAAAATTTCAAGTAAGAAGTTAAAAAATTTTATCATTTTAGCTCTTCATGCAAAAATTTGCCTGTATAACTCCCACTTTGTTGATGTCTGTCAATGATTTCTTCTGGTGTTCCACAATCAACAATTCTTCCTCCGCCAACGCCACCTTCAGGGCCAATATCAATGATATAGTCTGCATTTTTAATCATATCGAGATTATGTTCAATGACGATAATACTATTCCCTAAACTACTCAAATGATGCAAAACTTTTGTGAGGCGATCAATATCCGCAAAATGCAATCCTGTCGTGGGTTCATCAAGAATGTAGAGCGTTGCACCTGTGTCTTTCTTGCTCAATTCTTTTGCGAGCTTGATTCTTTGGGCTTCACCGCCACTTAGTGTAATTGCATTCTGCCCTAATGTGATATAACCTAAGCCGACATCTTGCAAAGTCTGAAGTTTTTGAGCGATTTTTGGAATGCTACTGAAAAATTCCAAAGCCTCATTTACGCTCATATTTAAAACATCAGCAATATTTTTCCCTTTGTAGGTTATTTCAAGTGTTTGGGGATTATAACGTTTTCCTTGACAGCTATCACATTTTACGGAAATATCAGGCAGAAAGTGCATTTCAATCTTAATCTCACCTTCTCCTTGACATTTTTCGCACCGACCTCCTTTAACATTGAAGCTAAAGCGACTCACATTGTATCCACGAATTTTTGATTCTTTGGTTTCTGCAAAAATTAAACGAATATCGTCCATCGCTCCTGTGTAGGTAGCCGGATTACTTCTTGGAGTGCGTCCTATTGGACTTTGGTCAAGATAAATTACTTTATCCAAATGTTCTAAGCCTTCAATACTTACGCCATCCACTTTTTTCACCTTTCTTGCATTATTGAGAATTTCTTGTGCAACAGGTAAAAGGGTTTGTAGAATCAAGGAACTCTTTCCGCTGCCACTAACGCCCGTTACACACACAAAATTAGATAATGGAATATTTACGCTTAAATCCTCAATATTGTTAATGTGGACATGATCGATGGTTAGCCATTTTTTTTGGGGACGACGGTAAAAATATTTAATTTCTTTCCTGCCTGTTAGATAGTCAGCGGTTTGTGTGTGAGATTTTAGTAAAGATTTTTTATCTCCTGCAAAAACAACTTCACCACCAAATTTACCTGCACCAGGCCCAATATCAACAATAAAATCTGCTGCAAGTATCGTTTCTTTGTCATGCTCGACCACAATAACACTATTTCCCTTTTCCTGTAAATTTCTTAAAGTTTTAATTAATCTTAAAGTATCTCGTTCATGTAATCCAATGCTTGGTTCATCAAGGACATACATCACACCCGTTAAGCCACTGCCGATTTGACTTGCAATACGAATTCTCTGTGATTCTCCACCACTAATACTTCTTGCATCTCGTCCTAAGCTTAAATAACCTAACCCGACATCATACAAAAAAAAGAGTCTTTCCTTGATTTCTTTTAAAATCGGTTCAGCAATGATTTTTTGTTGTGGACTTAAATAGCCAAAATGTGAATCTTCAGCAAAAAAGCGATAACAATTTTCAATTGAATAATCAAGTAGCTCCCCAATTCCTTTGGAAGCGACTTTTACACTCAAGGAAGAGGCTTTTAGCCGATGAGAGGAACACATATCACAGATTTTTTCACTCATAAAATCATTAATTTCTTTATTATCTTTGAAGCTATCATAAGCGATTTGTAAAATGCCATTCCAGACACGTTTAATAGAAGAACCTTTCCATTCAAACACAACTTCCTGCCCATTTCCATGTAAAATAGCTTTTTGTTGATGGGCTTGCAACTCTTCAAAGGTAGAGGAGGGGGCAATATTTTCTGTCCGGCAAAAAGCATGAAAAAGTTCTGAATAATAGCTTTTGTTGAATCCGAAAATTACCTTGATTCCACCCTCATTTAAGGGGATATGGACATCAATTACCTTTTTCATATCAATAGCATAGCGAATACCTAAACCATCACATTCAGGGCAAGCTCCTTTAGGAGAGTTGAATGAAAAACTAAGGGGTTCTAATGGTTCAAAACTAACCTTGCAATTAAAGCAAGCTAAATGTTCGCTATAATGTAGAATTTGGGGTTTTTTAGGATCTTCAGATAAAATTTCAATTTCAACTTCTCCATAGGATTCTTTAAGGGCATGTTCGATAGCCTGTGCAATCCTTTCTTTATTTTCTTCTGTGCGGCTTAAGCGGTCGATAACAACTTTCAATGTATGCTTTTTAGTTTTGGATAGTTCAATTTCTTCATCAAGCCTAACCATTACGCCATCAATTTGCATACGAACATAACCTTTATGCCGAAGAGATTCTAATTTATCTGCAAAAGAACCTTTTTTTTCTTTAATAATTGGAGCAAGAATGAGTATTTTAGAATTTTCAGGAATCAATAAAACTTGTTGAATGATATCGCTTGCACTCATCTTTGAGATGGGTTGCCCGCAAAGATGGCAGTGTTGCATTCCAATGCGTGCATAAAGAAGACGAAAATAGTCATAAATTTCTGTGATTGTGCCAACGGTGGAACGAGGATTCTTGCTTGTACTTTTTTGATCAATGGCGATAGCCGGAGTTAGCCCATTGATTTTGTCCACATTAGGCTTGCCCATCTTATCTAAAAATTGTCTAGCATAGCTACTTAGAGATTCAATATAACGTCTTTGTCCCTCGGCATAAAGAGTGTCAAAAGCGAGGGTGGATTTGCCACTACCACTCAATCCTGTAAAAACAACCAACTTATTTTTAGGAATAGTGAGGTGAATATTTTTAAGATTATTTTCTTTTGCACCAATAATCTCTATTTCATTTATGTTGTGACCCATGATACACTCCTTTCGTGAATTACCCAACCACTGAAGATGGCTGAGCTTCTTGCCTCATCGATAGATAGTTAGTATCAAGCATGTTACCATATTTTGATACCCCACTAGTGCTATCTTTATAAGCGTAACTTCGGGTAATTCCTACCCTAAATTTATCGCACAAAGCGATAAGCATTCATCCCAAAGACTAAAGAACTTTGGGGTTTTTGCTAGGAAGTTTTAAAAATAAGCGGGTATTATAGCATAAATTATTGGCAGTAAAAACAAAGCAAATTTAGCATTAACCTCCTAATTGTTCCCACCAAGTATCAAATTGCATTGATTCTATATTTTCTGCTGATTGAGAATCCCATAAAGGCACAACCTGCCCAATTATTGGAGTAATAAGTTTTAAAGATTGTTCTTTGTGTAAAAGTTTATAAAGTTCTGATAATGGTTCATTGGGGTTGTGCAGTGAAAGCTTATATTTAGAATTGTGAATGGGCATAAGGAATTTTGCATTCAAGTCTTTTGCAGCTTGAAAGGTTTGATGTGGAAACATATGTGCAAAAGGCCAATCCTTGCTATATTGCCCATTTTCAATGAAAGCCAAATCAATGTGTTTAAATCGTTCTCCGATAGATTTAAAATGTACTCCATATCCACCATCACCACTAAAATAGATTTTTCTTTTGTTGGTCTGCAGTAGAAAGGAAGCCCATAAGGTTTTATTCATATCGACCAATTTTCGTCCACTAAAATGGCGTGCCGTCAAACAAAATAATTCTATATTCTCTGCAATGCAGATACTCTCTTCCCAATCTAATTCTATAATATTTTTTTCAGGGATTCCCCAAGATTTGAGATATTTTCCGATACCAAGCGGTACAATGGCTTGCTGAATTTGCTGTTGACTTAAAGCTTTAATTGTATATTTACTTAAGTGGTCGTAATGATTGTGGGTAATAATAAGATGTGTAATGGGCGGTAAATCTGATAGGGAAAAGGGTGTGCTACCTTTGAAAGGCACATTAATCCATGCAAAAGGTGACCCATTTTCTTTAAAAAGGGGATCAATCAAAAAAAATAAATTTTTGATATGTAATAGGCAAGAGGAATGCCCAAGCCATACAAAATAATCCCCTTGAATATTTTTTAAACAACTCTTGATACTAGGAATATTCTTGGGGTGGTTGGGTAAGACAAAAAGCTCAAAGAGGGTTTTTGCTATAGATGGCTTTTTGTAGGCACTTTCAATTTGACGAAACCTTGGAATAGGTTCACGATTTTGTGCAATGCCATTTTTAAAGGAGGGTGAATTTTGTATACGCCGTTGTGTATTTTTCAAATCTCTCATTTTATCGACCTAAAGTTGGCTACAAAAGCCTTGAATGGTTACTTCAGTGTGAATAAACCAATTACCTTAGCAAACATCAGGTAAAACGACTGAATAACATATGTGAATATCCAGTTTTTTACCTGAATGCAATTAACTGATTAAGCAATTTATAGCCCAATCATCAAAAGTAATTAGACTGGAAAAACACGAATAGAAGAATCAAGCTTTTCTTGCAAGATTGATTCAATCGCAAATAATGTCCCAGTAGAACTTGCGGCACAGCCAGAGCAAGCACCGAGATAGCGAATATAAATATCTGTATGCCCATCGCTTGAGTCACGCAAATCGACAATCTCCATATTTCCACCATCCATCATTAACATTTGTCGAATGTGCATATCAATTACGGAATCCACCGCTTTTATTTTTTGCACCATTGTCATTTGAGAGAAAGCAAGATTATTGTTGTCTGCCATATCCGCTCTTGTTTTTAATTCTTCCTCCAACATTTCTTGTTGGCATTCTGCAAGAATATCAACGAGGTAATATTCTCGTTCCTCATGCCCACCAGGACGAATACAGCTTTTACAGAAAGCACCTGCTTTCGTGTAATCCGTAATCTGTTCAATTGTTGTGAGTTTATTGAGTTTGATAACTTCTTTCAGTGTTCCTAGAGAAACACGTGCACATTCACAAACAATAATTTCATCTTCAAAACTTTCCATATCCACACCTTTGTAGATAGAAGCCGCTTTTTTAATTACATCATATGCCATCACGGAACAGTGCATTTTTTGACCCGGTACAGCAGGTGTATCGGGATCATCTCTAAGTGCTTTCTCAACATCAATATTAGTAATTTTGACTGCCTCATCGACTGTTTTACCGATTGTCAGCTCCGCCATCATGTCTGAACTTGCAATGGCTGTTCCACACCCAAAACTTTTAAATTTCGCTTCCATGATACGATCATCTTTAGGGTTAACTAGCCAATACAAACGCACGGCATCACCACAAGATTCAGCACCATAGTCAGCAACAACTAATTGATAACCCTTTGCATCTGCATCCGCTTGAGTAATTACTCCCAAAAAAGTTGGATTATCCATTCTTTCTGCTACCTTATTTGAATAGGCGTCCCACAATGCACCACCTAAGAGATCATTTTTTGCCATATTTCTTCTCGATTCTTGAATTTTTAAGGATTTAAAGAGTCTTTTATCCCTATTTAAGGGATTTGAGAGTCTTTATGGAGGCGTTTATATCATTTATTTTCTTAAAAAAATATTAAAATTAATTTTTTAGAATTTATTATTAATAGACGAATGTATTAACAACATTTAAAGTAAGCTTATTTCAAAAATAATACACATTATTAAAATTATATTAAGCTTTCAATGTCTATAATTGCGGACAATTTTTACTATAAAAATACATTAAGGGGTTTATAATGATGGTTACCCGGTTCTACATTTTTAGCTTTATGGCGTTATGTCTAATATCCCTTATTGCATTGAATTTGGGGAGTGTTTCAATTTCGTTGTTTTCATTCACACAAAACGATTTACAAATTTTATTAGAAGCCCGTGCACCTCGCATTCTTATGGCGATTCTTATCGGATCTTTGCTTGCAAGTTCAGGTGTTGTTATTCAAAGTGTTTTTGCAAACCCTATTGCCGACCCGTATATTATTGGTATTGCATCCAGTGCAACTTTGGGGGCAGTTATTGCTTATATGCTAGGGTTGAATGATGCTTTTTTTGGTGTGATGGGTTTTATCTTTTGTGCAGTATTTACCTTACTTATTTTTAGTATTTCTAAAGGGATAGGAATTACAACATTGTTGATCATTGGTATTGCATTGTCAGCATTTATTGGCTCGTTTAGTACATTCTATATTTACTTGATTGGTGAAGATTCTTTTCGTATTGTTGCTTGGCTAATGGGTGATTTGGGTGGATCAAATTGGAATCGTATTTTTTTGCTCTGCATACCATTGGTTTTATCTATTGCACTTTTTTATTACCATCGCGAAACGCTCAATATCTTGTTGAGTGGTGATGATGAAGCAAGAAGTTTAGGGGTGGATACACTTAAAATAAAAAAACAACTCTTGATTGTTGCGTCTTTATCTGTAGGATTTTGTGTAGGATTTAGCGGAATTATCGGTTTTGTTGGATTGATTGTGCCACATATCATTCGTATAGCACTTGGAAGTAGCAACCATCAATTTTTGCTACCTTTAAGTTTTCTTGTGGGTGGTTTGTTTTTGCTGATTTGCGATACTTTAGGTCGAACGATAATTGCTCCTACGCAAATTCCAATCGGCGTTATTACTGCATTTATTGGTTCACCAATATTTTTATATCTAGCTTTGAAAAGGGGTCATTAATGAATCAGCAAGAGTGCTTAAATATTCAAGATTTGTATGTACAGTATGGGGATAAGAAGGTTTTGAATGGATTAAATATCACCTTACACAGGGGTGAGATGTTAGGAGTTTTGGGGGCAAATGGTTGCGGAAAAAGCTCTTTATTGAAGACAATTTTAGGAAGCATTCAGCCATCAAAAGGGATTTTAAATCTTTTTGGGACACCAATTCAGCAAATGAATCCAAAAAAAATTGCACAAACTATCGCATACATTCCTCAGCATTCCTCCTTGTCTATGTCTTTGAGGGTTGAAGATTTATTGTATATGGGGAGGTATCCACATAAATCAAACTTATGGGCTTCGCATAACGAGAAAGATCACCAAAAAGTTTATGAAGTTGCAAAACTTTTAAATGTGTGGGAAATGCGTCATCAAAACACACAAACTCTATCGGGTGGAGAATTACAGCGAACTTTACTTGCAAGGGCATTGATTAGTGAACCGCAGATATTATTGCTTGATGAACCAACAAGTGCATTGGATTTGCGTTATGCAATTGAAATTTTAGAGATTTGTGAACATTTGGTTAAAGATATGCATTTGGCAATGCTTATTGTAATTCATGATTTGAATCTGGCAAGTTTATTTTGTGGTCAAGGTGTTTTAATGAGGGATGGAAAAGTATTCGTTCAGGGAAAAATGAGTGAAATTTTAACAACCCAAAATATTCAAGCAGTGTATGGATTAGAATCAGAAGTTATTCGGCATAGTAATCGCCACATCATTGTTCCTAAAAAAGGAAACAAATTTCAGTCGATGGCGTCATAAAATCAAATAAAGGAATATTTATGTTAGAGAAGTTATTAAAAATACTTTGTGTGTGTATGGGATTGTTTTCATTTGCGTTTGCACAAGCACCTAAAATGATTGTGCTAGACCCAGCTATTGTGGAGATTCTCTATGCTTTAAAGGCAGAAGATAGAATTTTAGCCATTGCTAAAATGCAAGCTCCCATTAAACCTGCTGATAAGACATCAAAGCTACCTGTAGTTGGGACATTTTCCCATCCTTCAATTGAAGATATTTTACGATTAAAGCCTGATTATGTGATTTTAAATTCTTATGCAATGGGTATCAAACCACAATTAGATAATTTCAATATAAAAAATTTATCATTTGAAGCACATTCTTTAGAGCAAATCAAAAACAATATTCTTGAAATTGGAAAAATTGTTGGGAAAAATCAAGAAGCACAGAAAATAGTGGGTAAATTTGAAACAGATATTCAAGAATTAAAAAAAGATTCTTTAGGACTTCAAGGTGCATTTATTTATTCAACAGCACCTTTAATGTTATTTGGAGGAGATACCCTTCCTAGCGATATCTTAGAATTATTAGGGATTCAGAATATTGCAAAGGAAGTACATGGAAAACGTCCTATTATTGAGCAAGAATTTTTATTGAAAAATCCTCCACAAATCCTGTTTTATGGAGTTAGGGTTGATAGTGAATCCGGCTTATTGAATTCTTTACCTCTACTCAAAAACACAGAAGCGTTCACGCATAAAAGATTATTTTACATGCAATTACATTCTTTGCTTAGAGGTAGTCCAAATATTATTGATGAAATTAAGCAACTAAAAGAAGAAATTAAAAAGAAAATTTAAAGGATTAAAAGTTATACTTTTGAGGAAATCAATTTATAAGGGATTAAGTATGAGACAAATTCAACAAGCAATTTTTGAGCCGGCAGATTCTTTGCTGATTTGTGTTGATGTACAGGAGAGGCTTGTTCCTGTAATGTCTGAAAAAGAGAGAGTATTGAAAAATGGCAACATTCTTTTGGATGCGGCTAGGATTTTATCTATTCCTACATTAATTACAGAACAATACACAAAAGGTTTAGGAAAGAGTGTATTAAATATTGAGGGTTTTGAGTGTTTTGAAAAACTAAGTTTCAGTGTTTTTGGTGAAGAACAGATTTATAATAAAATTATCCAAAAATCTTACAAAAAAATTATATTTTTTGGTATTGAGACGCATGTTTGTATTTTTCAAAGCATTCAGCATGCAAGAATGCTTGACCTGGAAGTTGTTTTAATTGGCGATGCCTGTAGCTCAAGAAATCTTAATAACCATCATCTCGCCTTATGGACTTTGAGTCAAGAGAATGTGCAAATCATTCCTACGGAAAGTTTTTTGTTTGCCTCGATTCGTACTTGCAAGGACGATGCCTTTAAAGCGATTAGTGCTTTAGTTAAGTAGAATATTTCTCTTTCTTTGAAATTAAGGCGATAATAAGTTTAGGGGAGTGATATTATCAATTTTCTTAGAAAACAGACTGTTAGTCGTTGTAGACAATGGCTTTCTTACTTTTTAAGCTATCTCGTATTATAATCTCTAGAGTTGTGGCTTCAGGATTACTAAAAGTTGATTTAAGCCCAATCGATTTAAAGGAGACTCTTTACTGCTATGGAAAATAACACACTTAAGGCGATAGAATTAGCAACAAGTTTGCAGGAATTAGAGGATATTCGTATTAAGGCTTTTGGAAAAAAAGGCAACATTACAGAATTATTCGTGCTTTTAAAGGAATTAGAAGGTGATACAAAAAAAATAAAGGCACGTGAGTTGAATGCCTTAAAGAGTCAAATTGAATCAGCATTGGCAACAAAAAAGGAGATACTAAAAGCACAGGAATTAGCTGATCAGCTTAAAAAAGAACGTATTGATATGACCTTGTTTAATACTTCTAGCAATTATGGTTCTATGCATCCGGTATCTATAACTTTAGAAAAGATTATTGATTATTTTGTTGCAATGAATTTTTCTTTACGCAGTGGTCCTTTGGTTGAAGATGATTTCCATAATTTTCAAGCCTTGAATATTCCAGAATATCACCCTGCAAGGGATATGCAGGACACTTTTTATTTTAACGATGGAAAGGTTTTAAGAACTCACACTTCCCCAGTGCAGATTAGAACAATGGAGCAGGAAAGTTTCCCTATTCGTATGATTTGTCCAGGTGCAGTTTTTCGTCGTGATTATGATTTAACACACACACCGATGTTTCATCAGGTGGAGGGATTGGTCGTAGAAGAAAAAGGTAAAATTTCTTTCAGTCATTTGAAATTTATTTTGGAGGATTTTTTACATTATATGTTTGGTGGGGATATTTCCGTGAGATTTCGTTCCAGTTTTTTTCCTTTTACAGAGCCAAGTGCGGAAGTGGATATTAGTTGTATTTTTTGTAAAGGAAATGGTTGTCGTGTTTGTTCGCATACAGGCTGGCTTGAAGTGTTGGGGTGTGGCATTGTAGATAGGAATGTTTTTGCTGCCGTTCATTATGAGAATGTTAGTGGTTATGCCTTTGGAATGGGGGTGGAGAGATTTGCAATGTTGATTCATGCAGTGAGTGATTTGCGGTCCTTTTTTGAAAGTGATTTACGCATTTTGGAGCAGTTTTCATGATATTTACTTATTATTTGTTGCAAACATTGATTCCTATTGAAGGAATTTCCGTTGAGGATATCTATACAAGATTAAATCGTATCGGGTTGGAAGTTGATCGCATTGAAAAAATAAAAGTACCAGATGGTGTCGTTGTTGGTTTTGTGCAAGCTGTGAACCCACATGAGAATGCAGATAAACTGCAAGTTTGTCAGGTTAAGATTGGTGATGATAGGGTTTTGCAGATTGTCTGTGGGGCAAGGAATGTAGCGGCTGAACAATTTGTTGCCGTTGCACTTGAAGGAACGAAAATCAGTGATACATTAACGATTAAGAAAAGCAAGATTCGTAACGAAACCAGCGAGGGAATGATTTGTTCCGCGACAGAGCTGGGGTTACCAAAAATAAACGATGGAATTATGGTGCTTGATGATTCAATAGGCATTTTGGAATGTGGAAAAGCTTTAAATGAATATCCTTTGTTTAATGATACATGTTTTGAGATAAATGTAACCCCTAATCGTGGAGATTGTTTGAGTTTATATGGTGTGGCAAGGGATATTGCGACTACTTTTGAAATACCTTTTGAGTTAGAAAATAAAGCCCACCATAATAAAGAGGATAATGTCTTAGGTATTGGGCGATTATTGCAACTTCAATATGATAGGGACTTAAAATCTTCTTTGGTATATAAGATGATTCAATGTGAGAATTTTCATATTCCTTTAAAAGTCAGTCTTATTCTTGCTTATAATAATATTCTTGTGCAAAACAAACCTTTATTATCCTTTGTGCAATATGTGTCGTGGTTAACAGGGACAGTCTTTCAGATTTATTCAAGTCAAATGTGCAAGAATGCTGATGGTGATAAAATTACGCTTTCTGTAAAAACTGATGAAAATGGCTTTGAATCTGTGTATGCGAATGATCGTATTCTCTCTCAAATTGGCGTAAAGCAGATTGCAGATGACACTCAAGAAGACGGTGTGTGGATTATTGAAGCGAGTTATATTCCACCAGATATTCTTGCTAAGAGAGTAATGGATAATCCCCATATCCAGAAGGATATGCAGCTTTATTATCGCACATCAAGAGGGAGTAACCCAAATTTATCAGAAAGCATCAAGATTTTATGTTCTTTGCTACGAGAAATGGATGTTTTAATTTATTTAGGAACGCAAGAGATTGTTCAGAATTATATCCAACCTACAATTACGGTTGATGTGCAACAAATTAATGAAATCATTGGTGTAAATTTGAATGCAAATACCATTGCAACAATTTTGAAGAATTTAGGCTTTAGTATTGAGATGGTGTCTGATGAAAAAGTGTTAGCCTTAAATATTCCAGCATTTCGCCATGATATTCATAATGTGCAAGATGTTGCTGAGGAAATTTTACGCATTATGGGTATCGATTCTCTACCGTCTGTTCCATTGCAGTTTTCGGAAGAAAGACACATTGATGCCTTCTATATGCACTATAAATTTGAAAGAGAATTAGCAAAAAGGGCAATTAGTGTGGGTTTTCATGAAACAATCCATTTTGTTTTTGCACAAAAAGAACGTTTGGTGCGTTTAGGTTTTCCTTCGGTTGATGAATCCTTGGATATAAAAAACCCAATCACACAAGAATTAGATACATTGCGTCCATCATTGCTTATCTCTTTGTTGCAGTCAATCGCAACAAATCGTCGCAATAATCGTCGCCATATCGCTTTGTTTGAGGTTGGGTCTATTTTTAACCATCAACGTGAGGAAATGCGTTCTATTGCTTTTGCGATGACAAAAGTCAGTCGTGAAGCTGCTTATCCTTATGCAAAAGACCAAGAGATAACACTTTTTGATTTTGCTGAGAAAATTTCTCAAGTAATTGGACGTTTTGAGCTAAATACTGATGATGTGCAGGTGAATGTTTTATATCACCCTATGCAGGCTGCACATATTATGAAGGGGGGTAGAGTTATTGGTATCCTTGCAAAGATTCACCCAGCCTTACATACAGAATTTGATATTGATGATTGTTTTGTTGCTGAAATTAATTTGGTTGCCCTATTTTCTGAATCACCCATTATTGCTAAGTCTTTTTCCAAATTTCAACGCAATCAACGCGATTTAACGCTTCTTATTTCAAAGGATATTTTATTTAGGGATATTAAAAGAGAGGTAGAGTCATTGAATATTGCTGAAGTTAAACGTATTTATCCTTTGGATATTTATGAAGATTCTCAATTGCAAAAAGGGCAGATAAGTTTAACGTTGCGTTTTGAGATTCAAAGTGACACTAAGACGCTAGAAGAATCTGAAATCAGTGAAATTATGAATCAAATTTTGCAACAGCTAAATCGCTGTTTTGGAGCAGTCTTGCGATGAGTTCTTTAAAAATTTCCCCAAAAGTGTCGATTCAAGGTGAATTCACGCGTATTGCAACGGATAAATCAATTTCTCATCGTTGTGCTATCTTCTCTCTTTTAGCCAAAGAACGTTCTGTAGTACGTGGTTATTTGGAAGCAGAAGATACATTGAATACGCTTAAAATTGCACAGTCGTTGGGTTTATCTGTTGAAAAGAATGCAGATGAATGGTATTTTAGCCCACCTAAAAAGGGTATTGTTGAACCGAGTAATGTTTTAGATTGTGGTAATGCAGGAACAGCAATGAGGCTTTACTGTGGGCTTTTGAGTGCCGTGAATGGGCATTTTGTATTGAATGGAGACCGATATTTAAATATGCGTCCAATGAAAAGAGTCGTGACTCCTTTGCGTGATATTGGGGCAAGAATTCAAGGACGCGAAGATGGAAATTTTGCACCCCTGAGTATTCTTGGAATGCCATTAAAGGGTTTTTCTTATAGGAGTCCCATTGCTTCAGCACAAGTAAAATCTGCTATGATACTTGCAGCTTTACAAGGCAATGAGGAATGCGAATATTATGAGCCTGAAAAGAGTCGCGACCATTCTGAACGTATATTGCGTGGAATGGGGGCGAATATTCAAGAGATTGAAAAGGGCATCCGTATTTCCCCTAGTCGATCTTTGTTACCCCTTGAAATTGATATTCCAAGCGATCCTTCCAGTGCTTTTTTCTTTGCGGTGGCAGCAGCTATTACGCCCCATTCAGAAATTTTATTGAAGAATGTTTTATTGAATCCAACGCGTATTGAAGGTTTTGAGGTTTTGCGAAGAATGGGAGCAAATGTATCGTATACTTATCGCGATAATCCTTATGATATGGTGGGTGATATTTATGTGAAATATGCTCCTTTGCATGGTATCGAGGTTTGCGATTTTATTCCTAGCCTAATTGATGAAATTCCAGCTTTGGCTATAGCAATGGCACAGGCACAAGGAGAAAGTCGTATTTCTAATGCAACTGAATTGCGTGTGAAAGAATGCGATAGAATTAAGGCGGTTGTGCAGAATCTCTCTGCTTGTGGTATTCAGGCGGAAGAATACCCGGATGGTTTTAGGATTGTTGGCGGAGAATTCAAATCAGCAGAATTGGATAGTTTTGGTGACCACCGCATAGCAATGAGTTTTGCATTGGTAGGCTTAATCTGCCCTATCGTGATGCATTCTAGTGAAGCGATGAATGTCTCTTTTCCACATTTTGCGGAGCTTTTAAGCCAATCTGCAATAATACAGCCCTTTCATTCACGGTAGGAGATTTATTCCTCTTCTTTGGGTTGCATTTCTTCAATTAGACGTTTTGTCTCTCTTCTGACTTTATCTAAAAAAGAGGTTTTGATTTCACCTTTTGTGATGTGTGCTTGTAGTTCCCCGCGTAAGGCAGCACATTCCATTAAGATATCATTTTCCATTTTATCGCTAATTTTTCCTGAAATGCTCATACGTTTTGCAATAACACTCACATTATCTAAAAGGTCAGTCGCGATATCACAATTAATAAGTGATTGCTCACTCATTGTACTCATATCAAAATTTAACATTTTTTCCTCCTAATTAAAGTTTAACAATTTTTGCACCAAAGCCACCCATTTGTGGCGGTGCATCGCTAAAAGACTGCACTTTTGGGTGAGTTTTTAGAAATTCTTTAACAATAAAAGACAAACGCCCAGTTCCAATTCCATGATAGACTAAAACCTCATCAAATCCTGCAACAAGAGCATTTGATAAAAATTCATCAAGCTTTTCAATTGCTTCATCATGCCTTAAGCCATGTAAATCAAGACTCACTCCACCCACTCTATGCTTTTTTTGTAGCTCTAACGAAACTCTTGCTGTTGATTTGGGTTTTTGAATCTGGTTTTTCTTTAGATCAACTAGCGGAATATGCATTTTTAAGCCACTTTCTAGCTCCACAACCGCATTATTACCCTTGATAGCGAGAATAGTGCCTTTGTGTTTTTGTGTTTTTACATTTTCTCCTACATTCCACTGCAAATTTTGTTCCACCTGTTGATTTTGCTCATCATATTTAAGTTTTTGTAAAATTTTATTTGCATTATTGATACCTTGATGAATATTTGCAATTTCTGTTTCTTTGGCTGCCTTTTTAGCGAGATTGATGGCTTCAAAATATTGTTTTTCTAAATCAAAAATCCTTTTTTTATAGTCTAAATGCTGTTGTTCTATTTCATTTTTTAATAATTCTCTTTGTTTTTGTACTTTGTGGATTTCCTCATTCAGCTGTTGTTCTTTTTGATGTAAAATAAGTTCAAGTTTCGCACTTTTTTCAATCAATTCTCCCAATTTTTCTTTATCCTCACCATAGATTTTTCGTGCTTCTTGTACAATGTCTGCGGGAATATTATAACGCAGGGCGGTTTCAAATGCGTAAGATTTACCAATTGTACCTTGCAAAAAACTAAAAGTTGGCATACGATTTTTTTCATCATATAAGGCGGCAATGAGCTCCAAAGAGGGGTTTTTACTCATCAAGGCTGCAAGTCGCTTATGATGAGTTGTTAAAATTATTTTATTTTTATGTTTTAGGAGACGTTCCAAAATTACTTTAAATAAACTTGCAGCTTCATCACTATCTGTCCCTAATTCAATTTCATCAACACCAATCAGCATATATTGATTTTTTGCTCCAAAAAGCTGACTGAAATGTAGCATTCTTCCAGCAAAAGTTGAAATATCATTTTTTACATCTTGCGGGTCATCTAAAATAGCTTCAATATTCTTAAAATGCCCAATGGTTGATTTTGTTGCATTTAAGGGTAGGGGGAGCAGATAACGTGCGAGAAATGCGGCTGAAAGAATGGATTTTAAAAGCATTGTTTTTCCACCCGCATTCACACCCGTAATAAGAAGGATCGATTTGGAGAAATCGATACTAATTGGACGCGGATTGTTTAGGGCTGGGTGGGAAAAAGAATGCAAAATAATTTGTTGTGTTTGGCTGGGTGCTAGAAATTCATAGTTTTTGTTCTTTGCGAAATGTATTCTTGCTTGAAGTTGGTCAAAATAATCAAATGCACGGTCAATAAAACCTAAAAAAGGGAGATGCTTATTGAGAGTGCTTGAAAGATTACTTAGAATTCGGTATTCTAAGTGGGCAATATGTTGTTGTATTTCTTGAATTTTGTGCCTTTGCTTACTTAATGAATTGGGGATAACATAAAAAAATCCGCTATTGCTACGCGAACATATTTCGCCTGAGAGGACAGCATTAAAGCCTGCTCGCAATAAGAGTGTTTCTTCATCATCAATAAAATGTAATTGTGAATCCACTAAAAAAGGGCGTAAAGATTCCTGATGTAAGGCGACATATAGGCTTTTTTGTTTGTCTTTTTTTGCATTTTCTAAAATTGCTTTATAACTATCTAATTCTGGATAAATACCTTGTTTAAAATCTCCATTATCAGAAAACTGCTTTTCAATCTCTAATATAGAATCAGGGAATATAATTTTATCAAGCCATATTTTAAATGCTCCCTCGCATTTTAATTCTTTTAAGTAGAGGAAATAACGCCATAGTTTTACCCATTCAAAAATATCTATTTTATGCAAAAAACCCTTTTTTTTCAGATGAGTAAGATGGTGTTGTAGGGGGAGAATTGGCGGTGGAGGAGTGAATTCTATAGATTCTAAAGACTCTAGTATAGTAATATGACGTTGCGTGTCACCTTCAATATGTGGTGGTTTTATACGTGCAAGAAAATGGGAAAAATTCTCTAAGTAGCCGGTAAGATCCAACTTTTTTGCTAAAATATAATAATATGGTATTTTATTATTTTGCTTCATTGTTAACTTCTTTTATTTGTGAGTGTTCTAATTTTTGAATAGTTTTTGTGTTGATGCAATATTGCAATATAGTTCCACTGCTTGGAGATTATTTCTTGGTAAAGTATAAAAATAAAAAAATCTACTTGCATTTTAAGATTCTCGTTTTGTATAATAGTGTATAGAAGTTTTACCAAATTTTCTTTCTTTAGAGTGGGTGAGATGGCCTAGTGATTCAGGAATATTGAGTCCACTCATTACTTCAAAAATAATATACTCAATATGTTGTAGGCAAAGTGTCGGAAGTAGTAAAAGTAAACTTTCATATAGAGATTCTTTTCCGATGCGAATAGGGAATGGTGGGTCAAGATACAAGATGGCTGGAGCATTGAGGTTGAGAAGTATGGAAGGGAGGATTTCTAGGCTATCAGCTAGATGAGTATTTGCAAGAGAATCAAGTTGTAAATGCACCAGATTTTCTTTAAGTTGCTGATAAATACAAGATTCTGCCTCGATAAAAATCGCTTGTTTTGCACCTCTACTTAAGGCTTCAATACCCACAGAACCACTACCCGCAAAAGCCTCAATAAAAATCATTTGTAGAACATTTGCTCCCAAGTGGTTAAATAAAGATTCTCTAATAATAGACTTCGTTGGACGTGTAAACTTTGTGTCAGGCAATGGAATGCTCCTACCTTTTAAATATCCCCCATTTATACGCAATTTAGCATAATTATTGTTCTTCATAATGCTCACTAATTGCCCAGTATAATTCATCAGCAAATGTGTCAACAATATTTTGAATTTTACATTTGAGGGCATAATCTTTATGGTGAATGTCAATTTCTTTCAGGCTTGGCTTGAGGCGCAAGGATTTAAAAAATGCCTCAATACCAAGTTTTAAATCTGTTCGATTAAAAGGTTTTTTAATATTTGCTTCATCAGTTGAACTTACAAGACAGGTTGGTTTGGTTGTTTCTACTTTTTTATCCGCAATAACAAAATCGCATTGGCGATAGCTAACAATAAAATCTTTAAGGTAATACTCAAGACATTTCTGGAGCAGGGGCGAATCGCACATAACCGCAATTTTCATAAAAATAATCCTTTGTTGAAATTTGAGTGATAATATACAGAAAAAAACCTAAAAATTAGAGAAAATGTAAGGGGTCAATATCAACATTAATCCACTTTCCTTGCTCTAAGCCTTGTTTGGTTGCAGATGCTAGGATAGAACTTATCTGTTGGTGTAAAGTTTTCGCACTCTTTGAGGTAATTAGAATAAAAAAACGATAATAATTTTGTAATTTTTCAATTTCACATGGCCCAGCACTTAATATTTTACAGGATTCTTTTTTTGATAAAAAAAGCAAAAACTCCATGATTTCTTTTGCTCGATGATGGTTTTTGTGTTTAATGTGAAAAAGGGCTATTTTGCTTAATGGAGGATAATCTTCACCCCTTAAGTTAATTTCATCATCTAAAAATATGTCGTATTTTCCTAAATAAGGCATAAAAAATTGTGATTCTGCACTTTGAATCCACACTTCTCCCCTTTCTTTGCGTCCACTTCTCCCGCAAAGTTGCATTGTTAGCGCCATTACCTTTTCTCTGCTACGATAATCAGAGCCTGCTCTCAACACATAATCAATTCCAAGAATCACAACAAGCCCAACTGCATGATAATCATGACCTTTTGAAATCATCTGTGTTCCAATAAGAATCTGAATTTTTTGTTGATTGAAATCATCTAAAATTTGTTTGAGATGATTTGTGGACTGAATACAATCGCGGTCTAGTCGTTCAATTTTTGTTTGTTTAAATATTTCTTTAAGACGTTTGCAAAGCTCTGTTGTACCGATTCTTCTTAGGATTAAATCACCCTTGCAATAGGGGCAGTATTTGGGTGCTGGAGCAGTGCTATTGCAATGATGACAACAAATTTTTTGCTCCTTTTCGTAATAGCTCATTGTGATTGCACAAGCATCGCATTGAAGAGTTTTTGCACATTCTGGGCAGGTGATATACTTAAAATTCGCACGCGTGGGTAGAAATATAATAACTTGTTTGTTTTTATCTAATGTTTCTTGAATTTTTTGTAAAGTTTCTTCTTTGGGTTCATCACCACCAATAATAAACCGTACATTTTTACCACTCTCCTTAAAATATCCACCCTTAAGGCGAAATAGACGCTCATGGAGTTTGTGGTAACTACTGACACTAGGTGTTGCACTCCCCAAAAGTGTGGAGATGGGATAGTGTGCTGAAAGCCATAATGCCAAATCTTTTGCATTATAAAAAGGCGTTTGTTGGGATTTGTAGGCATCATCATGTTCTTCATCAACAATGATGCGTTGCAAATTCTTGTAGGGTAAAAATAGTGCCGACCTTGCCCCAGCAATGATACGAATTGTTCTGTCTTGTAAGCCTCGAATAATCTCTTGTTTTTTTTTCTTGCTGATTTTTGAATGCCAGATGGCACAAATTTCCCCAAAACTTTCTCTTAAGCGAAATTCCATTTGTGGCGTAAGGCTAATTTCTGGCATAAGCAAAATTGCATCACCACCATGTTTGAGTGTATGAGCGATAAGATGAAAATAAATTTCACTTTTTCCGCTACCGGTATCACCAAAAAGTAAGGCATTTTTGAGAGGTAAAATTTGTGTGTAAAATTTAGCTTGTATTGAGGAAAGATTCTTGAGGCAGATATTGGAAACAAAAGTATCTGTGGATTGCAAACCCATATTCCCATCATTGTTTTCGGTATACTCTACCTCCAATGGTGTAAAAAGTCCAAAACTTTCTCCTAGTGTTGAAAAATAATAGGGTGCAATAAAATAGGCTAATTTCCCTTGCAGAGGTGTAAAATATTGCCTTAGAGGTTTAATTTCCTTGCAATTAAAGATGGGTTTTTGGGTTTCTTCAAGGACAACGCCACGAGATTGACCCGTCTTTAATGGGGCTGAAACTAACTCTAAAGGCTGAATGCTTTGTTCAGAGCAATAGATTAATGGTGGGCTTTTGCGTCCTAAAATTGCGACCTTGTAAAAAAACATAAATTAAAGCCATTCTTCAAGATTATCACTCAAATCCTCAATTGCGGATTGTAATTCTGCACATTCTTGACATTTAGCAATATATGCCCTAAGCAAATCCTTCGGATCAATATTTGTATTCAACCATCCGCACTCTTCTTGAACCTTTGGATGAGCCTGAAGTAAGGAAATGTCGTAATGTCTTCCCATGAGAGTAATAGAAAGCTTTTGTGCCATAGGGTTTCCTAAGTTTTAGTAGGATTGTTGTTGCACGGATTGCTCATTTTGTGTGCCACCTAAACGTAGCTGAATCTGATTAGCTAGATTTTCTAATTCTAACTCTTTTTCTTTTTCTCTACCCTCAAGACGTTCAATTTCTTCATAAAGGCTTACTATTTCTTTGTTTTTAGACTCTAATTCTTGATTTTTTTGCTCAAGAGCCTGAATAAGCATTTGTCTTTGTTCTTGCTCTTTTCTGAATCCTTGCTCATATTGATTAAGACGTTCTAAAAGTGAATTAATCTGGCTTGTTAATTTTTCTAAGATAGGTGCGTGTCCTTCCATAATGTTATCTCCTTAGTATTTGTGTTCGTAAACGGTGCTGGCATTCTAGCATTTTTCTATCTTAATTTCGTTTAAATTGTTTTATTTTTAGAAAGATTAGTTAAATGCTAGAATCTTCCACGAATGTGAGCCATAAATTCTTCTCTTGTTTTCGCATCACTCTTAAATCTTCCACGAATCGCACTTGTTATCATCAAGCTATTTTGCTTTTCTACTCCTCGCATTAACATACACATATGTTTTGCTTCAGCTACAACCATAACGCCTTTCGGGGCTAAAACTTCCATAAGTGTATCGGCAATTTGTGCAGTCATTTGTTCTTGAATTTGTAAGCGACGTGCAAAAACTTCTGTAAGCCTTGCAAGTTTAGAAATTCCAAGCACCTTAGAATCTGGAATATAGCCAATATGCACAACTCCAAAAAAAGGCAAAAGATGATGTTCGCACATTGAATAAAATTCAATCTCTTTTAAAACAACCATCTCATCGCATGCTCCTTGCTCAAATACGGTCCCTAAAACTTCCTTAGGATCCTCATTATAGCCTTTAAATAATGTTTCCCAAGATTTAATAACTCGTTTTGGTGTTTCTAAAAGTCCCTCTCTATGCTTATCTTCCCCGATAAATTCAAAAATATCTTGAATGAGTTTTTCCATATCTTGTGCTTTTTTCATTATTATCCTTTCTATCGATTCCTTAAGGCTCGTATGCGATTTTCTATGCTTGGGTGGGTGCTGAAAACCTCACTTACACTGAAAATATAGGCTGCCTTTCTTGTTGGATTAGAATCAACTTCTTTAAAGTCATATTGTGCATAATGCCCACTAATTTTTCGTAAGGCAGAAATCATTGGCATATTGGTTTGCATAATAAATGCCGCTCCGCTGTCTGCCATATATTCTCTGGAGCGACTTAAAAAAAGTTGTAAAATAAGTGTGAGCAGTGGCACAACAAAGGTGAGGATAAGTAAAATCGTGCGTGCAAGATTTGCCCCTTCGTTACGATTGCCTCCAAAAAATGCTATAGAGATAAAGTTAATCGCTAGAGTTAAAATATTTGTTAAAATACCAACAATAAGGGTTAGACGAATATCTCCATGCCGAATATGGCTTAATTCGTGTGCCATAACAGCTTTAATCTCATCACGATTTAGGGATTGAGTAAGTGTCGTTGTGAGAGCAATGAGAGAATTATGACTATCCCAGCCACTTGCAAATGCGTTCATATAGGGTGCTTGTAAGAGGTATAAACGAGGTGTAAATGGGGTGTTTGATTTTACGAGTAATTCTTCTAAGATACTTACAATTTCTTTTTCTTTGGGTGTTATTGCTGATTTTTTTGTGAGTTCTTTATATTCATTACCGCTTAGCATAATACCTTGAAATCGTGAAATGCTATAAAAAATGATAGCACACGCAATTCCAGCCATAAGTACTGTAATGAGGGGAAAAATCTTAAAACTTATGAGTGCATAGAAAGCTGATGAAAAAGAGATGGCATTAATACGGATAATATCACCAATTAATCCAATAAAAATAAATAGGCAAATATAAACAGCAAGGACAAAAAATGTTTTGGTTTGATTTATTCTGATAATTTTTTCAAACATTAAATTTTCTCCCAAAGTGTGCCTTGTGGCGTATCCAGCAACGCAATACCTAAAGTTTGTAATTCTTGACGAATGCAATCAGCTTTCTCATAATCTTTATTTTTTTTTGCCTCTGTTCTTTGTGCAATCTTGTTTTGAATTTCTTTTTTTGTCTCTTCGTTTACCCCTTGCTGAAAGTATTCTATGCTATCCCTATCGCCAACTCCAAGTAAGCTTGTGATTTCTGTGATGGCATATAAAATATCACTTTTAAGGCTTCTATCTTTAGGATTTGTATCTAGTTTTTCATTGCTTGTAGCGATGAAGTCATCTATTACGCTCAAAGCAACCGAAATATTCAAATCATCTCTCAAGGCATTTTTAAAGCTTTCTTGAAAATGTGAAAAAAAGCTTGTTGTTTGTGATGTAGTTTGCGTTCCTGCAATGCGTTTTTTGAGGCGATAAATGCGGTCAAGACGCTTTTTTGTCATCAGCAAATCTTCCGTTGAAAAACTAAGAGATGCCCTATAATGTGTTGCTAAAAGATAAAAACGCAACACTTCACCACTGTATTCTTTCAATGCATCGCGCACAAAAAAGCTATTACCTAAAGATTTTGCCATTTTTTCACCATTAATTGTAACAAAACCATTATGAATCCAATATTTTGCAATTTCTCTATTCATCGCACATCTTGTTTGTGCTGCTTCATTCTCGTGATGAGGAAATAATAAATCACTACCTCCTGCATGAATGTCGATACTGTAATCTTGTGTAGCTTCAAAATATTTTTCAATCATTGCTGAACATTCGATATGCCAACCCGGCCTTCCCCTACCAAATGGAGATTCATAGCCAATGTCTGTCTTTCCTTTGTAGCTTTTCCAGAGTGCAAAATCACGTGGGTCCTTTTTTTCCTCATCATTCTCGATTCTCCCTAATAGGTCTTTTGGATTCTCATGAAAATGGCTGATGTCGCCATATTTAGAATCTTGATTGACGCTAAAATATACATCACCATGTGAAGTTTGGTAAGCGAAACCTTTTTGAATTAAAAATTGTATCATATCAAAAATTTCATTCAAGGATTCTGTAGCTTTAGGTTCAATATCTGCACGTTTGACACCTAAAGCGTCCATATCATTAAGGTAAGAATCAATATAGCGATGAGTAATCTCACTAATTGTATCCCCACTTTCATAGCTCTTTTTGATAATTTTATCATCAATATCCGTAAAATTTTTTACAAAGCAAACGCGATAGCCCTCTGACTCTAAAAACCTTCTTAAAATATCAAATACAATCGCACTTCTTGCGTGTCCTAAATGTGCATGATCATAAACTGTTGGTCCACAGACATAAACACTAACTTCACCCCTTTTAATAGGGACAAATTCTATTTTTTTACCCTTTGAGCTATCAAAGAGATAGAGAGTTTTTTTCATTATTCTTCCTCACCTTAATAATATGTTTGATAAATCCAATTCAATCCCTGTTTTACAAACCAAATGGTTGGAATTTCAACAAGAATCAGTAATCCTAAAAAAAGCCATTGTTTTCTGGACGCAATTATAGCCCAAAACTTTCTAAAACCAAAAGATTGAATACTCCAATACAGTAATGCAAATCCACTAATAGAACCTGCTAATGCAAGTCCAAATGCTCCAAATTCCCACATCAATACTACAGAGCTAATTGTGCCTATCAGCAAAGATTTGATAGAAATTTTTGCCGCTAAGAGTTGCTGATGGTGTGAATAAAGCCACAATGAAAATATACGTGCAATACCAAAGGGAATGAGTCCAATGAGGTATGCTGATAAAACAATACCTGTTTGGAGGCTATCTTGTGCATTAAAGCTTCCCCTCTCAAAAAGAATCCATACAATTTCGTGTGAAAGCATTATTCCTGCAATACAGCAACCACAAAGAGTGTAGAGCAAAAACCAAAATGCTTTTTTAAGTTGTATGATAGCCCGTTGTTCATCATTTTGATTAATGGCTTTTACAACCATGGGGTAAAGGGCAATAGAAGTAGCAATAGCAAATAGTGCTAAGGGGAGTTGAAAAATACGATTAGCGTAGTGTAGGTATGAAATGCTCCCTTCAGCTAAGAATGAAGCAAGTTGTATATCGATAATTGAAGCAATTTGTACGGTAGACCCACCTACCATTGCAGGAAAAAATTGAGAAGAAAAATGCTTTATATCTTTTTTGACTTCATTTTTTTTGCGACGCAAATGTGTAAAACCAGCCATAAACATTGCACAAAAACCCAATTTTTTTAGCGGATAGAAATGCAGGAGAATTTGTAAAACCCCTCCAATTAGCGTAGAATAGCTTAACCAAAGCACAATTTCAAAAGCATCGTGATTGCGCGTAAGCCATAATGCAACAACCATAGAGAGATTTAGAAAAATTGTTGAATATGCCGCAGCGATAAAATTATTTTTATATTGCAAAATTGCTCCTAAGAGGGCTACAATAAAGATAAGAGGTAAATACCAAAAATTAATCATCACTAAGGGTGCAACAATAGCTATTTCTTCCTCTTTGAGTCCTAAGGCTAGAATTTTTGATACAGAGGGTGCAAAACAAGAAACCATAATGGATAAAGCGATGATAATACTAAGAAAAATAAAAGCAATTCTTAGTGTGAATGCCCCTTTGAATTTTGCTGCAACAAAACTAGGTAAAAACGCTTGATTGAATGCCCCTTCGGCAAAAATGCGACGAAAAACATTGGGAATTTTGAATGCAATCAAAAAGAGATCGCTATAAATACTTACCCCAAGAATATGGCTCATCATCATATCCCTTAAAAAACCGGTAATGCGGGAGAATAAAATCCCGCTACTATTAGAAAAAAACGAACGAAAAAACATTAAAGTCTTAACTCCAATAATTTTGAATTTATGTCTTTAAGGTAAAACCCTAAAAATTTTGATAAAATTATGAATGGAGTATTCTAACATAGAAAATAGGTTGAATCTCTATAAAGCGTAAAGAAAGGATTGTTTAATGCCAGAAACTTTTAGTCCCGTTCTCATCCCAGATTGTATTTCACCATCACAAGAAGTTCTTAAGGTTGCCTTATCAAAGGACATTGATGAGAAAATGCTTGAAGCAAGAATTAGGGGTGTTTACTATATCGTAACAATAAATCAACAGACAAGAGAATTAATACCAGAAGAATTACACTTAATCGATGACGAAGATTTTTTATTACAACGTGATTTAATTATTACACAACGTTATTCCATTATTGTTGACTTAGCGTTGCGTTATACCTATCATTTTTCTTTGTATCTTAGCTCTGATGCAAGGGAGCTTTGTTGTCGTATTATGCAGGGAAGCCGGATTGAAAAAGATGAGGCAAATATCAAGGTATTTTTTGAGCGTATACGTGTACAAAAGGCGGAAATGCATATTTTAATGCGTGATGAAAAAACTGAATATGAACGTTTGAAAATTTTTGTGCAATCTTTGCCCGATGAGAAATTTTTGAGTAAATCACACGAATTTGTTCTCTCAAGGGCTGTTGGGGGAGAGCCATGTGTTAATCAACATTTAGAATTTGCTGTGAATTTGAAGATAAAATTTTTACTTATCCATAAGGACCAATATGTTGCTACTTTTTATAAGGGGCGAAAGGGTGGTAATGCTAGAGATTGTTTGGGACGTTTTGTTCCAGAACAAGAACCTGAACAAGGCGAAAGTGCTCCTTTAATTGCTAATGATTCTTTGTATATTACAGAGGAAGTTGAAGGTGAGGTAAAATATTTTGCAAGAGAAGCAGGCTATATTGTTTTTGATGGCAATCAGCTAATGATTGCATCAAAAATTAAACTTAAGAACGCTTCTTTGTCGACAACGGGTTCGATTTTAGGTGGGGCAGGTACAACGACGCATATCTATATTAGCAGTACAGATTCTTTGGAAGATGCATTGGGTGAGGGAGTAGTTATTGAAGCAGGGACTGTTGAAGTTTTAGGGAATGTTGGAAATAATGCAATTATTCGTGCTAATCAGGTGATCATCAAGGGGCAGACACACAAAAATTCTAAAATTTATGCAAAAAATGTTGATGTTGCTGTTCATAAAGGATTTATAGAAAGCGATGTTGCCCATATTGGGCGTTTGGAAGCAGGTGTTGTGAGTGCTGATAAAGTAAAAATTGACCATGCATACGGTGGCAGGAGCTATGGCGAAGAATTGCGTATTGTGGTGATGCATTCAAATCATCATGCACATGCTTCTACATCTATTATTGTGGACAGTCTTAAGGGGGAGGATAATCGATTCACATTGAGAGCAAACTCTGGGCATAAGAAGAATGCGACTTATCAAGCACTTGTAGCTGGCAAAAAGCAATTTTCGCATGAATTGACAGAAAAACAACGAAAATATGCTAATGAAATTGCGGAATTAAAGCAATTGCAGCCGATGGTTAAGCAGTTTAAGGAAGATTACAAAAATCAAAATCAAAATCCTCAAAAATTACAATTGATTCGGGAGCAAGCTCATACCTATCGGAATATTTTACATTATACAGAACAATTAAAAGGTGAAATTGATACTCTTGAAAAGAGGCTTGAAAAAATTGATAAAGGTATCGCACAACTCGAGGAAATCATAACAGAATCTTATATTTTAGTGAAGAGTGGTTGGCATGGCTATAATGAAGTTAAGCTGAAAAAATTGGCGAGTGGTCAGGAATTCTTCTTATATCCTAAAATGGGAAAAGATGGCAATCGTATTTCTTGTGAGAGTGGAAGTTTGGTTGCAAAAAAGGATCGTTTGTGATTGTTGGCTTAGAAGGGGAAGTTGTCCATAAAGAGCCTATGCTTGTTTGGATACAATGTGCAGGAATCACTTATGAAGTGCATATTTCTTTGCAGACTTCCTCCCAAATTCAAAAAGGTCAGGTAAATTTATTTATTACACAGATTATTCGCGACGACGGAAATTTTTTGTATGGATTTTTGCATAAAGAAGAAAAATATACTTTTGAACGATTGATACGCGTTAATGGTATAGGACCTAAGGTAAGCCTAGCGATTCTTTCTAGCTTTTCTCCAAGTGAATTTACAAATTTACTTGCTTCTAAGGACACTAAATCCCTCCAAAAAGTACCGGGTGTTGGGGCAAAGAGTGCTGGAAGAATTATGGTAGAATTGGCCGGCTTTATTTTACAAACAGGGAGTAGTGAGGAAAAAATTCAAGCAAGAATGGCATTGGAGGCGTTGGGATTTAGGAGTGAACAAGTAACAAAAGTTCTTGCAACACTCCAAGAATCGGATGTACAGACAATTATTAAAGAGGCGTTAAAGCAATTACAAGGGGAATAAATGAAATATACAATTTTGTTTGGTGCAAGAAGTTATGAGCACGAAATTAGTATTGTGAGTGCAGTTGTTTTAAAAGATATATTGAAAGAAAGGATTCAATATTTTATTTTTATTGACTCTAAGGGTGATTTTTATCTTATTCCGCAAGATAAAATGAATGCAAAAACCTTTTCGACGGGAGGTTATGAGAAATATCCAAAATTGCAAATGACAAAGGGTGGTTTTTTGCAAAAGAGTTTTTTGAAAGAACAATTTTTAGGTGTTGAGGTAATGTTGAACCTTATTCATGGCTCAGAGGGTGAAGAGGGCATTATTTCTTCTTTGTGTGAATTTTATCATATCCCTTATATTGGTCCGCGTATAGAAGCAAGCGTGATGAGTTTTAGTAAAGAGTTAACAAAATTGTATGCACAATCAAGGGGTGTAAAAATGCTCCCTTACCATATTTTGGATAAGCAAACACGCAATATTGATTCTATCCCATTTGAATTCCCTTTTATTGTTAAGCCTTTACATTTAGGTAGTTCTATCGGTATTCAAATTATTCGTGATAAAAAAGAAATGAATTATAACTTAGATGTTGCCTTTGAATTTGATAATAAAGTCTTAATAGAACCTTTCATTGGTGGAATTAAGGAATATAATTTGGCAGGTTGTAAGGTTAAAAAGCAAGGGGAAGAGCATTGGATTTTTTCGATGATTGAAGAACCTAAAAAGGGTGAATTGCTTGATTTTAATAAAAAATATTTGGATTTTTCAAGGACGGAGAAAACGACTCAAGCAGAGATTGATACTAAATGGACAGAAAGAATGCAAATGGCTTTCAAAGCATTGTATCATCATTGTTTTGAGGGGGCGTTGATTCGTTGCGATTTTTTTATTCACAAAGATGCAATATATTTGAATGAAATTAATCCAATTCCAGGAAGTCTTGCACATTATCTTTTTTCGGATTCGTTTGTTTCTGTTTTAGACGCGTTGGCCCAGAGGCTTCCTATTGCCCATTCTCCACAAGTTCGTTATTTATTTTTGAGTGAAATTCAATACGCAAAGGGTAAGTGATGGCTGTGCGTGAAGTACTTTATCAGGGATATAATTTTTCAATTTCTTATGAAATTTTAAATCTTTCATCAACAAAAGGTGATATTGTATTTCTGCATGGTTGGGGAAGTTCTAAAGAGGTAATGAAGCAGGCGTTTAAGGACGCTCTGACCGATTACCGACATATTTATGTGGATTTGCCCGGCTTTGGTGCAAGTCGTAATGAAATGGTATTAAAAAGTAGTCAATATGCTGAAATTATACAACTTTTTTTAGATTCTATTGGTGTTGACCATTCAGCCATTCTTGTTGGGCATAGTTTTGGCGGAAAAATCGCTGTTTTATTAAAACCTACTAGAATTGTGCTTTTAAGCAGTGCAGGAATTGTGCCAACAAAATCTTTAAGCGTTCGTTTAAAAATTATGGTGAGTAAGTTTTTTCGCCGTCTGGGCATTTCTTTTTTTTCCAATCTGTTTCGTTCTTCAGATGTAAAGGCAATGCCACCCCACATGTATGAAACATTTAAGCTCGTTGTAAATGAAGATTTTAGTGAGATATTCAAGTGTTCCCCTTCTAATGCGTTGGTTTTGTGGGGTGAACAGGATTACACTACGCCCATTTCTTCCGGATACAAAATTGCTGAATATATGCCACATTCTTCTTTTCAGGCATTTAAGGGTGATCATTTCTTTTTTTTGCAACAAAAAAAAGCGGTTCACGCCGAGATTTTAAATTGGATTTGTTGTTTGCCATCTAGTAGTGTCGCACAAGTTGAACAAGAAGTTATTTTACACAAGCAGAATTGGCGTTTTTGTTGCAAAGGAAAGGTGCAGGGGGTTGGTTTTAGGAAATATGCTGCACAGATTAGTCAAGAATTTGAAATTGGGGGTTGGGTGATGAATGAGAATGATGGGAGCGTGGTGGGTGAGATTTATGCTAAGCAGGAGGATATGGAAAAATTTATTAATCGTCTTAAAGAGGGCAATGGGCGTTTAGTGATTCAAGAGTGTGATATTCAAGAATCTAGTTTTAGTCCATTTAGCTCATTTGAGATTCGCTATAAATCATTGAAAGGATGATAATGACATTGGAAATAGCTTTTTTAAATGTAGAATTTAATGTTATTCGGATTGCATCTAACTGGATATTTATGCTTGGATTAGCTTATTATTTGTTAACAAATTTGCAGTGGTATAGTTATAAAATTTCACGTGTATTATTTAAGCATCATAAGTGGCGGTGGCATATTTTTTACTTTATTGTACCCATCACATTGATGCTATTACTTGGAGATTATTTTTATTTTTACCTCTATTTGGTCTATCTTCCATTTTTGATTTATTGGGCAAAGAATTTAGATAAGCCTCTTGTATTTACAAATCGTGTAGAACGATTTTTGTTTGTTTATATTGCATTTATTCTTTTTGGTGAAGTATTATACTATCGTTCTGATAGTGAAGGTGTACATAATTATCTTTATCTCCCATCAATTATCCTGGCTGTTATTATTAGTAATTTAATGGAAAGTATTTTACTCAATCGTTATGCAAAAGTAGCAAAGGAGAAAATCGAATCTTTGCAAGATTTAACTATTATAGCGGTTACTGGAAGTTTTGGAAAAACAAGCTTAAAGAATTTTTTAGCCCAAATTCTTAGCGATAAATTTCAGGTTTATGCGACACCTAGAAGTGTAAACACTTTTATTGGTGTGGTGAATGATATTAATAACAATTTACCTACTTTTTGTGATATTTATATTGTGGAAGCTGGAGCGAGAGGAGAGGGCGATATTTTGGAAATCACAAACTTAGTTTCTCCACATTATGGTATTATTGGTAAAATTGGCTCAGCACATATTGAATATTTTAAGGATGTATATACAATCCAAAAGACAAAATATGAACTTGCACAAAGTTCCCGCCTCAAGACTTTATACACACATAGCGATAATGAAATTCCAGAAGGTGTGCAGGCAACTTTTTTCCCAGAAGAGGTTCGAAATATTCACGCAACACTAGATGGAACACTCTTTGAGTTAAAAATTAATGGGCAATTTTATCCCTTTAAAACTTCTATTTTAGGTGCTTTTAATGCCCATAATATTTCAGCAGCCATTACGCTTGCATATAAATTGGGTATCAGTATTGAGCGCATTCAAAAAGAAGTAGAAAAGTTAATGCCCGTACCTCATCGGCTCAATAAGTTAGAAGTGAATCAAAAAATTCTGATTGATGATAGCTTTAATGGAAATATTGAAGGAATGCTAGAGGCGATTCGACTCACTTCACTTTATTGTAATGGGCGAAGAATCATTGTGACGCCAGGACTTGTAGAAAGTTGTGAGGAGGATAATGTTCGATTGGCTGAGGCGATTGATTCTGTCTTCCAAATTGTCATTATTACAGGTGAACTCAATAGTGAAATTTTGACTAAACATATCACCAAGGCACAAAAAATTTTACTCAAGGAAAAGAGAGCTATGGAGTCTATTTTAAAAGCAAGTACGCATGCAGGTGATATTATCTTGTTTGCAAATGATGCACCAAGTTATATTTAAGGAGAACATAATGGATAATATTTATGCTCCTTGGCGGAGCGTGTATCTGTCTGAAAAGATTGAGGGTTGTGTTTTTTGTCATATTTCGCAACAAACACAAAATGATGGTGTTCATCAAGTTTTTTATCGTGATGCAATTTGTTTTGGGGTAATGAATAAATATCCTTATACTCCAGGACATTTTATGTTAATTCCACATCGGCATATTGATTGTCCAGCTGCAATGAGTTTGGAACAATGGTTGCATATCCAAACACTTGCACAAAGAGGTATTACAATGTTGCTCGAAGGAATGGGGGCACAGGGTGTGAATATGGGCATTAATGTGCGAAAAAGTGCAGGGGCAGGAATTCCCGATCATTTACATCTCCATTTTGTGCCAAGATGGCATGGAGATACTAATTTTATGACGACGATAGCTGATACGCGTGTGTATAGCACAGATTTTAACGCCCTTTATCAGAGATTTGTGGAAATGGCTAAAGAATATCTTGTTAGCGAACTTCCCCATTACCACGAATAATAAATTTGTAGCTCGTTAATTCTTGAATACCAACAGGACCCCTTGCATGAAGCTTGTTGGTTGAAATTCCAATTTCTGCTCCAAAGCCAAATTCTCCTCCATCACTGAAACGTGTTGAGGCATTTAAGTAAACGCAAGCTGAATTGACCTCATTGAGGAATTTTTCAGCAGGAAGAATTTCATCTGTAATGATGACATCTGAATGTTGTGAACCATAATGGTTGATATGCTCAATAGCTTCATCAATATCCTCCACAACGCGTACATTAAGGATTTTTTCTCCATATTCTGTATGGTAACTTTCTTCGCAAACCGCATTTCCTTCTAAGATGCCTAAACTTGCAGGGCAACAATAGCATTGCACCTTATGGGCAATTAGTGAAGGTTTAAGAAAGCTCAAGAATTCTTGAAATATTAGCCTATCGACAAGTAGTGTCTCAATACTATTACAAACGCTAGGTCGAGATGTTTTTGCATTAATGATAATATCGACTGCTTTTTTGAAATCGGCTTGTGTATGCACATAAGCGTGACAAATACCTTTATCGTGTTTAATAACAGGAATTGAAGAATGTTCACTAACATAGCGAACTAATCCTTCTCCACCACGCGGAATAACAACATCAATCAAATCTTTAAATGTTAGCAATTCTGTGACTTCCTCGCGACTAGAATTTGGTAACATAAAGATTAATTCTTGAGGAAGATTCCATGAATCTAAGGCTTTATGTAAGGGTTTGGTGATGGCAACATTGCTATGGTGAGATTCTTTTCCTCCCTTTAGTATGATGGCATTTCCGCTTTTTAGGCATAATGCAGCGGTATCGCTTGTTACGTTTGGACGTGATTCGTAAATCACAGCAACGACACCCAATGGCACAGAGATCTTAGAAATGGCAATGCCACTCGGTGCAATAAAACCATCAAGCACACGCCCTAAAGGTTCTCTTAAAGATGCAATTTCCTGCACACTTTTGCACATTGCTTGAATTTTTTTGGAATCTAAGCTTAATCGTTCTAGCATGGAGTCCTTCATTTGGTTTTTTTGTGCTATCTCTATATCTTTTTGGTTAGCTTGCAAAATATCACTTTCTGCCTTGATTAGATTTTCAGCCATACATTCCAATAGTTGAGTGCGTTGCTTTGAATTTAAAGCTAGAAGTTTTTGTGTGCTTTGTTTTGTTTTAAGTATAGAATTGTGCAAATTCATTGTCCTAGTTCCTTATTTTTAAAATAGTCTTGATTTGCTTGCTCAACCTCTAAAATAAAACGTTCAATCAGGTCATCACCTTTTAGCTTGCAAACAATTTCTCCCTTTTTGATAATTAAACCATCGCCATGCCCAAATGCAATAGCTAAATCAGCACTTTTTGCTTCACCTAATGCATTGACTGCACAACCCATAATTGATAAAACTAATGGTGCTTTAATATGAGTTAACCGACTCTTTACCTTCTCTAAAGCCTCAACTAAATCAACTTCAATGCGTCCACAAGTTGGACATGAAATATAATAGATGCCCTCTTTAGTTCTTCCTGAAAATTTTAAAATAGCACGAGCAACTTCAACTTCTTTTTCTAATTCACCAGTAATGGAAACCCGTATTGTATCGCCGATACCCTCCAGCAAAAGCCCACCTAATGCCATTGCACTTTTAATTGTTGAGTCAAATAATGTTCCAGCCTCTGTAACGCCTAAATGAAAGGGGTAGGGAGTGAGTGGACGCAAAAGACGATAAGCCTCTAATGTGCGTTCTACATCGCTTGCTTTCAATGAGACTTTAATTTCTGTGAATCCTAAATCCTCTAAAAGGCTAATATGGTAAAGTGCAGATTCAACCATACCTCTTGATGATTGACCATACTTTTGTTCAAATTGTGATTCAAGGCTTCCGCTATTAACGCCGATGCGAATAGGAATTTTGTATTCTTGACAGATATGAGTAACCTCTTTTATTTTTTCTTTAGAACCAATATTACCAGGATTAATGCGAATACAGTCCACATAAGGGGTAGCTAAAATGGCGAGTTTATGGCGAAAATGAATATCAGCAACAAGCGGAATATTGACAGCAGGACGCAAAGCTCTAAGAGCAAGTGCGTCCTCTTCATCACTAATAGCTACGCGTACAATATCGCAACCTGCAAGCATTAAAGCTTCAATTTGCTCTATTGTTGTCGGAATATTTGCAGTTTTGCTATAAGTCATTGATTGTATAGATATGGGGCTATCGCCACCAACAGCTACATTCCCTACATAAATTTTCTTTGTCTTGTATCGTTGCATCATCGTTTCCAATAATAAAATCTAATCCAGAATGCTAATTTACCTTGTGTTTTCTAACTTTATGCTTAAAAATGGTTATTTTGGATTAAGTTTAAAATTTTTAGAGTGCAAAAAAGTTGCTTTTTGTTTGCAAAACTCTAATATAATGTGGTTTTATTCCGATATGATTTGGAGTGAGCAACAAGGAGGTTATATGGCATTTAATATTAATACAAATATTCACGCAATCAATTCTCATGCACAAGGCACTTTTGTGCAGGCATCTTTGCAGAATTCTTTAGAACGTTTGAGTTCTGGGTTAAGAATTAATAAAGCGGCAGATGATGCATCTGGAATGGCTATTGCAGACTCTTTACGTTCTCAAGCAAATTCTTTAGGGCAGGCGATGCGTAATGCTAACGATACAATAGGTATTATTCAGATTGCAGATAAAGCAATGGACGAACAGGTTAAAATTTTAGATACCATTAAGACAAAATCAGTTCAAGCTGCACAAGATGGGCAAACAACAAAAACAAGAATAGCAATTCAAGCAGATATTAATCGTCTTATCAATTCTTTGGATAATATTGCAAATACAACAAGCTATAATGGGTTATCTTTACTTGCTGGATCTTTTACAAATAAAAAGTTTCAGATTGGAGCATATTCTAATCAAACAGTGAATCTTACTATCGGGGCGACAAATTCTTCCAAAATTGGGCATGTTCGTTTTGAGACAACAAGCGTAACAGCAATGGGAGATGTAAAACTGCAGTTTTTACAGATTAATGGCGGTAAAGATGTAACGCTTGAATCTGTTGTGCTTTCTACAAGTGCAGGAACGGGTTTGGGGGCTTTAGCTGAAGTAATTAATAAAAATTCTGATTTATTAGGCGGTGTAAGGGCGACTTATACAGTTCAAGCTGTGGGTTTTGAGGCAGTGCAAGCGGGTAGTATTCAAGGCTTAACAATTAATGGGGTGTATATTGGAGATGTTACGGACATTAAAGCTAATGATTCTGATGGTAAATTAGTTCAGGCAATTAATGCGAGGAAAATTGAAACCGGTGTGGAGGCTTCTATTGATGCATCTGGAGCGTTGCGTTTAAATTCACCTGATGGACGTGGGTTTTATATTGGTGCGGATGGTATTACTGCTGTTGACCCTAATGTAACAAATTTGACTGAATTTTTAAGTATGGGTGATGTTGATCCAAATGTAACAAATTATATTTCACGCATTGGTATGCTTACTTTGAATCGACATGATCCTTCAGATATTAAGATTGCTAATCTTGGTGCTGGGGCAGATTCTCCTCTTTTTTCTGGAACGAATAATCTTGCTGAGGCAACGATTAACTTACGTGATGTTTTGGGAGAATTTAGTATCGATGTGCGTTCGGCTGTGGGTGCAATTTTAGATGATGATATGTCTCCTTTGGGTATTCCAGTAACGACACTTCATGGGGCGATGGCGGTAATGGATATTGCTGAATCAGCGATGAGTCGTTTAAATGCTATTCGTGCAGATTTAGGTTCTGCACAACAACAGGTGCAAAGCACGTTGAATAATATTACAATTACGCAAGTTAATGTGAAAGCCGCTGAATCTAATATTCGTGAAACAGATTTTGCTGAAGAAAGTTCAACTTATAGCAAGTTAAATATTCTTGCGCAAGCAGGAAATTATGCAATTGCACAGTCTACTTCAACGCAACAAAATATTTTAAGATTACTGCAGTAATTTTAGGTTTAAAGGTAGCGGTGGTTTATCGGATGGATATATTTAGTATTTTACCATTTTGTTGCGGGGTGGGTGGATTGATAGATACTGCCTCATTGCAAGTGTCGCTTTTTAAAGCTAAACGCCCATAACAAGATAAAGCTAAATGCCACCAGATATATCCATGATGGTAGTGGAATTGGGTCGCCTTTTGCGTAAGAGTGTTTACCTGCAAGATAGAAATTTACACCAAAATAGGTCATCAGAATGGAGCTAAAAGCTAATAAAGATAGTAGAGAGAAATAGTAAGGATAATGGCGGGGCTTTAGCAATCTAAAATGTAAAATAGCAGCATAAATCATCATACAAACAAACGCCCAAGATTCTTTTGGATCCCAGCCCCAATATCTTCCCCAACTTTCATTTGCCCAGATTCCCCCCAAGAAATTTCCAGTCGTCAATAAAAAAAGTCCTAAAATTAGTGCTACTTCATTAATGTAGGATAATTGCAAAATAGTTTTTTTGAGGGGGTGTTGGGTGGAATGTAGAAAAAATAAAATAAGCGTAAGTAGTCCAAGTAGGGCACCTGTTCCAAAGAATCCGTAACTTGCAGTGATAATGGAAACATGTATACTTAACCAAAAAGATTTTAAAACAGGTACAAGATTGGTAATTTCAGGGTCAATATGGTTTAGGTGTGCAACAAAGAGAAAAATACCTCCAAGCAGACTACCCGCTGCAATAACAAAGGGATATTTGCGAAAAAAGAAAAGAATAAACAAATTACTATAGGAGATATACAGTAAAGATTCGTATGTATCACTAAAGGGTGCATGCCCACTGATGTAGCTTCTAAGTATTAAACCTATTGTGTGGAGTATCCATAGTAGGAATGCGAATATCTGTATTCCTGTTTGTATTCTTGTGATAGTACTTGATTTGTTTTGATAAAATGTGGTGTAAAAAGCAAAAATCAATGCACAGATAGAAAGGAAAAAATAAGCAAAGGTGAGTTTTGGAAAAATATCAATTTGGTTATAAAATATTTCTATCTCAATGTCAAATTGGCTAAGGGGGCTATTTTGTTGATTGTATGTTCTCCACTCTTTCATAATTTGTTCAATTTTTATAATATCTCTTGCAAAGGAAGCAGAAAAAAGTTCGCTTATCTGCTTTTGTAGGGGTAAATAATCTTCTTTGGCAAAATCCTTGAGCGTTAACCAGCGACTATTGTGAGGGTTTTTTGATGGTGGAAGGATGCGCAATAATTCACCCTTAGCAACCATTGCAAAAATCTGTAATCGTTCATCAACCTTAATCAGTTCATTCTCATAAATATTGCGTTTTGCGGCGGGAACCATTCTTGCCTTTTGTAAATTTTTTGATAGTTTGTATCCTTGAGAGTCAAAAAATTGATGAAATGTAAATAATTTATTTTTATTATTTTTGCTAATCTCATCACGTAGCATAGGATTCTTAACGGCAATTAATGGAACATTTCGCCATAAGCGAGGATGTGTGATTATTCCAAAAATAACTGAATCTGCATCGAGTCCTTCTATGTGATTTTGCAAGGAAATCTTATGTAAAATATCGATATTCAGGGTATTAAGTGGTTGCATTCTTCCGCTTCTGCCTTGTGTATTTAAACGTTTAAAATCCTGCTTAGCTGTTTTTAAATCTTGCATAAGAAATTGTTTATATTCCGTATTTAGTGAGGCTTTGAGTGGAGTTAAGAGTAATATGGGACACAGAAGCCACAAAAGAAGTGTCTGCCCTTTTTTGATTTGTCTTAAAAGAGTTTGGAAGCGAGATTGTTTATGTGAGAGAGTCAAGAGCATACCGCTAAAGAGGAGAAAATAACCTATGTATGTGGGGAGTGTTCCTGGATCGTAATTTACGCTAAGAATGCTACCTCCGGTTGAATCATAAGAAGTTTGAAAAAATTTATAACCTTCTTGGCTAAAAGTATGATTCATATAGAGATGAATTTTATGCTCTTTTTGTTGTGAATCTATGAGGGTTAGAAAACTTTCATACATTGAAGGTGATTGGCTACCAGCATAAAGACTAAGAACGAAAGAATCAAGTTTGAGGGAAAAAGGGAGTTGAATTTTTTGAGGCATAAAGTTTATTTTAATTTCTCCGATAGGGCTTTGTAATGTTTGCGATTCTGAATATTGTTGCAATGAAAGAGGATAAAAAAACCGTAATGGCTTTTGGTTTAGGGTTTGATGGCGATACAATAGGTTAACATCGATATAACCGCTTGTCTGTAATCCATTTTTTTGAAAGAAGGAATCAATGACCTGAAGGATTAAATGTTCCTCTGGGTCAAGAATGATTGTAGATGGTTGACTAAATGCGTTGAGAAAAAATGGGACAGAAAAAGATTGTTGTTGGGTATTGATTTGAATGAAATATTGTTGTGTGAAAAAATGGGAAGTTTTTTCGTGAGGGTTTAAGTACATACTTCCTTCTATGCCATAATAACGCGTAATTAAGGCACCTATAAGAATGACAATAAAGGCAAGGTGAAAAATTGTACGCAAAAGGTGTCTGTAAAGCTTTTTTGCAAAAAGTAGATAGAGATAATGAATACTGAGAATAAAAAAAAGAATTTCAAAAAAGAATGATTGGTAAACAAGATGATAGGCACTCTCCGTACCAAAATCATTCTCGATAAAAGTCGCCACTGCCACTATCCCTGCCAAAAGCAGAAATAGAGACAGACTTAAAATGTAGGAATGTAAAACACGCATTCAAAATTTATTTTTTGAAATAGGAAGTCGCATTATCAGGAATGTCCTCCGCTGCTTTCGCATTAATTCTCCCTTTTTCAATAGCTTGTTTTTTCCATTCTTTTTCAAGAGTTTCCTTGAATTTTAGCTTTTCATCAATAAAAGGTTGCAAATTCAAGCCAATGGCATTTTGAGCCGCTTGCTTTGTTGAAAAATCAGGTGCAATATAATTCGTTATGCCATGCTTTGCAAGAATCCCAACAAGCTTGATTCTTGCTTTTTGTGCCTCTTCGTTTGCAGAAGCCAAAAGTTTCAAGACTTCTTCTGGTGCGTGGAAGAACGATCCATGTCCTGCAATTGCCATATCCCCTCTCCATTGTGCGTGGCGGATTAATGTATGCACTTCTTTTAATTCATCTAAACTCGCACCTGCTTCAAGTGCTTTCCCTGTTTCAAGATGGGCTTTAGCAATATTGTCAAAAGCGATTGTTTGGAGTATATCTTTACGTTCGCGTTTTTCACCAACGATTGTCATTAAATTCTTCTCGCTATCACGATGACAATTTAGACAAGTTTTATCGATATTCTCTAACGGGCTTGCGATGCGGTGGTCTGAATATTTTACGCTCCCTTCTTGTGTGTAAGGCATATGACAATCTGCACATGAAACGCCCTTTTTACCATGAATGCCAATTTGGAATAATTCAAAATCAGGGTGTTGGGCCTTAAGCATTGGGGTTTTAGAAATGCTATGTGTAAAGTCTACAAAGTTTATCTCATCATAATATTTTTCAATTTCTTCCACCGTTGTGCCTTTTGCCCAAGGTAATGTGACAACCATCGCAGTTTGAGGTTGGTTGTTCTTGTCTATGTACTCAGTTTTCTTAAAATAATATTCCACATGGCATTGTGCACAAACCAGGCTACGTTTTTGCTGATGTGTTGATTCTGCAAAAGTAGGCATACCTGCTGCTTGTAATCCTCTATCAAAATAAGGAACGCTAATTTTTAATTCAGCAGTTTTGTCATCATGGCAATTAGAACAACCTACAGGATTCACAACTTCACTTCCTAGCCTTGCCCATTTACCCGTAAAGAATTCTAATTCTCCTTCCTCTTCCATAAGACGCGGTACATCTGTAGATTTACAAGTCCAACAAGCGGTTGGTTGAGGTCCTGTTTTATCATCAGTAGGTGCCCCTGTCCTTAGAGTATTAATATTATCCTGCACCGCATAATAATGTCCTCGTGGTGCATTATAATCTCTTGAGAATGCATAACCTGCCCAAGCGACAACAAGTGCTGGATTTTTTTCTAGCATATCTTCAATTGTTTCGCTTTCTTTTGTTCGTCTCCAAGAATCAAATTCACGCGGGTAATATTTCGCCCATTCATCGCTCTTTTCCTTATTAGGAATTCCTGTTTCTTCTGTTGGTTTTTTAAGTAACGATTCCCGTTCATTTTCCCGTGCATTGATGTTGCCAACAAGTAACCCCATCACAACAATAGCTGATAAAGACCCAATTAATAAAGTTTTGTATTTCATTGACTTTCCTCCCCTAATTTATTTTTGATGCCACTCTCTAATGCCAATTGCATTAGGTGTTGCTGATAAAGAACGCACACGACCATGAGGAACTTCCTTATGGCAATCCCAACACCACCTGTCGTTGTATTCTGTGGGATTCTTGAAATTATGATAATTTTGTGCGTTATCTACAAGTGTAGCTGCAAGGTTGCTATGACAAGAAATGCAGTTTGCTTGTACCCTATTTGCACCATCTTGACTGATGGCGATACTTTGTTGATAACTTCCCATTGTAAAAGCAACAGAATGATTGAATCCATCTTTGGCTTTTGCAAGATATTTTGCAAAAAAACCATCTGTTGGAAGATGGCATTCAACACAAGTTGCAACTCCTTGATGTGAGCTGTGCTGCCATGTCTGATATTGCGTGAACATTACATGGCAATTAATGCAGGCTTTCGGATTGTCTGAAAGATAAGAAAGTGCTTTTGAGGCATTCACTAAATAAGCAAACATTCCAATGGCAACAATAAAACTCAATAAGGAAAGATAAACAAGAATTTTACTTTGTTTCAATCTGACCCCCTCTTTTTTCGATTTGCTGATTTTAGTTTTATAAAAAAACTGACAATAAAACCGCACTCGATGGAAGTAATGATATAATAATCCTCCAACAAAATCCTTGATTTATGTCAAGAATAATGTTGTTCTTGTTTGAGGATAGAGAATCGTTATTGTGAAATACAAATAGAGTAGATTTTTTTATTTTTTTTTGTTAGAATTATATCCAAAAAATGGACAATTGATGTTTGTTAGAATTTAGTGATTATGTATTAAAATAAGGAGTTTATAAAATGTTCAATTATCTAAATCATTTTAAGAAAAGTAGTAATATTGCTGTAGATTTGGGAACTACGAATACGATTGTGGCTATTGAGGATGAGGGTGTTATTTTTAATGAGCCATCTTGTATTGCTGTTGAAAGAAGGTATGGTGCGAGCCGTGTTGTTGCGATAGGAAAAAAAGCGAAGGCAATGAGGGGAAAAACTCATAGTAGTTTGGAGGTAATTAGCCCCCTTGCCAACGGAGCGATTAGCGATTTTGAAATGACAAAAGCTTTTATGAGCACTTTAATTAATATTCTTTCTGCCCATATTTCGTCGCGTCCGCGTGTAGGAATTTCCATTCCGCAAAATCTTACACAGGTGGAACGTAATTCTTTATATGAAGCGACGATGCTTGCGGGTGCACGTGAGGTTATTTTGATTGAAGACCCCTTTAGTGCTGCTGTCGGTGCGGGCGTAGACATTAATAGTTCAAGGGGAAGAATGATTGTTGATTGCGGAAGTGGTTTAACTGAAGTGAGCATTATTTCTTTAAGTGGGCTTGTGACTTCCTCTTGCAGTAAAACTGCTGGTGATACATTGGATAATGTGATACTTGAATATATTAAACACGAAAAAAATTTACTTATTTCAAAAGATACTGCAGAACAAATCAAAATTAAAATGGCAAATCTGATTAATCCTGATACGGGAGGCAGTTATCGTGCAAATGCTAAACATTTATTGAATGGACTTCCTGTGAGTTTTGAAATTACGGCAGCTGAAGTATATACAGCGATTATGCCAGCAATCGAAAAAATCAAAAAAACTATTGTAGAAACAATCGCTAACATTCCACCGCAAATAGTTCCTGATATTGTAGAAGATGGTGTGATTATTACGGGTGGCGGAGCATTAACAAGAGGGTTTAAGGAATATTTAGAACAAGAATTAAAGTTGCTAGTTCATCTTTCCCCTGATCCTTTGCAAGATATTTCCAGAGGTGCAACAGAAATCTTAAGGGGCTTACAGCCTTTTAATCGATTCTCCATAAAATAGGTTTTATAAATGCTTATAGAGAATCCTTACGCAGAGCTAAAGTTTATTTTAAGTAACCGCTTTGGTGGAGTGAGTGTTGGCGAGTTTGATTCTTTGAATGTTGCTTATCATGTGGGTGATTCGAAGGAGAATGTTTATTACAATCGTCAGATTCTTTTAAGCAAGCTTGAGTCAGAGAAATTACCTCTTGTATTTATGAATCAGATTCATAGCAACGAAGTGATTTGTGTGGATAAAACGATATTGCAAGGGAGACAAGAGGTAGAAGTTCAAGGCGATGCTTTGATAACAAATTGTCCTGAATTAGCACTGATGGTAATGGTTGCAGATTGTAATCCAATCGTCATCTATGACACAAAGTGTCGGATTTTGGGTGTTGTGCATGCAGGCAGAAGAGGCGTGGAATTACAAATTCTTACAAAAACAATTCAAAAAATGTGCAATTTATTTGGAAGTCAACCAAGCGACCTTTATGGTTATATTGGAGCAAGTATTCGTGTCTGTTGTTATGAGGTTCAAGAAGATGTTTATTCTGTTTTTTTGCAGAATGAATATCTTGCTATGGGTGTTGTTCAGCAAGGTGAAAAATATTTTTTAGATTTAGTGCGATTGTTGCAGATGGAATGGTGTAGGGTAGGTGGGTTAGAATCTGCTTTGCATATTTGTCCTATTTGTTCTTCTTGTTGCACAGATTTTTATTCTTATAGACGTGAGAGAAATTGCGGTCGTTTTTGTTTGGTAGCATTTTTAAAACCTTGCTAATGTTGGAGGATAGAGAATGTGGTTAATAAGGCGTTTGGATAGGAGCATGAAATGATTGAATCAGTAATTAAAAGTATTGAGCAAGGATCTTTCTTAAGTTTTGAATTTGTGCCATCGTTATCCGGAAGTCTTTCTGCTCAAATTCAAACCTTGAAAGTGAGCGGAATTGTTGAGAAAATTAATGCTTTTATTTGTACAGACTCGCCTAGAGCTTGCTTGAAGCCCTCATCAATACTCACGAGTATAAAATTGCAGAATGCTTTGGGTAAACCATCAATTTGCACACTTAGTATGCGTGATAGAAATTCTCTTGCTTTGCAGGCGGATATAATCGCCGCTAATGAATTTGAATTACGAATATTTTTGGCACTTACGGGAGATGCCATTAGATATGGTAATCAGCCTCAAGCTAAAGATGTTTTTGAGTCAAATAGCTCTTTGCTGATTCAGATTATACATGCACTTAATTTGGGTCGGGATTTACAAGGCAATGAATTGAGTGGAAAATTAAAACCCATCTACCCGCTATGTGTGATGAACTCTTATGCCACTGACTGGGAAAAACTTAAACGCAAAATGTATAAAAAAGTTGAAAGTGGGGTGAATGCTATTGTTACACAACCTATTTACGATATACAAGTTGCTGAGCAATTGCTTGAATGTTTGCATAAGATTAATCATCAGTTAGGGAGTAAAACCATTTTGATTATAGGCTTTTATCCCGTAATAAGCTATAAAAGTGCTTATTTTTTTATTCCAAATTACCGGGTCTTTTTATTCCAGAGGAATGGTTGCATAGGCTTCAAGAAGCACAAGCACAAGGAAAAGAATACGAAAGGGAGGTTGGAGTTGCGATGAGTAGGGTATTGTTCAGTAGTCTTTGGAATTTGCATTCAAGCATCCATTTTATGAGTTCTGGGCATTTGAAGATAGCAAAGGAGATTCTTTGCGACTTTGATGTTTGAGTGGAGAGATTGAAAGAAGGGCATTTGAGAGAGAATAACAAAAAATATGAAAACATCTTTTATTTAAGAAATATTTAAGAAATTTGAGGTTATAATTCTGCCATCTTTTATCCACGAAAAGTTAAGTATGGTTTTCGATAAACAATATTTTAATTCTTTTGTGTTTTAAATAAGATGACTTTGTTCTTTATTCAAAAACCAAACGATATTTTTCGGTTTTTATGATCTTTGACAACTAAGCAAGAGTAAAGGCTATTTTGGTCAATTACCTTTAATTAC
>NZ_NHYN01000099.1 GCF_003288845.1 Helicobacter monodelphidis | reverse complement strand
TATGCAAAATGAGACATCTCAAATCATAGAACTTGCAAAAAAAGACTTACTCAAAAATGGAAACTACAACCTTGATGAGTTAATGGATAAGGTAGGTTTATCAGCAAAAAAGAAGGAAAAGAGCAGATATTATTATGAACAATTCACACAAGAGCTAAAAGAATTATACAAAAGAAAAGAGAATCTAAAGAAAGAAACCATCAAAAACACAGAAGAGTCTCTTCATGTATCACGTTCACTTTCATTTATAATCCATGAAATAAGAGAGCAGTTTGAAGAAAAATTCAATATCCAACCCCTAAAAGAATTTGGAACAAATTATGCCGAGTTTTATCATGATGGAACAAATGCAATCAGTAAGCTTTTAAGAGAATCAAGAGTTTTCAAAGGTGAAGGTGAGTTTAATGCACAAGTTGCAGGAGCATTCTATAAAGAAGGCTTAGGGGATATTGATTTAGT
>NZ_NHYN01000098.1 GCF_003288845.1 Helicobacter monodelphidis | reverse complement strand
TTCTTTGACAACCCTACTATATCATTACATTAATCAAATTGAATTCATTCTGTTTGATAAAAAACTCAAGGAGCTAAAAATGAAAAAGTTGTTATCGGTTGCTATTTTAAGTGGATTATGTGTTACGCCCATTCTTGCAGATTGGGATTTACAAGGACAGATTAGTGCAGTTGATCCTGCTAAGAAAACTATTACTTTGCAAGGTATGAATGGAGTGAATGCTGTTATTCAGATTCTTCCTTACACACAACTTAAGGGTGATGATTGTGGGGCGTTTGGGAATGATGTTTATGGAACTTTTGCAGATTTAACTGTGGGTAAGTTTATTGAGGCAGAGGTTTACCCTGCAAATGCAATGGCTGGTGCTCAACAAGCACCAGCTGCTGGTGGACAATTTGTTGCCAAAGAAGTAGAGTGGAAATGTTATCCTAGAGCGTATTGATAAGAGTAGGAATGTGTGGATTGCCTAAGGTTAA
>NZ_NHYN01000097.1 GCF_003288845.1 Helicobacter monodelphidis | reverse complement strand
AGATTGTAGTATTCCCCCACTTAGTTTCTCCTTAACAAAGTGATTTATACTAGAATTGTGGGGGATTCTGGTATTCAAATGTATGTATCTCTATCTATTTCTTACTTTTGATTCTTTAAAGATTATCTCTACTCTTTTTTGTTTGAATAAGCTTTTATGACATAAAGCAATCACTTCTAAACTCTTATCTTATTCAAGACTCAATCAGATTGAAGAGAGTAAATATTCTCCCTTGCAAAGGAGGACAATAGCAAGGGAGGGAGGACAAAAGAGGGTGTGTTTGGACACTCAAGTTGAAAATATAATAAACCCTAGACTGAGTCTAGGGATTCAAGGCTTAACCTTGATTAACTTTATCTGTAAAGATTAAAGTTTAAAGGGCAACATTATATAGTAGTAATATTACCAATAATATCATCGATGTGTGTAGCACTCACACCTTCTAGTTTAATGATGATGTCTTTGTTGTTGACGGCATTAGTAGC
>NZ_NHYN01000096.1 GCF_003288845.1 Helicobacter monodelphidis | reverse complement strand
TCCCAAAAAGCCCTATTTTACGCTTGTGTGCTGATTTTTTGATTCTCAAAAAATCCAGCAAAAACCAAAAACGCTCATAAATACACTTTAAAGCAACGCTATTGCATTTTAACCATAATCTAATACCAGCATATAACCAACCCATATTTTTTGCATTTTTACCCCCTTACAATTAATTCTAGAGCATATTCTCAAGCAATGTTTTTCGTTTTTCTGCTTCGGTTAGCACAAAAAACAGCTTAAATCCCCTGAAACATCGTTTCAGAGGGACATTTAAGCATTTTTTGTAAAGCTACCGACAGAAAAAAGCAGAAACAAGCAAGGATTCTAGGAGGCTCAAGCTGCTTTAGCAGTCTTGAGAAAGAATCCGAAGCGTTTGCAGAGAATATGCAAACACCTATTTTAGGGGCGCGCAAAAGCAAAGCGAATTGCGCAATGCCCTATGTAAGGCGACTTTAGTCGCTTCATTGGCAGTTTTTGAGTTTGATTTTAGTTTTGTGCGTATG
>NZ_NHYN01000095.1 GCF_003288845.1 Helicobacter monodelphidis | reverse complement strand
ACTTCCTGTAACCATAATCGCACGACCATCAGTAGAAGTTAAATTCAAACGACCATTTGCATCAATAGAAGCTTGAACACCTGTTTCTTCTTTCTTAGAGTTAATTGCTTGAACAAGCTTATTATCTCTGTCGTTTGCTTGAACACCTGTAATATCACCAATCCATACACCATTAATTGTGAGGTTAGCAATATCACCTGCTGCAACAGCTCCAGAACCTGTAGCTTGAACGCTAAATGTTGCTTTTGTTCCACCGAGTGCATCAGAGTTTTTGTTAATCACTTCTGCTAAAGCTCCAAGTCCTGTTCCTGCTGAAGTAGAAATAACAACAGATTCAAGAACTTGAGATTTATTCCCTGAAAGTCCTTGGAATTCCAATGCAACAGTTCCAAGTGTAGCTGTATTAGACCCCATAATTGAACCTGTTTCAAACCTTGCGTGTCCAATCTTATCAGAGCTTGTTGCACCAATAGAGATATTAACAGTTTGGTTAGAATAAGCACCAACTTGGAA
>NZ_NHYN01000094.1 GCF_003288845.1 Helicobacter monodelphidis | reverse complement strand
CTTTAACTCAAACCGATCTTTTCCTGCCCAAGTAAAAATATCTTGAAAGATATATTTGTGAATATCTTTCAAGTGTTGGTAGTCAAAGTTGCCTTGAATGGGATTAGCATTTAATTCTATGGTTTTTTTATTGCTTATCTCTCTTTCCCTATAGAATAATTCCTCCAAAGAACTAGCATTTACTTTATTCGTTTTAAGTAAAAAACTATCAAATTCTGATACTTCTTGAAAATCCCACATGTTAAATACAACCCCATTCTTTTTTAAGATCAGCTATACATTCGTTAGCGGTAACTTCACCCTTTAAAATTCTAATATTATCGACAATATCTTTTTCATTCAGATACATGTCCTCAATAGCAAAATTTCCTATATTTGATTGTATGGCTTCATACTGCTCTTGTGTAATCTGACCTTTATATTTATCCAATATCGCTAAACTTTCCTCTAAACTATACACTTCTGGGTATTTTTGCATATTCTCTCCTTTAAAATGCGATTGCCATCGCTTCG
>NZ_NHYN01000093.1 GCF_003288845.1 Helicobacter monodelphidis | reverse complement strand
GATTCTACCCCTAATCATCTTAAAAAACCCTTAGACTTTGAATCCTTCCATGATGAAGAGAAAAGTTTAAGGACTAGATTTAAAGACAATATAGAGGCTATGTCTTTACTCAAAGAGCTTATGCAAAACAATACACAAGCAACACAAGAACAACAAGCCATTTTAGCTAAATATAGCGGTTTTGGTGGGCTGAATTCTGTGATAACCGATAAGGATTTAGAGCTTTTAAAATCTGTATTGATGGGAGATTTTGCAGAAGTGCAAAGCCAACTTAGAAAACTCTTGCAAAGAACAGACGATGCCTATTATACGCCTATTAGTGTCGTGCAACCTATCTATGAATCTTTACTCAAAGCAGGTTTTAGTAAAGGTAGAGTGTTAGAACCCTCTTTAGGTAAAGGAATATTCTTTGAAGCAATGCCACAATCTCTAAAAAACAATACACAAAGAATAGGCGTAGAATTAGATTCTCTCACTGCACATTTTGCAAAACAACTCCAACCTAGCACAGAAATATTCCA
>NZ_NHYN01000092.1 GCF_003288845.1 Helicobacter monodelphidis | reverse complement strand
AAATTGTAACATATTGAAGCATAAAAACAAATAAAATAAAATAATTTTGAAAGATTGAGTAATATTTAAAAAAATATTAAGTAAAAAAATTATAGCATACTTTAGCCTATAGTTAAGGCAAATGATCAAAGGGGATAGCATGAAAAAACTTATTTTTTCAATATCAGTAAGTGCGTTAATGGCAAGTTCTGTGTTTGCAGCAGAAGATATTTTGGCAAAAGTTACTCATGGTGCATTAAGTGATTATTCTAAAGGTGTGCATATTCTAAGCCTAGAGGAAGAAAAGCAAGTCAAGGGTGGGTATAATGTTAGAACGTCTGATAGTATTGAAGAATACGGTGGCAGATACATTTATGTATGGGCATATTTAGATGATGACCCTAACAATCGCGAAGGTGATGCGAATTTTGGTATTTGTGGAATAGGAACTTCGTCTTGCGCGATAGGAAGCCAAAGACGCCTTGCAGAATGGAAAGGATTTACAGGGAGTGATTCACCCAGAGATTTTGGACCCGCTTATATTGTTAAGAAAAATAAAGCTACTTCAAGTTTAGGCAATAGCTTTAG
>NZ_NHYN01000091.1 GCF_003288845.1 Helicobacter monodelphidis | reverse complement strand
AAATATTAGATATTGCCAACCAATCGCAAGAAATCAGCAACACTGTAGATAATATTGCTGTAAAGATTATGGATGATGTGAATAGAAAGAAGTTTTAAGTATGCAAAAGGTGCATATATTTCACATCTCTAATGTTTTCTTTATCTAATGAGAATGTTTAGGTGGGAATTCCTCATCGTGTTTTCAAAAAGCCAAGCACAGAAATTATTCCTTATGTTGAAAAAAATCTTATCCCTGTAGAGAATGACGAAATTATTGCAGAAATTGTTGAGCCAGAGGAATTGTTTCTTTTAGAGCTGCAAAGAAACATTAATGAACAAATGCGTGAATTTGGAGGAAAAACACCACTTTTGAGCCAATCTACAAAAGATAATCCAGACATCAAACAACTTGAATGGTTTAAAGATGAAAACATCTTAAAAGACTTTTATAAACAAGCAAGAGAAGAAGGTTATCAGTTTTACTTACAACTTCCTAAAAAAGAAGACATTAAACCTCCTTCAGAGCTTACATTCAAAAAAGGTGAATGGTTTTCTGATGAGCGAGGCGTTTTAAATCAGATTGTGCAAAG
>NZ_NHYN01000090.1 GCF_003288845.1 Helicobacter monodelphidis | reverse complement strand
TGTCAAAGTGAAGTTGCCTGTTGTAACAGTTCCCATACTCAATAGACCAATGAGGTTTGTTGCATCGACTGTAACAGAATCACCACGATTAAGATTGCCGAGTGTAACTCTACCTACACCTTTGATAGTTGCTGTGCTCATTGAAGCAAAGTCTGTGTTTGAAGCAGAGAAATCACCAATAGCATTGACATTGAGTGTTTGCACTTTAGCAAAGACAGAACCAGCGATAGAACCGGGTTGTAAATTTAAATAACCCCCTGTAGTGTCTATATTTAAAAGAGTTGCTTTATCTGCAAGCACTGTTCCAGTCCAATCTGAATTTGTGCGAATGCTAAGCTCTGTTGTGCCTGTGAGGTTAATATTTCCATGTCCAACATTTCCAGAAGTTGTAGTAGTTCCTTTATCTAATGTAAGATTTGTTTTACCTGTATGATCAAATACAGATTCAACAGTCCCTGAACTCTTAGAAACGATATTAAGATTCTTAGCTCCTAAACCAACAAGATAGAATTTATCTGCATTAGTTAATGTTCCAGCACCACTATCAAAATTAATCTCAACATCACTCAAT
>NZ_NHYN01000008.1 GCF_003288845.1 Helicobacter monodelphidis | reverse complement strand
ATAAGAATGATACAGAAAATCAAGGATAATCAAAAAAACAATGAATTCTGTTGATAAGCATTCATACCAAAGGCTAAAGACCTTTGAAGTTTCTGTTTTGTGGGTTTTAAAATTCCTCTATCCTGTTATTTGGTTTGATGTAGTAGGGTAGGGCAAAAATTCCCCATTTTTTGTTTATCGATGGCGGTAGATGACCATCACCCCCCCAAAAATAACCCCACAAACCCCTAAAATAACTAAGAAGTTAGGGAGTGCATCTCCTAAAAATATCCCTAAAATCAAGGAGAATACAACATCAAGGTAGCTAACACCAGCGACAATAGCTGCTTTTTTTGCTACGCCAAAGCTTTTGGTAATATGGATTTGATAAATTGCACTTAATGCCCCCATAATCAGCACCAATATCCATGCTTTTAAGCTTGGAAATTGGAATTTTGCAATTAAAAAGTCTAATTCTTTAGGTGCATAAAATTCACCGATAAACATAGAGATTAGCGGTATAATTGAACCCACAATCATAAAACCCAAAGCAATAATTTCTGTACTAAAACTTGCTTTAAGTTTTCTGGCACTTAGCAAAGAGAGTGCAGAGAAAAAGCCACAAGCTAGACCGAGTAATAATTCCCTGAATCCGACTTCAATATTTAGCATCCAAGGTTGTGAGATAAATAAAACACCCAAAAATGCAATGCTAATACCTAAGAATCCTCTCCAGCCAATATTTTCACGAAAAATTAAAAAGGCGATAAGTGTGATAAAAATAGGAGAGCTTTTATGGAAAGCAAAAGCACCCACTAATGTTATGTGCTGGATATTGTAGAAAAAGAGGTAGAGGGCAAGAACACCTGCGATTCCACGAAAGATAAGAAGGCCTATTTGAGATTTATTTTGTTGAAATTTTTGCTGAAAACGTTTTTTTGCTTTGAAAAATAGATAAATAAGAAATAATGTTGCAAAAAAATTTCTAAAAAAAGCAACCTCGATAGAAGGTAATTCTTCCCCTAATAGTTTTACGCATACACCTAGTAATGCAAAATCAAGACAGGCAAGAATCATAAAATAAATACCAAGATTATGCTTGATGATTTTTAGCATTCTAATCCCCGCTTATTAAAATTAGAAGTATTTTACAACAAAAAATACATATAGTGTTTAAAATAGTCATTAATACAAAAAGCAATCTTTTTTATGTATAGATATGTTATAATTTTGGCTGTTGGTTGATATTTTCTCCAAGAGAGGTTGGATTGATTAAAAAAATTTTTTTATCTTTACTTCAAAAACATTCTGAAGAATTGCACTTGGAACATTCTCATTTAACAGAATTACCAGAAAAATATTTGCATAAAGATATTAAAAGTATTCATCTTGCATACAATCACTTTAGTAGCATTCCGAAGAATATTTTTTGGAATACCCGCCTCGATGCCCTTGATTTTTCGTATAATCGATTGCAAGAAATTCCTGATTCTATTCAAACATTACATCATCTTTTATGGTTGAATCTTAGCCATAACCCACTGCAGTTTTTAAGCCCTTTTTTATTTAAACTCCCCCAATTAAAATACTTGAATGTATGTGGAGTTCCTTCTGAAACACTGAATCAAATTCCACATTCTTATTCAAAAGATTTGTATATAGAGGGCTTATATTATCAGGAAAGACTAGAAAATAGCGAAGAATGGATAGATGCAATTTGGAAATGGGCAGAAAAATATCGTATTCCTGAGGCAGTTTGGGTGGATATGTTACAGATTCATATTGGGTTTAATCGTCGTAAAGAACATTTAATGACACTTAAGGAATTGCATATCGAGGGACTCTTTATTGCAGAGATTCCTTCAGAATTAGCCCAATTACCACAGCTTGAAAGGATTTTTATTTCTAATAATCCGCTTAAAGACATTCCTTGCGAAATTCTATATATGCCAAGCTTAAAAGAGATTCATGCTAAGGGTTTACAGAGCATAATAAAGCACAAAAAAAGAAAAAAGAATCTAAGAATCTATACCTGAAAGCATCTAGCTCAATGCTAAATGCTTTCAGGATTTAGGTTAAGAATATAGTATTCTTAATTAAGCATACGCATCAATTTTATTGTCTTCAATAACTGAAGGCATTGATGTACCTGCCAAAGCCGAGCTTGCCAACCCGGCACTCCCTTGAGTTGCTTGTTCCATACCACTTAACAAGCTTCCCATTAAGGTTTCCTGTGTGTTGAGAGCTTTTTTGATTGCATAGATATTCGCTTGTGCAACCGCTCCATCAGCCATTCCTGAAATATTCATGGTTTGCCCTTTATTAAAATTTGTAAGATGGACAGACATTATATCGGCATCCTGCAAATTTTCTTAACCTCAAATGAGATGCCTTGAGTGTTCAAGCAACGCAAAAACTATTATTTTTTGTTGTTGCTTAAAACTCTTTTTTACTTATCAGCCCTTTTGCATAGCCTCTTTGGCATATTTTTCGCCCAATTCAAATGCTTTTTTGTTTAATTCAACAACTTTTGCTGGGACTTTTTCTATCATTGTGTTATAGACAAGGTCACGGTCAACACATTGAGTAAAAGTTACAGTTACCGCCAAAGCAACAACGGATTGTGTTACAACATTGCCAACCTCTTCTTTTGCAATTGTGATGATAGGAATGCTATAGATTTTGAATTGATCTTTATCTCCTGCCGAAGGGGTAACAAGATTGGGTTCTACAACAACAATACCTCCTTTTTTAATGCCATCTTTGAATTGGTGATAGCTGATATCGGCTGTTGAAAGCATAAAGTCAATTTCTCCTTCATTTGCATAAGGATATAAAATTTCCTTATCATCAAGAAGAATATCTACCTTTGTTGGTCCCCCACGTACTTGAGAAGTATAGGTTGCTGCCTTAACTCCATAGCCTTTATTGCGGATTTTTGCTTCTGCAAGAATCTCACCTGCCAAAAGAACGCCTTGTCCTCCTACTCCCGTGAAACGAAGCTGTACTCTCATTACTTGCCCCCTTTTTGTGCCTTAGCAATCACTTCTGCATAAGCCTTGCAGTATTCTTGCTGTGTTGTGTCATGCTTTAAAAGACCGGTGGGGTATTTACCCTTTTGTTCCTCTTCACTCAAAGTGTCAAACTTTTTCTTTGAAACAATGCGAGATTCAATCCAATTTAAGGTTTCTACTGCTTCACCCATTTTGTTTTTTCTTCCCAAGTTGATGTGGCAGTTGCTAAAAACATCAAAGAAGCTAAAGCCTTCATGTGAGAATCCTTCTTTAAGCACTTTTTCAAGTTTTTTGGGGTCTAACACACTTTCCCTGGCGATAAAAGTTGCACCTGCAGCATCAGCTAAACGACATGCATCGAATTCTGGATCAATGTTGCCGTATTGTGCGGTTACCGTCCACATTCCTTTAGGAGTTGTTGGCGAAGTTTGAGAATTTGTCAAGCCATAAATAAAGTTATTAATCAAGACATAATTGATGTCAATATTACGACGACAAGCGTGAATAGTGTGGTTTCCGCCAATAGCAAGCCCATCTCCATCACCACCAACAACAATTACTTTCTTTTCTGGGTGTGCAAGCTTAATTCCTGTGGCATAAGCAAGAGTTCGTCCATGTGTTGTATGGACTGTATTACAGTTGATATAAGAAGAAAAGCGTCCGCTACAACCAATTCCGCTCACAACGCAAACATCATCCATATTCCAGCCTAAAGCATCAATCGCACGAATCACGCTTTTTAGGATAATTCCATCACCACAACCCCAACACCATAGTGTTGGCATTTTATCTACTCTTAGGTATTCATCATAATTAAATGCCATTTATAGCTCCTTAATTGCATTGATTATCTCTGAAGGAGAAAGAGGGCGTCCATTTGCTTTGCCCAAAAATTTTACATCTTTTTTCATTACACGTTCAATTTCGCGTAAATACTGCCCTTTATTTAACTCTGCTACAAGAATTTTGTCAAATTTCTTACCAATCTCTTGTAGTTTTTTTACAGGAGATGGCCACAATGTGATAGGTCTAAATAAGCCAATTTTTACACCATTCTCACGCATTCTATCCACCGCTTCTTTGGCACTTCTTGAGGTAGAGCCATAGGCAATAAGAATGCGGTCTGCATCTTCACATTTATATTCTTCATAGCTTTCAATACGATCTTGCTTGTGAAGAATTTTATTAAATAAGCGATCGATGAGGTTTTGAGAAAGTTTTGCATCTTCTGTAGGAAAGCCAAGTGGACCATGATGAAGTCCTGTGATATGGTAGCGGTAACCCGTAAAGAAAGGATTTAAGACTGCAGGTTCATCTTCTTTACGCTCATAAGGCTTATAATCTTTTGGATTACCCTCAAAAGTTTTACGATTCACAATATTTTTTTGAATGTCAGCCAAATCCGGAAGAACTGCTCTCCCATACATGTGCCCAAGCGTTTCATCAAGTAATAAAAATACGGGTGTCATAAATTCTTCTGCAAGATTAAAAGCACGTACAGCTTCTGTATATGCTTCTTCAAGGCTACCCGGACAAAGTGCAATAGACTGATAATCCCCATGCGTTGGATTTGCCGCTTGTAAAATATCGCCTTGTGCAACCCTTGTAGGAAGTCCTGTTGAAGGTCCTCCACGCATAACATTTACAATGACTAATGGAATTTCAGCCATAAAACCTAAGCCAATTTGTTCAGACTTTAAAGAGATTCCTGGTCCAGAGGTTGCAGTCATTGACTTAACGCCAGACATTGCTGCACCCAATGCAACAGAGATTCCGCCAATTTCATCTTCCATTTGGATAAATTTCCCACCCACTTTTGGAAGTCTCCAGCTCATATCATGTGCGACTTCACTAGAGGGAGTAATGGGATAACCACCAAAAAACCTACAGCCTACATCTACGGCTGCCAATGCAACTAATTCGTTGCCGCTTGCAATTTCCTCTCTACTCATTCTACTCTCCTATCACCATAAACCGATTTTCTTTAATCTTTTGTGCTCTATTTTTTGACTCTTCTGTTAATTTAGCAAATTTAAATTCTGATTTTTCTGCAACATGAATTGCAAAATCCGGGCAATGCAATTCACAATCATTGCACCCTATACAGCTATTTGCTTCAATCACTTTAACAATCTTACCCAAAACATATTGGCTACCAGATTGCATTGCTAATGTTCCACTAGGACACAAAGAAACGCAAAGATCGCAAGCCTTACACCGACTTTCATCTACCCATACAGGCGTATTAGCAGGGGCTACCATTTTTGCCATATACTTTTCCTTTAGTTAAAATTCTGCCAATTATGGCTTCAAACACTTCAAGAAGCTAGAATCAGCCTCAAAGCCTCCTTAAAAACCTTGAGGCTGATTCTAGCCCTTTTTTAACAAACTTGATGAGATTTTAAAGTTTGAATTAAGCTTTGCACAGACTGGATAGACCTTGCAAAAAGTTCTTTTTCCTTATCTGTTAATCGAATCTCAAACACTTTTTTAACGCCACCTTGCCCAAGCAACACAGGTACTCCCGTACAAACATCACTATAACCGTATTCACCTTGCAATAAAACAGAGCAAGGGAGAATTTCATTTGTATCTCTAAGTATTGCGTTTGCCATTTTTGCAACAGACATTGCTGGTGCATAATAAGCTGAACCATTCTTGAAATAATTAACAATTTGTGCACCACCATTACGTGTTTTTTGAATAATGTCCTCTATCTCTTTTTGACTAAGTAAATCAGTCAAGGGAATTCCGCCTACAGAGCTTAAACGTTCCAGAGGTAGCATATCGTCACCATGCCCACCCATCACAGAAGCTGTAATATGTCCAGCACCAAAACCTAATTTTTCAGCAATAAAATAACTCATCCTCGCACTATCTAATACACCTGCCATCCCAATAACCTGCGATGCTTTTAGGCCTAAGCAATGGAGTGCTGTATAAACCATTGCATCAAGGGGGTTTGTAACCATAACAATAATTGTGTTTTGGAGATAGTTACTGAGGCTACTTAGGGCAGTAGAAACAACTTTTGCGTTTGCTAGAAGTAAATCATCACGACTCATTCCGGGTAGTCTTGGTGAACCTGCACAGAAAAATAGAATCTGGCAACCCTCAATTTCACTCGCTTCTTCCACAACATGCACCTGTGTACTACTACCTCGCAAAATTGCTGATTGCATTGTATCTAACGCGACTCCCTTGGCAACATCTATATTGCTATCTTTAATCCATATTTCGTGACATAAATTATAATTTGCAAGAATCTGAACGAGTGTTCCACCAACTTTACCAGCACCTAAAACGCATACTTTTTGATAGCTTTGTGTCATCTGCTATTCCTCTTATAACAAAGTTTTACATATAGAAGTTTCAAATAAAATAACTTAAAACTTCTTGAGTCGAAAAAAATTAATGAATATTTTTAAGATGTTCATTGTATGTCCTTGTGAAAGTATGCGTTCCTTGCGGATTTTTAACAAAAAATAAATAGTCAACATCGGCTGGTGAAATGGCAGCCTTAATTGCGTCGAAACCCACGCTACCAATGGGATTGTGGGGAATTCCTTTGTGGCGATAAGTATTATATAGTGTAGAATCGTTACGAATTCTTTTAGCTGTGATGGGAGTATGCGAATATTGTCCATAATTTAAGCTACCATCCATTTGCAAAGGCATTTTTTTCTTTAAGCGATTATGAATAACAGCTGATACTAAAGGCATTTCCGGAATATTGGCTGATTCTTTTTGGATAATAGAAGCAATGATAATGTATTTGAACCATTGCACCTCATCATATTCACCCAAAATCTTGATGGAAAGGGCTTTATGTCTCTCTAAGGAATGGTTGAGGAGATACAAGACAAGATTCTCTTCTGTGATACCCATGGGAATATGGTAGGTATCAGCGAGAATTACACCATCCTCATATTTTGCATATTTTTTGTAAGCTTCCAAAATTTTTGTTGCAGAGAGGTCAAATTCTTTTGCAATGTCTTGTGCAAAAAAATACATTGTTTCACCCGGAATGAGGGTGATGGTTTTAATTGCTGCCTTTGCTTTTGTTAGGCGATATAAGAAGTCTCCACGACTTAGATGTGTTGCTTTTATATCAATCCAACCGCTTTGAGGATAGCCGAACATACGCACAAAAAGCCCATCAAACTTACAAACTTCAAAATTTTTTTCTTGTAGATATGTTATAATTTCACTCACGCCACCTTTAGGAAGGTAAATCACACGATTTGAAGTTACGGGCATTGCTAAATAGCAAACAAATATTAAAAAAAGAATGCAGATGAAATCAAAACCAATACTTGCCATTTTTATTTTTTTTTCTGTCATATTACTCCTATTTTTAGGGCTATATAGTTTTTTAAAGAGCGGAATCTATATCCCATCTCTTACTTTAGGTTCTGTAAAAATTCAGGAATTTTACCTTACTTTAGATAAAAAGTTGAATATTGTTATAGACGATTTACAAATTTTGCAGGATTCACAATCAGAAGAAAATGAGCAAGATTTGCAGGAAAATGTAAATTTAGCTCTAAGAATCCTTAAAAATAGTGAAATATTTTTAAATTTAATTGGTGATGTTGAGATTAAGAAAATTATCTATCAAGACTATGTAGGTTCAGCATTTGCACGCGATAATCATATTAGTGTACAGATGCCAGATTGGCGTATTGAGATTGATTTGTTTTCAAGTAATGATGATATTAATCAAATACGCGTACATTTTGCTGAAATTAGTTATCTTCCTAAGCAGATTTCAATCACAGGGGCTATGGATTATGATTTTGAAGAGAAAAATATTTTATTAAGAGGGGCATTATCGATTCGAGACGATTTCTTATTTAATTTTCATATTGAAAGTAATTTTGAAGATATTATGCTTGAGGGTTCATCGTTACCTTTTGGTTATCAGGTTTATACGGATATTCTGCAAGATTTTGAAGTAATCCAGTCTCTTAGTAAAGAACCTAAAGAATGGATTTTAGAGAATATTCAGGGTGATTTTCAAATCACAAAAGTTACTTCAAAGGGTAATTTTTCTGCAAAAAACATTCTGCAAAGTATTATCGATAATCTATATATTGAAGTAAAAATTTCTACCGCAAAGATTTTTTTCCAAAAAACCCTTTCACCTATTATTTTACAAGAAATTAATGGAATTTTTCATAAGGGCGAGGTAAATTTTTCTCTTGTTGACCCATTTTATGAAGATATTTCCTTGCAAGGTAGCAATGTCAGCATAGAGCATATTTTTGAGCATCCAAACCTTAACATTAATATTTTAACAAAAACGCGACTAAACCAAAAAATTCTTAAGATTCTTGAAGCTTACGAGATTCAGTTACCTATCAGCCAAAAAAATGGTAATGTAAATGCTGAATTGCAACTTTCTATCCCTTTTGATGAAAGAGAGATGAGTGTTAAAGGAAGATTTGTAGCACAGCAAAGTAATTTTTCTTTGAAGGGGTTTGAATTTTCTACGACAGGCGTTGAAGTTTTATTGAAAGATAATTTTGTTGCTTTTGAAAATATGGCGATTGAAACTCTCTCTACCCCTAAAATTAAGGGGAGTGTTTCAATGATTTTAGATACACAAAAAATGAATATGCAGGGTAAGTTACAAGCAAATAAGCTTGTGCTTTTTGACGATGGCGAGATTCTTAATTTGCCTCCTCAAGAAATTCCTTTTTTTGGAGACTTCAAAGAATCTGTTGCGATTAATTTTCCAACTTTGCCTTTAGAGTTATCTTTGGGTACAGAAACGAGTATTCATATCCAACATCTCTTGAACCTTTCTCCATATTCTAAAATTCTTCAATCACTAGATGTTCGTGATGGGCATTTAACCCTCAAGACAGTCGATTTTAAGAATTTTACATTCAAGGCGGGGGTACGCGAGCATAATTTACCTATTCTTACGCAAACGCTAAAACCGCTTACACCTTTGGAATTTTCTGGAAATTTTGATACACAGGGGCGGGCGGAAGTTTTTTCCAGTGATGGCTTAATTCATATTAAAGTTTCTGATATTATTACACTTTCTTTGCGGGATATTGTTTTTGCATTTTCGTCTAAGTTAGACAATGATAAATCTGATGAGAAAGAAATAGAGCTTCCAAAAGCCATTCATATTCAAGGAAGTAATATTACACTATTTATGTTAGAAAGGCAATTGCCATTTAATCAGGTGAGATTAGAAGTTTCTAAGCAAAAAAATCTTAGTGGAACACTCAAGAATGGTAATAGCACAATTAATATTTCATATTTTGATAAAGTTTTTGCTATTCATGGTGAGCAAATCAATGAATTTTTAATGAATAAACTTTTGGGAGAATCGGCAGTAAAGGGAGGAAAGTATACTCTTACAGGAGAATATAAGGACGGGGTTTTTAAAGGGAATGTTATTTTGAAGAATGCGACATTTAAAAGTCTTGTTGGGTTGCAAAATATTATTGCATTCTTAGATTCTGCTCCGTCGTTATTGCTTTTTAAATCGCCCGGTTTTGATAATAGTGGTTACAAAATCAAGAGCGGTTCTATTAACCTTGAAATTAGTGATGAAATTATTAGAATTGATCGTTTTGAATTTGATGGATCTTCTGTAGATTCTCAAGGTGCTGGGGTTGTTCGTATTGGCGATGGGATGATTAACTTTCATGTAAAAATTGCCGCTTTTAAAAATTTAAGTACATTGCTCAATAATATCCCATTGATGGGTTATATTATCACAGGGCAGGATGGTTCATTTTCGACTTTTTTGGAAGTTACAGGGACAACAAAAGATGTTCGTATCCAAACCAATATTCTCAAGCAAACCATTCAAAGCCCGGCATATTTATTGGAAAGAATACTAAAAACCCCTATGCAATTCTTGAAAAAAAATGATTGATTAAGAATGGGTTATTGTTACTTAAAAAAATAAAAAAAATTTTTTTGTGCAAATTTTATGTAAAGAATGCTAAACTTTTATCTAAAACATACCGATATAATCGTTGGTAGTTTCCAGAAAAACGCATTAGGAGTAAAAAAATGTATATAGGACAGACTAATCCATTTCAACCGCAACAACTTGGCTCATTGATTCGCCCTAGTAAGCCTGAAGAGGAACAACCTCAAGACACATTGAAAAATGCAGGTGAAGGTGTTGGTGATAAAGATAAGCTGAAGACAGATGCTGCTAGGAATGGTATCGAAAATACAGATGGGCAGTCTGCAAAAGAGCAATTGCGTGCGGATTTTGCAAAGGGTATTGTTGAAAAATTACGGGGCATCACAAATATGTTCCAAAATAATAACCAAAATAAAAGTGCTTTTGCACCTTTTAATAATCTTGCAAATACCCCAAAGGTTTCGTCTCCCGTTGCAGATCAGATAGAAAAAAGTGATGATGAGAAGAAAAAAGAAGAAGAGGAGCGGTTAGAAGAGCAACAAAAGCCTTCTAATTCAGTTGCTCCAGCAAATAAAGGATTTGACCTTACAAACTTAAACCTTGTTCCAATGGATAGTTTTGAGGCGAGCGAGTCTCTACAGTTCAATGCGTCTTATGACAACACAACAGGGGTTGCGACACAAGAAATGGCATATACGCGTTCGTATAAGTTGAGTTTTTCAGGAAAAGTAACGGGTGAAGATGGTACAACGCGTATGATTGAAGCTGAAGTTACATTGACGCATAGTGTTTATACAAAGATCACTGGCGGTAAAGATACACTTGATCCAACATTGTTGGAAAAACTACAAAATGGTGACCCTATTGAGCTTTCTTATGCGGGCAACACAAGTGATTTGGATCAAGCAAAGTTTGGATTCTTTATGGACGATTTAGGCGACAAAAATCAGCTTAGTGCCGTAGATTCTCCATTTAATGGGCTTTTGGACACTGCCTTTAATGAGGGGTTAGGTTCTTTGCTTGAGGGGTTGCGTATTTTTGCAACAGATCCTTTTGGTTTAGGGGCTTCAAGAGATCCTTCAGGAGGTGGGCATTCTGAAGAGGGTATTACACCTCTTCCCGCAAATGGGCTTAATAACGCACAGCAACCTAGTTTAAATATGCCTACTTTGGCAAATCCATTTTCCTATGGTAAAACAATCGTAGAGGCGTTGCGTGATTCTTTAGGTTTAAATGAGAAAGATCAGATTTCGGAGAAAATTAAAGAGGCGATGGAAAATGGAGATCAAGAGGCGTTAGAGCTACTCCAAAAAGAGCTAAAAGAAAGGGAGCTTGCACAGCTAATTGGTTTAGGTGAAGAAGGTGTAGGTATTAAATTTCTCTCAATGATGCAAAAAGAAATTTATGCACAAATGACGATTCAGCATACTCAAGCACAAAGCGGATCATCATTAAGCTTTTCTGCTTCATTTAGTTTCTCTGCTAGTTTTTCATCGACTTCTAGTAGTGGTAGTAGCCTTGATATGCTCTTAGGGCAACAAAAGGCACAAGGTGAGGTTCTTAACCCTCAAAAAGCCTTAAACACCTACAAAGCTGAGGGTTTAGAATAGCCCCTTAACTTTTTGTGTTAGCTAATGATTGTATTAGCTAACACTTACTAACTCAAAAATAAAGCAATTTCATCAGCTAGAAGGAGTGATTTTGCGTAGATTCTTCCACTCCTTTCCTCAACAATTCCCTCCTTGATTGCAATATCTAAATTTTCTTGATTAGGGACATCTGTTTTTTTTACGCCGATAATTGCACAGCGAAGCCCTAAAAATAAACGCTCTAAGGATTCTTCTTGAGAAGATAAAAATTCTTTTTTGATATACTTTGGGTTTTTTATATATTCTTGAATGCTTAAAAGATTTGTATAGCGGTAATTCTGTAGAAAACCAACCGCACCAGCTCCAACACCGATATATTCTTTACGATTCCAATAACCTAAATTATGTTGGCATATCCATTCTTTGCACTGAACATAATTACTTACTTCATATTGCCACCACCCTGCTTTTTCTAAAAGAAAAGAAAATTCTTCTCCCTCATAATTTTGCCTTTTATCTTGTTTAAATTTACTTCCATTTTCGATACTCAAATGATAGGCAGAAAGATGGGTAATGGGTAATTGTTGCAAAGATTCTAATTCATTTAAGAGTTGTAAAGAATCATCAAAGGGCGTTCCATAAATCAAATCAATGTTGATATTTTTAAAATTTGCTTGATCTAAAGCTATGAATGCTGATTGAATGGAATGGGGCGTTGCATTCCTCTCAAGCCATTGTAGTTTCTGTGTGCTGAAGCTTTGGACACCCATCGAGATGCGATTCACTCCATATTCTTGAATGTGGCGTATAAATTCTACATTCAAGAATTCTGGATTTGCTTCAAGCGTAATTTCAGCATTTTTTTGTACAAAGGGCATAAATATCTGAAATAGGTTTTCATAAAGCCAAAAATTGACAATATTGGGTGTTCCTCCTCCAATAAAAACACTTTCAATAGATGGATTTAAGTGGTACAAAAATGATTTAAGTTGTGTTTGCATAGCTTGAAAATAAGGTAAATGTAAATCTATATTATTAATAATGGAATTAAATGCACAGTAACCGCATTTAGAGGCACAAAATGGTATATGAAAGTAAAGTAACATTGTCATTCCTCAGAGAGTTTTTATCTTGCTTATTTTATAATGTGCGACCCAAAAAGGAGTTTACAGATTAAGGTAAGCAATGGAGCAGAATGAGAAAAAAATTTATCGTCCTAATGTTGCTGCTGTCATAGTTTCACCAGCGTATCCTGAAAAATGTGAATTTTTCATTGCGAGTCGCACGGATATTAAAGATGCGTGGCAATTTCCGCAAGGGGGTATCGATGAAGGAGAAAGCCCAAAAGAAGCTTTATTTAGGGAATTGAAAGAGGAAATTGGAACAGATAGGGTGGATTTAATTGCTGAATATCCGCAATGGGTAACTTATGATTTTCCACCCTCTGTTGCACAAAAAATGTATCCTTTTAGTGGACAACGACAAAAATATTTTTTGGTACGTTTGCATTCAACTTCACTCATTAATATTCAAACAGAAGTTCCAGAGTTTAATGCTTATAAGTTTGTCCCCTATAAGATTGTTTTCAATGAAGTTACAAATTTTAAACGTATGATTTATAAACATGTTTTGGATTATTTTAAAAGAGGAGGTTATCTATAAATGCTACTTGTTCAAAAATATGGTGGAACGAGTGTTGGTGACTTAGAACGTATCAATAATGTTGCTAAACGTGTTCTTGAGACAAAAAAACCTCAGGATCGTGTTGTGATTGTTGTGTCTGCGATGAGTGGTGAAACGGATAAGCTTTTAGGTTACGCTTTACATTTTGACCCCTTACCTGATCCGCGCGAAGTTGATATGATTCTTAGCTCTGGTGAACGTGTAACAAGTGCTTTGTTGGCAATTGCTCTACAAACATTGGGACATAAGGCAATTTCTTTGAGCGGGAGGAATGCTGGGATTTTTACAGATTCTTACCACACAAAAGCTCATATTGAACATATTGATACCCAACGCATTTTGCAACTTCTCGATGAGGGACAAATTGTTATTGTAGCAGGTTTTCAAGGTGTGAATGAAAAAGGTGATGTTACGACACTTGGACGTGGTGGAAGCGACCTTTCTGCCGTTGCACTTGCAGGTGCTTTGAAGGCTGATTTGTGTGAGATTTATACAGATGTTGAAGGTGTTTTTACGACTGACCCTCGCATTGAACCCAACGCAAAGAAAATTGACAAAATTAGCTATGATGAAATGCTAGAATTGGCAAGCATGGGAGCTAAGGTTTTGCTGAATCGTTCTGTGGAATTAGCAAAAAAACTTGATGTTAAGCTGGTAACGCGTAGCACTTTTAGCGATAATCCAGGTACATTAATTACTAAAGAAGAGGATATTATGGAACAACCCATCATTAGCGGAATTGCTTTAGATAAAAATCAGGCACGCGTGAGTATTGCAGAGGTAGAGGATAGGCCCGGTATTGCTGCTGAAATTTTTGGCACTCTTGCTGAGGCAAATATTAATGTGGATATGATTGTGCAAACAATTGGTTATGATGGTAAAACCGACCTAGATTTTACCATTCCTAAGACGGAATTAGAATTAGCTAAGAGTGTTTTAAAAAGTTTTAAGGGTAGTTTTGCACAGATTGAATATGATGATAATATTGCAAAAGTTTCTATTGTAGGTGTGGGTATGAAGTCTCATACAGGTATTGCAAGCAAGGTTTTTACAACATTTGCAAATGAGCAAATCAACATTATGATGATTAGCACAAGTGAAATTAAAATTTCTGTATTGATTGATTTACAGTATGCAGAGTTAGCCATTCGTTCTATGCATTCGGCCTTTGAACTAGATAAGTGAGTTGAATGGAAAATAAAGATTTTTATTCATGGACGATTAAGACAATCCGTAATGATGCAAGTAAGCCTGCCGTTTGGCTGGAGGATCGCAAGACAGAATGGATTGCACTTACCCAAAGTGTGTTGATGCGTATTTTGGACGGATATAGCGTTATTTTAATGAGTGATGAGGAACGTTCTTGGTTTGTGGATTACATTCTTCATTTTTTAAATCATCCTCGTAAAGGACGTCCATTTATACCGCTTTATTCTTTGAATTCTGTTTATACACAGTTTTATCATTTTGATTCTGACCCTAGCGATGTGAGTCTTTTGCAAGATATGTTAGCAATTTCATTGGGAGACAAGTATATTTTTTGGTATATTGGTAGAGGAAGTGGTACTTGTGCAAAGCTTTCTTTAGGGCGAGAATTTAGCTTTAATTGGATTTTAGATGATCGTTTGCAAAATAGTTTTTGGCTACAATCTGATGAATTGCTTGATATTAAGTTAATGCAGCTTCTAAGAATTTTTGATAAGAGTCTTTCGGCTGCAATTTTTGGCGATGTTAATTTGGAGTCTTGATTATGCAAGAATTTGCTTTAGATGAGGAGCAGGGTTCTTTCATTTTGTTGGTTGATTCTCCGCAAGAATGCTTTGAATCTTTGCAGGTAAAATTTAAATCATCGGATTCTATGTTCTTCTTATTTTGTTTTAGAGATATTTTTGAGATTGATGATGCAAAGGAAGTGGTACGTCTTGCCTACATTCACCATTATTCAGCGACGCGTATGGTTTTAGCGGCAAAGTCATATAATGAATATGCACAAAATTCTTTGCTAAAGATTTTAGAGGAACCACCATCCTCTGTCTATTTTACGCTTATTACATCGAGCAAGTCTGCCATTCTTCCAACGATTCGTTCTAGATTACGCATTGTGAATATGCGTCAAAATGTGTCGCTTCCAAGCCTTAATATAGATTTGCAAAATATAAGTTTGGATTCTATTTATACTTTTTTGAAAGCTTTTGGTAAGGAATTTATTAGCAAAGAGGAAGTAAAGGAAAGAGTCTCTGCTCTTTTGATTTGTGCGAAACAGGTAAATATTCCTCTTAATGAGGAGGATTTGCAGGCATTTCATCAAGCTTTTTTGTTGGCAGAACAATTTGAACGAGCCGAACATATATTTTTACCTTTGCTGTTGCGTATTTTAAGGCATAAGCAAAATGCGAGAATCAAATATGCTTAATTTGGTTAAAATTATGCCTAAAGATATTGCGTCATATTTGAGTAGTTTGGGATGCGAGAAGGGCGGTGTTCGTATTATGCAACAAAAGGCACAAATAGAATTTTTTTTTATTAAGGATTTAAAAACTCCTGCAGCATTAATTCTCAAGCAAGAGGCATTAAGCTTAGGGGCGGAAGTTGCATTGCCCAAAGAAGCAATTTTAGGTATTAAAAAAGTTGATGCAATTTTAATAATTACGCGAAATTTACTCCCCATTCTTATCCAAAAATGCAAACAACAACCTTTTGATTTAAAGCAGCTAGCTATGCAATTACAAAGACATATTCATACACCAATATTTTCAGCACAAATTATGGGTGTGATCAACCTCACACCTGATAGTTTTTATTTACAAAGTCGTTGTAACACGCAAGAAGCAATAGAAAGGATTTATCAATTTATTGATGAAGGTGCAGACATAATTGATATTGGTGCGGCTTCTAGTCGGCCTGGAAGTGCATGGCTGGAAGAAGAAGAGGAATTAGAACGTGTTCGGGAAGTTTTTTATGCAATTAAAAGTGAAAATATTGCAGCTAAAGTTGCTTTGAGTGTGGATACTTATTCTCCAAAGGTTGCAGAATTAGCTTTAGAAAGTGGTTTTAGTATCTTGAATGATATCACGGCATTGCGTCATTCGCGTATGGTCCAAATTGCAGTAGCTACACAATGCAAAGTTATTCTTATGCATATGCAAAACAATCCTAAGAATATGCAAGATTGCCCACACTACGATAATGTATTAGAGGAGGTGGACGCATTTTTTGCAGATAAAATTCAAAGCTTGAATGCTGAAGGGATTACAAATCTGATTTTAGATGTGGGGATTGGTTTTGGTAAAAGCTATGAGCATAATTTTTCCCTTATTGCCCATCTTTCTAATTTTCAAGCCTATCGTTTACCGCTTTTAGTGGGTGCAAGTCGTAAATCGATGATAGGAGCTGTTTATCCTTCAGAACCTGAAGAAAGATTGCCGGGTAGTTTGATTTTGCACGCAGAGGCTTTGGAGCATGGTGCAAGTATTATTCGTTGCCATGATGTTAAAGAGCATAAACAAATGTTAGCCATTAAACAAGCATTAAGGAGGGTATAATGCCGTTATCATACAAAGATTTGGTTGCACAACTTCAGTTGCATGGACATTCACTAGATAAGCTTAAACAGATGGATCTTGAGGATATCCAGTCTCTCTTTAATGAAGAAAGTAAAAAATTCATAAATAGTTTTGAGGATATTCTGATTGAGCAGGGTATTGTTGAAAATGAAAAAACAGAGGTAGATAACGGAGGTTATCCAACACCACTTAAGCACTATTGGGATCAAATTATAGAGCATAGAAATAGTGCTGATGATATTTACACAATTATCGGTGCAATGGTGAAAGAACATGAGTATGAAGATATTTTAGACTTTTTTGCCCATATGAGTACGGGTAGTTTTTTTAAGAGTCTTGAGGGAATGCTATTGATTAAGTGCAGTGAGTATCAAGAAATTCTTTTAGATAAAATTGAGGAATATTATAAGGAACTTCCGCCAGATGAGTTGGAAGAACAAATGGCTCATTATACAGCGATTCGTTTTCAGATTCATCGTTTAGAATTTGTCTTACAAAAACTTAAAAAAGACAATCAAAAATATACCTATATGGCACATCTTAAAGAGATGATTGTGCGTGATTTTATTAAGTATGGCGAAGAGGAGAGTGGGACTTTTTAGTTTTTTAATGTTATAATATCCGTTTAATTTTGTAAGGAGTTAATAATGTCAAAACATAGTTTTCAAACAGAAGTGAATCAATTGCTTGATTTGATGATTCACTCTTTATATTCTAATAAAGAAATTTTTTTGCGGGAGCTAATTTCAAATGCTTCTGATGCGCTTGAAAAATTACAATATTTAACGCATACTGATGATGCATATAAAAATTTAGAATTTACCCCTAAGATTGAAATTTGTATTAACGAGAATGCAAAAACAATTAGTGTGATTGATAATGGTATTGGTATGAATGAGGCGGAATTGGTAGAGAATTTAGGGACAATTGCACGTAGTGGGACAAAGGGATTTTTAAACAACATGGTCGGCGATAAGAAGAAAGATTCGGCGTTGATTGGGCAATTTGGGGTCGGATTTTATTCTGCATTTATGGTTGCTAAGGAAGTGCATGTTGTTTCTAGGAAGCCTCTTGTTGAGGAATCTCATCTCTGGAAGAGCATTGGAAAAGGAGAATATGAGATTGCACTTGCTGACAGGAAAGAGTTTGGTAGTCATATTACATTATTTTTAAATGATGATGAAGAAGAATTTTTAAGTCATTATCGTTTAAGCGAAATTATTAGACGCTATTCAGATCATATTCCTTTCCCCATTTTTTTACGTTATCAGAAAAAAGAGTACGATAAAGAAGGAAAAGAAACTGGAGAGAAAGAGCAATATGAACAAGTCAATAAGGCATCTGCGTTATGGAGGCTTGCTAAAAGTGAAATTTCAGAAGAAGAATATAAAGAATTTTACAAGAGCTTAAGTCATGATTCTAGCGACCCATTGTGCTGGGTGCATACAAAAGTTGAAGGTGGTTTGGAGTATACAACCCTTTTTTATATTCCACAAAAAGCACCTTTTGATTTATATCGTCCAGATTATCGTTCCGGCGTTAAACTCTATGTTAAACGTGTATTCATTACTGATGATGATAAGGAGTTGTTGCCAACTTACTTGCGCTTTGTACGCGGAGTTATTGATAGTGAAGATCTTCCTTTGAATGTAAGTCGTGAAATTTTGCAACAGAATCGTATTTTGGCTAATATTAAGAGTGCGTCTGTAAAGAAGATATTAGGAGAAATTGAGGAAATTGCTAAGGATAAAGAAAGATATAAACCATTTTATGATGAGTTTGGTCGGGTATTAAAAGAGGGTTTATATGGAGATTTTGAGAATCGTGATCGTTTGTTGAATTTGGTTAGATTCTCTTCAAGTGTCAATGGAGAACAAGTTTCTTTTAAGGAATACAAAGAGAGAATGCAAGAAAATCAGAAAGCCATTTACTATTTATTGGCACAAAATAATCAGAGCATTGGTGATTCTCCTATGCTTGAGCGATTTAGGAAAAAAGGCATTGAAGTGCTATTGTTTGATGAAGAAATTGATGCTATTGTAATGCCAAATATCCAAGAATATGAGCATACTAAGCTTGTTTCGATTAATAGTAAGGAAGCTGATGAAGAATTTATCTTAGAATCAGTGAGTGCCGAAGAGCAGGAAAAGTTTAAAGATTTGATTGCAACTTTTAGAGAGGAGCTAGGTGAAAAAGTTGAAGATGTTGTGCTATCAAAAAAGCTTGTTAGCTCACCTGCTTGTATTGTTTATAAAGATGAATCTAGTATTGCAATAAAGAATCTTATGCGACAGATGGGGCAGTTTGGTGATATTCCAGAAGGAAAACCTATCCTTGAGATTAATCCTGAACACCCTATTTTAATACGTTTATTGCTTTGTAATGATAACCATAAAAATGCAGAATATGCCCATTTACTTCTTGAGCAAGCTTTATTGCTTGAAAATGGAACATTGAAAGAACCGACAAGTTTTATTCAAAGAATGAATAGGATTTTGGAGAAAAGCATTTAGGTATGTTTCTTTCCAAATTAAATTGTCTTAGAAGGTAATGAATTTTGTTACCTTCTAAAATTTTTATTTAAAAGTTTCTATTTATACTTCGAATACTCTCTTAAAAATAGCGTCGACATTTTTGGTGTAATATTGTACATGAAAACATTCTCGTATGGCGTCTTGCCCGATATATTCCACGAGCTCTTTGTCTTCAAGGAGATATTGTAAATATAGACTTTCATCGTTTGCGTTCAAAACCGCTTTACCTTCTTGTAAGTCCGCCCATACTTTCATTGCATTGCGTTGCACAATTTTATAGGAATCTTCACGCGATACACCTCTTTTTGGAAGTTCCAGTAGAATTCTTTGTGAAAAAACAAGCCCTCCAGTTAGGTTAAGATTTTTTATCATATTTTTGGGGTAAACCACAAGCTGTTCAAGCAATCCGCTTAAGCGATGAAGCATAAAATCTGTCGTGATGAATCCATCTGGCAAAATAAATCTCTCCACACTGGAATGGCTAATATCCCTTTCGTGCCATAGTGCAACATTTTCCATTGCCGGAATAGCATAGGAGCGGATTATTCTGCATAGCCCTGTAATATTTTCACTTAGAACTGGATTGCGTTTATGTGGCATTGCAGAACTTCCTTTTTGCCCCTTGCTAAAGTATTCTTCTGCTTCATAAACTTCTGTTCGTTGTAGGTGTCTAATTTCAACAGCAATCTTTTCGCAACTACTAGCTAGAAGTGCTAAATCACTCATTAATCGTGCATAGCTATCGCGTTGTATAACCTGATTACTAACCCTCGCAGGTTTTAATCCAAGCATAGAGCAAACAATTTCTTCTAATTCGATGGGGGTGTGTGCAAGATTTCCCATAGCCCCACTCAATTGCCCCACGCTAATGACTTCTAAGGTTGATTGCAGGGCATTTAAATGGCGCCCCATCTCATCATACCAAATTGCTAAAACCAAGCCAAAGGTAATGGGTTCTCCATGAATCCCATGACTGCGCCCCACCATTAATGTGTCCTTATGTTCATAAGCGCGTTTTTTGAGTATTTTTCTTAAAATCTTTATATCTTCAATAATGATTTTCAAAGAATCACGCATTTGTAATGCCACCGCCGTGTCAATACAATCACTCGAAGTAATTCCATAGTGCACCCATCGACTTTCTTCCCCTAAAGACTCAGCGACACTTGTTGTGAATGCGATAAGATCATGCTTTGTAACTGCCTCTATTTCATCAATTCGTGCAATGTCAAATTTTGCATTTTTACAGATTTTCTCACAATCAGAATCTGGAATTAGTCCAAGTTGATTCCAGCCTCGCACTAATGCCTTTTCTACCTCTAGCCATGCACTGTACTTTGCATTCATATCCCAAAGGGCTTTCATTTCCTTTCTTGCATATCGTTCTATCATATTTAACTCCTTTAAATTAAATCAATTTTAACAATTTCTCGCTCCAAATCCAAGCTTTTATGTAAAGTTTGAATAATGCACTGGAAATGCTCAAAATCTATCTTTTCATTTTTATGGCTTTTTAGATATTTATCCAAAACTTGATAACCTCCGATTTTGTATTCCCATACTTCTTTACTTACATTATCAAAATACAATGTTTCATTAACAAAAAGCTTTTGTTCAGATTCTTTATAGTTAGGCTTGATAATGGTTAAATTTTTGTTTTTTGTATCTTTATAAAGTGGCTTACCAATGTTAGAATCTAGCATAACTTCTCCTTAAGATAGAGTGGGAAAATATAGCTTCCGCTACCTACCAAATGCAAATCAATAATATTTTGAGTAATAAAAATGTTATTAATCTCTTGCAATTTAGAACCTCTATCACAAACTAAACCTATATTTTGCATTTTTAAGCCTTTAGATAGAGCGGAAAGAGATAATTTATCTCTCTGGTTGTGTCTGAAATGTAACAACTCTCCATTATCGAATATACTATGAAGCTGTGGCTGAATGCTTGACGTACTACTTGTCTGCAAAGCACCAGCCCAATATTGAGATTTGTTCTCATTATTTTCTGCTCTCTCTCTCTCTCTCTCTCTCTCTTGTTGCTGAATCTTGCATTAAATGCACCGAGATTAATTTTTGCCCTAACGCACTTAGGATTAAAAATTTCTCTTTAGATTCTACAAAGGGAATCTTTGGGAAGTCGATTTTAAGAAAGTCAAGGTATTTTTCTCTATAGTCTTTATGGAAAAGCACTGCATAGATATAGCCTAGTATTGCTTCTGGTGTGAGGGTGAATTTATGGTTATTGTGTTGTTCTTTGTCATATTGAGCAGAGCGAAATATCTCTTTGTTGGAATCTTTTTTAGATTCTTCGGCTTTAGCCTCAGAATGACATGGGGTAATAATAAAGAATTCAGGATTATTTTTATAATCCTCATTATCCCATTGATATTTAGAATCTATAAAATCTCTAAATTCTTGTGTGAAGTTTTCTATTCTATTTGATTGTAAATCCTCATTTTTGAGATAAAGAGGCATAACTTCTTCCCCACCCCTGCGGTAGAAATTTAAATCTACCATTTTATCGCTAATAGCAATAGTGCTGATTTTATCATCGCCCACAGCACTACTTTGTCTTGAAGCAAGTAAAGCTACATTATCGTTATCTAAAAAATGCTGAAAAACTTCATAAACAGGATAAGCCATAAACGCGCGTGATTTATTAATGTAATAAGTCCAACGATAATCAAAAGGGCGATAATGGCATTGCATTATAAAATCATCTAAATTATCTTTATTTTCTTTAATAGATTCTATTGCAGAATCTAGTTTCCAATCTCTTGAATCTTCCCCTATATTATAGATTCTATATAATTCCTCTTTTGATTTTGTGATAAAATCTTTTAGCATAACTTTTAGACTTTCTTTAGTATTGTGAAAAACAATATTATCTCTTTTAGAGCAGATTCCAACCCCGCTTATTCTAAAAATATCCTTTACACTCCAGCCCTTATCGTATTCCTCTCTTAAACTCTCATTTTGCGGGATAAAGAGATAAAAAGGCTTTTTGGGAGAGAGTTTGCTCCACTTAATGGAATCTAAAGTATTTTCATAAAGAAAGTTATATTTGTCTTTGCGTTTGCCATAAAGGTTATAATGATAGACTGACGCAAGTGGCTTTTTGGTTTTAGATTCTTCGCTACGTTCAGAATGACAAACCGCCTTATCATATTGAGGCTTTGAAAAAGCCGAAATATCTTTGCTAGAATGCTTCTTAGATTCTTCGGCTTTAGCCTCAGAATGACCAATGGGGAAGCTGGAATGGCAAGAGTGTTTCACAAATACATTAATGCTTACCCCTTGCATAATATCAAATACATTATCATCTTTACTGCCATCAGGGCATAACTCCTTTTTCCTTGCATTGCCATGCAAATCTAAAATATAAATTTTATCAAAAGTATTTAGCAAAGAATAGCGCATTCCGCGAAATGTGGGGTTATCCAAAAAGCTATTATTAGAAATAAAAGCAAAGATTCCACTTCCTTGCTTTTGAATCTTAGATTCTGCAAAACAAATAAATTTTACATAATCATCAAGTAACCATTTTGGGTTTTTCTCTTTTTCTATCTTGCCATTTTTGATAAATGTCACAGGAGAACCTAGAATCTCTAAAGGTTTTTTATAGGTATTTCGCACTTCTTTTTCATATAAACCCTTATTTGCACTTGCACCGTTATAGGGTGGATTACCTGTAATAATTAAAATCTCTTTTTCTTTAGTTTTTTGTGCAGCTATTGCTTCCCCCACAAGTTCTGGGATTCCACCAAATAGATTTGCTTTTTCGTTTTGTTCTGCTTTAATATCTTTACTATAAAGTGTGTTTGTAAGATAGATTCCTAATCTCTCGTTGTCCTCTATGGGAGTGTTAAACTCTTCTTTGAAACTTTGAGAAAGTCGCAAATGTGCAATAATATAAGGAGCGATTAAAAATTCAAAACCAAAGAATTTATTAAGCAAGTTTTTGGGGTCATATTTAGGACTATTTTTAGATGTGGGTTCCAATGCTTTTCTAAAACTTTCTAGCAAAAATGTCCCTGTGCCTGTGGCGAAGTCTAAAAGGGTAATATTTTGGTTTTCTAAACTCGCACTCAAGCCTTTTGGTAGTGCAAAATCAGCTTTTAATATGAAATCTATTGCATTAATAATAAAGCTTACCACGCTTATAGGAGTATAATATACCCCACGAATCTCACGCAATTTTGGGTCGTATTTGCTTAGGAATGTCTCGTAAAAATGCAAATAAGGGTCTTTGTGTGTAAAAGCAGTTGTATAGTTTCCGAGTAAATCTTTTTCGTTCATTTGATTAAGTTCACGGATAATACTTGCAATGTCAATATGATTGCTGATGTGGATAATTTCTTCTAATAACCACTTAATAGAATCTAAATCCTCAAGTTGGTTGAGAAAATCGCTCATTGCACGAATAAGCGGGAATGATTTAGGGATAAACTTTTTTGCATTATATAAATCAAGCTCTTTATCTTCTGTGATGTTTAGCTTTGCGAGAAAAAGACTATAAGTCAACGTCTGTGCAAAAGAATCGCAAAAGTCATTAAAATCTAGCTCTTGATAGAGTTGAGTTTTGAAAGTTTCATAAAGGTTTGCAATGTGCATATTGTCGATATTTTCTATCAAAGTAGCTTTTAGAATCTGTGTGCGAAGTGCTAAGCTTTGAGCAAATTCTGAAGCCGTGATGATAGGTTTTATTTTACTTGCATCAAAGAAGATTTTAAAAAAATCTAGCAATTCTTGTGTTTTGGATTCTAAAATTTGCTTACTTTTAAGTGTGGCTTTGATTTGGCTAAGCTCACAGATTCTACACCCTTGCACAATTTGTGCTTTGTTTTTTTCATTTTTGCACACGCGACAAAAGTGCAAATAATCCGTTAGTATTAGATTATCATTCAATTGAAGATATTTTTCAATCTGTTCACTTTGTACCACAGAATCTAAATCCGTATTTACACGTTTATTTTCAATGTAGCCAATACTTAAGCCTTGAAATAAAATCATAAAATCTGGTGCACCTCTACCCTCTTTGTCATTGTTTGGTTCGTGTCTAATAGTAAGGCTGGACAAAGCCTTATTGTTGGTAGCTAAAGCTTCTTTAATGGAGTTTAAAAAGTTTTGTAAATACGTGCGGTGTGTATGTTCTTTGTCTTGTAGTGTGATATTTTGAATTGTATTAAGATAAGTGCCTAGAAATTCCATTATTTAACCTTTTTCTTAATTTTATAAACTAAGAATTTTTTATTTTTTCTTGTGCGTGTTGCTCTATCATTGTAGAATCTCCATTAAATTAATCATCACTGTTTTGAGGCTGATTTGTTTTTGAATGCTGTATTATAATCCAACAAGGCTTAAGGGATAAAATTTTTTCATTAAATAAGATTTTAAGAATTTTTAGGGTAGAAATATAGGCTAATTTTAAAAGTGGAGTACAATAAATGGCATTAATGATTACAGAAGAATGTATTGCGTGCGATGAATGTCGTGAGGAGTGTCCTAATGATGCAATTGAGGTTGAAGATCCCTATTATATTATTGACCCTGATCGTTGCACAGAATGCGTAGGTTATGATGATGAACCTTCGTGTGTTCCTGTATGTCCTAAAGATGCATTGATTCCTGACCCTGATAATGTTGAAAGTATCGAAGAATTAAAATATAAATATGAACAACTCCAGAAAGAAGAGTAATGGCAAAAATAACTGCAGTGATTGACATTGGTTCGAATTCAGCAAGAATGGCAATTTTTAAGAAGACGAGTCGCTATGGTTTTTATCTGATTGAGGAGAGAAAAAGTCGTGTGCGTATATCTGAAAATAGCTATCAAAATGGTGGATATTTACAAAAAGAAGCGATTGAAAGGGCGATTTGTGCTTTAAGGGGTTTTTTGAAAATTGCCCATGAAGTGGGAGCCAGGAAGATTTTATGTGTAGCAACAAGTGCATTAAGAGATGCCCCTAATCGTGGGGAATTTCTTGCATTGGTGCGTTCATGTCTGGGCTTGAATATAAAAATTATCACTGGGGAAAGGGAGGCATTTTATGGTGCAGTTGCAGCACTGAATCTTTTACCTTATGATGAAGGCGTAACTATTGATATTGGTGGTGGTTCAAGTGAATGTGCATTAATCCAAAATGGAAAAATTGTAGATTTAATTTCTCTTGATCTTGGTACGATTCGTTTAAAAGAGTTATTTTTTGATAAAAATATGCCTATCCATGAGATGTTAACTTTTATTCAGGGGCAAATGCAAAAAATTCCTTATTCTTTTAAAGGGAAGCGTATTTTTGGAATTGGTGGAACAATTCGTGCACTTTCTAAGGCAATTATGGAGAGAGAAGAGTACCCTCTGAGTACCCTTCATGCATTTGAATATAATGTAGAATCTCATCAAGGTTTCTTTAGACAGGTTTATGAAGCGTGTGACACTCAGGAGCTAGTAGATTTGGGTATTAGTGAAGATCGTTTTGATAATATTCGAGGCGGTGCATTGATTTTTAGTACCCTATTGAAACATTTTGAGGCAACAGAAATTGTGATAAGTGGTGTTGGGGTTAGAGAGGGTGTATTTTTAACGGACGCACTGCGTAACTCCCATTTTACATTTCCTAAAGGATTTAATCCAAGTATTCGTAGCCTTGTTGATCGTTTTTCTTTGCAGGATGTACGGACAAAACGTCTTGCGTCCTATGCGTTAAGATTGTTTGATGTTTTATATTTACTACATCAAGTCAATGAATCTTATCGATTTCATTTAAAAAGTGCAGCACGATTATTGAATATTGGAACAGCATTAAATTTTTATCAAAATCATAAGCATGGGGGTTATTTTTTGGTAAATGGTTTAAATTATGGTTTTACGCATGCGGATAGGATTTTAATCTCTATGCTTGTTGAATCGTATGGAAGTAAAAAGCCACCGAATGTTGCACGTTATGAAAAAGTTGCTTCTTTAGTTCCATCTTATGATGTGGTTTACTGGCTAAGTATAATTTTAGCGATTGCAGAAATTCTTGCTACCTACTTACAAAATGTTGATTTTAAATATCAGCACGGGGTGTTAGTGATTTGCACACAACAAGATCCTTATCTTGCACGTGAAGCGATTAATAAGTTGGCTATTCCGCAGGAATTACAAATTCAAGTTGATTGGCTAGAGGAATAAAATTTTTGCAAGAAGCTATTATTAAACTTTCATCACTAGGTGATATTATTCATCTAGCTCTTTTGTTGCCTATGTTTGAGAGTCGTCAAAGGGAATGGTTTGTAGATGAGGAGTTTAGCGAAATTTTGCGTTATTCACCCTTTGTATCCCAGATCCACCCTTTGCCTATTAGAAAGCTGTTAAAGGGTAGGCGGTGGCGTGAACTCTATACCCTATTGAATAACTTAAAGCAATTAAACTCTTATGATTATGTAATTGATGCACAAGGGCTTTTGAAAAGTGCTATTATTGCACATTTTTTGCCATCAAAAAGAAAAATAGGTTTTTCTTTTCAATCTGCAAAGGAAGGATTATCTGCATTATTTTATCATGAGCATTGCCATATTAACTATCAAGAACATATTTTAAAACGTAATGCAAAGTTGCTTTCAGAGGCCTATTGCTTGCCCTACAAGCATCAGCTTCTTGATGAATTTTTGCAAAAAGGTCGTTTATGTTGCTTACCCGGATTAAACGCATCGGATGAGGCAAAGCAGAAAATTCAAACCTTGATTCAGGATTACAAGGGTAAAAAAATTGTTTTTGCATTAGAATCATCAAAACCAAATAAAGTTTATCCACCACAACAGTTTTTGGTGCTTTCAAAATACTTAGATAAAAATTTTCATATTTTTTTATTATCATACTCCTATCCATTGATTGCCCAAGAGATGCAAGAGAGCAATCCTTGTTTGGTTTGCTTGCCAAAACTTTCTTTAGATGAGGTTAAAGCACTTTTAATGCAGGTAGATTTAGTTATTGGTGGTGATACGGGTGTCGTGCATTTAGCTTTTGCCTTAAACATTGCCTCAATTACGCTTTTTGGTAATACACCTATTGAACGATTCGCACTCCTTAGCCCAATTAATCGAGCTTTAAGGGCAGAAGCAAGCAGAGATTATCAAAAGGATGATTTTTCCATTGCTACACTTTGTCCAAAAAAAATTGCTGAAATCGCTAAAGATTTATTGCGATAAAAGGAGGTGTAATGTCCCAGACAGATTCAAAACTTAATCGCTTAAAAATAAGAATTTTTGAGATATTTTTTTATACACTAGCCTATTTTTTTGCTTTTTTACCCCATAAAATTTTTATGTTTTTTGTGAAAGGACTTGCCTGGATTTTCTATATTCTTGATAAAAGAAGGAAAAAAGATGCAAAAATTAATTTAGATTTTGTTTACCAAGATAATTTAAGTGAGGAACAGAAAAAAAATATCATTAAACGCGGTTATTTAAATTTTGCATTCAGTGTTTTGGATTTTGTGCGACTCTCTGTGTCGTCCCAAGAAAAAATTCTTCAAAGAGTTACAATTTTTAATAAAGAAAAAGCTGATGCAATCATTCCTAAGGATAAGCCTTTTGTATTAATTACGGCACACTATGGGCATTGGGAATTAATATCGCTTTGTGCGGGAATTGTTTATGGAAAAATGGGGAATGTAGGAAGATTTTTTGGAAATTCTAGCCTTGATTATTTTCTATGTAAGGTGAGAAGTCGTTTTGGTATTCAGCTTATTAATAAACAAAAAGGAATGAGGGAAATTCTAAAATTTATGAATCATGGCTATCCGATTGGTTTGGTAGTTGACCAAAATACGGCAGAAAAAGAAGGAGTGATTGTTGATTTTTTTGGAAAAAAGGTGCGACATACTCCTAGTGCATCGATTTTAGCAAGGCGATTTGATAGTGTGATTATACCAGTTTTTTCAGAATGCAATGAAGATTATTCACATTTTTTTATCCACTATTATGATCCTATTGTTGTTTCAAAAACAGACAATATGCAACAAGACATTCTTGAGGCTACCCAAAAACAGGCGATAATAACCCAGCAGGCCATTGAAAAGAAGCCTGAAGAATGGCTTTGGTTTCATCGTCGCTTTAAGAATCAATATGAGGAAATTTACTCTTAATCTTTAGATGTCCAATTGTAGGTATTAATTAAGTATCTTTATTGTTATTATTGTTTTAGATTTTAGTTAAAGAGTTTTTTGCTTTAAACTTCTTAAGCTTTTTTGTAAGTGTTAAGTAGTTATTTTGTATGAATCGTACAATTCTTTTTTTATTAAGCCAGAAAGATGGTGTTGTTTTTAATGTGTAGCTGTTGTTATTGGGCAATGTATTGTTTATAAAGTAAATTGATTGCAACGATGAGGGCAATTACAACAACCAAAGGTTTGATAATTTTACCCCCATAACGTAATGCAACTTTTGCCCCTAATGTTGCTCCAGTAAATTGTCCAATTGCCATCAAGAGTCCAACAAGCCACAAAACCTGCCCATTGATAGCAAAAAATAACAAGGAAGCAATATTGGAAGTAAAATTGAATAGTTTAGAATATGCAAGTGCTGATGTAATCATTGATCCTCCCAATGCAACAAGAATTAATAAAAAAAATGATCCTGTACCGGGACCAAAGAAGCCGTCATAAAAACCTATAAGACCCAATAAGGTTGCAAGGGTATAGCGTCCTACCTTTGCTTTTGTGTTTTCTTGAGACACTTTTGGAGAAAATAAAAAGTAAAATGCAAAGATAATAAGCAAAAAAGGAATAATTTTTGCCAGATACTGCTGGTCAATTTTTTGAACTGTAAGACTTCCTAGTGCTGATAAAATAAAAACAAAAATAATCCCTAAAGATGCCTTTTTAAAATCAATATGACCTTTTCGATAGAAATATAGCATCGCAGAACCACTACCAAAGCTACTTTGTAGTTTATTTGTGCCTAAAGCTTGCGTGGGTGGAATTCCAGCATAAAATAAAGCAGGAATAGTAATCATACCGCCACCACCAGCTATAGAGTCAATAAAGCCCGCTATAAATGCTGCCATAATCAACAGAACAATCACTGAGAGTTCTAGTTCCATCGTATAACTCTTATTGTAAGTTTATTAGGTGGTTTATATGCCAATGGTGCCTAAGCTGAAAATTCCAAAAATAATCAAAATTGCCCCACCTATAATATAAACGAGATCACTTACGCAACTCTTCTCTAGTTCTGTCAATTCCTCTTTTTTGCTCATCGTATACTCCTTTATTGAGATGAATTTATGGATGCCTCAAATATGATTTGAAGTTAAAATTATTTTCATTATAAATTTATATTTCTGCTTCCTGTAAAAGTGCGTCAATATCAACCTCATCCGTGCTACTGCTACTAATGTTTGCATCTCCTACATCTTTAATCAAGATAGTATAGGTGTAGGGCAGACTCTTGTAACCTTTAGGATTTCCTTGTCCGATGTCAGTCATAAATTCCATTAAGCCACGCATTTCACAAATACGAGAAATTTCCTCGTCAAGCCCAAAGCGATCCAAATAAATGAGAATAGATTTTTTCCAATTCACATCGCTATATGTAGCCTTATTTTCTGCTGCTTTATCTAACTCATAAAGATAAGAGATTTTGATAATAGAAGCAATTTTTTCTTGCCAATACTCTACCTCAAAATAAGGATTTAAATGATCAATCACATTGCTAGTGAAGCCATCTGTAGCAAGATTGTAGGCTTGTTCCGCAATTTCTTTAAATTCATTGTTTAGTCCTGAATATTCAGGTAGGGCTTGAAGCTTACTTTCCTCTGATGCAAGTGCATATGCTTTTTTAAGATCTTTTGCTTCAACGGCACTTAAAAAGGTTTTTTGCAATTCAATCAATCGAAGATTTTCTTCACCTATTTCTTTGAAGGGGGCTAACGAAGCTAGAAAGGTAGAAAGTTCTGACGCTTTCTCAAAATTCTTATTGGCCATTAGTTGATTCATACGATCAATAACTTGTGGAATAATATACATCGCCTTATCATAACTATTTGTTTGTTTTAAGAAAGAATGTTTCTCTGCTAAAGCAAATAATTCTGCAAATTTCCTTTCCCTAAGGAGAGTATCAAGCTGTTGAAACTTATTAGATTCTTTGAGTAAGGCATACGCAATATCTTTCTTGCTTTTCACATTCAAAAATGGTTTAAGTAGGGCTTGAGCTTTTGGCATATTATTTTTTGCATCCATAATGAGAAACTTTTTCGCAGCATTGAAAATCTGTAAAAAATATTCTTCAAGTAAATCGAAAAATGGTAGTTTTCGCACTTCAGGAGATTGTTCGGCAATTTTGTAGGCGGTTTGCACATCTTTACTTTCCCATGCATCACAAAATTTCGCAACAGCTTCAATTTGTTGTGCATATTGGCTAAATTCTTCTTTTTTGCGTTTGTCGTCCATGAAAGGTGCAACAAGGTTAATCGCTTCTTGAAAACGATTGGTGGCTAAGAAGTCAATCGCCTCTTTAAGTGTTTTTTTCCATTGTTCTTCCATTGTTTTGGTGTAGATAGGCAACAAACTGAGGAATACATTTTCTTCTTTTGTGAGTCGTAGGGCATCAAGAAAATTCCCCTCATTAATTAAGCCTTCAAAAATATCAAGAGATTTTTGAAGGTTATAAAATTCTATGTAGCCATCAATATAAGCAACAGCTAAACGGTCGATTGTTAAATCAATCGCTGAAATTCCATTATGTTCCGTTATAAGAGTTTGAATAGGTTCTAAATCTTCTAAGCGAATAATAAAAAGCTTATTTGCTTTTGTTCCAACAATAGCAAAGCGACGGTCTGTAGTAAGCCTTAGACGTGTAAACCACTCCTTAGTTATTTCTTTTAATGTTAATTCTTGTGTTAACAGATTGTAAATACCTGCTCTCCCATCACGACAGACAAAGAAGAATTTGTTTCCACAATCAAAGAATACACCGTCTTCAAGTACTGTTTTTTCTAGCTCGAAAGTTCCTACAATAAGGTTTCTTTCAATGTCTAATATAACCGTCACACCGTCAAAACTGCTTGAAGCAATTCTCTCTGCTTTTGAATCAAAATTAATACTTGCGATGTAATCTGGACGCGGGAGCATAGAGCCTGCAAGCTTAAAGCTTGGAATTTGAAAAAGTAGAGTTTTCCCATCTTCTCCGCCTGTTGCAAGATAGCGCCCATCACGTGAAAAACGTGATGAGCTTACAGTAGCCTTATGCCATTGTAGGTTGGCAATTTTTGCAACTGTTTCGCCATCTTTCAAAATGACGCCTTGTGAACTATTATGGAGTGTAACGAATAAATATCCATCGACAGAACCAGATATAGCATGTGTGAATTTATGTCTTGCTTCTTTGTCTTTAAAAATTTGTGTGCTTTTCGAAAAAGAGAGGTCTGAAGCATCCAGTTCATAGAAGTGGTAAAGATTATCTAGCATAAATATTTTCTTGTCTGTAATAGTGCAACTAACAACCCCGCTATTCAGCTTGGTTCGGTGTAAAAGTGGAAGCATTATGAGACTCCTTGTGTGAGGTTTTTCTTAGATAGTATCGCCCTTTTAACTAAAATCTTGAGATGCTTATCTAAGGTTGTCGTGTTGATTGGTTTAAAAAGGAAGCGATCAACTCCTAACTGCAAAGCTTCAATTAGATAATCTGATTCATTAAAAGCAGTAATCATCATAATAGGAATTTCTTCATCAATTTCCCTGATTTTTGCACATAATTCTAAACCACTGACTTTTGGCATACTCATATCTGTAATGACAATGTCTATGTTTTCTTTTTGGAAAAGGTCAAATCCTCCTTCTCCATCATTAGCACAAAGAACCTTGCAAAAACGGCGTTGAAGAATCTTTTTCATCATTTCTTGAATGCTCTTATCGTCTTCTGCATACAAAAGTGTTAGCTCGAAAAGAGAACGGTCACTTGAAGTTACACTCATTAAAACCCCTTCCTTCTTTGATTGCCTCTCATTAAATTCCTAACTAGAGCTTTAAATATAAGGAATTATAGCTTAAAAATGAGTTATTTAAATAAATAACTCATAATTTTTTATTGTTTTTTATAGATTCGTTTCTTTTAAGTTATTCTTAAAGAAACAACCCAAGTTGTCCGTCAAATTTTTATATTTATCTCAAAATTAGTAGATAACCATTTTTCTTTTACTTTTCATAAATTTTAATAAAGTTTAGAATTTTGGGTTGTGAGATGATTGCTTGAGATACAGAGCGCAAAAGATGTATTTGCATTTACTAAAAAATTCTTTGTATTGTCAAAAAAATTTTTGTACCTTGCAATTCCATAAAACCCTTTACTTGCTGTATATTTTTTCTTATCTTTGGTAGAAGAAGTAGACTGCATTAATTTGACAAAGATGATGATAGGATTATAAGGAGGTTCAATAACCAAATTCATAATAAAATTTTTATTATAAATATTGAATAATCCTTTTTGATTGACTTTGATAAACGGGTAGGTGAGATAATAATTAGAATTCAGTGGAGCGCGAATTTATGTTGTGGAGTTAGAATATATCTTGATAAAGTTAAAAGAAAAGGAAAAGTTTATCCATATAATATTGATAGTTCGGGCAAGAATGTAATTGACGGCATAAAAATAAACCGGGTATCAATGTGCGTATAATAAATGGAACTTTTGATGAATGCTGGATTAATCCTTTAGTATCGATGTTTTTCAAGGATTAATAATAGGGCAAAGAACTGAGGTAAATCTTATTTTAAAATTTTTATGCTTAAACTACAGCTTAAAAAATAACTTGAATCAAAACTCATAAACCAAAGATGATCAAAAGAGACTCAACTAACTTTTCCTTATTTTTGTAATTTCATCACGAATTCGAGCAGCTTCTTCAAATTCTAATGCTTTAGCTGCCGTGTGCATTCTACGCGTGAGTTCTTTAATAATTCTGTCTTTTTCTGCTTTAGGGATTTTATCTTTTTTAAGATTTTTTATATCTAAATTACCCAGAGATTCTACTTTTAATTCTTCCTCAACCTTTCGATTAACACTCTTAGGGATAATATTATATTTTTTATTAAATTCTTCTTGTTTTTTACGACGATAATCCGTTACCTCCATGGCTTTTCGCATTGATGGTGTAATTTTATTTGCAAAAAGTAAAACTCTTCCATTTAAGTTTCTGGCCGCTCTCCCCATTGTTTGAATGAGGCTTGTTTCGCTGCGTAAGAACCCTTCTTTATCTGCATCTAAAATGGCAACAAGAGAAACTTCAGGTAAATCTAAACCCTCTCTTAATAAATTAATTCCAACTAAAACATCAAATTCACCCAATCTTAACCCTCTAATAATCTCATTACGTTCAATGGCATCAATATCTGAATGCATATAACGCACCTTAATTCCGAGATCACTATAATATTTTGTTAGTTCCTCTGCCATTTTTTTTGTTAAAGATGTAATTAAAACTCTTTCTTTTTTTTCGATGACTTTGATAATTTCGTCATAGAGTGTCGCAATTTGATTATCGCTTGATAGGATTTCGTAAGTAGGATCTAAAAGCCCTGTAGGGCGGACAATTTGTTCAGCTATTGCCTCTTGACTCAATTCTAATTCTAGTTTAGCAGGTGTGGCAGAAACAAACAAATAATGTGGTGCTTTAATAATAAATTCATCAAATTTTAATGGGCGGTTATCCAAAGCACTTGGCAATCTGAATCCATACTCAACCAAAACCTCTTTGCGACTACGATCCCCCGCATACATTCCTCCAAACTGGGGCAAAGACACATGGGATTCATCAACAATGAGCAAATAGGGTTGTTGTTTAAACTCAAAATAGTCTAGTAGACTATAAGGGGTTTCACCCTCTTTTTTGCCGGTAAGATGACGAGAATAGTTTTCGATGCCTTTACAAATTCCGCTTGTTTGTATCATCTCTAAATCAAATTCTGTGCGACTTTTTAAGCGTTCGTATTCAACCATTCGCCCCTCTTTTTCATAGAATGCAAGACGTTTTGCTAATTCTTCTTTAATCTCTGTAGTGGCTTGTTTTTGTCTTGATTCGCCTACGATAAATTGGTTGGCTGCATATAAAATATATTCATCAAGAGTACGTAATTCCTGTAATTGAATACTATCAAGCATTAAAATGCGTTCAATTTCATCACCAAAGAATTCTATACGCACAATTTCATTTTCACTGTAGGCAGGAAAAATATCAATTGCTTCTCCACGTACGCGAAAATCACCGCATTCAAAGAAATTGTCATTGCGTGAATAGCCCATATCAACAAGCCTTGCTAGGAGTTGCTTTTGGTTAATCTCCTCACCTTTTTTAAGATGTAATATCATCTTAATGTATTCAGCAGGAGAACCCAAACCATAATTGGCGGATACGCTTGCAACAACAACGACATCATTGTAGGACAGGAGGCTTGTTGTCGCTCTTAGTCGTAATCTTTCTAGCTCTTCATTAATGGAAGAATCTTTTTCTATAAATAAATCTTGACGTGGAATGTAGGCTTCTGGTTGGTAATAATCAAAATGGGAAATAAAATATTCCACATGGTTATGAGGAAAAAAGCTACGAAATTCACTATAAAGCTGGGCGGCTAGGGTCTTATTGTGTGTCATAATTAATGTCGGCATTTGTAATTTTTCAATAATTTTCGCCATTGTGAATGTTTTTCCACTTCCTGTTACGCCCACAAGCATAGCATAACGTTGTCCTTGCATAATCATACGACTTAGTTGTGAAATTGCTTCTGGTTGGTCTCCTGCTTCAGTATAGGTGGAGTATACCTTAAATAGGGAAGATTGTCGCGTTTTCATTCAAGAATCCTTCTTCAAAAAGTTTGTGTTGTGAGGGTTATTAAAAATCCATCATTTATTTTTAGTTTTGTTCTAACTTGTTTATTTTATAAAAGAGTTAATCAATTTTAAGGACAGCAAGGAATGCTTCTTGTGGTAGATTCACTTTCCCGATAGATTTCATACGTTTTTTGCCTTCTTTTTGTTTTTCAAGTAATTTTCTTTTTCGTGTAATATCCCCACCATAGCATTTTGCTGTCACATTTTTACCCATTGATTTAACCGTTTCCCTTGCAATAATTTTATTTCCAATGCTTGCCTGAATTGCTACTTCAAAAAGTTGGCGTGGAATAATTTCTTTCATTGCTACAACAAGTTCTTTACCGCGGTCATAAGATTTGCTTTTAGGCACAATAATAGAAAGTGCATCAACAATTTCTCCTGCTACACGAACATCAAGCTTAACTAAATCACCCTCGCGGTATTCATAAGGCTCATAATCAAAACTTGCATAGCCCTTTGTACAAGATTTTAGCTTGTCATAAAAATCCATTACAATTTCGTTGGTTGGAATGAGGTATTCAAGTAAAACACGCGTCTCATGAAGATATTCCATCTTCTCTTGAATGCCCCTCCGATGATTTAAAAGTGTAATAATATTCCCCAAAAACTCGCTTGGAACGATGATTGTTGCCTTAACATAAGGTTCTTCTATTTTTGCAATTTTTTGTTCTGGTGGGAGTTCGCTTGGGTTTTGGATATTGATTGTGCTACCATCGGTTTGTGTTATCCGATAAACAACAGTGGGCGCGGTGGCAATTAGGCTTAAGTCAAATTCTCTCTCTAATCGTTCCTTGATTACTTCCATGTGCAATAAACCTAAGAATCCGATCCTAAACCCAAAACCAAGTGCAATACTTGTTTCTGGCTCATAGGTTAGACTCGAATCATTGAGTTTTAATTTATCTAGTGCATCGCGTAAATCCTCAAACTTATCTGTTTCGATGGGATAAATTCCTGCAAAAACAAAAGGCTTTGCAGGTTCAAAGCCACTAATTGCCTCTTTGGTAGGATTCTTAAAATCTGTCATTGTGTCGCCCACGGCAATATCTGTAACGCTCTTAAGCCCTAAAATAACAATTCCAATTTCACCGCATGCAATTTCTTCTGTTTGTTGTTGTTTGATGGGGTGGGGATATAAAAGCCCAAGCACTTCATGATTTTTATTGCTACCCATTACAAGGATCCTCTGTCCCTTCTTTATTGCCCCTTCTTTAACACGAACTAAGGCTAAAGCCCCCAAATAGTTATCAAACCATGAATCATAAATAAGAGCCTTTGTGGGGGCGTTTGGATCTCCTTTTGGTGGTGGAACTTGCATAATAATACGTTCTAAAAGTTCACGAATACCCAAACGTGTTTTCGCACTGACACATAAGGGCTGATTACACTCAAGCCCAATGGTTTGTTCAATCTCCTCAATGACACGTTCAGGATTTGCTGCAGGTAAATCAATTTTATTTAAAACAGGTAGAATTTCAAGATTATTTTCTAAGGCGATATAGACATTAGCAATAGTTTGTGCTTCAACACCTTGAGAGGCATCAACAACAAGCAAAGCACCTTCACATGAAGCAAGAGAACGACTTACTTCATAGCTGAAGTCGACATGCCCTGGCGTATCAATTAAGTTAAGAATGTATGTTTCATTTTGATATTGATATGAAAGCCTTACACTTTGTGCTTTTATGGTAATTCCGCGTTCTTTTTCAATGTCCATTGTATCCATAACTTGTTGTGTCATTTCTCTTTCGCTAATAGCGCCACAGGTTTGAATAAGGCAATCCGCAAGCGTACTTTTGCCATGGTCAATATGAGCAATGATGGAAAAATTGCGTATACGTGAGAGTGGATTCAAGGTTTTTCCTTCAAGATGTGAGTTTTAAAGTATGGAGGTGACATCACCCAAAGGAAGTCTTTGCTTGGGAGAAGGTTGACCTTTTCCGTACCCTAAGGCAATAAGTATGCATGGTTGAAAGAATTGTGTGAAAGTATTAGGGTAACAATCAAGCCACTTGTAAAGTTTTTGTGTGTCAAAACCACCGATAATGAGAGAGTCTATCTTGAGTAGTGTGGCAACGCGTACCATATCTCCCATAGCAAGATAAACTTGCTCCCTAATGTAGCCCTCAATAAGACAACTCTCGTTATGAAAACGTTGCTGCAAAATATCCTCTACCATTTGCGTTTTTTCTGCAATGTGATTTATATTTTGGTGACGTTGGTAATGTTCTTTTGCCGTATTTGCGTTTAGGGTGTATGGTTTTTGACTCATTAAGATTAGCAGGCAAGAACAGTCAATAACTGGTTGTTGTGTGTGGCTAAAAGAAGCGATTTTCGTCTTTTTCTCTCTATCTGTAACAAAAATGGAGCGATAAGGCTGTAAACCCATTGAACTGGGTGCAAATTGGATACTTTGAGCAAGAATGTGTAAATGTTCCTGCGGAAGTGGTTTTGTTGGGTCAAAATCACGACAAGCATAGCGGTAAGAAAGATTGTCTTGTAAAAAATCTTGAAATTTCATAAATTTTCCTCTTTTATTGTTATCTTTAGGTAGAATTTAAATTTCTTCGTGTTGGACTGAAAAATATCGGCGGACATTATAAGCTTTGAAGGCTGATAAAACACTGAAAATTCTTAGCTATTTTTAAAAAAAAATAGGTTAGAATGCGGTCTCTAAATAACCAGAAAATAAGGAGTTAAAATTTTATGAAAAAAGATATTCACCCACAATATGTGCCTTGCAAGGTAACTTGTGTAACAAGTGGCAAGGAAATTGAAGTTCTTAGTACAAAGCCAGAATTAAGAATTGACATTTCTGCATTTTGTCATCCTTTTTATACCGGTTCGGATAAGATTGTTGATACTGCGGGACGTGTTGAAAAATTCAAGCAAAGATATAATCTGAAGTAGTGTTGACTTTTGTTCCAACTCCCATCGGTAATCTTGAGGATATTACTCTAAGGACATTGCGGGTATTGGAGGAGAGTGAGGTGGTTTTGTGCGAGGATACACGTGTCACTTCTTCGTTACTTCGTCTTTTAGAAAATAGGGGGTATTTGCGTTCTTTTTCTGCAGAGTTAATGCCTGTGCATTCTCATAATGAATGTGGTTTTTTAGAGAATGTTACTTCAGACTTTTTTGAGCGAAATGTTCTTTATATGTGTGATGCCGGGACACCCTGTATTAGTGATCCTGGTGCGGCATTGGTTCGTTTTGTTCAAGAATATCAAATTCCTTATACAGTCTTGCCCGGTGCCAATGCACCCCTAACAATTTTTGCGGCGAGTGGAAGTACACATAAGGAGTTCTTATTTTATGGCTTTTTACCTTCAAAGCAACAAGAAAGAAAAAGTGAATTTGAAAGGTTATTGTCACTCGGCATTGATGTCATTTTTTATGAATCGCCTCATCGTTTACTAGAGTCTTTGCAAGATTTGGAAAGAGTGCAAAAGAGGGCTGAAATTTTTGTTGCTAAGGAAATGACAAAGCACTTTGAAACCTTCTATAAAGGGCAGGTCGGGCATGTGCTGAAAAGTTTATCAGCTAAGGAGATTCGTGGAGAATGGGCGTTTATGGTGTATGGGTGTCCGTTGCATGAAGAATATGTTTTGCGCGGAAGCGATATTGAAGCTTTAAATCTTCCTCCAAAAGTTGTCGCCAAAATTATTGCTAAAATGACAGGAATCGATGTTAAGAAATGCTATGAATGTGTGATTCATGGGCAGAATCCGTTACATCAAGAGTGAGGAAGTAATGATTGTTTATGGCAAACAGATTCTCGGTTATCTACTACAACGACACGCTGAAAAAATCCGTAAGGTGATTTTGCAAAAAGAGATTGATAAGTCCTTATTTAAGCATATTTTAAATCTAAATATTCCTATAGAAAGGATAGATTTTAAGGCAGCACAAGCTTTAGCTAAGGGAGGGAATCATCAAGGTTGTTTAGTGGAAATTTTTCCTTTAGAACAAAGTGACTTTGCTACAATTAAAACTTTTTCTTCTGTGCTTGTTTTAGGAGGCGTGAGCGATACGCACAATATCGGTGCAATTTTTAGAAGTGCTTATGCATTGGGATTTGAAGCAATTATTTTAACTGAAATTGTTTCTTTCTCTTATGAAGGTGCAGTCAAGACAAGTAGCGGGGCAATATTTGATTTACCTTTTGTAATTGTGAAAGATGGTTTGAGTGTTGCCCACGAGTTAAAAATGGCGGGTTTTTGTTTTAACGCGGCGGGATTGCACGGACAAGAGTTAACATTGGATTTTGTTGCTTCGCTACCACCCAAAATTGCACTTTTTATGGGTAGTGAAGGAGAGGGGTTGCGTAAAAGATTAATCGCAAAAATGGATAATTGTGTTACAATTTCACTTAGGAATCTTGTTGATTCTTTAAATGTGAGTGTAGCAGCAGCAATTTTAATGGATAGGATACAAAATGGACGAAAACAACAACAATAACAACGATAATAATCAACCAGAAGAAAATACAAATCTACCAAAAGAAGAAGGGGAGAGAGTCGTCAATAATGGCAGTGAAAAGGCTTTAGAGTTTTTGCGTCAGGAAGGTGTAGAGAAAATTCACAAGCAGACATATATTGCATTGTTTAAAATTGAGGCGGTTTTAGATAGAGATTATGAGCAATTTGATAAAGTTACAGCACAGGGATTTATTCGCATCTTAGAAAGAGAGTATAATATTGACTTAAGTGGTTGGATGGATGATTATGACCGCTATTGTCAGGAGCATGGCTTATTTAAGGCTGATGAATATGATAGTCCAAGCTTGATTGATGTGAATGTGAAGATTGATCGTTATGAGAAGCATACTTCAAGCAAGTGGCTTAATATTGCTATAGCTACGATTGTTGTTGTGTTAGGTGGGAGTTATTACATTTTTAATGTATATGGAAATACTTATGATGAAATTGTGAATAATGAGCATTTTGAAGGTGGTAAGGCTGTAGTTGAGGATATTAGACGCGATTTGGAAGCACAAGTTGGCATAGAAAACAATCAGACAAAAGCAGAATCTAATGAAACGGTAGCAACAGAAGTGAATGGGACGATGGTAGAACAAAATATGTCTATTGTAGCTCAATCTTTGAATGAAGAGCCTCCATTAGTTGATCAGAACATTACACGGGAGATTATCTTTTCTTTGAATGGCCCTCTGTGGTTAGGAATTTTAGAGGTGGATACTAAAAAACGCGTTTATCAAAATGTTTATGATCGTTTTGTTGTTAAAGGAGAAAAGCCTTTATTGTTTCGCACAGGGCATGGACGTTTTAATGTGAGTGTTGGTGAGATAGAAAATAATTTTACAAGTGGTTCACCTTTGTACTTGTATTATGCGCCCAATGAGGGCTTAAGGGCAATTACTGAAGCAGAATTTCGTTCCATTAACGGAGGAGGTGGGTGGTAAACATATTGTCTATTGCCAAAACTGCAAAAATTTTCGTCTATTTGATTGTTTTTTCCACATTAGCTTTTGCGGTGGATAGGGATATTGAATCTGTCTTAAAGAGGCTTTTAGAGCCCAGAGTCTTTGAAAAAAACAAGACTTTCATTATGAATGGAATTTTTAAAAGATCACAGCTTTATTTTAATGAATACGGACCCGACTATCCAAAGATTCTTTCTCGTTTGAAAGATAATGGGCTTTTAAAGCTTTCCGTCCCTTCCGTTCGTGCTTTTAAAATTCAAATTGAAGTTTCTGATTCTCCTATTTTTGTTACTCGTTCTGTGCAAAGTGCATTGAAGTCTTTGGGGTATTATTATGCAACACCCATTCAAGCTGAATTTGTCGATGGGCGATTTTTTTTGGTTTTATTGATGAATGCAGAAAATGCCCTTGACCCGGTAAGTTTTATGCAAGAAATGCAGGAATATGGTTATCGATTAACCTCGCTCACAAGAGAAAATGAGGTTTTATGGCAATATGGATTCAAGCTGACTTCCCCAAAAATACCTGAAGCACTCAACTTAGAATATGGAGTGGAGATGTCGCATGGGAATTTGAAAGGAGAGTATTGGATTTTTTTGAATAGGCGAGGAGGTATTTTACAATTTAGCCCTTTGCATGGAGGAAAAATCTACCCAGACCTTGCTTTTTATGATTCATCTTTGAGGCTTATTTCTTTAGAGAAAGCCAGTTTTAAAAATGGAGTTTATCAACAGAAAATTCCACAAGAAGTGTCGTTTGTACGTTTAAGTGATAGCCATACGCCCTCTAATGTGAAGACGGGATTGCGGTTTGTGCTTGAACGTCTTTAATGATTTGAATTTGAAAGGGAGATATGATGTTTGATGAGATTGAATTTGATAAAATGAAGAGGTTGCCTAAATATGTTTTTGCAACAATTAATGAAATTAAATTGCAAATGCGACAAAATAATGAAGATGTCATTGATTTTAGCATGGGGAACCCAGATGGACCAACTCCACAACATATTATCGATAAGCTTTGTGAGGCGGCACAAAAACCAAAGAATCACGGTTATTCTGCGAGTAAAGGAATTTATAAATTGCGTTTAGCGATTTGTAATTGGTATAAACGAAAATATGGTTTAGATTTAGACCCAGACACAGAAGCTTGTTTATCGATGGGTTCTAAGGAAGGATATGTGCATTTAATCCAAGCTATTTCAAACTTTGGTGACAATGCTATTGTGTCAGAGCCAATGTATCCTATTCATTATTATGCCTTTATTATTGTTGGTGCAAATGTAACAAAATTTAGTTTGAAGTGGAATGAAAAATTTGAACTTGATGAGGAGCAATATTTTCAAGATTTAAAACGGGCACTTAAAGAAGCGATGCCCAAACCTAAATTTGTTGTTGTGAATTTTCCCCATAATCCAACGACTGTTACTGTAACAAAGAGCTTTTATGAACGTTTAGTTGTTTTAGCTAAGCAAGAACGATTTTATGTCATTAGTGATATTGCTTATGCGGATTTAAGTTATGGTGACTACAAGACGCCTTCTATTCTTGAGGTTGATGGAGCTAAAGAAGTGGCTGTTGAGAGTTTTACGCTTTCAAAAAGTTATAATATGGCGGGTTGGCGTGTAGGTTTTGTTGTAGGAAATAAAAAGCTTGTTGGTGCTTTGCAAAAAATAAAAAGCTGGATTGACTATGGAATGTATACGCCTTTACAAATTGCAGCAACGATTGCACTTGACGACGATCAAAGTTGTGTAGAGGAAATTAAGAATCAATATTCAACGCGTATGGATATTTTAATTAAGAGTTTTGGCGAAGCAGGTTGGCTAATACAAAAGCCTCAAGCAACAATGTTTATTTGGGCAGAGATACCAGAGGTTGCAAAAAAAATGGGAAGCTTAGAATTTAGTAAGCGATTACTTAAGGAGGCAAAAGTTGCTGTTTCTCCAGGTGTTGGATTTGGAGAATCAGGGGAGGGTTATGTAAGAATTGCATTAATTGAAAATGAGAAAAGGATTCGCCAAGCGGCAAGAAATATTAAGCAATTTTTAAAGAATTTAGGAAGTGAGAATTAAGTCATTATGCGTATCGGAATTGTAGGGGTCGGTGTTGTAGGTAGCAGTGTTGTGCGTATTTTGCAACAAAATAAAGAAGTCATTGCGGCACGTGCTGGAGAGGAAATTATTCCTGTTAAGGGTGTTGTTCGTTCTTTAGGTAAGCAAAGAAATGTAGATATTTCGCTATATAGCGATATTGAATCTGTCTTGAATGATGATTCTATTGATACGATTGTAGAATTAATGGGTGGTGTTGATGAGGCATTTATTGTAGCAAAAAAAACATTGGGTGCAAAAAAACGTCTTGTCACTGCAAATAAAGCACTTTTAGCATATCATCGCTATGAATTACAAGAGATTGCAGGAGAAATTCCTATTGGCTTTGAAGCAAGTGTTGCAGGAGGAATTCCTATCATTAAAGCACTTAGAGATGGATTGGGGGCAAATCACATTCTAGAAATTAGTGGTATTTTAAACGGCACTTGTAATTATATTTTAACTAAAATGCTTTATGAAAATATAGATTATGCAACTGCTTTGCAAGAGGCACAACATTTGGGCTATGCAGAGGCTGACCCAGTTTTTGATGTGGGGGGTATTGATGCTGCTCATAAACTGCTGATTCTTGCAAGTTTAGCTTATGGTATTGATGCAAAACCTGATGATATTTTGATAGAAGGTATTACGAAAATTTCTAATGATGAAATTGCATTTGCTAGAGAGTTTGGCTATAGTATTAAGCTTTTAGGAATTGCAAAAAGACAAAACAATCAAGTTGAGTTGCGTATTCACCCTGCATTTATTAAGAATGCTGAAATGCTTAGTCGTGTTGATGGCGTAATGAATGGAATTAGTGTTGTTGGGGATTGTGTAGGTGAGACAATGTTTTATGGTGCTGGAGCTGGTGGTGATGCTACTGCCAGTGCTGTGATTTCAGATTTGATTGAAATTGCAAGAAGCAAGGGTGCACCTATGCTTGGCTTTAAGAAGCCATTTGAAAGTGGGTTGTATTTGCGTTCGCAAGAAGAGATTCAATCGCGCTATTATTTGAAAGCGGAGGTTGCGGATAAAACCGGTGTTTTAGCACAGATTGCAAAAATTTTAAGCGAGGAAGATATTTCTATTAATTCTCTGTTGCAACAAAATGGGATGAACGATGCAAAGATTCTTCTTTCAACACATTATGCATTAGAGAAGAATATTAAATGTGCATTGAAGCGTTTAGGGGAATTGCCTGTTGTGTTAAGCGAGCCTCTGATGATTCGCATCAAGGACTAGAGTGAGTCGCCAAAAAGGTAATATTGCTGAAGAAAAGGCAGCACAATTTTTACAGCAAAAAAAATTTAAAATCATAGAGCGGAATTTTTATACGCCTTTTGGCGAGATTGATATTATTGCCGAAAAAAAGAAGATTTTACATTTTGTAGAAGTCAAGAGTGGGGAGAGTTTTGAGCCTATTTATAATATCACGCCTATTAAGATGCAACGAATTATTAGAAGTTTGGAGTTCTATTTGAGTCAAAATGGTATTACGAGGGAGTATTGTGTTGATGCGTTAATTGTTTGTGGCGAAAAATTAGAATTAATAGAAAATATTACTCTTTAGTTTACAAAAATAGGTTATAATGGGCTTTTTAAATTTTAACATTAGGAGTGAAGATGAGTAGTGAATTAGTAAGACATTTAACAACAGACACTTTTGCGGATACAATTGGAAGTGGTGGGGTTGTTTTAGTTGATTTTTGGGCACCTTGGTGCAGTCCTTGTCGTATGCTTGGCCCTGTTATTGATGAGCTTGCGGGTGATTACGAAGGGAAGGCAATTATTTGTAAAGTTAATGTTGATGAGCAACAGGAATTAGCTGCACAAAATGGCGTGAAAGGAGTTCCTTCTATTTTTATCTATAAGAATGGAGAGCAAGTTGATAGTCATGTGGGTGCAGCCCCTAAGTCGCTTTTTCAGGAAAAGCTTGATAAGCTTCTTTAATGTCGATTAAAAAACATGGGGAGTGTAACTCCCCTCGACCAGCTTTTGGAATTATTACTCCATTCTTAGCCGCGTTATTTTGTGCCGCAGCTTATTTTTATTTTCAGTTTTCTTATTCCAGACTTGTAAAGGTAGACTTCAATGAGTGGGTGCTTTATACTTCGGAAGGTTTGTTTACTCCCCAGTCTGACCGATATGTAATCATATTTTATAGTTCCAATGTACAAGAGCAATTGAGGTTTGTGCAAAATTTAGAAATTATTGAAAAAGACCCTATTATAGCGATTGATTTTTATCAAAATCGTGAATTACCCTCACAGAATGGCAGAATTTATGCAACTTCTAGTGCAAATACTATTTTAAACTATTTATTACGTTTTAAAGTAACGCAACTTCCAACACTTGTCAGTATAGAACGTGAAAAAGGTGTGGGGCAACAATTTAAACAACGTTACCCATCTCGTATGGTGAGTAATGCAGAAATGGAGATTCAAAATCAGAAGATAGAAAAAAATATTTAGTATTAAAAGATAATTTTTATTGATTAAAATATATTTTAATGCTATAATGCACTACACATTAATGAGAGTGTGAAAAAATTTGATAATTTTTTAAGGAGTTTTTTATGTTAGATGTTGCAATTATTGGTGGCGGTCCTGCTGGATTGACTGCGGGTTTATATACAACAAGAGGTGGTGCAAAAGAAGTGGTAATGTTTGAACGCGGTATGCCCGGCGGACAAATTACAGGTAGTAGTGAAATTGAAAATTATCCTGGCGTAAAAGAGGTTCTCTCTGGATTTGATTTTATGCAACCTTGGCAAGAGCAGTGTTTTCGCTTTGGTTTAAAGAGTATGCAAAAAGATGTTATGCGCATTTCTCGGCTTAAAAATTATTTTGTTATCCATACCGATAAAGAAACTTTCGAGGCAAAATCAGTAATTGTGGCTACCGGTGGGAGTCCTAAACGTTCTGGGGTGAAGGGAGAAGATCAGTTTTATGGACGTGGTATTAGTACTTGTGCGACTTGTGATGGTTTTTTTTATAAGGGTGAGGAAGTTGCAGTGTTAGGTGGTGGTGATACAGCGATTGAAGAGGCACTTTTTCTTTCTGAGTTATGTAAAAAAGTAACAGTCCTTCATCGTCGCGATGAATTTAGGGCAGCCCCTGTAACCCTTCAAAAAGCGAAAGCGAAAGCAAATATTGAATTTTTAACTCCTGTATTGCTTGATGAAATTTTAGGCGATGCAAAGGGTGTAAATGGTATATTATACAAATACAAGGATTCGCAAGAGCAACAGAAGTTAGAAGTGAATGGCTTATTTATATTTGTTGGCTATTCTGTCAATAACCAGATTCTTAAGCAAGAAGATGGTTCTTTTTTATGTGAAATGACTGATGCCGGAGAGGTGAAAGTAGATTTAAATATGAATACGAACGTGCCAGGTCTTTTTGCGGCTGGAGATATTCGTATTCAAGCTGCAAAGCAGGTTGTTTGTGCGGCTGGAGATGGTGCTAGAGCAGCATTGAGTGCTTTGGCATATTTAGAGCATCATATGTGAAAGAGGAGTGGTATATAATGAAAAAAATTGGCGTTTTTGGAGCAAGTGGACGTGTGGGGAAGATTCTGGTTGATCTTCTTGTAGATCATAAGGATGCAACCCTTTCTGCAGTTTTTGTACGGAAGAATCTGGATTTTTCGATGTCTCCGGGAGCATTGGTAACAAATGATTATCAGATTTTCTTGGATGCTTGTGATGTTGTTATTGATTTTTCTTTACCTGATGCAACGACGACTTTGCTTGAAACCGCTATTGATAAGCACCCAAAGCCTATCGTGATAGGTACAACTGGTTTGCTTGATTATCAAAATAATCTTTTGCAAGTTGCTTCCACAAAGATGCCTATACTATATGCAAGTAATATGTCTTTTGGTGTAGCCATTTTGCATGAAGTTATTCGAACAGTTTCTAAAACTTTGGCTGAATTTGATATTGAAATTGTTGAGATGCATCATCGTTACAAAAAAGATGCACCGAGTGGAACAGCGTTAGCACTTGCACAAACATGTGCGGAAGCACGTAACCTTAGTTTAGAAAATATCCTTTATGGTCGTGAGGGTAACACGGGCGAACGCTCTAAGGATGAGATTGCTGTGTTTGCAGTTCGTGGTGGTGATATTGCAGGGAAGCATACGGTAGGCTTTTTTAATGAGGGCGAATATTTGGAATTCACGCATACAGCGACAAATCGTGCAACTTTTGCTAAAGGGGCGTTGAGGGCTGCAATATGGCTATCAGAGCAGAAGATTGGTTATTATTCTATCCAAGATGCTTTAGGCTTATAAGGGAGAATGTGTGGATTCTTTTAAAGAAGAATGTGCTGTTGTTGGCGTATACAATTGTCAAAATGCTGCAAAACTTGCCTACTATTCTTTATTTTCAATGCAACATCGTGGACAAGAAGCAAGTGGAATTAGTAGTTCTGATGGGAAAAAAATCAAAACAATTAAAAATCATGGGTTGGTGACAAGCGTTTTTGATGAGGAGAATTTAAAGAAACTCTCTGGTTATGCAGCTGTTGGTCATAATCGCTATTCAACTGCTGGTGAAGATTCAATGTTAGATGCACAGCCTGTTTTTGCACGTTATGATTTGGGGGAAATGTCTGTTGTGCATAATGGAAATTTAACTAATGCACAAGAATTGCGTAAAAAGCTGATTGAGAATGGGGCAATTTTTCAGAGCTTTATGGATACAGAGATTCTCATCCATTTGATTGCAAAAAGTGAGAAAAAATGTTTGCAAGATCGTATTATTGATGCGATTTTACAAGTACAGGGAGCGTATTCCCTTGTTTTTTTGAGTCGATCTAAAATGTTTGTCATTCGTGATGCAAATGGATTTCGTCCGTTTTCTCTAGGAAAGATTCAAAATGATGACGGAAGTGTAGGCTATATTGTTGCGAGTGAGAGTTGTGCTTTTGATTTAGTGAATGCACAATATGTGCGAGATGTTCAACCTGGCGAGATGTTGATTTTTGAAGCTAATAAGCCTCCTCAAAGTTTGCAGATTATGTCACCTACGCCTCACCCTTGTATTTTTGAATATGTCTATTTTGCACGTCCTGATAGTAAAGTTTTTGGACGCACCGTTTATGATGTGCGTAAAAAAATGGGTATAGAGTTAGCAAGAGAAAAGTCTATTGATGCAGATATTGTTATTCCTGTTCCCGATAGCGGTGTAGCAGCGGCACTTGGGTATTCTCAGGAGAGTAAAATTCCATTTGAGTTGGGTATTATTAGAAATCATTATATTGGACGTACTTTTATTGAGCCAACACAGACAATGCGTGAATTGAAGGTGCGTTTGAAATTGAATCCCATTCGTGAATTAATTGAAGGTAAGAAAGTGATTGTGATTGATGATAGTATTGTACGCGGAACAACAAGTCGCCAAATTGTACGTATTTTGCGTGGTGCTGGAGCGAAAGAAGTGCATATGTGCATTAGCTCTCCACCAACAATTAGCCCATGCTACTATGGTGTAGATACTCCCAATAAAGAAGATTTAATTAGTGCGAGGATGTCAGTTGAACAGATTTGTGAATATATTGAGGCAGATTCTTTGGTGTACCTTTCTTTGCAAGGGTTGCGACAAAGTTTGGAGTGTGGTCAATCTGATTCTTTTTGCCAAGCCTGTTTTGATGGCAAATATGTAGTTTAGTTTTTAGGAATAATGTGAGAAAAATGTTAACATTTGGGCGTTACTTTCAAAGACGCTTTGGAGAACGGGTTAGGAAAGTCCCTTTAAGTATTCCGGGTTTTACATGCCCTAATATTGATGGAACACTTGCTAGGGGAGGGTGTATTTTTTGTAAGAATGAGAGTTTTTCGCCTTCGTTGAATAGTCAAGAAGTCCCCAAGCTTCCCTTTAAATTAAAACCTAGTATGCAGGAAAATCCCATTTTGCAACAGCAGATTCAAGCCTTAAATATTCAATTTGAAACCCAAAGTGAATATCATCGTAAAAAATTTAAAATGCGTAAATTTTTAGCTTATTTTCAATCTTTTACAAATACTTATGCACCATTAGAAACATTAAAAATTTTATATAATGAGGCATTAAAACGTAAGGAAGTTGTTGGGATTTCAATTGGAACGCGTTTTGATTCAATTACGCTTGATATTTTAGATTATCTTGCAGAATGGGTGCAAAAAGATAAGGAAGTATGGGTGGAATATGGTGTGCAATCTATTCATCAGCGAACCCTTGAGTTAATTAATCGTGGGCATGATTGTAGTGCTTTAGAATATTGGGTGGATGAGGCAAGGAAACGTGGAATTAAGATTTGTATCCATTTAATTTATGGACTTCCAGAAGAGACGGATGAGATGATTCTTGCTTCCTTAGAAGAGGTTTTGCGTATAGGGCTTGATGGTTTGAAAATTCACCCTTTGTATGTTATGGAACATACAAAGTTGGCACAGATGTACAAAGCAGGGGAGTATATGCCTATTAGTTTAGAACATTATGGAGATTTGTTAGTTAAGTCTTTGAAACTTATTCCTGCTGATGTTGTGATGCACCGAATTTCTGCTGGAGTGCATAGTGGAGATTTGTTAGCTCCGAAGTGGTGTATGGATAAAAATATTCAGATGAATTATTTGCGACAACTTTTACGCAGTCATGGAATTGAATATTAGGTGTATCGGCCAGTTATAGGGGGAGATTTTTCGTATACCCTTTTTAATGAAGCTTATGCTGAATCTTATCATTGTATTACTGAAGGTGCATTGAGTGAGACTTTGCGTAAACATATTCGTCCACCGATTGATTTAAAGGAAGATTTGCTTTATTTACCTGTTGTGCGGATTATCGATATTTGTTTTGGCTTGGGTTATAACACTCTTTGTTCTGTGCTAGAATATACAAAACTAAACTTTGCAGGTAAGGTTCAAATATTCACTCCCGAAAAGGATTTTGAACTTTTAAAAAGATTGCCTACAATTCCTTATCCCGATGATTTAAAACCTTTCCTGTTTATTTTAGAGACTTTGTTGCAAAAGAGAAGATTTATTTCAGATAAGATAGATATTCAGCTATATTGTGGAGACGCAATAGAATATTTGGGAGGACTTATTGATTGTTTTGCTGGTAAGATTGATATAATCCACCAAGATCCTTTTAGCCCAAAGAAGAATCCTGAATTATGGAATATGAAGCATTTTCATATTCTTGCAAAACTTCTTAAGCCAAACGGAATCATTACAACTTATTCACAAGCTTCTAATGTCTATTATACGGCTTTTTTAAATGGATTTTATAGTTATAAAATTTTCCATTTGGATGCGAGTCATAAACCCTCTTCTTGTTTGACGCTTCGACCTATCGAAAATTTCAAGCAAAGAAGAATTAAGCCGATTGACATTAATCACAAACTTCGCATTAATCCATATTTAAAAGAAATTTTGTAATTTTCTTAAAGAATATATTGACAACTCAAAAAAAAATCTGTATAATTCTACCTCAATTCAATTTATTTCGATGATTTGCTGGTGTAGCTCAGTTGGTAGAGCAGCTGCCTTGTAAGCAGCAGGCCGGGGGTTCAAGTCCCTTTACCAGCTCCATTTTATTTATTAATTTTGTTCAGTGTTTGACCAGTAATAGAGCTATAAGCAAGGGTGGGATACTCAAGTGGCCAACGAGGGTAGACTGTAAATCTACTGACTTTGTCTTCCGTGGTTCGAATCCACGTCCCACCACCATGAATAGGGTGGCTTATACGCTGGTAGTGTGCGGGAGTAGCTCAGTTGGCTAGAGCATCAGCCTTCCAAGCTGAGGGTCGCGGGTTCGAGCCCCGTTTCCCGCTCCATAATACCTCTGGGAGCTGATTGCTTCGTTAAATTGGTTCCTCATTATTCTACTTTTATGGTTGTTTAGGTTTACTGTGCCCATATAGCTCAGTGGCAGAGCACTTCCTTGGTAAGGAAGAGGTCGGCGGTTCAATCCCGCCTATGGGCTCCAGTTTATGCGTTTGTGATGTCGATCACATTTTATTTTAGCGTTTGTTGTGTGCTTTGGTGCATAATTTTAATTTGAATTAGGAGATTAGAAATGGCTAAGGAAAAATTTGAAAGTACAAAGCCCCATGTCAATATAGGAACAATTGGACATGTCGATCATGGTAAAACTACCCTTAGTGCTGCTATTTCGGCTGTTCTTTCAGTTAAAGGTTTAGCGGAGCTTAAAGATTATGATAATATTGATAATGCTCCAGAGGAGAAAGAGAGAGGGATTACGATTGCAACTTCTCATATTGAATATGAGACAGAGAATCGCCACTATGCACATGTGGATTGTCCTGGACACGCCGACTATGTTAAAAATATGATTACAGGTGCTGCACAGATGGATGGTGCAATTCTTGTTGTGTCTGCTGCTGATGGTCCTATGCCACAAACAAGAGAACATATTCTTCTTTCCAAGCAAGTAGGTGTTCCTTTTATTGTTGTTTTCTTGAATAAAGAGGATATGGTTGATGATGCAGAGCTTTTAGAACTTGTAGAAATGGAAGTGCGTGAACTTTTGAGTCAGTATGAGTTTCCAGGAGATGATACCCCTATTATTGCGGGGTCAGCACTCAAAGCACTTGAGGAGGCAAAAACAGGTAATCTAGGTGAGTGGAGTGATAAGATTCTTAAATTAATGGCAGAAGTGGACACTTATATTCCAACTCCACAAAGAGATACCGATAAGCCCTTTTTGATGCCTATCGAGGATGTTTTTTCAATCGCTGGTCGTGGAACTGTTGTGACAGGAAGAATTGAAAGAGGCATTGTAAAAGTTGGTGATGAGGTGGAAATTGTGGGTATCCATGATACTCAAAAGACAACTGTAACAGGTGTTGAGATGTTCCGTAAGGAATTACAGGAAGGTCAAGCGGGACATAATGTAGGTATTCTTTTAAGAGGAACAAAAAAGGAAGAAGTGGAAAGAGGTATGGTTCTTTGCAAAGTAGGGTCGATTACACCTCATACAAAATTTGAAGCAGAGGTTTATATTCTTTCAAAAGATGAGGGCGGACGACATACACCATTCTTGAATGGTTATCGTCCACAATTCTATGTAAGAACAACAGATGTAACAGGCTCTATTGCACTTCCTGCAGGAACAGAAATGGTTATGCCTGGTGATAATGTGAAAATTACTGTTGAATTAATTGCTCCTATTGCTCTTGAAAAAGAGACTCGTTTTGCGATTCGTGAGGGTGGTAAAACCGTAGGTGCAGGTGTTGTAACAAACATTATTCAATAATGTCACTTAGAGTTAATGAGAATTCTGGAGTTAGGTAAAGATGAAAGTGAAGATTGGACTAAAATGTTCAGAATGTGGTGATATTAACTATACTACCACAAAGAACGCTAAAACGCAAACAGAGAAATTGGAGCTCAAGAAGTTCTGCCCTCGTTTAAATAAGCATACTGTTCATAAAGAAGTTAAATTGAAGAGTTAGCTTACACCTTTTAAGGGGGAGATGTCCCCCTTAAATTCAAAGAAGTGGGCGGTGCTTATGCGGTCGTAAGGGTCAGTAGCTCTAATTGGTAGAGCGTCGGTCTCCAAAACCGAATGTTGGGGGTTCGAGTCCCTCCTGGCCTGCCATCTCTGAAAGATAAAAATAATTAAAGTGATAACTAATGAAAAAAATGATAAACTATTACAGACATTCAAAAGAAGAACTAAACAAGGTTTTATTTCCTACTTGGGCAGGTGATGATTCTGGTGTGGGTTCTGTTAGAAATGCAGCAATCTCTGTTATTGTGGTAGTTAGTGTCGTCACTCTTTTTTTGGCATTGGTTGATTCAATATTGGCTTTTATTGTTTCTGCTGTTGTATGAGAAAGGAGAAAAGTTAATGTCTCTTGCTTGGTATGCGATTCAGACTTACTCTGGGAGTGAACAGACTGTCAAGAAAGCAATTGAACATCTTGTGGAAGAATACAAGATTGCCAATCGTGTTGAACAAATTGTTGTTCCGACAGAGGATATTATTGAAATTAAAAATAACAAGAAAAGAGTTATTCCACGTAGTTTGTATCCGGGCTATGTTTTTGTAAAGGTTGATCTTGATACGGAACTATGGCATAAGATACAATCTCTACCGAGGGTTGGGAGATTTATTGGTGAGGCTAAAAAACCTACACCATTGGGTGAGGCAGATATTAATGTAATTTTGGAAAAAGTCCATAATCGTGCGGCACCAAGACCGAAGGTATTCTTTGAGGCAGGCGAGGTTGTAAGGATTATTGAGGGTCCTTTTGTTAATTTTACGGGAACAGTTGAAGAGTATGATATGGAGCATCGAAAGCTTAAGGTGAATGTATCTATTTTCGGGCGGAGCACTCCTATTGAAATTCTTTATTCTCAAGTTGAGAAAATTGTTTAAATCACTATAAAGGAAAGGCGTATGGCAAAAAAAATTGTCGGAGAGCTAAAGCTCCAGATTCCAGCAGGCAAAGCAAATCCTTCTCCACCTGTCGGACCCGCTTTGGGTCAAAGAGGTGTGAATATTATGGAATTTTGCAAGGCTTTTAATGAGAAGACAAAAGATATGGGAAATTTTAACATTCCTGTTATCATTACTGTTTATCAAGATAAAAGTTTTACTTTTGTCACAAAAAAGCCACCGGTAACCGACTTAATAAAAAAGGCGGCAGGTATTCAAAAGGGTTCTGATAATCCGTTAAAAAATAAGATTGCCAAATTGACTAGGATGCAAGTTTTAGAAATTGCGAAAACTAAAATGGACGATTTGAATGCAAAAGATGTTGAGGGAGCTATCAAGACGGTTGAGGGTAGTGCACGCAGTATGGGTGTTGAAATTGTAGATTAACGCAAAAAAAGTTGGAGTATACAATGGCAAAAAAAATGACTAAAAGAATGAAAACCTTGTTGGAAAAGGTTGATACAAGCAAAATATACGATATTACAACCGCATCTACAACGATTAAAAGTCTTGTTTCGGCAAAGTTTGATGAGACGGTGGAGGTAGCGTTGAAGTTAGGGGTTGACCCGCGACATGCAGACCAAATGATTCGTGGAGCAGTTGTATTACCGCATGGGACAGGTAAGCAGGTGCGTGTAGCAGTTTTTGCAAAAGGCATTAAGGCGGATGAGGCTAAGAATGCTGGGGCTGATATTGTTGGTTCTGATGACTTGGCTGATGAGATTAAGGCAGGTAATATTAATTTTGATATTGTTATTGCTACGCCTGATATGATGGCTTTAGTGGGTAAGGTTGGACGTATCTTAGGACCAAAGGGGCTAATGCCGAATCCGAAAACAGGAACAGTGACAGCTGATGTTGTGAAGGCTATTGAAAATGTCAAAAGTGGACAAGTGAATTTTCGTGTTGATAAGAAGGGTAATATTCATGCCCCAATCGGAAAAGCAAGTTTTAGCGAGGATAAAATTAGGGGTAATCTAGAAGAACTTGTGAGAGTTATCAATCGGTTAAAACCCGCATCTACAAAAGGGAAGTACATCCGCCATGCGGCTATTTCTTTGACAATGAGTCCCTCTTTAGAGCTCGATGCACAAGAGTTAATGGATTTACGTTGAAAGAGAGATTCGAGTTTATCTTAGACTGATGACTATAGGGGCTGACACTTAATGAAGGATTTTAATTCTTCCCCTGTAATAGGTTATTTGTCGGAAAGGAGAAGAACCAAATGACAAAAAGCGAAAAAACTCAAATTATTGAGTCATTGACCATTGAATTTAAAGAGTCAAATGCAATTGCGGTATGCGATTATAAAGGTTTAAGCGTAAAAGATCTGGAGTCTTTCCGTGTAGCAGTGCGTCCTTTGGGCATTAAGGTGCAGGTTGTTAAGAATACACTTGCTTCTATTGCTCTGAAGAATGCTGGTGCTGATGGGTTAGAATTCCGTGATACGAATATCTTTATTTGGGGAGAAGATCAAATTTCTCTCGCAAAAGCAATTAGCAAATTTGCAGAGAATTCAGCGGGTAAGTTTGTAATTAAGATGGGCTTTTTTGAAGGTAATGTTGTTGATACAAAGCATATTGAGCTTGTATCTAAAATGCCTTCAAGAGATGAGCTTTTGGGAATGTTGCTTTCTGTTTGGACAGGGCCGGCACGTTATTTTGTTACTGCTTTAGATAATCTTAGAAAGCAGAAAGAAGAAAATTAATTTATAAAAGGAGTCTATTATGTCAATCACTAAGCAAGATGTACTTGAGTATATTGGTGGTTTGTCTGTTCTTGAGCTTTCAGAACTCGTAAAAGAATTTGAGGAAAAATTTGGTGTTTCAGCTGCACCGACTGTTGTTGCAGGTGGTGCAGGTGGTGCAGGTGGTGCAGTGGTAGCAGAAGAAAAAACAGAGTTTGATGTTGTGCTTATTGATGCGGGAGAAAAGAAAATTAATGTCATCAAAGTTGTACGTGAAATTACAGGTTTGGGACTTAAAGAAGCAAAAGATGCAGTAGAGAAAACTCCTCACACTGTTAAAGAGGCTGCAAGCAAGGAAGATGCTGCTGCGATAAAAGCAAAGCTTGAAGAGGCAGGTGCAAAAGTAGAGATTAAGTAAAAATCTCTAAGAACAATAATTTTTTAAAATATTAGTGGGGAGGGAGACTTCCCCTTTATATTTTCTTTCTTCTAAAACTTATTAAGAGGTTGAATTATGCCCATAACTTTAAAATCTGGCAATCGTTTAAGAGTTGACTTTACAAAGATTCCAAAAAATATCTCTATACCTAATTTACTACAATTACAACGAAGTAGTTATGATTCATTTTTGAAGCCAACAGATGGCCATCAAAGTGGAATTGAAAAAGTTTTTCATTCTGTTTTTCCTATTCACGATGCCCAAAATCGTGTAACACTTGAATATGTGGGTTGTGAATATGGAAAACCTCGCTATACAATTCGTGAGGCAATGGAGAGAGGTTTGACTTACTCTATCCCTCTAAAGCTAAAAGTGCGTTTAGTACTCTGGGAAAGAGATGAGAAGACAGGCGATAAATTAGGAGTAAAGGACATTAAAGAGCAAAGTGTTTTTATTCGTGAAATTCCTTTGATGACCGATAGAACTTCCTTTATTATCAATGGTGTAGAACGTGTTGTTGTTAACCAACTTCATAGAAGTCCAGGTGTGATATTTAAAGAAGAAGAGGCTGCGACCACATCTAGCAAAAGGGTTTATACAGGACAAATTATTCCTGATAGAGGTTCTTGGCTATATTTTGAATATGACGCAAAAGATATTTTGTATGTGCGAATCAATAAACGACGCAAAGTACCTGTTACAATCCTTTTTAGGGCATTGGGGTATAGCAAACAAGATATTCTGAAAATCTTTTATCCTTTAAAGAAAATTACTATGAAATCTCCAGACACATTCTTAACTCCATTTGATATAAATGAATTTAAGGGACGTCCTAAGTATGATATTGAGGATGAAGAGGGAAATTTGATTGTTGCTGCAGAAAAAAGGTTGAGTGCAAAAAAACTTAAAGAATTAGAAGGTAAGGTAGAATCTGTCAAATACCCATTAGAGATTCTTTTAGACCGTTATCTTGCAGAACCTATTTTTACAAAAGATGGCAAAGAAGTCCTTTTTGATACACTTACAAAAATCGATGACACGAAGATTAAGAAGATGTATGAGGCTGGGATTACAGAATTTGTTATTGCTAATGATATCGCTGAAGGGCATGATTCTTCCATTATTAATGCTTTTACTGCTGATGCAGAATCTTTGAGGCTCCTTAAGCAAACTGAAAAGATTGATAATGAAAATGATCTTGCTGCAATTAGAATTTACAAGGTTATGCGTCCGGGTGAACCTGTTACAAAAGATGCAGCAAAAAGCTTTGTGCAACAGTTATTTTTTGATCCTGAACGTTATGATTTAACGCGTGTTGGACGTATGAAAATGAATCATAAGCTTGATTTAAATGTACCGAGTTATGTTACAGTTTTGACTTATGAGGACATTATTAAGAGTGTAAAATATTTAACAAAAGTCAAAAACGGTTTGGGGCATATTGATGATAGGGATCATCTAGGAAATCGCCGTATTCGTGCGATTGGCGAATTATTGGCAAATGAATTGCATTCGGGGCTTGTTAAAATGCAAAAGGCTATTCGTGATAAATTAACCACTCCTCCTAGCAATTTAGAGGAACTGATGCCTCATGATTTGATAAATTCCAAGATGATTACGAGTACGATTTTAGAGTTTTTTACTGGTGGGCAGTTGTCTCAATTTATGGATCAAACTAATCCACTTTCAGAAGTTACACATAAAAGGAGACTTTCTGCCTTAGGTGAGGGCGGTCTCGTTAAGGAAAGAGCGGGATTTGAGGTGAGAGATGTGCATCCAACACATTATGGTAGAATCTGCCCTATTGAGACTCCTGAAGGGCAAAATATCGGACTTATTAACACACTTTCAACTTATTCACGAGTTAATGAATTAGGTTTTATTGAAGCACCTTATCGTAAAGTATCTGATGGTTATGTGAGTGATGAGGTTGTTTACTTAACAGCTACGCAAGAAGAAAATTTGGTGATTGCTCCAGCTAGTACAGAAATTGATGAAAATGGTTATATTAAAGAAGATTTGATTGAAGTTAGAGTTAATGGTGAAATTGAATTAAAAGATAAAAAAAGTGTGAATTTGATTGACCTTAGTCCCGGAATGGTTGTTGGTGTTGCTGCATCTTTGATTCCATTTTTAGAGCATGATGATGCGAATCGTGCATTGATGGGTTCAAATATGCAACGTCAAGCAGTACCTATTCTTGCTCCAGATGCACCTATTGTCGGAACAGGTATGGAAAAAACAATCGCAAGGGATTCGTGGGAGGCGATTAAGGCAGTACGTGGTGGAAGTGTTGAAAAGGTAGATGGTAAGAATATTTATATTTTGGGTGAAGATGAGAATGGTGCGTATATTGACCATTACTCTTTGCAAAAGAATCTTCGCACCAATCAAAATACTTGTTTTTCACAGCTTCCAATCGTACGTGCGGGTGATACTATCGAGGCAGGGCAGGTGATTGCTGATGGTCCTAATATGAATAAAGGGGAGCTTGCATTAGGAAAGAATATTCGTGTTGCTTTTATGCCATGGAATGGGTATAACTTTGAAGATGCAATTGTTGTGAGTGAGAAACTGATTCGTCAAGATGTGTTCACCTCCGTGCATATTTATGAAAAGGAAATTGAAGCAAGAGAATTGAAGCATGGTGTAGAGGAGATTACAAGGGATATACCTAATGTCAGGGAAGAAGAGCTTGCTTGTCTTGATGAGAGCGGGATTGTTAAGATTGGAACTTATGTCAAATCAGGTATGATTCTTGTGGGTAAGGTTTCTCCTAAAGGGGAAGTGAAGCCAACGCCGGAAGAAAGGTTGTTAAGGGCAATTTTTGGGGAGAAAGCAGGGCATGTTGTGAATAAATCCCTCTATTGTCCTCCAAGCTTGGAAGGAACAGTTGTTGATGTTAAGATTTTTACTAAAAAAGGTTACGATAAAGACCAAAGGGCATTAGCGGCTTATGGGGAGGAAAAGGCACGACTAGATTTAGAGCACCATGATAAGCTAATGATGCTTGACAGGGAAGAAATGTTGCGTTTAACTTCCATCCTTTCTAAAGAAACTTTGAAAGCAGATGCTGAAGTAAATGGTAAAAGTTTTAAGAAAGGTGAGATTATTCCAAAAGGAGATCTAACTGCAATGAATCGCTTTGCAATGAATAATCTTGCGAAGTGTTATTCGAGAAATTTTCAAGAAACTTATGAACAAATTAAAAGTAATTTTTTAGAACAAAAGAAGAATTTAAGTGAGGAACATGAGGAAAAGCTTTCTATTTTAGAAAAAGATGACATTCTTCCAAGTGGCGTTGTCAAGCTTGTAAAAATTTATGTTGCAACAAAGAGAAAACTCAAAGTTGGCGATAAAATGGCAGGGAGACATGGAAATAAAGGTATTGTCTCTAATATTGTTCCAGAGGTTGATATGCCTTATACAAAAGATGGAGAGTCTATTGAAATTGTTTTAAATCCTCTAGGTGTGCCTAGTCGTATGAATATTGGGCAGATTTTAGAAGTGCACTTAGGGCTTGTTGGACGAAAGCTTGGAGATCAAATTGAGCATGTTTTCAAAGAGCAGAGTGGGGAGTGGTTGCAACAATTACGTGCAAAAATGATTGAGATTGCTTCTATTTCAAGAATGGAGAATGTAGCTGAGTTTATTCAGAGTTTAAGCGATGAATTTTTATTGGAATATGCAAAAGATTGGTGTCGTGGAGTGAAGTTTGCAACACCTGTTTTTGAGGGAGTTGATGAGGAAGAATTTAGAAAACTATTTAAACTTGCAAGCATTGATGAAGATGGGAAAGTAGAGCTTTATGATGGTAAAACTGGCGAAAAAATGAAAGAACGCGTTAATGTTGGCTATATGTATATGTTGAAACTCCACCATCTTGTTGACGAAAAAGTACATGCAAGAAGTACTGGACCTTATAGCCTTGTTACACAACAGCCTGTTGGAGGAAAAGCACTCTTTGGAGGGCAGAGATTCGGAGAAATGGAGGTTTGGGCATTAGAAGCTTATGGTGCTGCTCACACCTTACGTGAAATGTTAACCGTGAAATCTGATGATGTGGAGGGACGTGTGAAAGCCTATAAGGCAATTACGAAGGGTGAGACAGTAAAAGAGTCTGAAATTCCAGAAACTTTTTATGTTTTAACTAAAGAATTGCAATCTCTTGCCCTTGATGTTTCTGTGTATGAGCGAAAAGATGGTGAGCTTGAGTTACTTTCTTTGAATGAGGAAAAACGTCCAGCTGATTTTAATGCATTTCAGTTGAAGCTTGCAAGCCCTGATACAATTCGTAGTTGGAGCAATGGAGAAGTAAAAAAACCAGAGACGATCAATTATAGAACATTGAAGCCAGAACGAGATGGCTTGTTTTGTGCTAAAATTTTTGGACCAGTACGCGATTATGAATGTTTGTGCGGTAAATATAAAAAAATGCGCTATCGCGGTGTTGTGTGTGAGAAATGTGGTGTTGAGGTTACAAGCTCTAAGGTGCGACGTTCAAGAATGGGACATATTGAGCTTGTAACACCTGTTGCACATATTTGGTATGTAAACTCTTTACCTAGTCGTATTGGCACATTGCTTGGCATTAAAATGAAAGATTTAGAACGTGTTCTTTATTATGAAGCTTATGTTGTTATGGAGGCAGGGAATGCATATTATGACAATGAAAACACAAAGCCTATTGCAAAGTATGATGTGTTAAATGAGGAACAATATCAAAATATTAGTAAGCATTTTGAAGACTCTGGTTTTGTTGCACAAATGGGTGGTGAGGCGATTAAAGAGCTTTTAAGTCAGATTGATTTAGTTGATTTGCTTAATGTTTTGCGTGAGGAGATCAAAACAGTTACGGCTGAAGCAAAAAAGAAGACATTAATTAAACGTTTGAAAGTAGTTGAAAGTTTTGTTAATTCCGGTAATCGCCCTGAGTGGATGATGCTTACAGCTCTACCAGTGCTTCCCCCTGAATTGCGTCCCTTAGTTGCACTTGATGGTGGTAAGTTTGCAGTGAGCGATGTGAATGATCTTTATCGCCGTGTAATTAATCGTAATCAACGTCTTAAACGACTTATTGAGCTTGATGCACCCGATATTATTGTTCGTAACGAAAAAAGAATGTTGCAAGAATCTGTTGATGCACTTTTTGATAATGGACGCAATGCAAATGCAGTTAAAGGTGCAAATAAACGTCCATTAAAGTCTCTTTCAGAAATTATCAAAGGTAAGCAAGGACGATTTAGGCAGAATCTACTTGGAAAACGTGTGGATTTTTCTGGACGAAGTGTTATTGTTGTGGGTCCTAACCTGAGAATGGATCAGTGTGGTTTACCTAAAAATATGGCGTTGGAATTGTTTAAACCGCATATCTTAGCAAAGCTTGAAGAAAAAGGTTATGCGACGACTCTCAAGCAAGCAAAAAAGCTGATTGAGCAACGTACAAATGAAGTTTGGAGTTGTTTGCAAGAAATTGTTGACGGCTATCCAATTTTGCTTAATCGTGCTCCCACTTTACATAAACAATCGATTCAAGCATTTCACCCTAAATTGATTGATGGTAAGGCGATTCAGCTTCATCCATTAGTTTGTTCTGCCTTTAATGCAGATTTTGATGGCGACCAAATGGCAGTGCATGTGCCTTTGAGTCAAGAAGCAATTACAGAGTGCAAACTTTTAATGCTAAGTTCCATGAATATTCTGCTTCCTGCAAGCGGTAAAGCGGTTACTGTTCCTAGCCAGGATATGGTATTAGGTTTATATTATCTTTCTTTGGAGAAAAAGGATTCTAAAGGTGCAAATAAACTTTTCAATAATATTGAAGAGATTATGATAGCACTTGAATTTAATGCTGTGGATATTAATAGCCGTGCAAGAACAGTTATTGATAATCACATGATAGAAACAACTGTTGGGCGTATGATTGTACACTCTATTCTGCCTGATTTTGTGCCAACTTATCTTTGGAATCGCGTATTAAAGAAAAAAGATATTGCAAACTTGATTGATTATGTGTATAAGGAAGGTGGGATAGGAATTACAGCGACATTCTTGGATAACCTTAAGGATTTAGGCTTCCGTTATGCGACGAAGGCGGGAATTTCTATCTCTGCTGATGATATTTTGGTTCCCGAAAGCAAGAAAGGAACGATAGAGATTGCAAAAACTGAAGTGAAAAAGATTCAGTCTGATTTCTTGCAAGGGCTAACAACCGATCAGGAAAGATACAATCGTATTATTGATACATGGACAGCCGCAAGCAATAAACTTGGTAGTGAAATGATGGGGCTTGTTGAGGAAAATAAAGACGGATTTAATTCCATTTATATGATGGCAGATTCTGGTGCTAGAGGTAGTGCCGCACAGATTCGTCAGCTTTCAGCAATGCGTGGTTTGATGACAAAGCCAGATGGGACGATTATTGAAACCCCGATTATCTCAAATTTCAAAGAGGGTTTAAATGTTCTTGAATATTTTATTTCCACGCATGGGGCAAGAAAAGGTTTGGCGGACACAGCATTAAAAACGGCGAATGCAGGCTATCTTACAAGAAAGCTGATTGATGTAAGCCAAAATGTCAAGGTTGTTATTGAGGATTGTGGTACACATGAGGGTGTTGAAATTTCTGATATTACTGTTGGACGTGAATTGATAGAACCCCTTGAAGAACGTGTTTTTGGACGTGTTGCAGCAGAAGATGTGATTGATCCTGTAAGTGGTGAAGTCCTTGTCAGTGAGGGGACATTGATTGATGAGAATTTAGCAAAAAAAATCAAAGAGGCAAGTGTAAAGTCTGTTACTATCAGAACTCCTGTAACTTGTAAAGCGGAAAAGGGTGTTTGTGCTAAATGCTATGGTTTAAATCTTGGGGAAGGGCGTCCGACAAATCCCGGTGAGGCAGTTGGTGTAATTGCTGCACAATCCATTGGAGAACCTGGTACTCAGTTAACACTTAGAACATTCCACGTTGGTGGAACGGCAAGTAGAAGTGCGGAAGAAAGGGAGGTAATCGCGGAAAAAGAAGGCTTTATTCGTTATCATAATATCAAAACATATAAAAATAAAGATGGTAAGATGGTAATTGCGAACCGCCGTAATGCAGCAATTTTGTTGCTAGAGCCAAAAATTAAAGCCCCTTTTGACGGAGAATTAAAAGTTGAGTTTTTGCACGATGAGATTGCTATTTCCGTATTAGGTGATAATCAGCAGAGTGTACGTTATTTATTGCGTAAGAGTGATGTTGCCAAGCCTAATGAATTGGCCGGAGTGAGTGGTAAAATCGAAGGAAAACTTTATATTCCTTACACGAGCGGTTCTCAAGTGCATATTGATGGCAGTATTGTTGATGTAATTAAAGATTGCTGGAATGTGCCTAATCGTATTCCTTATGCAAGTGAGTTAAAAGTAGAAGATAATGCCCCTGTGCCACAAAATATTATTGCAAAAGAAAAGGGTGTAGTGAAGTATTATATTCTTAAGGGCGATCATTTGGAACGCTATCGCGGGCTAAAAAAGGGTGAAGAAGTATTTGAAAAAGGGTTGTTTGCCGTTATTGCAGATGCAAATGACCAAGAAGCAACAAGGCATTATATTGCTAGAAATTCAATTATTGAAGTTGATGATAGCAGTGAAGTGAGTGCAAATACGATGATTGCAAGTATTCGTAGCGAGGAGCAAAAAATTATTGCTGAATGGGACCCATATTCTAACCCAATTATTGCCGAATGCGTCGGGAAAGTTGTTTATGAAAATATTATCCCTGGTGTTACTGTTAGTGAGCAAACTGATGAATTAACAAGGGAAAGTCGTTTTGTTGTTAATGAATATTTGCCTGGTAGCTTGAAACCAGCAATTGTTATTACTTCTGATAAGGGGGAAATTGTCCGTTATTTGTTAGATGCCCAAACAGTTATTTATGCCCAAGATGGTAGTGAAGTAGGTGTTGCGGAGGTACTAGCTAAGACTCCAAAAGCAGTTGCAAAGTCTAAGGATATTACGGGTGGTTTACCGCGTGTCACGGAGCTTTTTGAAGCAAGAAAGCAACCTAAAGATCAAGCAGTCTTAGCTGAAATTGATGGTATTGTGAGTTTTGGTAAGCCTGTTAGGGGTAAGGAAAAGATTATTGTTACCACAGAGGATGGAAAAAGGGCAACTGAGTATACTGTTGATAAGGGTAAACGCATTCTTGTGCATGAGGGTGAATTTGTTCATACTGGTGAGGCGATTACTGATGGACTCATTTCAAGTCATGATATTCTTAGAATTTCTGGAGAGAAAGAACTTCATAAGTATATTGTGAGTGAGGTACAACAAGTTTATCGTCGTCAAGGTGTGAATATTGCCGATAAGCACATTGAAATTATTGTTTCACAAATGTTGCGTCAAGTCAGAATTATCGATAGTGGTAATACGAAATTTATTGAGGGTGATTTAGTTAGTAAACGTCATTTTAGAGAAGAAAATGAACGTATTTTGTCAATGGGTGGAGAGCCTGCCATTGCTGAACCTGTGTTGCTGGGAATTACAAGAACAGCAATTAGCAGTGATTCAATTATTTCTGCAGCTTCTTTCCAGGAGACAACAAAAGTTTTAACAGAAGCAAGTGTGGCAGCTAAAATAGATTACCTTGAAGATTTAAAAGAAAATGTTGTATTAGGGCATATGATTCCTGTTGGAACTGGAATTCACAAGAGCGTGAGGGTGCGTCTACAGGAGTCTGAATAGTGTTGGGTTTTGTTAAGTAAAAAACAAGCTTAAGGGTAGTATAATGAGCGGTAATATTTTGCATAAATGCAAACAATAAGATTAAAAATAAGGAATTGTCGTGCCAACTATTAACCAATTAATTCGTAAGGAAAGAAAGCGGACGATTAAGAAGTCGAAATCTCCTGCTTTAGTTGATTGTCCTCAAAGAAGAGGTGTATGCACTAGAGTTTATACAACCACACCCAAAAAGCCTAACTCGGCTTTAAGGAAAGTGGCGAAAGTTAAACTTACGAGCAAGTTTGAAGTGATCAGTTATATTCCGGGTGAGGGGCATAATTTACAGGAACACTCTATTGTGCTTATTCGTGGTGGAAGAGTTAAGGATTTACCGGGCGTGAAGTATCATATTATTCGTGGTGCGTTGGATACTGCTGGGGTTGCGAAAAGGACAGTTTCACGTAGTAAATATGGTGCTAAAAAAGCTAAAGCGACAAAATAATTTTAGAGTAAGTTAAGGAAAGTCAAATGAGAAGAAGAAAAGCTCCTATTAGAGAAGTTTTGGGTGACCCTATTTATGGAAATAAGGTTGTAACAAAATTTATCAACAAAATGATGCTTGATGGTAAGAGGAGTGTGGCGGAAAAGATCATATACGCTACATTTGATAAAATTGAGGAAAAAACGCAAGAGAAGGGTATCGAAGTTTTTGAAAAGGCATTAGAAAAGGTGCGACCCATTGTTGAGGTTAGAAGTCGGAGAGTGGGCGGGGCAACTTATCAAGTGCCTGTAGATGTACGTGCTGCGCGTCAACAATCTCTCTCTATTCGTTGGATTTTAGAGGCGGCTAGGAAGCGAAATGAGAGAACAATGGTGGAAAGATTAGCGAATGAACTAATTGATGCTATTAATGACCGCGGAGCGGCGTTTAAGAAAAAAGAAGATGTGCATAAAATGGCTGAGGCAAATAAAGCATTTGCACATTATCGTTGGTAGAGGTATATAAAATGTCAAGAAAAATACCTTTAAGCAGGATTCGTAATATAGGGATTGCAGCACACATTGATGCCGGAAAAACAACAACAACAGAGAGGATACTATTCTATACAGGTGTTAGTCATAAAATTGGTGAGGTGCACGATGGTGCAGCAACAATGGACTGGATGGAGCAAGAAAAAGAACGTGGGATAACGATTACTTCTGCAGCAACAACCTGTTTTTGGAATAATCATCAAATTAATATTATTGACACCCCAGGACACGTGGATTTTACGATTGAGGTAGAACGTTCGATGCGTGTTCTTGATGGAGCGGTGGCAGTATTTTGTTCTGTGGGTGGTGTCCAACCACAGAGCGAGACTGTTTGGAGGCAAGCCAATAAATATGGTGTTCCAAGAATGGTTTTTGTGAACAAGATGGACAGGATTGGTGCTAACTTCTATAATGTTGAATCTCAAATTAAGGATCGTTTAAAAGCGAATCCTGTACCCGTTGTAATTCCTATTGGTGCGGAAGATACTTTCAAAGGGGTTGTTGATTTAATTTCAATGAAAGCTTTTGTTTGGAATGATGAGACAATGGGTGCCCAATATGATATTGAAGAGATTCCGGGAGAACTAAAAGAGAAAGCTGAAGAGTATCGCAATAAAATGATTGAAGCTGCTGCAGAGCAAGATGAATCGCTTATGGAGAAGTATCTTGAAGGAGAAGAATTAAGCGAGGAAGAAATTAGAAGAGGTCTTAAAATAGGTTGCCACTCTATGTCTATTATTCCTATGCTTTGCGGATCTTCTTTTAAAAATAAAGGTGTACAAACGCTCCTTGATGCAGTTGTTGAGTATCTTCCTGCTCCGACAGAGGTTGAGGAAATTAAAGGTATCAATCCCAAAGATGAATCTGAGGTGTTAGTTGAATCTTCAGATGATGGAGAATTTGCTGCTCTTGCATTCAAGATTATGACTGATCAGTTCGTGGGACAATTGACTTTTGTTCGCGTTTATCGTGGTAAGCTTGAATCTGGTAGTTATGTGTATAATTCTACAAAAGGTAAGAAAGAGAGAGTGGGGCGACTTTTAAAAATGCACGCTAATCGTCGCGAAGATATTAAGGAAATCTATGCAGGTGAGATTTGTGCCTTTGTGGGCTTAAAAGATACTCTTACAGGTGATACACTTTGTTCTGAAAAAGAGCATGTTATTCTAGAGAGAATGGAATTCCCAGAGCCAGTCATTTCAATTGCAGTTGAACCAAAAACGAAAGCCGATCAAGAAAAGATGAGTATAGCACTCTCGAAACTTGCTGAAGAAGATCCAAGTTTTCGAGTTGAGACAGATGAGGAGAGTGGACAGACAATTATCTCAGGTATGGGGGAATTGCATCTTGAAATCATTGTTGATCGTATGAAACGTGAGTTTAAGGTGGAAGCTGAAGTGGGACAACCTCAAGTTGCTTTTAGGGAGACTGTTCGTAGCACCATTAATAAAGAATGTAAGTATGCAAAGCAGTCTGGTGGACGAGGGCAGTATGGACATGTCTTTATCAAGCTTGAACCGCAAGAAGCAGGGGCAGGTTATGAGTTTATTGATGAAATTAAAGGCGGTGTAATTCCAAAAGAGTATATCCCAGCTGTTAATAAAGGAATTATTGAGGCGATGCAAAATGGTGTTTTAGCCGGTTATCCTGTAGTTGATTGTAAAGTTACACTTTATGATGGAAGTTATCATGAAGTGGATTCTTCTGAGATGGCATTTAAAATTGCGGGTTCTATGGCGTTCAAGGATGCAGCTAGAGAGGCAAGTCCTGTTCTTCTGGAGCCGATTATGAAAGTTGAAGTTGAAGTGCCCGAAGAGTATATGGGTGATGTGATTGGTGATTTGAATCGTCGGAGAGGGCAGATTAATTCTATGGATGACCGTTCCGGCTTGAAGGTTGTAAATGCGTTTGTTCCGTTGGCTGAGATGTTTGGCTATTCTACAGATTTGCGTTCTGCAACGCAAGGGCGCGGGACATATACTATGGAAATGAGTCATTATGGTGAAGTTCCGGGTAATATCGCTAAAGAGATCACAGAAAAACGAAAAGGTTAATGAATTTTCCGATATCTAACTTTAAACCTACTTAGGCAGAAATCCCAACTGCTTTAGCGGTTGGGCTGAATGCCAACGAGCATAAGCGAGTAATCTATCCTTGATTCTCTATATAAGCCTTGATTGTTTCAGGGTTTGCTTCGCCTATACTACAAGCAAAAAATCCATCAATCCAAAAAGTCTTTTCGTTCCA
>NZ_NHYN01000089.1 GCF_003288845.1 Helicobacter monodelphidis | reverse complement strand
ATTGAGTGATGTTGAGATTAATTTTGATAGTGGTGCTGGAACATTAACTAATGCAGATAAATTCTATCTTGTTGGTTTAGGAGCTAAGAATCTTAATATTGTTTCTAAGAGTTCAGGGAATGTTGAATCTGTATTTGATCATACAGGTAAAACAAATCTTACATTAGATAAAGGAACTACTACAACTTCTGGAAATGCTGGAAATGGAAATATTAACCTCACAGGCACAACAGAGCTTAGCATTCGCACAAATTCAGATTGGTCTGGAACAGTGCTTGCAGATAAAGCAACTCTTTTAAATATAGACACTACAGGGGGTCATTTAGGTTTAGGGAACGGTTCTATCGCTGGTTCTGTCTTTGCTAAAGTGCAAACACTCAATGTCAATGCTATTAATAGTTTCTCTGCTATAAACACAGACTTTGCTTCAATGAGTACAGCAACTATCAAAGGTGTAGGTAATGTTGCACTTGGCAATCTTAATCGTGGTGATTCTGTTACAGTCGATGCAACAAACCTCATTGGTAAATTGAGTATGAAAGATGTTACAACAGGCAACTTCACTTTGACA
>NZ_NHYN01000088.1 GCF_003288845.1 Helicobacter monodelphidis | reverse complement strand
CTTAAAACTTCTTTCTATTCACATCATCCATAATCTTTACAGCAATATTATCTACAGTGTTGCTGATTTCTTGCGATTGGTTGGCAATATCTAATATTTCGTGTGTAACGCCTTCTAGTTGTGAAACTGCATCGTTGATTTGTGTAATACCTACGGTTTGTTCTTTGATAGATTCAGCCATATCATTAATACCTTGAATCAATGTATTCGCATTTGCTTCAATCTCACTTAAGCTTTTTCCTGTTCGTTCAGCTAGATTTCTTACCTCATCAGCTACCACTGCAAAACCTCTGCCGTGTTCCCCAGCCCTTGCTGCCTCTATTGCTGCATTGAGTGCAAGTAGATTAGTTTGGTCGGCAATATCACGGATAATACCCAAGATATTTTTAATATCCTCGCTTTGCTGAATGACTTCTGTTGTTTTTGTGCTAACATTCTGCATAGAACTCGTAATTTCTTCCACAGCAGCCGCTGTTTGTTGTAATGAGGAAGCTTGAGTATTTGAACCCTGTAAAAGTCGTTGAATAGTGCTTTCTAATTCTTTAGATTTACTTTCTAATTCTTGTGCAAAACCTGCGGA
>NZ_NHYN01000087.1 GCF_003288845.1 Helicobacter monodelphidis | reverse complement strand
TTTTTAGCATTCTTTGCCTCTTGTGCAAATTCTATCCTTAATGTCTCATATCTTGCTAACTTGTCTGCTAATTCTTGTTCTTTTTTAAATACTGGATGACTATTGTTGAGTGCTTTTAGTTTCTCTTCTGCTTTTTCTTTTTCTTTTTGTGCATTTTTGAGTCTTTGTTCTAAGATATTTGCAAACTCATTTTTGATTCTATTAATATAATGGCTAAAATTCACAATCTCTTTATCAAGTGCATTGATGGTAAAAAACTCTTTGTTGCTTAGTTCTGCTCCTAATATGAATTGCTTTTTGTGCTTATCATAAAAGTAAAAAATAGGATAATCTCCCATTTCAAACAAAGGTAAATCCTTGCTTGGTGTCTTATCTAGTTGTGAAATATATTCTTTTACCTGTTCTTTGTCTGAAAAAGGAATGCTTTTGTTTCCTTGTTTGAAAGCATTGATAGTCTTTGCTTGTTCAATTTCTTTCGGATAATCTTGTATTATCTTTTGATGAGATAAGATAAGATTTTCAGCAAAGATTTTTTCCTCTTTTTCCCTTTCTTGTTGCCTTAAAATGCTTTCTTTCTCGAGTCTTAAA
>NZ_NHYN01000086.1 GCF_003288845.1 Helicobacter monodelphidis | reverse complement strand
AGCCTCTATATTGTCTTTAAATCTAGTCCTTAAACTTTTCTCTTCATCATGGAAGGATTCAAAGTCTAAGGGTTTTTTAAGATGATTAGGGGTAGAATCCCAAAGTGCTTTGCCAAAGTCTTGGTCAGCGGTGTACTCAATCTGCAAGTCAGAGGGCTTAGAGACTTCCCCGCCCGTTCTTAATATATCAGACGCGCCAGCAACTTCACCGCGTTTAGCATCTTCATAAATAGTTTTTGAGCTATTTAGCTTGTTTCTAATGTTGTTTTTTGTTCTCTCAACATGACTTGAAAAAAACCAATCTCCATTGTATTTTTTTGCGACACTCATGAAAAATCTATTTTTCTTTGTATCTACAAAGCTTTTAATAAAAAGGATACCTATTCCATCATCTAAAACTCTTTCTGGTGCTTCTAATGTTTCTTTAATTAGGGGAATATGCTTCTCTCTTTTATTTGCAATCAGTTTTATTAAACTATTTTTTGTTAAAAGCAAATCTTTGCCGACATACTCCTTAACTTCATTAGGAATATGCGGTATAAAAGGTTCATCAATATTTTTTAGATTGAATATATTCATCCATTCTTGTTTA
>NZ_NHYN01000085.1 GCF_003288845.1 Helicobacter monodelphidis | reverse complement strand
GCTTTGCTATCTGCACCAGTCTTACTGATGAGTCCATTGACATAAGATGTTCCATTCTTAGCAGGATTTGCAGGGGTATAGCCGGTGTAAGTAATGCTAGTCGCATCTGCTCCATCAAGCTTAAATTTAATCTCTCCACCAGTCATGGTAGTCGTCGCACTATCAGGGGTGAATTTAAGTGTGCCACCAGCTTGACTTGCAGTCCATCCTGTTAAGAGGTCAGTTCCTCCTGTTGCCGGATTGTAAGTACTTCCACCAACAGTGACTGTTACTGTTCCAGCAGTAGCGGCAGGCGGAGTGTATGTTTTACCATCCAATACTGCAGCAACAATATCACCGATACTTGTAGCATTAATCGTTTGACCAGTAAGAGCTTTCACCTCAACACTAACACTTACACCATCAGCAGTGAATGTGAGTGTTTTAGTTACAGCAGCAGTGCCACCAGCGACACCTGTAAAGGCAGCAGTAGCAGTAGCAGTAGTAGCAGGCTGAGCACTCCCAGCTGGTGTATACCCAATCAAGTTGATTCTATCCATATTGATACCTTTTGCTAATTCAATGGTATCTAAACCTTGAGAACCAGTGATTTG
>NZ_NHYN01000084.1 GCF_003288845.1 Helicobacter monodelphidis | reverse complement strand
GCTTTTAAGAGAATCAAGAGATTTTAAAGGTGAAGGTGAGTTTAATGCACAAGTTGCAGGAGCATTCTATAAAGAAGGCTTAGGGGATATTGATTTAGTGTGGGGAAATGAGAAAATGGGATTAAGGCATATTTTAGAGCGTAGAAGTAGCCAATGGGGAGAAGAGAAAGCATTAAAGTTTGTGAATGATTTAGATTCTATTATCCAAGATTCTAAGGTGAAGAGCGGACACAACAATACAATTGAATTAATTACACCAAAACACACTATTATCGTGGCTAATCGAAACGATAGAACATTTGTTATAAGTGGATTTAGGGATAGTAGTAATAAAAATAAGCTTAAGTCGTTGGATAACCAGCCGACAGGCCACGAGGCTAATTTTACAAGCGAATCGGTTTTTGAACATAAAGCATCAAACGTTCTTCCGCAAAACCAACAACCCAATTATACCACAAATTTAATAAATAATGTAGATTTCACAGCAAAATATGCGAAGTTAAAAGAACAGCTTTTTACTGAAGTAAGACAAAGCTTTGAAAACGAAATAAAACAAAGTGCGGAAATGAGCGAATTCTATCTACAAAGACTTTTAAACTCT
>NZ_NHYN01000083.1 GCF_003288845.1 Helicobacter monodelphidis | reverse complement strand
CTAAAACTTCTTCTTATTCACATCTGCTAGTATTTGTGCTGCTACATTATCTACTGCTGTGCTTATATCTTTAGAATGATTCGCTATTTCTACATTCTGTTGTGTAATGCTTTCTAATTGAGAGACAGCTTCATTGATTTGAGAAATACCTGTTGCTTGTTCTTTAATAGATTCTGCCATATCATTAATAGATTGCACTAAGATATTTGTATTGGCTTCTATTTCTCCTAAGCTCTTTTGTGTTCTTTCTGCAAGTTTCCTGACTTCATCAGCAACAACTGCAAATCCTCTTCCATGTTCTCCTGCTCTTGCTGCTTCTATGGCTGCATTGAGTGCTAAGAGATTTGTTTGGTCTGCTATATCTCTAATAATGCCTATGACATTTTTAATGTCTTCACTTTGTGTAATTACTTCACCTGTTTTTCCTGATACATTTTGCATAGATGAAGTAATTTCTTCAATAGCTGCTGCTGTTTGTTCTAATGAACTTGCTTGAGTATTCGAAGATTCTGTAAGAGTTCTTACTGCTTCTTCTAAATCTTTTGATTTAGATTCTAAGTCTTTAGCGAAGTTTGCTGAAGTATGAAGCATTTTTCTTATTTCTTCTCCAAGTGTGTT
>NZ_NHYN01000082.1 GCF_003288845.1 Helicobacter monodelphidis | reverse complement strand
ATTGCCTTCTTGATGTGTAAAGAAGTTTTCTAGCTCTCCTTTTTGCTGTTTTGTTTGGAGTTCTAAGGCTCTTTGTAGGATTGGATCTTCTGTGGATTGATATTGATTTGTAGTTTGTGGTATAATAGTGGTGGTTGCAGAAAGTGCATTTGCACCAGATGAATTTTTATCCATTAGCTCCAATCCATTAAGTTGGTGTGTAGAGAGTGTTGGGGTCTCTACCTGCAACAGATTTTCTTTAGCAGGTGAATGTTTACCTAAACCAGCCCAAGCTGATTTTAAATCAGGGTGTAGGAAGTGGGCGTCCCTACCACCTGTTTCAACTTGTCTTTGTAATCTTTCAAATTCCTTTATTCTTTTTTTGTTTGTATGAAATATCTCATTTGTTCCGCTTTCATTTTTTATAACTACATCAGCCATTTTTTCATGATTTAGAACTTTCACTGCTTTAATGACTTTGTAATCTTTATTATCTCTATTTGCATCAACAATTATTTCAGGCTCTTTTACTACTTCTGCAATTACGCTAGAGACTTCTTGCATATTCTTAAACATTTCAGGGTGTCGCCCATATAAATAACTTAAATCAGCAATAGCTTCTTTGTCTCCAAGTAGTTTTGCTAATTGCTCACAGAGTCTAAATATTT
>NZ_NHYN01000081.1 GCF_003288845.1 Helicobacter monodelphidis | reverse complement strand
ATAAATGCGTTTTATAATGCAAGAAGATACAAATACCTTTGTTATTATTAAATGTAGTTTTTAAGGCTTATAGAGTTAATATAGGCTATGTTTTTGTTTATAGTTGTTTTTTGTAGCTACGCTATCCCCCACAATCTAGCGTAAGTTTTTTGTGCTTAAGGAGAAACTAAGTGGGGGAATCCTAAAATGTTAAGACTTTTAATTTAAAATGTTTTCAAAGAGATTTTGCACAATCTCTTTGAGTAACTCTAAGGCTATCATTTTAACGATAAGCTTTAAAGTTTTCTTCATCTTTAACCTCCTTTCTACGCTAGATTGCATAAAAAGAAAGTTACCCCTTAAACACATTCTTATTTTACTGTTTTGACTCTAAAACTTCAATTTATCGTATATCTGTATGATGAGTTTCAAAAAAATAGCCCTCTTTGATAGCGTTTTTGTTCTTAGTAGAGGATATCTTTACTAAGCTCATCTTTTTTTGGTATAGCTTGTTACAATCCATTGATTTTCAGTTTCTTCACCTTGCCAATTATTTCTTAGCCCTATGATACTATTTCCATATTCGATATTTAATCGCCCTTTATCGTCTTTGAGAATTTTGCCCTCTTGTATGATTTGAGGTATTTCACTCACTACTTCGGGGTGATATTTC
>NZ_NHYN01000080.1 GCF_003288845.1 Helicobacter monodelphidis | reverse complement strand
GATGATATGGAAAAGATAGTCAATGACAATCTCGCATAAAATAGAGTTAAATCCAAATAATAAGCACATTACACATTTCAAAAAAGCTTTTGGCTGTTCTAGGTTAGCATATAATTGGGGACTTGCTAAATGGCAAGAATATCAAAGACAAGGCATTAAAAAAACATATTTAGATTTAAAAAAAGAGTTTAACTCCATTAAAAAAGAGCAATTCCCATTTGTCTATGAAGTTATTAAATATGCTACACAACAACCCTTTTTAAATCTTAACTTAGCTTTTAAAAAATTCTTTGCTGATTTAAAACAAAGTAAAGTGAGCTATCCTAAGTTCAAGAAAAAAAGAGAGAATGAAGGAAGTTATTATATAGGTGGCGACCAAGTCATTATAAGGACAAAAGATAATAGCAATAAAACTTACTTAAAAATTCCAAATCTAGGACTTGTAAAAATGCGTGAAAAGCTTAGATTTAATGGAAAGATTAACTCTGTAACCATTAGCCAAAAAGCTAACAAATTCTATGCTAGTTTTAGTGTTGAAATGAATGAGAATGAATTTAATAAAACGCATAAATCATCTATGCAAACCAAACAAGGTTTAGGAATAGATATAGGCTTAAAATCCTGTGTATGTTTATCTAATGGCTTAAGTGTTAAAGC
>NZ_NHYN01000007.1 GCF_003288845.1 Helicobacter monodelphidis | reverse complement strand
GGCAGTTGAAAATGCCGATGGGATTTTATCTCTCTTTAAAGTTGGGTTAGAATCTTGGGAAAGTGGCATTAAAAGTGCTTGTTTATGGGTCTTTTATACCCTTGCTGTCATTGATCTTGCTTGGAGCTTCTCTCTCTCTGCTCTTAGGGGCGGAGAGTTTTCTGATTTTTTAATTTTACTTATTCGAAAAATTATGATTTTTGGTATTTTTTTGTTTTTATTTAATACGCATTTATGGATTGATCCCATTTGGCAATCATTCTCACAACTTGCTACAGGTGTAAATCAGGGGAGAGATGTTACACCTGCAAATATCATTACTCAAGCAATCGAATTAGTCGAGATTATTTTTGATAAACTAGATTTGTTTAAAGCCCAATCAATTATATATATTATTTGTGGAGTGATTATTTTAATTGCAATTGTACTTATGGCGATTGAATTATTCATTGTTTATATCAAATTTTTCTTAATAAATATTTGTGTGTTTTTTGCGTTGACACTTGGAGCATTGGAACAATTTAAGCAAATTGGACTCAATCCTATTTTGAGTTTTATTAATAACTTATTTAAAGATGAGAGTGCTTATTCACAAATAACCTTTTTTAACCAAAAATGTTTAAGAATTCTCTTAACGATACGGGTTTCGCTACCTATAGTCCACTGCTTGAAACTCTATCAAGAGAATGGAGAATTAAATACCTAGCGTTCGGATTAGGTTAATCTTATCGGAGTATTGAGAGGACACTCAAAATTTTCCATCTGTGCTTCTTGCTAAGCTTTACATATAAATTTCATCTTCTCCAGTTTCACTTATTGCTTTTTTAAATACAATCTTATAATGATACCCCATTTTACTAAAGTACACAATATGTCTATGTCTGCTTTCTTTGGTTTTATATGGATTTTTTACCATATAAGGGATAAGACGGTAATTAAAGGCTTCAACTTCTGGATATGTCTATCAGTATGTGTTCTGAGTGAGCATTTACCCCTTATTTTAAGTCGTTTTTGCTGGGGTTTAATACTTGCAGGAAGTTACAAAGGAGTTTTTTTAGCTAAAATTACTTTCTGACTTTAAAATAAACCCTAAACTAAAATCAAATGTGATTAAATCACAGTTTAAAGGTATGAATTTAGTTACAATCATGCAAAGATTTCTAAGGATATAAAATGCATAAAATTTCAAATTTTCCTATTATGTTTTTTGCTGTGATTATGGGATTTGGTGGCTTGGCTATGGCTCTAAGAACTTTTAATGAAAATTTTACTGATCCTGGTAATATGAGTTTTTTTATTCTAAGAACCTTTGTTTTAGGCTTATTTATATTTTTTTTCTTACTCTACCTTGCAAAAATTTTCATTAATTTTAATGCTGTAAAAGAAGAATTCAATCACCCTGTAAAAATTAACTTCTTTGCTACCTTTTCAATATCCTTGCTTATCTTAGCAAACCTTTTTATGGACACTAGTACACTTTATAATATACTCTTTTATAGTGGACTTTTTTTACAAAGCTTTCTTAGCTTTTACATTATCAGTTTTTGGATTAACAATAACTTAGAACTTAAGCACTCAAGCCCTGCTTGGTTTATCCCAGTGGTTGGAAACCTCATCGTGATTTTAGCTGCTAAAAATGTCGAAAATTGGTTGTGGTTTTACTTTTGTATGGGTGTGTTTTTTTGGGTAATTTTATTTGCCATTATTTTTTATCGTATTTTATTTCATGAACAAATGCCAAATAAATTTATGCCTACTCTTTTCATCTTACTTGCACCACCTGCAGTAGCTTTTTTAGGGTATTTAAAACTAACTAAAAGCTTTGATTTACCAGCTATTTTTCTTTTAAATCTGGCTTTATTTTTTATGATTTTATTAATATTTTTATATAAAAATTTTCTTAAGCTTAATTTTTTCCTTTCTTGGTGGGCATTTACCTTTCCAATGGCAGCCTTTAGCGTAGCTTGTTTTAGAGCTTCTGATCTTACTGGGGATGGGAGTACATTTTTTTTAGGATTTGGAGTTTTCAGCTTTATTTTACTTATTGTTCTTATCGTTTTTGTGAGTTTTTACACAATGAAAAATGTTCTCAAAGGGCAAATCTGCATTCCTGAAGTGTGATTCTTGCAATATGAAGCTAAGTAAAGTCATTGAGATAATCAATCAACACTATCTCTGCACTATCCACACATATTCGTTGGTATATTTTTTACTTCGCTTTGCATTGCTTTTAAAGATAAAAATTTGGAGCAATAAACACAAGACAATAAAAGTATTCAAATAGTTTTTCTTGTGTAAAAAAATATAGAATTAGAAAGTAGCAGGCTATCATCATAAAAAAAATAATAATTATAAAAGTGAAAGAATCAATTATAACTTTATCTAAGGGATATTTTAGAATATCTTTGGATAGAGATTTAATATTTTTTGAATATTGCTTCACAACCTTTTAGCGTAACAACTCTTCCTCTAGCTGTGCGTTCGATGTAGCCGTTAGCAAATAGATAGGGTTCAATAATATCTTCTATTGTTCCTTCATCTTCACTCATTGACGCAGCAATAGCACTTAAGCCCATCGGTTTTCGATTCTGGGAAAGAATTTTTAAATACCGCATATCCAAATCATCAAAACCTAAATCATTCACGCCTAACTGATTTAAGGCATAAAGTGTTTGTTTGTGTGTAATTTTTTTCTCATCGGCGACTTCAGCAAAGTCTCTTACGCGTTTTAATAGCCGTAAGGCAATTCTGGGCGTTCCTCTACTTCTTTTGGCAATCTCAGTAGCCGCCTTAATATCGCATACTTTTTGTAGTTTATCGGCAACCTTTTGAACGATGAGTGAAAGCTCCTCTGTGCTATAAAATTGTAAGCGGAACGATATTCCGAATCTTTCTCTTAAAGGTTTTGTAAGCATACCCGCTTTTGTTGTTGCACCCACTAATGTGAATTGTGGTAGGTCGATTTTGATTGTTTGTGCGGCAGGCCCAGAACCAATAATAATATCAAGTCTGAAATCCTCCATAGCTGGATAAAGAATCTCCTCTATTGCAGGGCTAAGGCGATGAATTTCATCAATAAATAAGATATCACCCTCATTAAGATTTGTCAAAATGGCGGCCAAATCTCCTCCTTTTTCAATTGTCGGAGCAGCCGCAACACGAATATTTGAACTCATCTCGCACGCAATAAGATGAGCTAATGTTGTTTTTCCAAGTCCGGGAGGTCCAAAAAATAAGAGATGATCCAAAACTTCATTCCGCTTTTTTGCCGCTTGAATGAACACTGAAAGATTTTGTTTAATTTGAGGTTGCCCAATGTATTCATGCCATTTTGTTGGGCGGATAGAAACTTCTTCTTTCTCTTCAATAGAGAGTTTTTCAATCTCAACTAACCTTTCCATATATTTTAATAGCTTTCTTGATCGCTAGGAAAATAACCATTTTTTATATCTGCTGCAAATTCTTGAATTGCTTGTTTAAGGAGTTTTCTACCCTCTAAATAACGACGGACAAAACGCGGTTGAAATTCTTCAAAGAATCCGAAAGCATCACTCCAAACAAGAACCTGCCCATCGACTTCTTTGCCACTACCAATTCCGATGATAGGGACATCGCTTATTTTTGTTAATTTTGCTGCAACCTCGCTTTTAACGCCTTCAAGAACAATTGCAAAGACACCCACTTGATTGAAAGCTTCAACTTCTTGTTTTAAAGTGGAAATTTGCACGTCATCTTTTCCTTGAATTTTATAGCCCCCTTCTGCACGAACGAACTGTGGTTTTAGTCCAATATGTGCCATAACGGCAATTCCGCTTTGTGTTAAAAGTTGGATATGTTTCAAACGTTCTAGTCCACCCTCTAGTTTTATCGCATCAGCTCCACCCTGCTGATAAAGTTTCGTGGCATTCTTGAGGGCTTGTTTTGGGCTGTTGTAGCTTCCAAAAGGCATATCAGCAACAATCAAAGAGTGTTGTACGCCTCTTTTTACCGCCATTGTATGGTAAAGCATATTATCCATATTTATACTTAATGTATCTTTGTAACCACCAAAACTCATTGCTAAAGAGTCGCCGACCAAAATGACTTCTACTTCGCCATCAAAAATTTTAGCCATTAAGGCATCATAGGCTGTAATCATTGTAATTTTTTCTTTCCCTTTTTTCTTTCTGATGGAAGAAACACTTATTTTTTGCATTCTATATTCCTTAGAATTTATTTGATTAATTTGGACCATTTAAGCAATGACTATTTAAAATCTGCCGATAACACTATTGCAATCGACGACCAAAGACATAAGAAAACCATACACAGAAGACTTCAAATCCCCATTTACATTCTAGACTTTTCTTTAGATGTTCTTTAGCTTTAATTTTTTCATTCCCTGCAATATATAGTTTTGCTAGGCGATTGTGCAAGGTTGCAAGGTAATTACTTTTTAAAGGGTGACATTCTTTGAGTGTTTCTAAAAAATTAATTTCTTTCTCGTAAGTTTTTGCTTCTACTAAGGGTTCAAAACGTAATGAAGCTGTCAAGCTATCAGAATGTATTGTATAGATTCGCATGGGCAAATGTGTATAATAAATTTTTGTTTTGGCGTAAATACGACTCCAAAAAAGCTTATCACCGCCTTTGAGATCTTCGTCAAAACGATCATCACCTAACAAGGAAGTCTCAATAACACCAAAAAATTTACCACTTAAAGAACCATACCAAAACTCACTTGCTTTTATTTCTCGACTTTCTTGAATACCTAAACCAGAAAACTGGTGGTCATCACTACGAATGCGATTACCCAAAATGACACCATAGTCTCGCTTGTTCATGTAAATTTCTGCAAGACGTTTTAAGGCACCTTCAATCAAAACATCATCGTCATCAAGTGTTGCAAATAAATCACCACTCATATGTTCTAGTCCTGTATTTTTTGCACCAGGAGCACCCATTTTATGTATATTTTGTAAAAAAGTAATAAATGGATATTGGGTGATAAATTCTTTGACAGTTTCATAGGTATCGTCTGTAGAATCTCCGTCCACAACAAGAATTTCAAGATTAGGATAATCTTGATCAATCACACTCTGTAAAGCATTTCTTAAAAAATAGGACCGATTTCTTGTTGGGATAATAATCGAAATTTTAGGATATTTCATTATCTCCTCCTTATTTTTAATACTTCTAGCCTTATTAGCATATTTTTATTTTGTTTGGGAAATCGCTGCATATTTTCCAATATACTGTGCCACTCGTTGGTAGACATCAGAGTCAATTACCATTTCTAATTTTAATAAAGAAAGAGGAAAGCCAAAATCTTTTAGCTTAACTTCATCTTTCTCTGTTACTAAGAGTGAGGTTGCTTGGTATTTTTGCATTTCTGTTGCAATCTTCTCCTTGCTAAAAAAGCTGTGGTCTGCATAGCTCAATTTACCTACTATTACTGGCAAAAATCGTTCCAACCTTGAAGGATTTGCAATGGCTGTAACAAGTAGCATTCTTTCTGTTGGATTTTTAATGGAAACTTCACGCGTATATTCCTTACCTTCATAAAGTACTAAATCAGCAGATTTGTAAGCACTTGGAAGTTCACGATAAGCACCACTTGGAATGCAAAAAGGAAAATATGGTGAAAGTTGAGGCTTCAGCAAAATATTGAGTTTATTGCATTTAAAACGGAATCCATCATCTAAAAAAATGATCCTTCGCCCTAGTTTAATAGCTTGTTGTATTCCAGCTGCACGATCCTCAGAAACGATAATTGTTGCATTTGGTAGTCGTTTTGCCAAAAGTTGGGCCTCATCACCACTTTTTTCTACATTGTAGCGGATTTCCCCATTATGGGCAACTACATATAGCCCTTTAGAACGTCGTTTGTAACCTCTTAGAATAATGGCACAACTGTATTCGTATTCCCTTGCTAAAGCGATAACCAGGGGAGTTTTTCCACTTCCGCCTACTACCAAATTGCCAATGCTGATAATTGCTGCTTTGTAAGTATTGAAGGAACTGAATGAACGGCGAATGGTAGCCGTTAAGGCATAGAATAAAGAAAAAGGGAGTAACGCTATTGCTAGTATTTTTTGTCCCACAGAGGGATTAAAAAAATAACGCTCTAAAAACTTCATATCTCACATCCATTTCTGACTATTGTCGCACCTAATAATTGTACTCCATAATCATTAAATTTAGAATAAATTTGTTATGTAAAGAATCCTGTTTGTAAAACTTACATGATTAAGAAAACCGATTCACTTCGAAATTATACTTATTATGAATTAAAATGTAAATCTCTTGTTATTGTAGCTATGGTTAACCCCCTCATTAAGGCATTTTTACTTTTTGAAAAGCAGTGATAAAATGGCATGAACTCATTCAATTTTATCGACTTTATGTAAAATTAAGTAGAATCCATTGAGATTTTTTACTGAATGATACTTTTTACGTTGGATGTCATTAACGACTACTGTCTTGAAATAAAAAACCTAAAAATGGTGCTATAGAAGGCATTTCGCGCTTAAATGTATAAAATTCAACGCGTTGAATAACAAGATGAACAGCTTCTTTGGGATATTTGTCCAAAAGTTGTGTTTTTGGTATCTGCCTGTCGACGAAATCATATAAAATTTTATCTAAAATATCATAAGTAAATCCTAATTCTAATTCATCATTCTGCCCCTCAAAAAAATCTGCACTTGGTGCTTTTTGGATAATTTTTTGAGGTATGCCCAATGCCTGTGCTAATGTGAATATATCTGTTTTGTAAATGTTACCTAAAGGGTTAATGCCACAAGCTAAATCTCCGTAAATTGTACCATAACCCAACATTCTTTCGCTTTTATTGCTTGTTCCAAGAACAATTCTATTTTGTGTGAAAGCTAAATCAAATAGGAGTGTCATACGAAATCTTGCACATGCGTTTCCCATCCTTAGTGTTGGTTCTGATTGTAGGGCTGGATAAAATAATTGTAATGCTTGTTCAAAATGATTTAAAGGGAGTTGCAAAAAAGGAATACCATTACTTATTGCTAATTGTTTTGCGTCTGCAAGATGGTTTAGGTTAGAGTTTGTAGAGGGCATAAGAACGGCTAATATAGGCGAGTGTTCATAAAAATGAATTTCTTGTGGGGTGATTTCTATTCCTTCAGAATGTGTGGGTAATTCTAGTGCAAGTTTTGCAAGATAGAGTGCAACAGCTGAATCGATTCCGCCACTCAAACCCAAAATAATTTTCTGAAAATTTCTTTGTTTTAATTCAGTACGTACAAACGAAACAAGAGCTTTAATTGCTTTCTGAGAATCCATAAAGTAGCCTCCATAGTGTTTAATAAGTGAATATTTTATTAAAATTTATTCAATTTAGTTTGATATTCAGTGAAAATTGAGTAGTATTTTACCCAATAAATTGCTTATTGTTAAATATTGTTCCCTATTGTTCGATATTATCTGCAATATTCAAGCGAATTTTTGTATTTTATTTGTGAGGAGATTGGCAATGTTTAAAAAAGTACTTTTTCTTTCAGTGGCCGTTAGCGTGTCTTCATTGTATGGGGCTATTGACAATGCTTTTGAGGTAAAACCATACATAGGTTATGATTCTCATTTGGGCAATAATCGCTTTCAAAAAGATTCTCTTTCGGCATATGGTTTAAGTTTGGGTGCAAGAATTCAACCTAATATGCTCCTTGAGTTAGGGTACGAAAAAAGTAATGGTGCAATATATTCAGAGGGTGGGCAATTTGGAATTAATCGTTATTATGCTAATGTGGTGAATGAATATCCTTTTGGGATTGTTGCACCTTATGCTTTGGCAGGACTTGGATATGAACATTTAAGTGAGCAAGCACAAGGAATGAACCATGATATTTTTGGTCAAGTGGGTGTGGGTGTGCGTTTAGCGATGACAGAATGGGTACACTTGAAAGCGGAAGGACGGTATATGGCTGTACTCGATGGTAGACAGGATGCTATTGCTTCCTTGGGAGTTGCGATTCCTTTTGGTAAAGCGACTTTTTCTAACACGGCACAAAGATCTCAAACCAGTCGTTCTGCTGAATCGCGTCAACAAGTGGCAAAGGAAGATATAAATCAACAAAATCCACAAACCCAATCATCACCCACGCAAACAGCTGGGGCAACCACACAACCTAGTGAATCATTGGAAGAAGGAACAACAATGGCGGCGGATCGTCAAATGGCAAAAAATACTGAAGGTGTAGATAATCAACCATCAGGTGTTGGTCATTCTGATGGTAGTCAAGGTGCTACCGCCGGTGTTGCTGCTGGAACTACTGCTGGTGCTGTTGCTGGAGAGAGGCTTGCTTACGCGGGCATTCCTGGTCAAAAGCAGGTGGGTGAAGGTTTTATGATGAGTGATGGTAACGGGGGAGTGAGCAGTGCAAAAAATACTCCTGTGATTGAAACAGAACATGGAAAATTCACACCAACAAAAACTGTTACTTTAAATATGAATGATGTACGATTCCAATTTGACTCTTTTAGTGTTCCTACACGTTTTGATAAGGATATACAAGAATTTGCAGGTGAGTTAAAACAGAAGCCCAGTGCACGTGCTCTTTTGGAGGGGCATACAGATTATATCGGTACGGAAGCCTACAATCAGAAACTTTCCGTTAATCGTGCAAATGCAGTTAAAAGTCGTTTAATTCATTTTGGTGCAGATCGCTCTAAGATTGATGTTAAAGGTTTTGGAAAAAGTCGCCCTATTGCAGATAATGCGACTGATGAGGGTAGAGCACAAAACCGCCGTGTTGAGATGATTCTCATTGAGCCTGTTCAATAAATGGCTAAAATGAGATATAATTCTTTGATTATTTTGATTAATTAAAAGTACAAATGTAAAGGTTGCCACAAGTATGAAGCCAGTTATTTCACAGAATGTTGTTATTTATTATGCCGATGAGGATTTAGATTCTAGCGTAGAGGAGCAGGTATGTAAGGTAATTGCAGGATCTGCCTCGAGCATTAAAAGTCTGCAGTTACAAGCATTATTTTTTTCTCTACGTTCTAATATAGAATTTCAAGATTCAGCAGTTGTTGCTGTTGCCCATACTCTTTTGAAGCTTCAAAAGCAACTTGATATTGTTGTGGCAATTTGCGAATATAATGGGGAGCAATTTAAACAACTCAAGGAGTTATTTCCAAACAAGGCAATTCCACTTTTTAAAACCATCTCTCAAGCTATGCTTTTTTTACAGATTAAATCTCCACCCTCTGGAACACCAGCTGTTGTTTTTGAAAAAGATACAGTTATGCAAACCTTGATTGTGCAGAGTTTGGAGGCAAAGGGGATTGAAGTTTGTGCTGTGCAGAACATAAAAGATTTTCGTGCCAAACAGCAAGAGTTAGGCAATAATGCCCTTTATGTTTACGATATGCAGTTTGATATTACTGCCAATCATATTCCTGTGCAAATTTCTCAAGGTGTGGTAACTTATCATTTTTATAAAGAAGTTGATGGGAAAATCCCAAGATTCTTCAGTATGCAAACCCATGCCTTGCGTTTAGCAGAGGGGTTTAAAGTTTTTATCTTTAATATGAAAGATACAGAAGTTTTTGATATTAAAGCTGTGGATTTCTTTATTTCTTTGGCGAGGAATGGTGTAACCTACAATGCTGTTTTCATATTTGTTGGTGTTCATCCGGGTGTGCTTGATATTGCAACAGAGGATAAGATTCGTCGTGCAAATATCTTTATTTATCCAGATAAAGCGAGTGCACTAAAGAATGAGAAAATTTCTGCTTTAGCAAACCTTTATCACGATAAAAAACCGCAGAAACTTTCGAAGAAACTTGTTGCAAATTTGCTTTATTTTGTGAATGCTTCTTTGGAGACATTGAAGTCTCTAACGGGGGGTGTGGTTGAGAAAAAGGCTCATCGTGTTATTGAGTGTGATATTGCCAATAAAGATGGTATTATGGGAGCTGTAATTAGTTTTGAGGGTGATATTAGTGGTAAACTTGTGTTAGTTTTTAGTCGTGAAATTGCAAAAGAAGCGGCATTAATGATGTTGGGCGATGAAATTAAGACTGATGAAGAATTTTTAGATATTATTTCAGAATTTACAAATATTATTGCAGGACGTTCAAAAGCATTGCTTTCAGAGAAAAATATCACAATCGGTATTTCTTTACCTAAACCCTATATTGATTTCAAAGATCTATATGAATTAGTCAGAGGGCAGATGGGAGTGCAAATTGACTTTTTACTAAATAAGAAGCCATTGCATATTTTTTTAACTTATTAGTTTAGGTATTGAAGGTTTGTAAATCCTCTAGAAATACTTACGAATAGGTTTTACCTTTAGATGGGGTTGCTTATAGTCCAAAAGCCTTGTTTGTATGGGTTTTACATTATTTGAGTGAATCACTTGTTTTTGGTTGCCTCATCATAAATATTTATTTTAAATTTTTTTATACCACCTTTTTTATGTCCATATTATGCAGAATCTAACCAATAAGCGAAAAAAAAGTGAGTTCTTGACTTACCCAAGAAAAATTGGTAAAATTTGGTCTGTTTAATAACTTTATTTTCTCTTTAAACGGGGTCGACTGGCTTTCGACGGGAGTTTGGTAGCTCGGGTTGCATGTGGGTCTGGATATACCCTTAAACTATCTCGTTTAAAATAAACGCAAACAATCCTAATTATGCTCCAGCTTACGCAAAAGTAGCGTAAGTTTATTTAACTTTAGGAGCCATGTTGTTGGGGAATTCTAGCTACCCTAATAATGTGTTATCTTTGCTAGATGCTTTTCTGCACTGCTGGATGTAGAAAAAAAGACTACAGTTGCCTTGTTGTGGTGTTTTGAAGGATTTAGAAATAACAAGAAAGATTTAAAATTCTTTCTAAACATGTAGACGCTCGTGTGTTCAGAGTTTCGGACTGGGGTTCAATCCCCCACGACTCCACCAATTTCATGGGTTTGTTCATTGGTATCTTAGGAATGCTTCCCGTTTTGCTTTGTTTATGTGTAATTGTCTTATGTGTGGCTATTTAACTGGGCTAGGGGGCAGTAATGTCAATAAATAATCGTTCTCAATCATCTACTTTTAGTGTTGCAATTACGGGTGCAAGTAGTGGCATAGGTCGAGCGTTAGCGTTGCGATTTGCAAAAGAGACAACACATTTTTATCTTGCTGGGCGTAATCAAATGCGACTGGAGCAGTGTAGGGCGGAGATTTTAACAATTAATCCTTGTGCGATTATTGTAGTCTCTTGTTTTGATGTTGGAGATAAGGATGCCTGTCAAAAATGGTGTGACGAAATATTTAGTGTACGTTTAGATATTCTTATCATTAATGCCGGAGTAGCGTTGGGTGAAGAAGTGGATGTAGATAAGCATCTTGAGATTTGCTATACTAATGTACTCGGTGTTGCTCATATTGTGTTTTATGCACTTGAGCATTTCAGCAAACAAACACGATTAGAAAATGGAAGAAAAGGGCAGATAGTGCTGATGAGTTCTATTGCTTCACTTCTTGCAATGCCGAATGCAACGAGTTATAGTGCGTCTAAAGTTTTTGTTCGCTACTTGGGTGAATCACTTAATGTATCACAAGATGAGGTTTGTATAACCACCATTTGTCCAGGTGTTATTAGGACGCCTCTAACGCAATATCTTAATCCAATTGTTCCACAAATTCCGTGTGAAGTTGCAACTGAAAAGATGTATCGTGCAATTAAAAAGGGTAAAAAATGTTATATTTTTCCTTTATGGTTAAGATGTGGGGCAAGATTCTATCACCTCTTACCCTTCTTCTTGAAAACATCTCTTGTTAAGGTTTTTAACTATTTTGGGCGGTTGTAGTCAGAGTAAAATAGGAGTATAGATTTTTAAGGTGCTTTAACAAAGAATCATATCTTATTGTAATAGATTTATGCTAGAATTCTATAATCAAGATATTTGCGAATAAAATTTATTTTATTGGAGAGTGGTATGGCTTTATTAAGCAACGCGGTGATTGTATCTGTGGCGGTAATGGCTATTTTATGCTTGTTGCGTTTGAATGTGCTTTTAGCAATTATTATTGCGACATTGTGTGCGGGGATTATTTCACAATATGGGCAACATTCAATGCAGGAAATGGCACAGTCTCTTGACGCGGTTACATTATTAAAGGAATCCATACAAAATACAATCCAGATTTTTATTGAGGGTATGAGCGGGAATCTTGAAACAGCTTTGAGCTATATTTTGCTTGGATCTTTAGCAGTGGCGGTTTCACGCACGCATTTAACGATATTTTTGTTGAATGCAATTACAAAAGTAATTAGTAATCATCGGATTATTTTGCTTTTTAGTATTGCCTTGATAGCTTGTTTTTCGCAAAATCTTATCCCCATTCATATTGCATTTATTCCTATCTTAATTCCTCCCCTTTTAGGGCTTTTTAATCGCCTAAAAATTGATAGGAGAGCAGTTGCTTGTGCTTTAACATTTGGCTTAAAAGCACCTTATGTTACGATTGGTGTGGGTTTTGGCTATATTTTTCACACGACTATTAAAAAGCAAATGGAGGAAAATGGTGTTAATGTCAGTTTGGGTGATATCGGTAATGTGATGTGGATTGGTGGATTGGCTATGCTTGTTGGGTTGATTCTTGCTGTGTTGGTTTTTTATCGCAAAGATCGGATTTATGCAGAGAATGCAGAATCTTTTCAGGTTCAAGATGCAAGTATGGGTTATAAGGAATGGGTAACCTTGCTTGGGCTTGTTGTTGCCATTGTTGTGCAGTTGCAGTTTGAATCTTTACCACTTGGTGCATTTTTGGGACTTATGACCATTATTCTTCTTAAAGGTATTGCATGGAATGAAATTGATGATATTATGGAAGGTGGCTTAAAAATGATGGCATTTATTGCCTTTGTTATGTTGGTTGCCGCTGGTTATGGTAAGGTGTTGAATGCTGGAGGAGATGTTGAATCTCTTGTAAATATGATTAAATTAGTTGTCAATGGACAATTTGCAGGTGCGGTATTAATGCTTTTTGTTGGGTTGCTCGTAACAATGGGGATTGGGACAAGTTTTGGAACAATCCCCATCATCACGACAATCTATCTTCCACTAGGGCTCGCACTAGGATTCTCCATTCCTTCTATTATTTTGCTGATTGGAATTGCGGGTGCATTAGGCGATGCAGGAAGCCCTGCAAGTGATAGCACACTTGGACCTACTTCGGGATTGAATGCTGATGGACAACATAATCACATTTGGGATACTTGTATTCCTACTTTTGTTGCCTATAATATTCCTTTATTTATTTTTGGAGTTATTGGGGCGTTACAACTTTCTTAAGTATCTTTTTGCTATTATCGGGCTTTATTTTCTTATTTTTCAATTTTATAAAAAGGAGTAGTTGATGAAACAAGGTGATTTTACGGATGTTGCAAAACATTATCATAATCGTCCGGCGTACAGTCCTATGCTTTTAGAAAAGCTGATTCGTTGCGTGAATGATAACCGCAAACCTCTTGATGAGCTGAAAGTTGTTGAGGTGGGTGCTGGGACAGGTAAGTTAACCAAAATGCTAAGCGATGATTTTGGATTGAATGTTATTGCGGTTGAGCCAAATGATGCGATGAGGGCAGAAGGTGAAAAATACACAAGAGATTCTAAGGTAGTTTGGAAGAAGGGGAGTGGAGAAGAAACTAATGTAGAATCTAGTTACGCTGATTGGGTAATTATGGCAAGTTCATTTCATTGGACAGATTCAAATAAGTCACTCCCAGAATTTGCAAGAATTTTGAATACCAAACCCTTATCGGGGGGGGGGGGGCACAATAGTGCTTACTTTACTGCAATTTGGAATTCACGACATATAGTTGAAGGTTCGATATTTTATGAAATTGAAGAAGAAATTAAGAATATTGTTCCAGAGCTTAATCGTGTGAGTAGTGGGGTGCAGAACACAAAAAAATGGGAAGAGATTCTCATTTCAACAGGACATTTCAGAGATTGTGTTTTTATGGAATGTGATTATGTTGAGGTTATGAGCAAGGAGCGATACCTCGGTGCATGGCATTCTGTGAATGATATTCAGGCACAAGCGGGAAATAGATGGCTAGAAATCTTAAGAATGATAGAATCTAAGATAGGGCATTTGGATAATATTGAAGTCCTCTATAAGATTCGGGCATGGAGTGTGCAAAAAGTATAGATGAGATTCTAAGCCTTTTATTGAATGCTTGTTGTATTTATGAAAGGCTTAGAAAATGGAAAAGATAGTAGAGCAAGTATGGGATTATACAAAGCATGCAAAATTTTATAGTTATCGACCGAATTATGCACCGATATCCATCGATATGTTGACGTATTTAGCTAATCAAACACTTCAGCAAGATTCTAAAGTTTTGAGGGTTGCCGATATTGGTGCTGGAACAGGAAACCTAAGCATTATGCTTTTAGAGAGAGGTTGTGAGGTTGTTGCAGTTGAGCCAAATGATGCGATGAGAGAAATTGGTATTGAGCGAACAAATGGGCAAAAGATTCAGTGGGTAAGGGCAACAGGGCTTGATTCAACGCTTGAGGATAATGCTTTTGATTGGGTAACTTTTGGTAGTAGTTTTAATGTGATGGATAGAAAAGAAGCATTAAAAGAGGCGTATCGTTTATTGAAATCAGCAACTTATTTTTCTTGTATGTGGAATCATCGAGATTTAAAAGATCCAATTCAAGAAGCTGCTGAATCCATTATTCTCCATTTTATCCCTAGCTATACAAGAGGGGTAAGGCGAGAAGATCAACGTCCTATTATTGAAGAGCATCGGCACTTATTTGATGGCATTATTTATCTTGAAGAGGATTTTTATTTTCACCAAACTATTGAGAACTATATCAATGCTTGGAAAAGCGTGAAGAACCCTTATTGGGATTTAGAAACCCCACAGGGCGTGGAACTTTTTGAAAAAATTGCCCATTCCATGCATGAGCAGTTACCTAAAGAGTTTAAGATTAAATATACGACTAGATGTTGGAGTGCCAAGAAGAATGCTTAACGCATTAGTGAGGAGGGTGGGCTTATAGTCCGTCAAACCCCATTTTTTCAGCCTTTGCAAGAATTTCTTTTGCACCTTTGGCAATGAATTTTTCTGCAAGGGACTGTCCTAGTATTTCTGCTTCTTCTATATTACCTATCCGATTTTTCTGACTTTCTTGCAAAATTTCACTTCCGTCTCCGAGCCCTACAATAGCGTTTAATTGAATATTGTCTTGTTGAAGAGTTGCATTCACACCGATAGGTACTTGGCAACCTCCATTTAGCATCCTTACAAATGCACGCTCGCAAGTTGTTTCGATCACACTTGTTTGGTGGTTGAGTGGGTGGAGAATTTCTTTAATTTCTTTTTCGTCACGGCATTGTACTGCTAATGCAGCCTGTCCCATTGCTGGAATCATAAAAGAAGTTTCAAGTGGTAAAATGTGTGATATTTCTGTATGGAGGTTTAGGCGATTCACTCCAGCCATCGCAAGAATAATGGCATCAAAGTCCCCACTTTTAAGGCGTCTTAAACGTGTCTGTACGTTACCTCTCAAGCTTTGTGTATTTAAATCATTTCTAAAATGTTTGAGTTGCATTGTACGTCTTAAGGAGGTTGTTCCAACAATTGCATTTTTAGGGAGAGATTCTATACTTGGATATTTTTCGCTCAAAAATGCGTCGCGCACATCTTCTCTTTGCGTGATTGCACCAATCAATAACCCATCAACCATTTCTACAGGAACATCTTTAAAAGAGTGCACAGCAATATCAATTTTTTCTTGTAGCATTAATTCTTCAAGTTCTTTTGTAAAAAGTCCTTTTCCACCAATTTTTGCTAGGGGAACATCAAGAATCTTATCCCCTTTTGTTTTGACAATTTTTAGTTCAATTTCTAAGTGGGGATAAAGTTTTTGTAGCTTTTGCTGAATATATTCTGCTTGCCATAATGCAAGGATGCTACCTCTTGTCCCTAAAATAAGTTTTTTCGTCATTTAGGAGCCACCTCAACATCAATAATATCATCATCATGCACATAATGGCTATTTTGTGATTCGCTTGGCTTAGTGCCGACTTTAAATAATCCTAAAATCACAAAAATTAATCCAATAATATCCAAGAAGACGCCGGGTAAGAGCAAGAAAATCGCACCTAAGAATTGGAGCATTGTCGCAGTTGCGACATCTTTTGTCGTTATTCTGCCTGAACGCAAAACCTGGAAGCTATGCCCCATAAGTCCGCCAAAATTCACCAGTAAAGCGATACCGATGATAAAACTAACAAGAATTTCCATAAACAGCCCAAAGAATCCAACTTGGTCTGCAAACGCAACACTTACAAAAGTTTCAATCAGTAGATAAATTAACACTGCAATGATGGATAAGCTTTTGAACATACGCACACGCCTCCGATAATTGAATTTCGCACCTTTCTTGAGTTTTTCTTTGTATTATTTCACACAACCCATTTGGAGTACCTTTACCTATGATTAAAGCAAAAGGGATTCCCATTAATTCAAAATCTGCCATTTTTGAGCCAAATCTTTCATTGCGATCATCAAATAAAACTTCTATGCCCATTTCTTGTAGGCTATTATATATTTTTTCTGCCTCTTGTTGTTGGAGGCTGTCTTTTGAATTTGAAAGAATTAAAGTAAGTGAAAAAGGAGAAATGCTTGATGTCCAAATTATCCCCTTTTGATCGTGGTTTTGCTCCACGCTTGCACTTAATAGACGCGAAATTCCAATTCCATAACAACCCATCTCAAAAAAGCAACTCTGTGCATTTTCATCTAAAAAACTCGCATTCAAGGGTTCTGAATATCTTGTCCCTAATTGAAAAATATGCCCGACTTCAATCCCTTTTTTATGAATTAATGTGCCTCTTTTGCATTCAGGGCAAATATCTCCTTCTTGAATGCTGATGAGGTCAGCATAAACAAGCCCTTCAAATTCTGCTAAATTCACGCCCACAAAATGATACCCTTCTTCATTTGCACCACAAATTAAATTCCCTCCATCCCTTAATTCCTCATCAAAATAAATCTGTTGACTTTGCGTAATATTGCGTAGTGCAATGGGTCCAATGTACCCTATGTGCAATCCTACCGCTTCAATCTCTTCCTTTGAGGCATCTATTATCTCATCAGCTCCAGTGACATTTTGTGCTTTAATATTTTCAAGCGTATCATTTCCTCTGATGAAAAAGTAAGCAAGTTCTGATTTTCCTTGCTTCAGAATTTTTTTCACGACAGCTTTCATCGTCCAATAAGGTTCAACATGAAAGAAAGCACATAAAGATTTAATGCTAGTGGTATTAGGGGTATTGAATTTAGCAAATGTGGCTTGCGGTGGGCGGGTTTGTGGTTGTTTGGCAGTACGTGTGGCGGCTTCAAGATTTGCAGCATACGTGCATTCTTGACAAATGGCTAATGTATCTTCTCCACTTTCTGCAACAACCATAAATTCCTTACTCCCAGTTCCCCCAATTGAGCCACTATCTGCTTTAACAATGCGAAAATCAAGACCTAAGCGATTAAAGATTCTTTGATAGCATTGCTCCATTACCTGAAATTCACGCACCAAATCTGCCTTATTTTTATGAAAACTATAAGCATCTTTCATAATAAACTCACGTCCACGCATTAATCCTGAACGTGGACGCATTTCATCTCTAAATTTAAGATGGATTTGGTAGATGTGTATAGGAAGTTGTTTGTGACTTTTGATGTAACCTTTAATCATCTCTACAGCGGCTTCTTCATGTGTTGGTCCTAAGACGAATTCTGCATTTTTGCGATCTTTAAATCGTAAAAGCTCTTTACCATATTTGTGCAACCGATTGCTTTTTTCCCATAATTCAGAAGGAGTTACAAAGCCCAACATTACTTCTTGTGCGTGAATGCGATTCATTTCTTCTCTGACGATTTGGCTAATTCTTGTTAGAACTCTTTTTCCTAGTGGTAGAAAGCTATAAATCCCACTACCTAATTGTTGAATATAACCTGCACGCAATAAATATTCATGACTTTTAAGTACCACGTCTTTAGGAGTTTCCTTAAGTGTGGGTGCAAAAAATGTTGAAAAACGCATATTGTCTCCTTAGTTTTCTGTTGAATTGTATTCACAACGATATTGGTCTAAAGTGAGATACTCGCTATGGATATCAAATAAAAATTTCAAGGATTCTATGATGGTGTCAATTTGAGGTTTGTCCGCATTCTCCTTCAGTTTAATTGTTGGTGTGTGCAAGAATCGATTAAAGGCGTTATCTAAGGTTTTATATAAGTTGCGTTCATAATTTTTGGGTAAAAAACCTTTTTTAATTGCACGTTCAATCTCTTGTGTTGCCGCATTTTTTGCCTGCTCTCGTAAAGATTTAATGATGGGTTCAATATGTAATGAAGAAAGCCATAAAAAGAAATCTTGTGTGAATTTTCCTACAATTCCATATGCCATTTTCGCTTGTTCCTCTCGTAAAGATAGGTTTTTATGGACAATATCCTGCAAATCATCGACACTGAAAAGTTGAATATTTTGTGGATAGCTCAATTCTATGTCGCGTGGAACGGCTAAATCAAACCAATAACGTTCAAAATCTGTTGGCTTGACAAGATCTTGTGTAATAATTGCGTGCGGTGCTCCAGTTGCACTAAACAGGATTCTGTGTCGATTGATTGTTTTTGCGATATCCCCCAAGCCAAGTGAGGTAATTTTTTGTGAATTCATTTCCGCTACAAATTCTTCTACCTTTGTTTTATCGCGATTGAGTAGAATGACTTTTGCACCATAACTTAAAAGATGCTTAATAGTTAAACGACTCATTTCACCAAGTCCAATTACAACCACTTCTTCATCATTTAAGTCTTTTACGATTTCTTTTGCCTTTAGTGTCGCAACAGAAGCAACAGAAACAGGGTTTTTAGAAATTTCTGTAGAATTCCTTACAGCAGCCGCACAGCGAAAAGCAAAATGTAATGCACGTGCTAAGTGCTGCTGACAATATCCCTTATCATATGAAAACTTGAAAGAATTTTTGAGTTGTCCTGTGATTTGTGCTTCCCCCACAACAAGGCTATCCAAACTACTTGAAACACAAAAAAGGTGGTGAATGGCTGCTTGATTAATGTAAACATCTGCAAGGGATTCTAATTCATTTGTTGCAATATTAACTAAAATACTCAACCTTTCAAAGAGATAGAGTGTTGCTTTTTCTGTATCTTTAGCACATAAAATAAATTCAACACGATTGCATGTTGAAAGAATAATTGCTTCTTGGATGAATTTATTTTCAGTAAGCATTTTCAGAAAAGATTCGTTTTTAGCGGGAGTATCAAAAGCAAGTTGTTCGCGCACAGAAATATTACTATTCTTGTGTGTAAAGCTAATAATGAGATAATGCATTAAAAATCCCTTTCTATCATTTTAGTCATAATCTCTTCTAATTGAGTATTATTGTATGCAGATATGGCTTGCAGGGCTTTCTCTCCCAATGCTTTAGCAAGATGAAAGCTTTTTTTAATACAATCATAGTGTTGCATAGATTGAATAATCCATTGTTGTTCTTCTTGTGTGAGTGTTTTTTTAAAATAACTTTTTAAACGTTCTTGAGAATGAAAATCCTGATTTTGCCCAAAAGATTCATAAAGGTAAATGTAGGGTAGTGTTGTTTTACCTTCTTTGAAATCACTTAAAGATTCTTTTCCTAATGTGCTAGAATCTTGTGTAATGTCTAGCAAATCATCGATAATTTGAAAAGCAATACCCAAATTTTTACCATAAACTCTGAATGCTTCTGCGTCTAAACCCACCAATAATGCAGCTGCTTCACTAGATGCTTCAATTAAAGAAGCTGTTTTATTCTCAATCATTCGCATATATTGTTCTTGATCGCTATTAAATGACTGACTTAAGCATACATCTAAAATCTCCCCATTGCTCAATCGCACGACAGAGGATGATATGACTTGTGCAATCCTTGGATCCAAAAAACTTAACTCATAAAAGCCTTTAGAATATAAAATATCACCGACCATAATTGCATTTTTAGAGCCTACACTAGCGTTAAGAGAGGGGTTTCCACGACGCATCAATGAATCATCAATTACATCATCATGTAACAATGATGCACTCTGAATCAATTCGATAATTGCACAGAGTTTTTTAGATTCAGCACTTTCTTGTGCGATTGCTAAAACAAGACGCGAACGCAACATCTTTCCACCCATAAGGATTGAAGTCAATCCCCATTCCTGCGTTTCTTTCTGTAAGCTCTCTTGTAGCCATACATGAATAATTGTTTTAATATCCTCTAAAGCCGACACTATTTACCTTTTCTTGCGAAACTAATGAAATTTCCTTGTTGCCATCATGCACAAGGAATCTAATTAATGCTGTTTTTGTATCATATTTATAATCTACCATACGAATCCAAATATAGGGTGCAGCGGTATAAGCCCTAGAATTATGTTTAAAAAGCTGGACTTTAAAACCGCGTCTATGGTAACGTTCATAAAGAATGAATTGATGGACAAATCCATCGTAATGGACATGCATTACCAAGCCTTGATTTTTATGTAATGTCCATCGAAAATACAAATCCTTCATTACTTCCCTTTCTTGAAAGGCAAGGTGGTAGATTTCATCTTTTTTAAGCTCTACTTCCCCTTGATATTTCCAGTTATCTGCCCACATAAAGATAGAAAAAAGAAACAATAAAAGAGGAAAGTAAAGAATTTTCATTATTTATCACTCACTCTGAGTTAAGATTTTTCCCATAGATTCAATTGCAAGATTATTCATTCTTTCCTGCAAATGGTTTTCTTCTGAAAATTTCATCGTTGCAACTTGTTTTTCCCAATCCTCTTCCGATTTTTGAGAATCAAGCAACATTTCACAGAGGGCAAGGCTTTCTAATAGCCTCCGTAATTCTGCTTCTGCCAACCCACGGTGGGAATGAAAGATAATTTCCAACCACTTATCAATGGGTGAACCGCTGAAAATATCATCATCATCAAAGTTTAACACTTCTTAACCTTTGTGAATGGTTTGGATATACTCTGCGGTAGACTGTATACCTTTTGTTTTTGCAGCAAGATAACGTTCCTCAACAAATTTCCAGTTAATTTGGGCAATAAATTTCTTTAGGTAGTTGACGCGGTCATTGCGATGGTCAATGTAGTAAGCATGTTCCCAAACATCACATACAAGCAAAGGTGCTTTATCGTCTGTAATGGGTGTTGCTGCATTAGAAGTGCTAAGAATTTCTAATTCTCCGGACTTATTTAAAACAAGCCATACCCAGCCAGAACCAAATTGCTTTGCACCGCTGTCGGCAAACTGCTCACAAAACTTTTCAATAGAGCCAAACTTTTGCTCAATGGCTTTTTTGGTCTCAGCTCCTACAGAAACTTCAGTAGACGTGATACAGTCCCAGTAAAAATCGTGGTTAAAAACTTGTGCAGCATTGTTAAATAGCCCACCATCACTTTTTTGAATAATCTCAAACAAGGATTTTCCAGCAAGGCTATGCCCCTCTAAAAGTGCATTTAAATTCTTCACATAAGTGGCGTGATGGCGTCCATGATGAAATTCAATTGTCTCTTTAGATAAAAGAGGGGTGGAAGCACCTGCTTCAAAAGGTAATTTGCGTAATTCAAACATTGTAAACTCCTAGATTAATGATTTATTGTTATGCAAAAATGCTCTATATTCTACACTTTTTTGCTTAATTTTTGTCTAAAGAGTATAGACTCTTTATGTGCTTGAAGTCCTTCTGCTTCTGCAAACTCCCCGCACTGCATAGATAGCCCAATCGCACCTTTTTGAGAAAATGCTAGAATGGAACTTTTTTTCAAGAAGTGATCTACACTCAAAGGTGATGAAAATCTTGCATTTCCCCCTGTTGGAAGTGTATGGTTAGGACCTGCAAGATAATCTCCTAATGCCTCTGGTGTGTAGTGTCCAAGAAAAATTGCCCCTGCATTTTGAATATGGGGGAGAATTTCAAAAGGTTGTTCAGTTAGAATCTCTAAATGCTCTGGTGCAATGAGATTCATTAAATCAATAGCTTCTTGTAAATCTGTTGTGACAAGAATCATCCCACGTTCACGGATTGAAGTTGTTGCAATTTCCTTGCGTTGAAGAGTGGGTAGAATTTCATCAATCTTTTGTGCAACAGCATTTGCTAATTCTTTGTGTGGCGTAATAAGAATTGAACTTGCTAACTCATCATGTTCTGCTTGGGAAAGTAAATCTAGTGCAAGGGATTCTATATCTGCACTACAATCAGCGATAACACCAATCTCACTTGGACCCGCAATCATATCAATATTAACTTCACCAAAAAGGAGTTTTTTTGCTGTTGCGACAAAAATATTTCCTGGACCCGTAATAACATCCACTTTTTGAAATTGTTGTGTTCCGTAGCCCATAAATGCAATTGCACTCGCACCGCCAATTTTATAAAAATGCTGAATATTGCAGATATGTGCCGCTGCTAGAAGTGTAGCATTGACTTGATTGTGTATAGCTGGTGAACAAACAATAATGTCTTTGACTCCAGCAACAATAGCTGGAATTGCATTCATTAATAAGGAGCTAGGATAAGTGGCTTTGCCACCCGGGATATATAAGCCTGCCCGTTGCATTGGAGTAACTTTCTGTCCTAAAATTGTGCCATCTTCAGCAAAGTCAATCCAACTTTTTAGTTTTTGCTTAGAATGAAAAGCGTAAATTCTATCATAGGCTAGATGGAGGGTATCCCTTAGGGATGGAGCAAGAGAGTCATAAGCTGTTTTCATTTCTTTTTTGCTAATCAGTATTTGATCTAAGGACTCAGGTTGCCAAGAATCAAACTGACTGATATGCCTTAAAATCGCAGTTTCCTGCTCTTCTTTAACTTCCCTCAAAATTTCATTGACGATGGGTAAAACCGATTCCATATCCATTTCACCACGTTTTAAAAGCTTATTAAAAGATTCATGAAAATGGGTATCAGAGGTTGAAATTTGGGTCATTAAAGGCATAATAAACTCCTTGAAAATATAAAGTGAGAAATTGTAGAGTATTTTGGACAAAAATACAAGGGATTCAAGAAAAATGTGAATATGTCGATAAAGTTTCATCTTTTTCTTATCTTTAAAATTAAAAATAACTTTAAAGTATTATGCTAAAATCATACTTGATGCTAGTTGTTTTAAGTTAGGAAGTTTAATCATTTTCTGTGATTATGTAATTTATTCATATGAGTAGAGGTTTTTTAGGCTGAATTAAAAAATAAGGAGTAACAATGAAAAAACAAGTAAGGTCATTGCAAGTTGGTATCCGCGAAGTTACTTTTGGTGAGAATGTAAGTATTGTAGAGCCGTGCAATTTGTATGAATGTGTATTAGGAGATGGTGTCTTTGTTGGCCCATTCGTAGAGATTCAAAGAGGTGTAAAAATTGGCAAAAATACAAAGGTTCAATCTCATTGTTTTATCTGTGAATTAGTTGAAATTGGAAACTCTTGTTTTATCGGGCATGGTGTGATGTTTATCAATGATTTGTTTGCAAAAGGCGGTCCTGCTGGTGGGGATCGTTTAGCATGGAAAAAAACCACTATCGGAGATTATGTGAGTATTGGCTCTAATGCGACAATTTTACCTGTGAACATCTGCGATGGTGCTGTGATTGGTGCTGGAAGTGTTGTTACGAAGGATATTTGTATAAAAGGAATTTACGCAGGAAATCCAGCAAAGTTACTTAGGAGATTGTGAATGCTATTTTATGTTTCATATAAGAATACCTTTCTTGTAATACACCTTAGCATTTTACAACCCCTTTTTATTTACTTGGCCAATTTTATTGCATATTTGCTTGGCTTAATGCCTCCTTTGCCATTTGGATATTTTGGGGAATCTTGCAAATTTTTGCACCCGCATTCTGCATTACTTTCGTTGTGTTTGCACAAGCATGTTTGACAAGCACAATATCCACACCTTTAACCATCTCTGCCAAAACCAAATGTCCATGAATATGGGCTTCTGTATCCTCATCTTCAGAATGCGAACAACCCTTTTCAGCTTCTTTGTTGCCTCGTGGGTTTGTACGCATCTCAAGTAAATCAAAGCTTTTAAACATTCCCTTTCCCTTCTGTTCAAAAATTGCAAAATAAGGGCTATGGCCTGTGTTTGTAAAAATTTTTAATCCATCATCAAAAACCGGTACTGCAATAATCATTTTTTTCCTTTTGAATGAATTTGTTTTGGAGTAACCAAAACTTCTTTGAATACTTCGCTGATCTGTGTAACTGGGATAATCTCTAAGGCATCACAGACTTCTTTTGGAATATCTTTTAAATCTCTCTCAAAATTCTTCTTAGGAATAAGAACTTTTTTAACTCCTGCTTTATGAGCGGCAATGAGTTTTTCTTTTAATCCTCCAATGGCCAAAACTTTCCCTCTCAATGTGACTTCGCCTGTCATTGCAACATTTTGTCTGATAGGTAAATCTGCAAGAATTGAGGCAATGACACTTGCCATTGCAATTCCTGCACTTGGTCCATCTTTTGGTGTTGCACCCTCTGGCACATGTAAATGTAAATCATAGAAATTATAAATTTCTTCTAATGCAACCTCATTTTGTTTTTGTATTTTTTCAATCATTTTTTGGCTATGTGGAGCTTTTGGAGTTTGGAGGATCCCTTCGTCAATCAAGCCTTTAACAACGCTTAGGGCAATTTTTGCAGACTCTTTCATAACATCACCCAAACTTCCTGTGAGTTGTAATCCACCCTTACCTTTAATTTTAAGTGCTTCAATTTTTAAGACATCGCCTCCTACACTTGTCCATGCCAATCCATTCACAACCCCAACTGTATCTTTCTTGTCTGCTTCGTCAATTTCAAAAACAATTTTATCCAAGAATGTGGGTAAGAGTTTGGGGGTAAGTGTGATTTTTGTGCTTTCCCCTTCATCAAGCAAGATTTTTGCAGATTTACGCATAATTTGAGAAATCCGACGCCTTAAATTTCGCACTCCAGCTTCGCGTGTATATTTTTCAATTATTTCTTTTAATGCAGTTGGTTGAATACTGACTTCGGAAGCAAGAAGCCCGTGTTTTTTTAGTTCTTGCGGAATGAGATATTTTTTTGCGATTTCAAATTTTTCTTGTGGAGTATAACTGCTCACTTCGATAAACTCCATTCTATCGCGTAACGGGGCAGGGATAGAGCCAACATCATTTGCAGTTGCAATAAAAATAATTTGAGAAAGGTCAATATTAAAATTTGCATAATAATCTCTGAATTCACTATTTTGTTCCGGGTCTAAAATTTCTAGCAAAACAGAGGTTGGGTCACCACGATAACTGCGTCCAACTTTGTCAATTTCATCTAAAACCATTACTGGATTCATTTCTTTAGCGTCAATAAGCCCTTGCACGATTCTTCCGGGCATTGCCCCAACATAGGTGCGTCGATGCCCTCTTAACTCATTTACATCTTCTAAACCTCCTAAAGCAATTCTAACAAGAGGACGTTTGAGGGCAGTTGCGATTGAATTTGCAAGGGAGGTTTTACCCACGCCAGGAGGCCCATAAAAACAGAGAATCGTCCCTTTTGAGTCCTTTTGGTTCTTGCCACGTTGGTTGAGAAGTTCGCGTACAGCAAAATATTCAACAATGCGTTCTTTCGGCTTCTCTAAAGAAAAATGATCACTGTTGAGTTGTTTACCTACTTCTTTGATGGATAGTTTTTTTGTGGAAGCTTTACCAAATGGGATTTCGAGCATCCATTCAACATAATTATGTAATACATTGGCATCGGAACTATCGGGGTGCATACGCGAGAGTCTATCGATTTGTTTTTTGATTTCTTTATAGGCTTCCTTAGATACATTTTCTTTGATGGATTCAAGCTTTTTACGATATTCTTCAATTTCCTCATCGCGTTGCACGTCGACACCCAATTCTTTTTGGATCTGTTTGAGTTGTTCTTTTAAGAAATATTCTTTATTGATTTGCTCCATCTTATTGTGGACTTTATGCTTAATTTCTCTTTGTAGCTTTAATGCCTCAATCTCTTCAATGATATAATCAACAAGTAAGAGTAGCCTCTCCTCTGCCTCTTCTTCGACAAAAATTTTATAGGCTTGGTCTTTTTTGAGTTTGATTGTGCTAGAAATGAGGTCGATAATGCGGTGTGGATCCTGATTTTCTTCAATTGTTCGCAATAAATCGGCAGGGAAGCTTTGGTTAAAATTTGCAAGAGTTTTGAGATTATCCTTTAATACGCTTAAAATGGCTTCAATGCGGTGCGGATCCCCGTTGCGTGCGGGTAAAATATCAATGATACCCACCAACGGATTTTCTCCGCGAAATTCTAAGATTCGCCCTCTTGCTAAACCTTGAAAAAGGAGCTTAACGCGTCCATCGGGCAGGGAAACCTTACGCATAATATTGCCAATGACTCCAGCATGATAAAAACTACCCATGGAGCGACTTTCTTCAGAACCACTTTTTGATGTAGTGATAAAGATTTTTTCTCCGTTTTCCATCGCATAATGAATTGCTTTTATGTTTGCTTCATCATGCACAAAAATAGGGACAATCATAAAGGGATACAGGAATATATTGTCCTCTATAAGGATGGGTAATTCTGTTGGAAAATCAGATTGTTGGGTATTTTCTTGTTCTATTTCTGTCATTTATGTTCCTTTCGGTATTTACCAGTTAAAAAGTTTGCGATACCATGCTATTTTAGCGGGTTCAGTTTTAATCTCTCTTACCCAAGAAAAGGGGAGTTCATTACGATAAATATCGGCTGCTTGATGAGCATCTCGCATATTATATATGCGTGCAATTTCAAGATTCATCGCTTGTTGTCCTAAGTAAAAATTTACGAGCATGGAATCTACCCATGCACGATAGGGTGACGAGGGATAACGTTTGTGGTATTCTTCAGCTTCAGCGATGCTTTCAAGTAAGAGCTGCTGATTGACATTCTCTCTTTCAAAAGCATAATAGTTCGCCTTAATTTTCATATAGGCGATAAATGGGCGATTTTGTGCATTACCGAATCGCTTGAGATATTCATCAAAATAAAAACCTGCTAAAATATATTCTTTTTCGTCCATGTGTGCATTGGCTAAAATCAACATTGCTTCTTTAATAAGTGGTGAATTGATGTGTTCACTTTGCAAGGAAGCAAGACGATCATCAGCCCCTTCTAAATTACCAAAGCGAATCTCTTTTAGCATAGATTCATACCAGTAATCGGCAGGCTTGTCGTATTCTGCCTCTGTTTGAGAGCAACCTATGAAAAGTAATGCAACAAAGAATACAGCAACAATTTTTTTCATAATCCTTTAGAACCTTGATGATAAAAATTTGCAACTTTTTCAAAAAACTCTAAAAAAGCGAGAGATTATACCGATTTAGTCATTATAATAGGCTAAGAGTTGCAAAGAAATTGATTTTTGTTGAATTCTAGGCTAGAATTTCAATAGCTTTTTGCAATCAAGGAGGAGCTATTTTAATAGCAAGAGGCTTTATTAAGGGTTTTTGAGATGAAAAATTCAATTTTTACAAGGGAGCATTTATGAATGAGGTGAAGTCTTTAGAATTTGAGGTGAAGTCGCCGATACTTGGTTTCGAAGATGTTGCATGCATGACATTGGAGAGGATTGATGATCTTTTTATGCGTTTGCGGAATCGTGATGCTGAAGCACCGAGTTTTACGATGGTAAATCCTTATATGTTGCGACAATACGAGTTCGAAATTCCTATTGCATTAAAAATTTTACTTGATATTCAAGAAAAAACGAATTTGCTTGTTTTAAATATGATGGTGATAACAAATCCATTAGAGAGATCTACCGTGAATTTTCTTGCACCAGTTTTATTTAATTTTGATAATAAAACAATGGGGCAAGTTGTATTAGAAACTTCTAGGTATCCGGCATATGGTATTGAAGAGCCGATATCCTCATTTTTTATTGAGGAAGGAGATCCTTCTGATTCTTGATTGGTAGTGGGGCTTTGTATGCAAAAAATTTACATTCTAGGTTATGGCAAGATGGCGGAGGCGATTGCCTTAAGCCTCTCTAGTTATACAGATTTTTCCCTTTGCATTGCAGGGAGAAATCAACAGAAGGCTTTGTGTCTTGCGAAGAAATGTGAATGTTCCAAAAATCAGATTGAGGTTTGTACAGGTGAGGATTTTTGCGGGCAAATTGCAAGGCAAGATTTTTTGGGTGAGGCGATCCTCTTATTTGCATTAAAGCCTTATGCCCTTTCTTCTGTTCGTATTAATGGGCATTTTAAAGCAGTCTATTCTATAGCCGCTTTTGTAACTTTAAAGGAGCTAGAGTTAGCCTTTAGTGCGGATTCTTTTGTAAGGGCAATGCCTAATATTGCAGCACGGCACAAAAAAAGTTTCACCGCCTTATATGCACATAAACAAGAAGAATTAGCAAGCAAAGTTTTTGGGTCTTGTGGGCAAGTTTTTTGGCTTTCGAGTGAATCAAAATTTGAAGCAGGTATGGCAATTTCAGGTTGTTCACCAGCGTATTTAGCGATGGTTGCAGAGTCGTTGAGCGATGCTGGAGTGAGGGAAGGTTTAAGTCGAGAGGAGTCCAATGCTTTTGTGAGAGGGCTTTTTGAGGGGTTTTCTGCCTTACTGCAAGAAACGCATCCAGTGTCCATTAAAGAGGAAGTTTCAAGCCCTTCAGGCACAACAATTGAGGGGGTTGCATTGCTTGAGTCGCGTGCATTGCGTTCAGCATTTATTGACGCAATTCATGCTGTTATCCAAAAAAGTCGTTCGTGAATTCATACCTTAAAGTTGTTGCTTTGATTGGTGCAACTGCCACAGGGAAAAGTAATATTGCCTTAGAGGTTTATCGGCATTTACAGCAAGCAATGAGAAAAATTTTATTATTTTCTATTGATTCTTTATCTGTTTATAAAACAATTGATATTGCTTCCGCAAAGCCATCTAAAGAAGTTTTGCAGGAAGTTCCTCATTATGGTATTGATATTTTAGAACCTGATGAATTGTGCCATGCAGGAGTGATGATGGAAGCGTTAAAAGATGTCCTGCATATTGCTAAAGAAGAATCGGCAGGGTTGCTGATTGTTGGTGGAAGTAGTTTTTACTTAAAAAGTTTTTTGGAGGGCTTGTCTAATCCGCCTCCAAAGTTGAATGAAGCACAAAAATTAGAACTTAGGGACATTATTTGTCGGGGTGGCGGATATGCTTTTTTACAAGATATTGATGCACAGTATGCGGCGACTCTGAAACAGGGCGACACTTTTCGTGTTCAGAAGGCATTAGGAATTTATCTTGCAACATCGCAAACACCGAGTGAATATTTTTTATCTCATCAAAGACAATCTCCTATATTGAGGGATATCCCCATTTTTGAGATTGTCAAGGAACGCACAGAGATTGAGCAACACATTAAGGAGCGGACGGCAAAGATGCTAGAATCTGGCTTGATTGATGAGGTGAGTGCTTTAGCACAGAAATATAATAATATTCAACCTATGAAAAGTATAGGCATTAAAGAAACCCTTGAATATCTCTCTTGTCGTATTTCTTTGGAGGATTTGAATCAGCAAATTGTTATCCATACAAGACAACTTGCTAAAAGGCAATGTACATTTAATCGTACGCAATTTAAGGGATATCAAGTGTTTCGTGGCAATACGCAAGAAATTACACAAAAGATTATTCAATATTTTAAAGATGCAAAAAAAATGGGAGGATTTTTTGATGGCATCAAGTGAAGGATTTAAGGATTTTGTGCTTGAGCAACTCCATATGTGCGGGAGCGTTTATAAATTTAGTGCAAGAAAAATGTTTGGTGAATATTGTATCTATGTGCATGAGGGGATAGAGTCTAAAAAACCTATATTTTTACTTTGTAATGACACACTTTTTGTTAAAAAATACGAGGTTTTAGAAAAGATTTTAAGTCAGAATGAGCTTGGATTCGCCTATGATGGGGCAAAGGAGGGTTATATTCTTGATATTGAAAATCTTGAAGTGTTAGGGTCTGTAATAAAGATTCTCATACCCTTACTTCCCGTTCCAAAACGAAAAACGAAAAAACTTATTATTGAGTAGTGCAAGTAAAATCTATTATTTATTTATAAAAATAGGCATCAAAAAGTCTTTGTGGTGGTGCAGAATCGATAGTGCGGAGCTTATAGGCTACAGTACATTTTCCTTTGGAGTCAAGTTCTAAAATAATCATTGGTAAAATTTTGCGACATTGTGAAGGAATTTCAAAACGTAATGGTAAGCCAGTTAAGAATCGTTCGCATGGTGCGGTTTTGTCCATTCCAATCACACCATCCATACACCCACAAGCCCCTACATCACTTACGCTTAGTGTTCCATTCAGTACTTCTAAATCGTCAGTTCCAATATGTGTATGTGTACCAATCACAGCACTCACTTTTCCATTTAGGATGCAAGCAAGTGAACGTTTTTCACTTGTTGCCTCAGCGTGGAAGTCGACAATAATGTGCCGAATATCTTGTGAATGCAGGTGAGAGATAATTTCTTCCGCCATACGAAATGCGTTATCAACATGTGGCATACCAAAATGTCCCATTAAATTAATGACGGCTAATGTATGGGAGCAACATTCATAGAGTCCGATGCCACTACCAGGTAATGTTTTTGGGTAATTGTGGGGGCGCAAAACGCGTGAATCCCCTTTTAATAGCTCCATAATTTCTCTTTTGTCCCAAGTGTGATTACCACCAGTTAAAACATGAATGCCACTTGCAAACAGTTCTTGAGCGGAGCTAATGCTTAACCCAAAACCATGACTTGCATTCTCGCCATTCCCAATGACAAAATCCAAGCTATGTGCTTGCTTAATTTCTTGCAATCTTGCTTGAATAATTTGTCTAGCAGGTTTTCCGATAATGTCACCGATAAAGCCAATTCTCATAAGTTAATCTTTTTGCGGAGATATTCTAAAATAGCCTGAAGTAAGTCATCTTCATCACGACTATTTGCTTCAATTTGGTGCTTAGAATCATCAAGATAGAAAATCGTAATCTTTTGTTGGTAGTTTACAATCATTTTTATTTGCAATTTTTTTGCTAAAACTTTGATGGTAATGAGTTCAAGGAATTGTTTTGTGTAACGATCAGGTTGTCCAAATCGGTCAGAAATTTCTAATTCAATTGCAAGAATATCGCTTAATTCTTCACAAAGCGATAAGCGACGATATAAATCTAAACGCAATCTGTCTGAAGAAATAAGTTCCGCAGAGAGAAAACCACTAACACTAAGCTTTAAGTCAACACCTCTTTCTTCTATGCTTTTCTCTGAAGTAAATGAGTAAATAGCCTCTTCTAGCATTCTTAAATACAAAGCATAACCAATATTTTTAATATGCCCACTTTGTGCTTCGCCCAAGAGATTGCCACCGCCACGAATCTCTAAATCTTGATAAGCAAGAATAGAGCCACTACCTAGTGAAGAATGGGACTCCAAAGCGAGTAGACGTTTTTTTGCTTCTAGTGTAAGATGATCTTTGTTTGAAATTAAGAAATAACAAAATCCCTCTACATTACCTCTACCAACGCGTCCTCTAAGTTGATGTAGGTCCGCAATACCAAAGTGGTCACTTCCATCAACAATGATTGTATTTGCGTTTGGGAGGTGAATACCTGATTCAACAATGGAAGTTGAGAGTAGAATGTGGATTTTCCCTTCCGCAAATTCAAGCATAATATCTTCGCTTTGTTTCGCATCAACTTTGGAATGCAGAATGCCAATTTTAATACCTTTAATTAGGTCATTCAAATCTTGTGCGATATCTTGAATGGTGGCAATGTTATTGTGAATGTAAAAAATCTGTCCACCGCGCCTTAATTCCCTTTGTATGCATTCTTTAATGAGATTTTCATTGTACTCTCTAACGAAAGTGCGAACACCTTGCCTTTTTTTGGGTGGGGTTGTGAGTGTGCTTAGGGATTTAATATTTGAAAGAGCCTGATTCAGCGTACGCGGAATAGGGGTTGCACTCATAGAAAGTGTATGTAAATTTTGACTTAATTGTTTAATTTTTTCTTTTTGTTTGACTCCAAATTTATGTTCTTCATCAATAACAATCAAGCCTAATTTTTTGAACTTTACGCCTAAGAGAGCGTGTGTGCCAATAACAATGTGTGCCTCTCCGCTTTCAAGGAGTTTAAGAACACTATTTTTCTCTTTTGTGCTTAAAAAGCGATCAAGTCGAACAACCTTAATATTGTACTTTGAAAATCGTTCTTGTAGTGTATGAAAATGTTGTAAAACAAGAAGTGTTGTTGGGGCTAGAATAGCAGCTTGAAAACCGCTCATTACAGAAACAAATATTGCATTCATTGCAATTTCTGTTTTTCCAAATCCTACATCACCACTTAAGAGTCTATCCATCACTCTTCCGCTTGAAATATCGGTAAAAATATCGGCTATAGTTTCTTGTTGGTCGGGAGTGTATTCAAAACCGCTATCTGCTTGAAAAAGGAAAATTTCTTCCAAGCTTGTATTGAATTTCTCGCCGGCAATGAGTTCTCGCTTTGCTGCTAGAGCAACTATTTCTTCAGCAATTTCTAAAAGTCGTTTCTTAACCTTCTCTTTCATAGCTAAAAAAGATCCACTTCCAAGTCTATCTATAGCAGGCAGGCTACCTTTTTCTGCAATATAGCGGTCGATATAATTGAGGTTTTCTACCGGAAGTAAAAGGCGGTCTTCCCCTTCATAAGATAAAACAATAAAGTCCCTTAATGCACCCAAAACTTTTTCTTGCGAGATTCCTGAAAAAAGTGCAATTCCATAATCCTTATGCACGACATAATCGCCGACTTTCATTTCGTCTAAAATAAGGCTACTCTTGCGAATCTTGCGTTTTTGTGGAGTTGTATTGAGAGAAATGAAAACTTCTGTAGGTGTTAAGAAGTTAATATGAAGGGGTGCATAGATGAGGTTATAGGGGGAATTAAGAAGTTTATAATGACGAAAAATCGTTTCATTTCTTGCAATAATATGGATTTTTTTATTGGCATGGATTTGCAAAAAACTTTCTAATGCACCAATGCCAGCAGGAATTTTGAAATCCGTAAAACCTTCTTTTTGCACAATAAACGGCTTTGTGGATAGCATTTGTAGAATTTCTTTTTCTTGTTTTAAATGGGGAGGTAGTAGGGTAATTTCTGTTTGAATCTCCTGTTGTGCTTCTGTTGAGAGAAGAATTTTTTTGCCTTGAAAAATATATTCTGTCCACTCATTTTTTAAGTGCCAAAAACCAAGACTTGCTAAATCATGGCTCAAGCTTTCAAACTCTGATTGCTGAATTTCAAGCTGTAAATATTCATATTCTTCATGTGTGAGTGAGAGAAATGCAGCAGGAATGTAGAGGTGTGGAATCTCTTCTTTGGAACAAAGTTGCGTTTGCAAATCAAAGGAGCGAATAGACTCTAATTCCTGGTCAAAAAAACTCAAGCGATAAGCAAATGAATGAGCGGGTGGATAAATATCGATAATATCACCACGTACAGAAACTTCTCCTGCTGATTCAATAATTTCAACAAATTCATAGCCATAAGCTAGAAGTTGTGAGCAGAAAGACTTAAGGTTAATCTCCTGCCCAACCTCCAAGAATATCTCCTGCAAAAGTGATGGCTTTGGAAGTGGATATAAAACTGCACTAAAAGGGGTAAGAAGAATTTTTTGCTCTTTGCATTGATAATATTGTCTCAAGATTGCAAGGTTATTCTGAATCTCCTCTCGATAACTGCGTAAATCATCACCTCTTTTTGCACGAAAATCATTTAAGACAAATGCTTCGTAATGCAATAGCTGACTGATTTCTTTTGCTTTCTGTGCTTGTGTGTCATCGCTGAGAATCAAAATATCAAGTGTTGATTCTTGCAGATACGCATATAGCCCAGATTCAATCACCCTTTAAACCTTATATTCAGTCGTCGTTACTATTGTTTTGTGTTGGGGGAATGAAAGCATTACTTTCACCTTTAATGCGACTTTCACCAACAAAGAATCCCTCTCTTTCAATTACCAATTCATTGGTAATGACATGCCCATCAATGCGTCCATTAGGCATAACTTCCACTGTGTTGCAGTCTGTTGTGCCGTTAAATTTTCCGCTCACAATGAGCTTATCTGCTGTAATTTCACCCCCAACAACACCACCTTTTCCGATTGTTACATTACTACTTGAATGGATTTTGCCCTCAAAATTGCCGTCAATATGCAAATTGCATTCAGCAAGAATTTCACCCTTGATTGTTGTGCCTGCCGCAATAATTGTTGTACCATTGTGATTTGTGCTTACTTGCTTATCATTACTTGAAAACATTGCCATCTCTTTCTCCTTTTTTGGTTGAAATGAATTGTAGCATAATATGCCAAACAAAGATGTTATTTTTTACCTTGTTGCTTCTCTTCTCCTCCACCAAGTGCCTTTGCAGCTTCTTTGCTACCTTCAATTGTTACTAATGCAGATTCGTTAACCGCTTCTCTTAAGCCATCAATCATCACCATGAGCGATTTCCATTTCACCTTTTCCTCTTCGGCAAAGATATGGTCATAATTACGCATAGTCCATGCGATAAAAGAACGTGGATTTAGTCTGTCACCCAAAAATAAAACTTCGTAATGTAGATGTGGTCCTGTACTTAAGCCGGTATTCCCACTATAAGCAATTAATTGCCCTTTTTTGACAAACTCTCCAGCAGATACGGCACTTTTGCTCAAGTGTGCATAAACCGTGCGGAATCCATAGGCATGATCAATCTTAACCATTACTCCGTAACCACCATTATAGCCCGTTTGCGAAAAAGCAACAACGCCATCAGCTGTTGAGTAAATAGGTGTTCCAATAGGCGTTCTAATATCTGTGCCTGTGTGGAATTCGCGTCGTTTCATTAAGGGGTGGGAGCGGTAGCCAAAGGAGCTTGATACCTGAACATCACCTTCCATTGGAGAACCATTTGGGATTAATCGCATTGTAAAACCTTTTTGTTCTGCCGTTATTTGTGCTAAGTCAACACGATTAAGAATTTCTTTAGGGTCGACAGTGAGTGTAGAATTCATCTCTTCACTCTCACTTAAACCAATAAAGCCCTCTAAAGAGCGAACACGTCCATTAATCATTTTTAAATCATTACTTTTTTGGGTGATTTCTGCTTCCAAATCTTCATTCTTTTGTGTGATGGTGTTGTATTCTTCGATGAGGCTATTGCGTTTTTCTTCAATTGTGGAAATTTCACCTAGAAGGAGCTTAATAGAAATAAAAGCAACCAGAATGAGAGTAAAAATAAACAAAAGAACATAAAAGAGAATATATTTCGCAAATTGGTGAATATTGTATTGTTTAGAACCATTTAAGTCGGTAATGGTAATTGTAAATTTATCTTGCATACGTTTGCCGGCAGGTTTTGAGTTTTGTTTCATTGATTTTTCTCGCTTTCGTAATATTTTAAAAATTTTTCAACAACACTAAAAGAGCCGAATACCAAGTATCTGCTTTCTTTTCGTAAAGGAAAAGAAAAAAACTCAAAAGGAATATCTAATTCTTTTAGGTAGGCTACCAATTCGTCAATTGGTAAAATGCGATAGTTATTTTCTATAATTAAAATATGAATTTTAATCACAAAGGGCTTAAAAATTCGTAAGATTTGTTTGAAGTTTTTATCACGATAAGAATTATAAATTAGTTCAAATTTTTTATCCTTAAAAACAGATGTTGCAGCAAATTCAGCGGCTTGAGGATTATGTCCAACATCAACATAAAGATTTTCTGCTATTTTCTGCATTCTCCCTTGTAGATCGAATTTTTGCATTCGGTCAGGATGGTAAGGAAGTTTTAGGTAAGATAATGCTGCCTTTGCTAATGCAAAATTATACTGCTGATAGGTGGGGAGATTATTGGAATTTAGATATATTTGTTCTTCTGTTGACAGAGAAAAATATTGCAGAAATTCAAGTTTTGCTGGTATTTTATTTGTATTTTTTTCTTGTATGACTTCTTTGAAAACTTCTTGAATCTCATTTAAAAAAGGTTGATATCCAACGATCCCATAAGCACACAAACTACGCACTTTTGTGCGGGCAATATCTTGAATATTGTTTCCAAGTAGTTCTTCATGGTCAAGGCTGATAGGCGTAAAAAGACTTAATATTCTTGTTAGTTGTGTTGTAGAATCAAATTCTCCTCCCAATCCTGCTTCAATAACCGCATAATCTAAACCAAGAAAAAGACAGTATGCAAGAGTGGTGGCATATTCAAAATAGCTCATTTTATGAATATAAGCCACGCTTTCGGCATCACAAATTGATTCAAGTTGTTTGTGGATATGTAAAAGTTGATTATGCGACACAATTTGTCCGTTAATCCAAAAGCGGTCGCAAAAATCAAAGAGATGGGGCGACACAAAATGCCCGACTTGTTTTTGGCTGGCTTGGATCATTAAACTTAAAAATCTTCCTGTGCTTCCTTTGCCGTTTGTACCGACAATATGAATCATTTTGGGTTCTTTTGCAGGTGCAAATTTTTTTAGAATTTTTGGTTTTAAAGCATTGAAAATTATCACGAAACGTTGCTTATCGAATGCACGATACTCAGATTCTTTTTGTTTTAAATAGTCGTTGATAGATGTTATCATATTGTTCCTGCATTGATACGATTGTAACCAAATTTTTTCGCTTGACGCATACGCATTGCTGCAATTTTTAAGATGTTTTGAAAGCTATTCTCCTCTTTTCTATCGGCTACACCTACAGTAACAGTGATTTTAATCTGCTTATCCTCGTAAACAAAAGTACTTTCTTCAATTTGTTTGCGAATTTTTTCAGCAATATATGAAGAGTCAAAATGATCCATGCCTACAAGGATGACGATAAATTCTTCTCCTTCATATCTTGCAACATGGTCATTTCTTCGTACAACTTTTTTGAGTAGTTTTCCAAAAGTGGCAAGAATTTTATCCCCAGGTTCTTGTCCATTTTGTTCATTGATTCTTTTAAAATTGTCAATATCGATAAACAGGACAGAATAACTTTGTTGGTATTCTTGAAAAAGAGATTCTTGGTGTTCGATAATTTCCAATAAAGAATCCATTGTTAGAACGCCTGTGAGTGTATCTGTGCTTTTAGGTGGCGGATTGGCTTGTTTTTCATAACCAACCTTATCAGAGATTTTTTCTAAGCTGTTTTTGGTTTGATGCATTGAATCTTGTAAGTGTTCAAAACGTTCTTGACATTGGTTTAGCATTTGTGCCATATCGTTTTTGAATTCAAGTAATGTTTTTTCTTCTAAGGACAGTTCGGTTAGATTTTGATTGCTAGAAATAACTTCTTGAGACATCATCTCGCTTGCAATCTGTAAGGAGGAGATTTTTGCTTCTACAACCTCCAAAACATTTTCTAATTCATTGGAATGTTTCTTGATTGTTGCGTTTAATAAGGAACGATCAATGAGTATTCTTTCTTTCAGTGCAAGTTCTAAAGTGTGAATCAGCTGTTCTTTAACGACTTCCATGAGATTGACTTGAAGCATTTGTTCCGCCTTTTGGATAGCTTCTTTACGAATCTCTGTGAGTGAAGGTCGCAATAGAGGTAAGAAAAAACTCAAATTTTCTTCTGATTCTTCTTCTGATGCTGTTTTTGTTTGTTCTTTTGGTGGTGGGGTGGGGGATTCTTTTTTGAATGCATTTGCCCAACCATCTTTAAGGCTTTGTAGAGAAATTTGTGTATTACCATCAAGAAAATCTAATGTTTTACGAATGAGATTATAATTAGTCTGTGTAGGGTCTGTTGACGCATAATGTCGCAAAAACATTGCAAGCAAATCGCGATATAAGAGAAGTTGCTCTTTACCATCACCTGTACTATTGAGTCGTGTGATTGTAGAGCTAAGGAATGAGATAAAATCATCTTGCGTTTTAATCGGAAAACCTTGCATCGAATTTCTTGTTCTAGTATCAAGTTTTTTAATCCAATTTGTTCTCCAATAAGAGTTTTCTGTATTCACTCCAAGTCGCTTTGCTTCCTCATAAAAAGCTTCTTGATAGAGTTCTGGGGTTGCAATTTGTCCATTTTTTTGGATACGAATTAACGCATTGCGTACAACATCTTTTAGGGTTGCCATGAAATATCTTTCTGTTGGTTTTGTTGTCTGTATTCTAAGATAGCCACGCGTGAAACAAAAACATCAAGTGCTTGTTGGCTTGCCTGTTTAATAGCATCTAAGCGCCTTGCATCTGTAAGAATTGATGAAGTATCTATAGAAAAAGTATAACGTCCGATCGTTGTCATATAACCCTCATTACCATGAATGTCTTTGTATGTAAAGTTGAGTGTAACATAAGTTTTATAAAAATTCGTAAAGCCATCGCGATTTTCTGACAAAGAGGCAAATATTACGCGTGCAATTTCAACGTTAATTTCTGAGTCTGCCTCTTCTTTGGAGGTTGCAACTTTTGTACCTAACCGTTCTGTGATGGCTGCAAGTAAGGCATCTTTTAAAAGAACGCTATTTTCTGGGTCGCGACGACTAATTTTTGTGTCAACATAGATCCTTTCTCCAAAAGTTTCACGATTATAAGCTGAAATAGGCTTATAGCCACAACCATATAACAGAAAGAATCCGCAAATCAATGCAAGAAGACAACGCATACATTATCCGCATTAGGGTTTAATAACAAAATTAACCAACTTGTTAGGAACAATAATTTCTTTGATAATTTGCATATTTTCCAGCCATTTTGCAACTTCAATTTTTGCTAAATGCAAAACTTCTTCTTGTGGACATTCTGTGTCGACTTCAATTTCACCACGTTTTTTACCATTGATAGTGATGGCAAACTTGATGGAATCGCTATTTAATGCATCAGTATCTAATGGAATGTGGCAATAAAAATTTGTCTGCTGAAATAAAATTTCACTTAATTCACTTGCAGTGTGAGGAATGATGGGTTCTAGTAAACGTAGCAAGATGAAATAACCCTCTGTCAGAACTTGAATATTTGTTTGTGCGTTTAAAGCATTGAATGCTTCCATACAAGTAGCAATCAATGTATTAAAGGCGTATTCATTTTTGCGTTCATAGATATTATTTGCTTTTAGTAAGGCTTCATATACTTTTTTGCGCCCCAATTTTTCCATCGCATTCAGGTTTTTTGTCTCAATTTTTGGAATTTGAGAGGTTTTTTGCACAGAATCCGCCTTTTGAAATAAACGTTTAATAAAGCGAAAAGCACCTTCAAGGGCATTATCGTTCCATTCTAATTCCTTTGTGGGTGGGGCTGCAAAGAGAATAAATAATCTTGCACTATCTGCACCATAGGTGTTGATAATATCACTTGGATTCACAATATTCCCCTTACTTTTTGACATTTTAGCCCCATCTTTTAAGACCATACCTTGCGTAAGGAGGTGGGAGAATGGTTCATTGATATGAGTTTTTTTCATATCTCTTAAAACCTTTGTAAAGAACCTTGCATAAAGGAGGTGTAAGATGGCATGTTCAATTCCTCCAATATATTCATCAATGCCAAGCCAATATTGTTGTGAATCTTCATCGAAGGCTTGTTTTTCCCATAGATGAGGTGGAGTTGTATAGCGTAAAAAATACCAGCTTGATTCCATAAAAGTGTCCATTGTGTCTGTTTCACGAGTTGCAGGTTTTCCGCATTGAGGACACAGACAATTCTTGAAAGTGTCATGTTTTTCTAAGGGATTTCCCTCACCATCAATTTGAATATCTAAGGGAAGTGTTACAGGAAGATTCTCATCTTTTTCAGGTACAATACCGCATTGTTGGCAGGAGATAAGAGGAATTGGTGTTCCCCAATAACGTTGCCTTGAAATTCCCCAATCTCTTAGGCGATAATGGGTAATTTTTTGCCCTTTTTTTTCTTTTTCAAAGTGTTGAATTACCTTTATTGCTGCTTCTGTAGGAGTTAACCCGTTCAAAAAATCAGAATGGATCAGCTTTCCTTCTTTTTGGCAGTAGGGCAGTGAACTCGAATTGTCACTTTCAATTACTTGTTTGATTGGAAGATTAAATGATGTTGCAAATTCAAAATCTCTTTCATCGTGGGCTGGGACAACCATCACTGCTCCACTTCCATATTCCATCAAAACGTAATTTGCTACCCAAATCGGAATTTTTTCTCCACTTAAGGGGTGAATAGCACTGATTCCTAATGCAAAACCCTCCTTAGGTAACATTGCCCTTTCTTTTGCTGTTGTATTTTGCATTTTAGTGAGGGCTTTAATAATGTTGGGTTCAAGGAGATTTGATTGTAGCATAAATTGCACAATTGGATGTTCAACTGCAAGAGTAGCGATACTTACGCCATAAAGCGTATCCGGACGTGTTGTAAACACACTAAAAGCTGTGAATTTCCCGTTTAATTTTTGGATAGATTCAGAATCTAATCGAAAGTCAAATTCTAATCCTTCGCTTTGCCCAATCCAATTTTGTTGCATTGTAATGACTTGATTAGGCCATGCACCTTGTAAAGAATCTAAGGATTCTAAAAGTTCCTTTGCGTAAGCAGTAATTTTTAAGTAATATTGATACATTTCTCTTTGTACTACTTCTGTATCACATCTCCAACAACGTCCATTAATTACTTGCTCATTCGCCAAAACTGTTTGGTCATGCGGACACCAATTTAAAAAACCTTTTTTACGATAGACTAGCCCTTTTTTCCACATTTCAATAAAAAGGGATTGTTCCCAACGCGAGTAAATTGGATCACATGTTGCAAACTCTCTTTGATGAGAAAAAGAAAGGCCTAAGGTCTCTAATTCCTTTCGCATATGTGCAATATTGTTATATGTCCAATCTTTTGGGTGTGTCTTATGTTTGATGGCTGCATTTTCTGCGGGTAACCCAAAAGCGTCCCAGCCAATAGGATGCAAAACATTATAGCCATCTTGACGATAATGCCTTGCTAACGCATCTCCAATACAGTAATTACGAACATGTCCCATATGAATCTGTCCGCTTGGGTAAGGAAACATACTAAGGATATATTTTTTAGGTCGTTTATAGTCATCTTGAGGTTCGAAACTCTTATTTTTTTTCCAAATTTCTTGCCATTTTTTTTCGATTAAACGTGGATTGTATTCCATTCAGAATCCTTTAAAATTTATTAATACTCAACATCATTACTTTTGGCACCTTCAACAATAATTAAAGCAGCAGAAAATATATTTGCCACTAAAGCACCTACAGCAAGGGCAATAGCAACATTTCCTCCATTTAAAGCTTGTTCATAGACAAATGCTGGAACAAGATGTAAATCAGCTACAAGCGAACTTGCAAGCATTTCAGCAGCAAGAGTATGTTTTACCCCAATTTTAAGAATTGTTGAAATAATATTAACACTGGCTGCAATAAAAAGCATTACAGCAGTTTGTTCATAGAGATAACCTGCAATAGAGGTTAGGGACATTAAATTAAAAAAAACAAAGACTACTTTACCCCAATCCATTTTTTCTCCTTGTGCTAAATTCTACCCTGTGCATAAGAGGCACGCAATTTTTGCTTTTCTAATTTTTGCTTTTCTTTTAGAACAAGGTTTTCGCGATATTTCTTGAGGTCAAAACCAAGCCAAAGCACAAATAAAGCAGCGATAAAGATGGAGCTATAAGAACCCACAATAACGCCAACAAGCATTGGTAAACTAAATCCACGGATAATTTCCCCTCCAAAAAAGAATAAAGTTGCAACGGTGAACATTGTTGTTAAGCTTGTCAAAACAGTGCGTGAAAGAGTTCTTGAAATTGCCTCATTCATTACTTCTTTTAAGTTAAAGCTTTTATCCTTCTGCATTCTTTCACGAATACGATCAAAAATAATAATGGTGTCATTAATAGAGTACCCAAGCAATGTAAGGAGAGCTGCAACAACATCTAATCCAAAATCTACGTTAAAAATAATAACTGCACCACAAGCGATGATGACATCATGCATTAAAGCAAGGACGGCAGCAATGGCGAACCTCCACTCATAGCGGAATGCAACATAAGCTAGAATACCTAAGCTTGCTAAAAGGAGAGCAATCGTTCCCTTCTGTCGTAATTCATCTCCCACTTTTGGGCCTACCATAGCCGAACGACGAATGCTGAAGTCTCCAGTAAATGCTAATTCCTCCGTAATTTTTGTTGTGTAAGTGCTTTGGGTATCCCCAGTGAGTTGTGAATTTGTTGTTGGGAGTTTGATCATCACTTCTTGAGGAGAACCATATTCACTTACTTGTACTCCCTTATATTCTGGTTTAGATTCTAAGTAATCTCTAATTTTTGCAATTGGTGCGATTTGGCTTGTGTATTGTAGTTGGATAATGCTTCCTCCATTGAAATCGATACCATAATTAAAGCCTTTATAAAAAAATAAAAAAAAACTTAAAATAATCAAAAAGGCTGAAAAAGTTGCTGCATATTTACCTAATCCCATAAAATTATAGATATGATTATTTCTAAATAGTTCCATCCTAGTGTCCTTTATAGCCAAACCATAGATTCAATCGATTCGCAGAAATGCGTGGGTATAACCATTGATAAATTCCATGCGTACCAACAATTGCTGTGAGAATGGAGGCTAGAATTCCAATGGAGATTGTAATCGCAAAACCTTTAATCGCACCTGTTCCAAAAATATATAAAAGAACAGAGGTGATGAGTGCGGTAAGATTAGAGTCAAAAATAGCTCGTTGTGCATTTTCGTAACCTGACTCAATGGCTACTAAAATACTTTTTCCTTCTCTAAAGCATTCTCGAATCCGCTCATTAATAATAACATTTGCATCGACTGCCATACCGATTGTAAGCACAATTCCAGCCATTCCTGGCAATGTCAGTGTCGCTTCAAACATTGCCATAATAGCAATAATTAAGAAAAGATTAACAAAAAGGGCAATATTTGCAATTAAACCAGCAATACCGTAGTAAAAAAGCATAAATAGTACAGTAAGAATAAAACCACTGACAAGTGCAACCATTGCAGCAGCGATGCTATCGCTACCTAAGCTTGGACCCACACTTTGTTGCTCTAAAAGCTCGATTGGGGCAAGTAACGCACCACTTCTTAATGCAATTGCGATATCGCTCGCTTCAGATTCACTGAATTCCCCTGTAATTTGCCCACTACCGCTAATTCTTTCACGAATAGAGGGTGCGGAATACACGCGTCCATCAAGCACGATAGCCATTCTTTTATTAATATTATTTGCAGTAAAATCTCCAAAACGTTTTGCACCTTCTGCATTCAAGCTGAAATTAATTGCTGGACGATTATATTGGTCATAAACGACATTTGCATTTGTCAGCATCGAACCATCAAGAATGGGGATGGACTTAAGCAAAAGTACCCTTGGGGCATCTTCTTTCTGCAAATCTTGTTCTAGTTTTGAGATTCGCTCTTCTAAGGCTTTGATACTGTGTAAATCCGAGCTTTGCTGATTTTGCAATGTTTTTAATTCGTTTTGTAGTTGCCTAAGAGTTGTTTTCTTAGCTTGAATGGGTGCTGAATCAACAAAAGGTAAAATAACATCACCAAGATTTTCTGCCTCTTGTGTGCTCATTGTGTTCACCCTTGCGTTATAATCCTCATCAACAGCCATCATTTGTAAAACAGCCGCCCTTGCAATTAAATCTTTAACACGTTCTTCTTCTTCTTTTGTGTGCACCCCAGCAATTTCCGCAAGAATGTAGGAATCACCTTGTCTGGTTACACTTGGTTCACCTAAACCAAATTGGTCTAAGCGGTCACGAATGGTTACTAAAGCTTGCTCTAAAGCGTAATTCTGTGTTTTTAGAATTTCTTGCTCACTCATTGTGATAGTGTATTGTCCGTCTGCGTATTGTACAACAAATTCACCATTTTGCTTAATAAAGGCATCCATTTTTGCTTGATCATCGGTATCCAAGATAGAAAAAGAAATAATATCATCTTCTGATTTCAAATTCTTAATTAAAATTTCCTCTTGATTGCTAAAAAAATGGATAGATGCTCCTAACGTCCGCATTTTAGAGGCAACAGCTTCTTCAGTTTTTATCCCTAAAAGCATACTTAACCCACCCTGCAAGTCTAACCCTAACGTAATTTTAGGTCCTGGCAAAGAGGGGATGAGAGAGGGTAATGTTAAAATGATACCAAAAAGAGATGCAAGAAAGAATGCGATAAACCGCTGATTTAGTAAACCTTTCAAGCGAATACTCCTTTATGATTTTGTTGTAGTAGGAGTCGTATCATCGTATTTTTGGGCAATATATTCCTTAGCAAGTTTAACATAAGTGTCATCATTTAATTTCATTTGAAAGTAACGTTCTTCAACCTTTTGTACTTCCGCAATTAAGCCACCATTTGTGATAACCTTATCCCCTTTTTTTAAAGAAGCAATCATTTCTCTATGACGCTTTTGTTGTACCTGTTGTGGACGAATCAAAAAGAAATAAAAGATTGCAAATAGAACTACAAAAGGAAGAATTGCACTAAAAATATCACCGATATTACCCGTCATTTTTTCTCCTTGAAAAATACTTGAAAGTGAATTCTACAGAGATTTTATAGGCTTGTCAAGTCTAGCAGTATCCAACTAATCTCTAAAAAGAGTCTTTAATGTTCTATTTGTTTTTGAATATTTCTGTAGGCTGGACATGCTTTTTCGTATCCATATACACATGCTTTTTGAAAGAAATCCTTAGCTAAAGATAAATCTTGAGTGATGCCCTCACCAGTATAGTAAATATTACCTAAAGCCAAACAAGAATGTGAAGATTTTTGGTTACACCCTTCTTGTAAGAGTTGTATGGCCTTTTGTATGTTGGTAGGAGTGCCTTTTCCATAGTAATAGTTAAAAGCAAGATGGTTACAGGCGAGGCGACTATTTTGTTTGCAACCTTTTAAGAATGCTTCAGTAGCTTTGGAAAAGTTTTGTTCTGTGCCAAAACCTTCGTTGTAAGTCGTTCCCAGTAAGGCACAACCTTCAGCATTACCTAATTCACAGGAACGTTTAAAGTAAGAAAAGGCTTTATTTGGGTTAATGTCTAAAGTAATTATTTTTTCATTATATTGGATTTGTCCTTCTGCATAACCCATTCCAAGCATAAAGCAACCCGATGCAGCATTTTTTGCAACAGAAGAGCAAAGGGTTTGTAAAAGTTCTATATTCTTTAAATCTTGCGAATTTCCCCAAATAAAACAACAAAAACATAACAAAACTAAAATTATTTTCATAGTGATTTCTCTGGTTAGCGATTATGTAGCAACATATCATTAAGGCTTTTTTGTGCATCTTTTCCTTGAATAATATTTGAAATTTCAGATGCAATAGGAGTGTAAATTTGATGTTTTTTTGCAAGGATATTGATAGCTTGAGAAGTTTTAATGCCTTCAGCAACTTCTCCAATTTTAACAATTATTTCTTCCAAAGGCATTTTTTGTGCTAAAAACAATCCAACACGATAGTTCCTTGAAAGTATGGAGCTAGAGGTAAGGAATAAATCTCCAGCACCAGAAAGTCCCAAGAATGTTTCCATTTTTGCCCCGAAAAATTCCCCAAAACGCGACATTTCAACCAATCCTCTAGCAAGCAATGCTGCTTTTGCATTCTGCCCCAAGCAAAGCCCCTCACAAATACCACTGGCAATAGCAATGACATTTTTGTATGCTCCAGCAATTTCACCACCGATTACATCATCGCTACAATAAGTTCGCATAAAAGACGGAAACAGGGTTGAAAATTCTTTAGCCAAAGGTAGGTTGTAAGAATGTATTACAACAGCACAAGGTAAAGATTGATTGACTTCTGCTGCAAATGAAGGTCCAGCTAAATATGCCAATGAATTTTTAGGAAAAAATTTTTCCAAAATTTCACTCACTAATGCACCACTATCTTCCTCTATACCCTTTGCTGCAACAAGAAGTTTACTTGTTTTTGGAATATTTGTTTGTGCCAAAAAATCCCTTAAAAAGGCCGTACTGATTGCAAGAATAAGATATTCTTTTTGTGAGGCTTCTTCCAAAGAACATTGCTTAAATCCAGCACCCAAGATAGAACGAGAAACAATATTTACTTCATTTTTTTGTGAAAGTGCGTGGTAGAGTGCCTTTCCCCATGCACCCCCACCAAGAATAGCGACTGCCATTATCTATCGCCCCTATTATTTTTTAAGCTGCTCTAATAAAAGCGTGTTGACCTTAGCTGGATTAACGCCTTTTGCATTCTTCATTACTTGCCCAACAAAAAAGCCAAGCAACTTATCTTTTCCGGCTTTGTATTCAGTAACCTTATCTGCATTTTGTGTAAGAATCTCATGAATAATATTTAAAATTGCACTATCATCATTCACTTGTTTAAGCCCTTTGCGTTCAATGATTTCGTCAATATTTCCACCTTCTGTGAGTAAAATATCAAGAATTTCCTTTGCACTTTTTCCGCTAATTGTGTCGTTTTCTGTATATTTAACGAGTTCAGCAAGAGTTTTTGCATTTACGGGGCTTGACTCAACTCCTACATCACCTTTTAGTTTTCCTAAAAGCTCTACGCTTAGCCATCTTACAGCACCTTTTGGCGAAGCCCCAACGGCAACCATCTCTTCAAAATATCGCACCATCTCTAAAGAAGAGGTGATGACTCCTGCATCATATTCCTTCAAGCCGTATTGTTGTATGTAGAGAGCTTTTTTTTCGTCAGGCATTAAGGGAATATTCTCGCCCTCCCTGAGAAGTTGTTCGGGGATAAATACGGGTAGTAAATCCGGATCCGGGAAGTAGCGATAATCAGCAGATTCTTCCTTTCCACGCATTGATTTTGTTACACCTTTTGTAGTGTCAAATAGTCTTGTTTCTTGATAGACTTCATCATCATAATGTCCAGATTCCCATGCTTCTATTTGTCTTTCTACTTCATATTCAATTGCCTTTTGAATGAATCTAAAACTATTAAGATTCTTAATTTCTACGCGTGTGTAGAGTTTATCTTCACCTTTGGGGCGGATAGAAACATTTGCATCGCAACGAAAACTTCCTTCCTGCATATTTGCATCGCTAATTTCTAGGAATCGCACGATAGAATGCAATTTTTTTAAATAAGCCACTGCCTCGTTACTATTTCTCATATCAGGCTCACTCACAATCTCCAACAAAGGCGTACAAGCACGATTCAAATCTACTTTTGAGATTTTTCCATCATGGATATTTTTACCGGCATCTTCTTCTAGGTGTGCTCTTGTAATACCGATTTTACGTTGCTTAGTTGTCCCATTATCCTCAAGGGCAATTTCAAGCCAACCTTTTCCAACGATAGGAATTTCAAATTGACTAATTTGATAGGCTTTAGGTAAATCGGGGTAAAAGTAATTTTTGCGTGCGAAAATAGAGTTTTGATTAACGGATGCATTGATGGCTTTTGCAAAACTCACAGCTTTCTTAACTGCTTCTTGATTTAGTGTTGGTAATGCACCTGGAAGCCCCAAACAGACAGGGCAGACATTTTTGTTAGGTTCTTCACCAAAGCTTGTTGGGCATGAGCAAAAAATTTTTGTTTTTGTATTTAATTGCACATGCACTTCTAATCCAATAATTGTTTCAAACTCAATCAAATGAACTCTCCTTTTTGGAAATTAAGCTACATTATAACAAAAATCCATAAAATACACAATTATAGTTTTAAAAAGGTGTAAATGCGATTAAAGTTCGTATTTATTGTAGACTTGTTGGTAGCGATAAAAACATTAATTAAGTAAAGAGAATGCAATTTATTGAAAGTAGTGTGGAAGGATATGTAAAATGAATGCATGGAAATAAACCTGTTTTATTTGTAATGTCAGTACAAGCTGGTATCGATACAGCGTGAATAAATTTTAAGAATACAGCTTTTATTAGCCAAATAATGTACCTTGTGTATGTTTATTGTGCATTAGAAAATCATAGGCACTATTTAAGTCAAAACCACTTGTAAGGAACATTTTTCTTCCCTTTTTCATAAGAAAATCTGCCGCCTGTAGCTTTGTAACAATTCCTCCGGTGGCAAATTTCATATGAGGACTCAAATCTTCGTTTAATTCTTGTTGTGTGAGATTTTGTATAGTTTTGCGTAATTTTGCATCTTGATATTTGTGTGGATCTTTATCAAAATAACCATAAATATCACTTAAAATAACAAGCAAGTCTGCATCAAAGTAATGTGTAATATGTGCAGATAAGCGATCATTATCTCCAAAAAGAATCTCTTGTATTCCTGTTGCATCATTCTCATTAATAATAGGTAGGAATTGATTTCGCAGTAAAACCTGAATGCTATTTTTTGCATTTTGCGTTTTTTGTCGGGAATCAAAATCTTCCGCACAAAGTAAGAGTTGTGCGGGTGTAATATTAAAAGGAGTGAATACATCGCGATAAATATTCATTAATAAAGGTTGTCCAATGGCAGCTAAAGCTTGACGATTTGCAAGAGAATTCTTTTCAAGCTTACTTGTAAAGTAACCAATCACAATAGCTCCAGAGGAGACTAAAATCACTTCATACCGTTTGCGTATTTCTGCAATAAAAGTCGCAAGATTTTGTACACGTTCCAATGCAAGATTTTCTCCATCACTTAATAAGGCACTGCCGACCTTAATGACAATTCGTTTCATTAAAAATCCTTTTTTTGATTATTTAGCATAGATTCTAAGGCTACACAAAGTGTTTGTGTGTTGTAATGTGTTGCAGATGAAATAGGGAGGATAAATTCCACCCTTTTTGCAAAAAGCTGACAAACTTCCTCTTGTGTAGAAGGGATTGGGTGATTTTGAATGCTTGCATCGTATTGCAGGAATGATTCTTCACGAAAATACGCAAGGGGTTTTGAGGCTTTCAGATTAAGCCATTTAAGGAGACTTTCAAAAGATTCAGCGACTGAGAAACCTTGCTTTAAATCACAACGTGATAAAACCAAAGCAAATCGTTTGAGTGCAAGGGTGGGGGAGAATCGTTGTAATTCTATAAACAGTGTGCTGATTTGCTCTTCAATACTGCGATAAGAAGCAATATCAATAACAAATAAGAGGATGTTTGTTCGTTCAATATGACGTAAAAATTCTAACCCAAGCCCTCTCCCCTCGCTTGCACCCTCAATAATTCCTGGTATATCAGCAATGACGAAGGAGCGAAAATCACCCACATCAACAACACCTAATGAGGGAATAAGTGTAGTAAATTCATAGTCTGCTATTTCAGGACGTGCATTAGAGAGAGTTGAAATAAGTGTACTTTTTCCAACATTTGGAAAGCCTACAAGTCCAACATCAGCAATTAACTTGAGTTCTAAAATTAGATCCGCATTCTTACCTTCTATACCCTTTTGTGCGTAAGTTGGGGCTTGTTTTGTGGCACTTTTAAAATGCACATTGCCAAGCCCCCCTTTTCCGCCCTCCAAAAACAAAACTTTTTGCCCATCGGTTTTGAGGTCGAGTAATAATTCTTTAGAATGTGCATCAATTACTTGCGTCCCAGAAGGAACAATAATCACGCAATCTTCCCCGCTTTTACCTGTCATTTTTTTTCCACCACCAGGCTGTCCATTTTTAGCTTTGTATTGTCTTTTGCCACGAAAATGTGAAAGAGTGTCGCAGTTGCTACTCACTTGAAAGTAGATATTACCCCCTTTTCCTCCATCGCCACCATCAGGTCCACCTTGAATCACAAATTTTTCTCGCCGAAAAGAAACTGCTCCAGCCCCACCTTTTCCAGAAGAAACACTAATCTCTACTTTGTCTATAAACATTTATCCCCTTCTTGATGATTGTCAAGAAAACGTGAATCCATAAAGGTATTTTCATGAAGATTCATAAAAGCACTTTTGAGTGAAACAAATAACGCATGATTTTGCTCTTCTAAAGATTTGAGCATATTTTTTGTTGATTCTCTTGCATATGGGGGTTTATCGTGTTGCGCTGGGCAGTTGCATAAGGGTGTTTGGATTTGATTTTTAGTGACAAAATCAATCATTTGTCGCTCCCTTAGCCAAATAAGTGGGCGAATCACTTTTAACCCATTCTCCGCTTCATAAATGGGGGGCATAGAACGAATTGCACCATTATAAGAAAAATTCATAAAAAAGCTCTCAACCGCATCATCTAAATGATGCCCTAATGCAAGTTTATTGAAGCCACCCTCCAAAGCTTGCGTATATAATGCTCCTCGTCTCATACGCGAACAAAAACTGCAATAAGAGCTATTTTCTCGTCTTTTTTCCTGCATAATTGCCATAATATCAGTCTTAATAACTTCGTGTGGAATGTCATTTTCTTGACAATAGCGACATAGATAGCTGAAATCTTCTCCAATGCCATAATCAATTGTGACTGCTTTAAATTCAAAGCTACAAGGTGAATGTCGCTGATGTCTTGCAAGTAGGGTACTAAGAAGTAAAGAATCCTTACCACCACTTAACCCAACAAGAATCTTATCACCCTCTTGGATTAATTTAAAATGGGCATTTGTGCGTCCAAATGTGGATATAATTTTTTTACTGATTTCTATACTCATAAAAGCCTTTCTTTTAAATTCTCTTCGTTAATGAAAGCAGTATTATACCGAATGATGACTCGCTTTTCTGTTTGGTTGATGTACCATTCTGAAACGCCCTTTATATTCTCAATACCGTGCAAACGTTGAAGTAGATGGGATTCAAGTGGGAGATAGAGATTTTTGAGATATTTTGGTGCATGCATTAGTTTTAAAGAAAAAAGCCATAATATGCCGATACCGCAAACAATTTCAAGTAAATACCCATTTTGATACCAACTTAGGATGCTACTGCCTAGTATTCCGCCACAAAATGATCCTAAATAACCAATTGAGGTGAACATTCCCAAACCTTTACCTTTTTGGTATGTTTTTATAAAGCGACTAGCTAAAGATTGCATAATGGGTTCATGTAGTGAGAACCCAATAAAGAAAAGAATTACTCCAAACATAAAAATGATTTCACTGCTTGTTTTTAACATAAGGACATAAGAGCATATAAATAAAACCACACCAACCCCTAAAACCGCACGAAAGAATCCCTTTTTTTCTGCAAAAATAGAAGATGGCCCCATTGCAAGAACGCCCAACAATGCTGCTGGAACATAAAGTTTCCATAATCCATCACTTTGAATGGAGAATTTTTCTTGCAGAAGGGTAGGAATTAAGATAAATGAGAGGGTTAAACAAAATTTTTGCAAAAAATTTGTTAGGCTGATAATATGTAAATTACGATTATAAAGAATCTCTTTAAATCCACTTTGAATTTTATATTGATAATAAACCTCATCTATTTTGGGGATAGGGTAAAGAAGCAAGATAGATAAAATGCTTAAAACGGCAGAAAGAATAAATAGGTTATGTACAGATTCTACTCCTGAAATTCCCATAGTAGAGCCAATGATGATAGCTAAAGTGAAACTTAATGAGATAGATCCTCCCATAATTGCCATTGCTTTCGTGCGTTTTTCTTCAACGACAATATCAGCAATCATTGCACTCACAACACCTCCAATTGCACCCACACCTTGCAAAAACCTTCCTACAATCAACCAATGTGCATTTGGGGCATATGCACAAACAATAGAACCAATTACGAAAATCAAAATTCCGATGGAAATAAGGATTTTGCGTCCAAAACGATCACTTAAAGCACCAAAAGGAACTTGAAAAATCATTTGTGAAAGGGCATAAATCCCGAGTGCAATTCCTGCATAAAAGAGGCTTCCGCCTTCAAGATTTAGCACATATAAGGTTAATAGAGGCATTACAACAAATAAGCCAAAAAAGCGACAACCTAATAAAAGACTTAATAAGCCGACATACTTAAACATTTTCTCTCCCAGTATTTCGGAATAATTAAAAATTTAAATGCCATTTTAGTATAATTCCATTAATAATCGAATTAAGGAAAAAAATGAAAATAATTTTGGCATCATCAAATGTGAAAAAAGCAGTTGAAATTAGGGATATTTTGAAGACTTTTGAGGTGGTTTGTTATAGTGACATGATTCCTGCTTTTGAGATTGTTGAGAACGGAAAAAGTTTTCAAGAAAATGCTCTCATTAAGGCAAAAGCAGTCTATGCAAAAATTCAAGGAATCATGAATGAGTCTTTTTGGGTGCTGAGTGATGATAGTGGGCTTGTTGTGGACGCTTTGGGTGGTGAACCGGGTATTTTTAGTGCAAGGTATAGTGGTGAGGGCAGTGATGTGGCGAATTTGCAAAAAGTTATCTCCAAATTGCAAGAAAAGGGCATAAATGAATCAAGGGCGTATTTTTGTGCAGCCAGTGCGATTGTTGGAGAGAAGGGGGATTATTGTGTGCATGGTTTTGCGTATGGCAAAGTTATAACGACTCCTCGCGGTCAACATGGTTTTGGCTATGACCCTATTTTTATTCACACGAATCATTCAGTTACATTTGCAGAAATGGATAGATTACAAAAAAATACTCTTTCTCATCGTTTTAAATCTTTAGAACTTATACAGATTCTCCTACGATATCTCTAGGAATTAAAGCTTTTTGTTAAGCAAAGCACAGTATACTTTAGTGTTTCTGTTTGAGAATATTGAAAATTTTGGAGGATTTGTCATCATGTCACGAAGGAGTATGATTGAGACTCGGGGTGATGAATTGTTGGTTGCCGATGGGACATTGATTACCTCAAAGACGGATTTACATGGGAATATTATTTATTGTAATGAAGATTTCTTAGCTTATAGTGGTTATAGTGAGGAAGAGCTTTTTATGCGACCCCACAATATTATTCGCCATCCTGATATGCCTCGTGCGGCTTTTAAGTTATTATGGGATACGATTCAGCAAGGAAAAGAATTCTTTGCTTTTGTAAAGAATTTAACGCGTGATAAGAAATTTTATTGGGTTTTTACAAATGTAACTCCCTCATATGATGCTAAAAGGGAGATAATTAGCTATTATTCTGTACGTCGCAAACCAGCAAGGAGTGCGATTAATACGATTGTCCCCCTTTACCAGGCGATGCTTGAAGCAGAAAAGAAAGGTGGTATTCAAGCAGGCGTAGAAACATTAAGCGAGACTTTAAAAAAAATTGGTAAGCCCTATAATCAAGTAATTTATGAATTGCAAGAGGAAATTTTATAAATTCTTAAAGGAACAAAATGAGAAAAATTATTTTTTATATCACCATTATTCTCTGTATTCTTGGAGCGGTGAATGCTTTTTTGGGTTTATATGCATGGCTTTCAGGAGCTTTATTTCTTGCTGTCCTCGTTGCTGTGAGCATTTCTTTCGTGCTTGAATACCGAAATAGGCATCTCTTAAACAATATTTTGGAGGTTTCTAAATTTGCACGTAGTGGGAATTTCGAACCTCGTATTGTGCAAGCTAGAGGTGATAAAACGGCATTGAAAATTGCAGCAAATATGAATATGTGGCTGGACCACCTGGAGGCCTTTTTGCGTGAGATTGATACAGCCATTGCCTCTATAGGAGGGGGTGTCTATTATAGAAGAGCGATTGGTGGTGGGTTAAGAGGGACATTCTTGAAAAATATCCATTCCATCAATAATGTCTTAGAGGAAATTGAGAAAAATAATAACGAAAGTATCAATAATGAGTTGTCGAAGAAATTAACAGATTTAAGCCTTGAAAATCAAAATAGTGATTTATCTAAAATTTCTGTGGATTTGAATCAGAATATCACCCATCTTCAAGAGGTGAATACTTCTGTCCATAATATTAGTCAAAGTGCAAAGATGAGCAAAGATGATGTTAATAATATTACAAAATCTTTTGAAACATTAATGAATTTTATTGAAAATAGCAATAGTGCGATCCAAAATCTTGCACATGAATCTCAAGGTATTACGCATATTGTTTCTTTGATTCGCGATATTGCAGACCAAACGAATTTGCTTGCTTTGAATGCAGCTATTGAAGCTGCAAGGGCGGGGGAGCACGGTAGGGGCTTTGCGGTAGTAGCTGATGAAGTCAGAAATTTAGCCGAACGGACACAAAAAGCAACTCAAGAAATTGCGACAGCTATTCAGATGATTCAGCAAGAAATTACTGTTATTCAGGGCGGTAGTGAAAAGATTTTTCAAATTGCAAATGATTCTCAGGATAGGATTGTGAGCTTTAATGTAATTTTTGAGGGTATGGAGGAGCAGAGCCAGCAGCTTTCCTCGCTTTTTGCTTTTTTGTCAACCTATTTAATTTTATCTGTTGTGAAATTAGATCATATTTTATTTAAGTCAAGTACATATTTAAGTCTGCATACAAGAAAGCCTTTTGAAAAAGAAGTTCCGCCTATCTCTGTTTTGTTAGAAAATGCTGAGACACAAGAGGTTCTTCAAAAATATTTAACACAAGAAGAATGTCGGGCGTTTTCTGATGATTTAAAAAAGAGTTCTTCGCAAGCTTTAGAGAGCCTTGCTTGTCAAATTACTCCAGAAGTTATACAGGAAATTGTTTGCCATATTGGAGAATTAGAGAAGAAAAGTCGTCTGATTTTTGAGAAATTAAAATAATAAAATTAATAATAACTCATACACTCTACTTTGATAAAATATTTACGCACAATTCAAAGAGATGCTATAAGGAGTTTACTGCTGAAAGGAAAAGTTTTATCAGTAGGTTTACTTTTAGATGAAGATAATCAATGTTACAAGTCTGAATTGAATGATACTGTAAATCTTGAGTGTAAAACAATACAGGACATTGTTGGTGCAGAAGTTGATTCTAATGATAGAAGGGTAAGGTAAAAAGGATTTATATTGCAAAGATTCCTATGAATATGATAAATTTGTCCGCAAATCTTTTGGAAGCTAATGTAGCTACCAGTATTCACTTAAGAGCATTAATCGGCGTTGGTTGTAATTTTTTAGTATTTCTGCGTTTGGATATATATTTGCTTGGAGCAGTGTTATGTTTTTTAGTAATTATCTCTCTTAATAAAGCATCAAAAAGTTCTATTTATTGAAGAGTTATCTTATAGCTTTTGTTATTGCCTATGTAGGTGGATGCGTTGTCTTAGCTGTTGGAATTTCTACAGGAATTATACGGAGTTGCAATGAGTGTTGACATTATTTCTGCAGTAATACTCATGTGCGGAATTCTAGGAATTCTTGTTGCAGTTACAATATTTTGCTATTACTATCTTTTTTGTAAAGAGTTAGTAAATTACAGGGTAAAAGTTCTTTATGTGGGCGTTCTATTGTTATATTGTTACCGTTTTTTTGGCTGTCACTTTTGTAGGTATAGTTGTAGCTTGGATTCCGTCTATTATTGTGCTTGTTTTACAGATTGTTGCTTGGATTAAATTCTCTGTAATTACGCTTTCATCGCAACCTAAAGTTTAATAAAGGCAGAGAGATAATAAGATTTTAAGGCATTTTCGTTTAACATTTCACTGATAGACTAGGGGTTGTGGAGGCTTATAAGTTTTCTCCTTTGTTATACACTAGAGAATCCATAGCCTAGAGTCTACCTCTGCCCATCTTTTCGTTATTTGGAGGACATGATGAAATAAGGTGGGTGGGTTGTCTTCTTTGTGGCTACAAAATGAAAGGTTTTTATGCGTTATCGTCTGATTATGTTTGGTTTTTCGGCAATGTGTGAAGATTTAGGTGAGGTTTCTTTGCGTCTTAGAGGTATACCTATGCAAAGGGCAGATTTAGAAGGTATTGATCAGTGTTATTTGGTAGATTTACAGAAAAAAAGGCAGTATAAAATTGCATTAATCAAAGGGGAATATCAAGTGATGTTTGATTCTTATGAAGATTTGTAGGCATTTTATTGTTCGTCTTGGCAACTTTGTTTGTCGCCAAGACGGCAGGCTTCTTGAGCGTAATTATGCGGGTTTGCACCGCGTCTTTTGATTTTGGAATTTCTTAAGAGGTGGGCAAAATGTACACAGCCCAAAGCGATGCCCCCATGGCAGGCTCTTTCATAAAATTTTCCTGCTTGCTCAAATTTCTTTTCTTTTTCGTAAAAATAGCCCACATTCGCACATGCTTCAAAAGAACCCAGCTTGCAGGATTGTTGGAAATATTGACGTGCTTTTTGTTGTTGATTTTGCTCAAAATAATAAGTTGCGATTTCAAGGCAACCTTTTTGAGAGGATTTCAGACAAGAATCTTCCAGAAATTGATAACCCTTTGTGAAATTTTTTTGTTCAAAATATAGATAAGCTAGATTATAGCAACTCTTGTAGTCCCCCTTTTCGCAACCTTTTTGCAAGATTGTTTCAGGATTATAAATCTGCGATTGAGAGAATAATCCCATCAGAAAACATCCTCTCTGTGTTCCGCTACTGCAAGATTGCTCAAACATTCTTAAAATTTCATTTGGCGGTATTCCATTAGTTTGTTTTTGTAAGATTTTGCATGCATCATCACTCCCATCAAGACATAAAATACCAATGCGTGTTATGTCCCATTGCGTATTCGCAGATAAAATTTTAAAAAAAATAAAAAAATATATAAAAAAAATTAATCCAAGATTTTTTTTAATAAACATCAGAAATCCTTTATTGCTCATTATTATCATTTATTTTTTGCTAAAAATTATAGCATTTTTTTTCTATTGATGATAAAATACGACAACAAGAATCTAGAATTCAAAATTTTAATTCAAGGAATGAAAGATGAATATTTTTGAAAAAATTGTTGAGGGTGAGATTCCTTGCAATAAGGTTCATGAGAATGATTTATTTTTAGCTTTTCATGATATTAACCCCAAGGCTCCCATTCATATTTTAGCAATTCCTAAGCATTGTTATAAGGATTTTCAGGAAGTTCCAGCAGAAGTTATGGCAGGGTTAACAACTTTTATTCAAGAAATTGCCAGAAAAATTGGGCTTGACCGTAGTGGCTATCGCGTGATTAGTAATATTGGTAAAGATGGAGGACAAGAAGTGCCACATTTGCATTTTCATATTTTGGGTGGAGGTGCTCTCTCTTGGGGTGATTTTAGAGAGCAGAAACATACACCGCATTCGTCAAATATTGCAGATAGCAAGAAAAGTTTGTAGGACATTCACTTAATGAAATTTTTCTCTTTATTTATTTTTTTCTGTGCGTTTTTATTGTCTGCTTCTCCACAATGTTACCAGCACAATGCTACCCACCCTTTTAAAGTCGGAAAAAGTGAATTTTTGTTGATTGAGTATCAAAATTATTGTGATGTGAACACGACAGAAGCAGGAGGATTTGATTTTGGAAAACGTTATTTTGAATTGCGTCAAAAGATTTTTGAAAAATATTTTGGACGTGAAGGTTTATTTTCACGCGGTGATTTTGCGATGGATTGGTTTGGCGATGGGGCAATAAAAATTACGACAAAAGGGCGAACATTCACGATTCATTTAGATAGGTATGGCGATGATGGTGTTATTGGCAAATTTGCATTAGTGTTTTATGTGCCAGAGATTGGCGAGGGTAAAACATACTCCTATGCAAGTGAGTATTTTGCACAGGCAAATGATCCTTATTTAGCCCAATATTTTGTAAAATGGTGCCAAGATATGGAAGATGGCAAGGAAGAATGTGATAAGCCAGAGATATTTTATGATTACAATGAAAGACCTAAGGGTTCAAAAATATATTATTTTCGTGGTTTAAATGAGACAGCTTTAACAATTTTACGACGCGAGCTTTTATAGATGCAGAATGTGAAATTTATTGGTATCACTCAACGACTTGTTGAGAATGCAAGTTATGTAGAGCGACGCGAATGTCTAAGTGTGGAATGGGGAAGATTTTTTAGAAGTGAGCCTTTATGTTCATATATGCCACTTCCTTTGAGCTATGAGATTCCTTTTGAGAGTTATATGCCCTTATTGAGTGCAATTATTCTAAGTGGGGGGAATGATCTCTATTCCTGTAATGCAAATCCACTTTCTTATCAACGCGATGATTATGAAAAAAGAATTATTGAGAATGCAATAAAAACAAAAATTCCTTTGCTTGGAGTTTGTAGGGGTGCACAGCTTATTGCTGAATATTTTGGTAGTGAATTGCAATCTTGTTGTGGGCATATAGGTGTACATTCTGTGGATTTAGTTAACGATTTTTGGGGAGGGTTAAAGAAAGCTGAAGTGAACTCTTTTCATCAATTCTGTATTACGCAATTAGGTAAGGAATTACGACCTCTAGCTTTTGGTGCCGATAAGACCATTGAGGCATTTAAGCATCATAATCTTCCTATATTTGCGATATTATGGCATATAGAACGCGAAGAGGTTTTGTGTGAGGTTAGCTGTAAAATACTTCAGCAAAGTTTTTTGACAAAAGAATATTGAATACGAATACAAAAATCTATTTTGCATCATAACACCTTAATGCAGATTTTAAAAAAGGCAGGAAAGAAATTAAGTTTTCCATAAAATTTTGGATTTAATCGTAAAATATTGGAACTCTTGAGTGTGCAAGAGGCATTTTTTTGCCTGTGATAATGGTGGGTTTGAAAAGTATTGTTGAAATAAGGGAGGTTATCTATTGAATGATGAACACCTTTAGTTTTTTTAGGATAGCTTTTGCTTATCTATCAGTCATAGCTGAATCTGTTTCTTGAATCAAAGTTGCTTGTACTTGAATGTATAAAGTTTTATTTGTAAAATCTAAAACACTACTATCGTGGCTAACAATCATTACAGCGGCATTCTTTGCATAATTTTGTAGGTAAAGATAAATTTCTTTTTGTGTTTGTTTGTCAATATGTGCGGTGGGCTCATCAAGAATCAATAAGCGGGGTTTGGAGACTATAGCACGTGCAATTAACACCCTTTGACGTTGCCCACCACTCAAATCACCAATTTTTTTATGGCTTAGATGAGCGATGCCTAATTCATTAAGAATTTCCATTGCTTCCTTTTTGTAAGCTGCTAGTGAATTTCCAAAGATATGAGGACGCAAAAATCCCATTAGCACTACATCTAGTACTTCAATTAAGAAATTCTTATTATGTGTTGTTTCTTGGGGTACATAGCCTAAAAATTGAGGGTTAAAGGACTTCTTCCCATCATATAAAATACTTCCTTCTGTCGCTGTAGATAATCCAACAATAATTTTACATAGAGTGCTTTTTCCACCACCATTAGGGCCAATGATAGCCAAAAAATCTCCACAATTCACGCTAAAAGATACATTGTCTAATACTTTTTGTGTGTCATAGCAAAAAGAGATATGTTGACATTCTAAAAGCGGTTTATGTGCATTCATTGAATAGTTATTCCTTGAATTTGTTGCGGAGAAAATAAATTTTTAATGCCCAATATTCTATCTTTTAGTAACATATTGGTGTCAATATTGGGTAATTCCTGCCCTAAATATAAATCACTAATCAAACTACCTCCAATTACAAATCGCCCCTCTTTTTGATTTTCATCAAGTGTTCTTAATCCCCAAATGCTATGCAGCACAACTGCTTTACCTTCATATTCTCCAAGATAAAGCATAATATGTCCCTTTAGCCATATTAAACTGCCCCAAGCAAGACCATTTTGAATAATCATAGATTCTTTTTGGGTAGGTTCTATTTGAGAAAGAGAAATAAAATCCCCCGTTAGATTTTTTGTTGTTGCCTGTGCGGCTGAATTACGCGGTAACCATATCCCAAAAGTTCCAAAAATGTCGCGCAAGAATGCAGAGCAATCGCGATTTTCAAATAATCCGCCCCAGCCATATTTCTGTCCCAAAAGTTGTTGTGTAACGGATTCTATATTTTTTGCATTCCATCTCAAAGGAAAGGGTGCAAAAATCTCTTTTGGTGCAGAAATTTTATGCCAATCTAATTCTTTTTTAAAATTTGCTGTCGGGATAAGCAGGGTATATTGCTTAGCATTAGGTATGATTTTGGGTGTAAGAAAGATTTTACCAATTCTTGTTTTGTCAATAAAATATTTATCTTTGCTATAAAGAGGGATTTCTTCTTGCAATGAAACGAGGAGCTTCCCTTGTTTTATTACATTTTGGTCTTTTTTAGACACAAATGCAACTGTACTGGAATGTACCCATCCACCCACGAAAGAACTTTCTACAAAAAACCACTGTTTATCCGCTGAAGTGTGGATAATTAAAATAGGCGTGAGTGCGTAGGCTGAAGAATTTTGCCAATGGTCGAAGGGGTAACCCTCTCCCGCGATATTTGAATCTAAGAATCTGGGTTTGAAAGTTGGCATGAGTCTCAAGGAGGTATCCTGGATTAAGATTCCCGCTTGGAATGTGTTGGGATAATTTTGTGCGTTAATATTTGCATTCAATGTGTTAATGAAATGTGTTGAATTGGGTAAATTATTTTCGCCAAAACCCGCGTCTTTTTGTGCAATTAAGCTTGGGAAAAGTAAATCTTTTTTGGTATGAAAGGGTTTTTTGCGATTCCATACTTCAAACATTCTTGTGCGATAATCTGAAGCTAATTCTTGTTGTGCCTTTGCACTTAACTCCCAATTTAGATTTTTTAAAAAAAGGCGAACCTCTTGAGGGTAATGCTTAATATCTCCCAAATTTTCTTGTTGTGGAGTAAGGGTGGACTCTTTAGAAGAGCAACCAAACATTAAAAATACAAAGAAAAATGGAATAAAAATAATAAATTTCATCTCTGTCCTTTATAGTCGTAGCAAAAACATATACAATCCAACACCTGAAAAAATGCTTAAAAGAGGGTTTTTGAATATCAAAAAACTGCCCATTACAAGCAAAATAGATAAAATTTCCTTGTAAGCAAAATAATATGAAAAATCTGCATCTTTAAGACTATAAAATAATAAAAGTGTCAAAATAGCTAAAGGCATATTTTTTTGCAGATATTCTAAAATACCACCATTCTTAAAGTTACGAAATAATAAAAAGGGTAAAACACGTGTTAGGTAGGTTGCAAAAGTAGCACAAAATATCGCAATAACTAAATACAGAATTTCACTCATTTGGCATTCTTTCTAAAATATTCAATACTTAATAATATTATAATTGTGATAAATATAGAATACAAAAGTATATGTTGATTAGGGAGTAAAAAAATTCCTGCACACCCAACAATGGAGGCAACATAAAAAGGAAGTTTGTTGGAAGTTTTAAGCAAAAGCGAGAGTGTTAGCACAACAAAAAGAGCACTCAAGGAGAATTCAACACCTTCCCAGCCAAAATCCATACTTTTACCTATAAAAATTCCAATTGTAGAGCCAAGAATCCAATAAAGATAATCCAAAATAGCAACCCAAAAAAAGCTTCTTTCTCTCTCTTCTGGCGAAAAATCACTATTTTTAATGATAGCGTAAGTTTCATCTGTAAGGCAAAAAATGATGATATGCTTTTTCCAAAAAGAGAAATTTTTTACATCTTGAAGTAACGAAATCCCATAAAAAATATGGCGAAAATTGAGCAAAAAGGTATAAAATGCAATTTCTAAATAACCTGCTTTTGTAGCAAGCAAGGAGACAAGCAAAAATTGTCCTGCTCCCGCGTAAACAAAAATTGCAATCAAAACACCATAATACCATTCGTATTCAAGTGTCGTTGCAAATAGAATACCATATGCCGCACCTAAGGGAATATAGCCCATCAACACAGGAATTGTTTTTAAGAAAATCGAAAGATTCACAATGCACCTTATTCATTGCGTAAAACAATAAGAGGGTCAACCTCTGTTGCTTTTTTTGCGGGATAAAATGATGAAAAAAGCACAACAGCAATACTACCAAAAAGAATCATCAAAAAGTCACTCATTGATAAGTCTAGTGGTAAATTTGTACTACCATAAACATCGGCTGGAAGGGAGATAATTGGAAAATTTGCAAGTATCCATAGTAAAATGGCAGCCAAAATTAAACCCAGCATAATTCCGCTTATTCCAATGAGTGCCCCAACGCGGAAGAATGCAGAACGAATCTCTTTTTTTGTTGCTCCTAGTGTCAATAAAAGTGCAATCTCTTTACGCCTATTCATTACAGTCATCAATAAAGAAGTGATGATATTTAACGAGGCAATGAGAATAATTAGCATCAACACGATAAATAGTGCATGTTTTTCCAGCTCTATTGCGGCAAAAAAGTTCCCATTTTGTTCCCACCAACCAATCACACGGTAGCCCTCTGGTAAAAATTCCTGAATTTTTTGTTTATCTTGCATTGCATCATTTGTCTGGATTCTTACGCCATCATATAAGCCTTGAGGTGTTTTTTTAACTAATCTTAATGCTTCAATGTTTGTGAAAACATAACCTTTATCATAAGCATTTAAGCCTGAATCAAAGAAGTTTCTTATCTTAAAACGTTTCATTGTAGGTGTAAAATTCAAACCATTAGGTTGTAGATGGGTAAAAATTAACATTAAAGATGAATCAATTTCTAACTCAAAATTCCTTGCAAGCCCCTTTCCTACGAGAATATCAAAAGTATTTTCCATTATTCTTCCCTGTTTCTCCCCTTCTTTTAGTGCATTATCAATTACGCTATTTAAATGCCGTTCGCGTTCAAAATCTACACCAAAAACAACTGCCCCTTCCATAAAATTTCCTACTTTAGAAATGGCTTGTGAACGCAAATAAGGGCTAAACTTCAGATGCGGAAAATTCTGTTCTAATTGTTTGAGTAAACTTTCAGAAACACCCAAATAAAGACTCGGATAAATTGTTAGGGGGTAATTCATTGTAAAAAGTTTACGTTTAAATTCTTTATCAAATCCATTCATAATTGCCATAGCCACAATGAGTACCATCACACCCACAGCAACACCCAAGAATGCAAGAATTGCTGTAATGGAGATAAAGGGTTGATTCTTATCAAATCTTAAATAACGTCTAACTAAAAAATTAACGATGCTTTTTGTCATTGATTTTCCTTTTTAAATATCTCCCCACTTAAGGGAGAAAATTGTTTTTGCCAATCTATTTGCATAGGGTTTGAAACTTGAGAACCTTTTTTGAGATAGGTATGACAGGTTATACACTCCTGTAATGCTTCATGAGCAGGCGTTTTGATGGAATAGATTTTTTGGGTGGAATGACAGGCAAAGCAATCATTACCACATGATTCTTGCCCCATATTGATTGTTGCAAGTTTTTCATCAGTATGACAGGTTTTACATTCAGCCATCATTTTGTGTCGTACATCATACTTTAAGTCAAGTGTTGTGTGGCAACTTTTACAATCTCCCGTGCAAGGGTATATAACGCCTAAGAATAATAGAAAAATAATGCTATATTTCATGGCTTGACTCTTCGCGGAATATCTTTATTTAAATGCGTTAAAATAACATAAGGAATTGTCTTGAATGCTTTTGCCCATTCTCGCACATCATTAAAAATACAAATTTCGTCTTGAGTGCTTAAGATACTTAGAGTATCCATCGACATCCGTCCAATAATCTTTTCCCCATTTGCTGCACATAATCCTTCATTGCCTATGCAACGGAATAACCCATCACCATAACCAACATCATAGCTACTAATGGTTGAATTGTATTCTAAGACACCTTGTCCGCCATAGCCTACACGGTCACCTTTTTTTAAAGCTTTAGAACAAATTTTTCGTGCATACAAGGATAACACAGGCTTAAAATCCATATCTGATAGCAAAGGCGAAGTGCTTAAATAGCCATAAGCTACAATTCCAAAACGGATTAAATCACCTTGAATCTCTGTGCTTCTTAATGCTCCACTAGAGCTTAGGGCGTGGAATCTTGGCATAGGCAAATGATGCATGTGAACCCATTCTTGAATTTCTGCTTGAATTTTGTTAAAACGTTGTTTTTGTGTATAGAATTCACTACCTAAGTCATCGCCAAAACCATTATGTGCCATCACACCTTTAAGGTTTAAAGAATGTTTTTTAATGAGGTTAAGTGCCTCTATTACTTCGGATTCACAAAGACCATTTCGATTCATGCCAATATTGATTTTTAACTCAATATTTGTATTTTTAGGTAAAGTGGCGAGTTGTTCTAATGAGTGCATAACAAAGTTAATATTTTCACCTAAGGGTGCATAATCACCATAAAAAATCGTTATTTGAGAAAAGAGATGAGCGATTTTTTGTGCTTCTTCTGCATTTTTTACAAAAACAGAGGTGATCCCCGCTTCTTTTGCAAGATTTGCGATAATCTCTAAGCCATGTCCATAGGCATTATCTTTGATAACCAAGCCAACTTTTTGTTTGGAAAATTTCGTTTGCAAAAGGGAAATGTTAAAAAAAAACGCTTTTTTGTCAATGAGAATGTATGCCATCATATTCCTTATTTTTGTCTCTTTCAGTAACAATTATACCGCATATAAGATTAAGTTTGAAAATTCTCAAAAAATTAAGCTTGATTTTTTATTGAATGTTTTACAATCACAATATAAATTAGAGTTATCAATGTGAAAAAATTTTTATTTTACTCAGAATAAATGCCTCTGTTCAAGTTTGAGGTTTTTTGTAAGGATTTTCAATGTCTGCATTTTTATTTGTTTCATCTCGTTTGGACGAATATTGTTTACCCCATTCATTGCAATGCCTAAGCCCTCGCGAATTAGAATCTTTAGATTCTAGCCAAGAACCTTTTATTGTTTCTAATGTCCCTACACAACACGCTTATATTCTTGCACCAGAGGTTAATTTTTACCTCCAGCACACAAAGAATGCAGATGCTAAAAATATTGAGATTCTTTATCGAGCGAGGGAAATGAGTTTTGATAATTTAGAATCAGATAAACAACTTCAAGTTCCTCCATCGTTGTTTGTTTTAGGGGAAGGGGAGGAAGCGAGTGATTTCTGTCTTTATGCTAACCAAAATGGTTTTGATTCTGTACTTTTAGAACCCTCTAAGGTGCTTTCTGTTCAAGGGCAGTTAGGTTCGTTTTCTCTTCTTTTTAGTGATGAGACGACAAGGCAATATGGACAGGGTGTCCTCTTTGTGGATGTTTTGGATTTATTGCGTTACAAAGGAATTGAGAGTGCTGCTGATTTTGATGATGCACAAGCTTTGCTCCAAACACTAAAGGAACGTGTGCAGGGATTTTATTATCATGATATCATCCATTTTGATACAGCACATTGTCAGTATGAGAATCGGCGTGAAAAATGTTGTTGTGCATGTGCAGAGGCTTGTCCAACGCTTGGGATTTTTAATGATGATGAGGAGAAAAAATTATATTTTTCCAATATCGATTGTGTGGAATGCGGAGTGTGTCTTTCTGTGTGCCCAACAGGTTCGATTGAATTTAATGAGTTTCCGCGTGAGTTGTTTTTTAATATTCTTAAGCTTTATCGTGATGTTAAAATTTTACTTATTGATGAGGAATCTTTTGATGCCTTAGATAGTCATTCTTTTACCTTTGATGAATCCATTTTGCCTTTGGTGGTGCATCAAATTAATGCCCTTAATCCTCTCTATCTGTTAAGCTGTATTCAAGAAAGCGGTTGCAGTATTGCCATTTATAAAGAGAGTCCAACGCAGCTTCTTAAAGATTCCATCGAGATTGTGAATACTCTTACGCAGAGGGCATATTATGAACAAGGTATCTATCTTGTGGATAGCCCTACTGCCTTACAGCAAACCACAGAGCGATTGCGGGGTATTGAGGGAGCTAGGTATTTTTATGCCCATCGTAAAACCGAACATAATCGTGCCATTTTTGCAGAAAGAATGCGTTATTTGATTAAAGATAAGAATCTTGGACACCTTCCTTCTTATCAGCATTTTCGCTATGGCGAGATTCATCTGAAAGAAGGCTGCACCCTATGTTTAAGTTGTGTTGGGGCATGTAATGTTGGTGCGTTGAGTGCAAATGAACAGAATTACACCTTAATTTTTAATCCTTCTCTATGCACGACCTGTGAATATTGTCTGCTTTCGTGTCCTGAAAATGTGATGATTTTAGAAAGAAATGGGATTCCTTTAAATGAAACTTGGTTTAATGAACGCATTCTTGCCAAAGATGAGCCTTTTAAGTGTGTCGAATGTGGAACGGCATTTGCAACAACGCAATCTATTAGTAAAGTCTATGATATGCTTGCCCCAAAGTTTGGAAATGATGAGCAAAAAATACGCACTCTTTTGTGTTGTCCTGATTGTAAGGTGCGGATTATGACTAAAGGAATGCTATGAAGCAACTAAGACAAATGCAGTTTCAAGATAATAATCTTGGAAATATTGATATTTCGCGTTGTTTATACTATGATTTTTTTTCGAGACTTTTTTTATACGATTTGCTTGATGAAAGCTATAATCAATTTACTTCTATCTTAGAATTAATGGTCCAAGCACCTTTAGATGAAGATTTATCAGAATCCTATACGTGCTTGTTGACATTCTTGCAACAAAAAAGTCTTAGTGAATTTAAACAGGAATATACAGACTTATTTATCCTTTCCCCACATTCTAAGCAGGTACATTTGATTTTGTCTCATTATGCAGAGGGAAATGTTGCAGGAAGTATACTTTTAGATATCCGACAGTTTTTTCGTAAACTACCCGTTCGTATGAACACAGATTTTTGTAAAGAAAGTGAGGAGCATTTTGGATTCTTGATGTTGTTGATGGGGTATATCATTGCACATAAAGATGAAATAGAAGAATCTTTGCAAGTTGAGCTGTTCTCCTCATTTATTGCACCTTTTGGATTTGAAATTGCCCATAGTCTTCAGCAAAGCGAACATTCATTTTATATGAATCTTGGAAAAATTTTAGAAGTTTTTATCGCGTTTGAGGAAGATTTTTTAAAATTAAAGCTTTGAGGTTTTTCGCTCTAAGGTTTCAAGGAAGCCTTAGAGGGGGGATACCCCAACGATCCTAAAGAAAGGGGATAATTAATGAAGAAACAAGATTCAACAAGAAGAGAGTTTCTGAAGAAAGCTGCTAAAGGTTCTGTAACAATTGCTGCGGGTGCGGCTATTTTAACAGGCTGTTCAGGAGAGAGGCTTTCGCATTTAAGTAATAAGAAATCCAAAAAAACGGAGGTTTTATATCAAAAATCTCCACATTGGGAACTTTATTATTCGGTTGCAAAGTAGGTGTTTTTATGTAGAGAATCAGTAAATTTAATAAGATTCTTATAAAAAAAGTTTGCGATTCGTCGCTTAGTATTTATAGTGAAAGGAAAGAGTATGCGAGAAAAAACAAATCGTAGTCATCGCCGTGCTTTTTTGAAAATGTCTGCCCTTGCTGGTGTGCTTGGCACAACGCAGCTTTTTGGTGCGGAGGATTCTAAAGCATTGCGTCCTGCAAATAAACAGGAGCTAAAAGAACGTTATCCAAATGCACAAAAAATCAAAACCATCTGTACTCATTGCTCTGTTGGTTGTGGTATTGTTGCGGAGGTTGTTGATGGTGTGTGGGTGAGACAAGAGGTTGCACAAGATCACCCTGTTTCTCAAGGTGGGCATTGTTGTAAAGGTGCAGATATGATTGACCGTGCTCATAGTGAAACACGTTTGCGTTATCCGCTAGAAAAAGTGGGTGGAAAATGGGAACGTATTAATTGGGAGCAGGCATTTGATAAAGTTGGTAGCCAACTCAAGAATATTCGTGAGAAATACGGACCAGATAGCGTTATGTTTATCGGTTCTGCAAAAGTCAGCAATGAACAGAGTTATTATATCCGTAAATTTGCTGCATTGTTTGGTACAAACAATATCGACCATCAAGCTAGAATTTGACACTCACCAACAGTCGCCGGTGTGGCGAATACATTTGGGTATGGTGGAATGTCAAACCATCTTGGTGATATGCAGTTTTCAAAGTATATTTTGATTATCGGAGCAAATCCAGCGGTTAATCACCCTGTCGGTATGGTGCATATTTTGCGTGCTAAAGAAAAAGGTGCAAAACTTGTTTGTATTGACCCACATTTCAGCAAAACTGCCGCAAAATGTGATGAATTTCATAGAATCCGCAGTGGAACAGATGTGGCATTTGCATATGGCTTAATTAATCATATTGCTAAGAATAATCTTGCAGATATTCCTTATCTAAAGGAGCGTGTGTACGGTTATGAGGAGATTTTTAAAGAAGCAGAAAATTATCCTTTAGAAGAAGTTGCAAACATTACAGGTATTCCAGCTAAAGATCTTGCACACATCGCTGAAGAAATGGCTTCTGCTAAACCTGCTAGTTTGATTTGGAATCAAGGGCAAACACAGCACACAACAGGAACAAACAATACTAGGATTCTTCCTATTTTGCAATTAGTAATGGGTAATATTGGAAAAGTTGGTGGTGGTGTGAATATTTTGCGTGGGCATGATAATGTGCAAGGTGCAAGTGATATGGGGAATCTTTCTGATACATTACCGGGCTATTATGGCTTAGGTGAAGGACCTTGGAAACATTTCTGTAAGCATTGGGATATCGAGTATGATTGGATGCTTTCGCGTTTTAAAAGTAAGGCATTAATGGAGAAAACCGGTTATGCACTTTCAACTTGGCGTTTTGGTGTGATCGATGAGGAGAATTTTGCAAATAATGGTGATACGGCACTTAAAGCACTTGTTGTGATCGGGAATGGAATTTCAACAACTTCTGTGCTTGACGCGACAAAAGAAGCATTAGATAAGCTAGAGTTAGTCGTGTTTATTGATCCTTATGTGAATGATGCGGCTGTTATTACAGATAGAACGGATAATTTATTCTTGCTTCCAGCTGCCTCTCAAATGGAAAGTAGCGGTTCTGTTGCAGCTACAAATCGTGCTTATCAGTGGCGTTATAAAGTAATGAATCCTTTGTTTGAATGCAAAGAAGATCATGATATTCTTTTTGGTCTGGCAGATAAGCTTGGATTCAAGGAGGAATTCCAACGCTCTTTATATCGTATTGCAAAAAGCGAGGGACGTGATGAATTTATTTGGCCAGACGATGCTACTACAGAAATGTGTCAATCTATTCGTTCTATTGCCTTGCAGGGTATGAGTGCAAAACGTTTAAAAGATCAATGCGATAATTGGCATATGTTTGATAAAATTACCCTTGAAGGGCTTGGTGATATGAAAGGTTCTTTTTATGGACTTCCATGGCCTTGTTGGAGCGAGAAACATCCTGGAACTCCTATAATGTATGATGATACTATTCCAGTAATGGAAGGAGGAATGGGATTCCGTGTTAATTGGGGGACAGAAGCACCAGATGGCACAAGTCTTCTTAGTGAACGTACTCTACCAAATGCACAAGTTGGAGGGCATCCAGCGATTACGGCTGCAAATATTGAATCTGTGCTTGGAGTGACTCTTAGCGATGAAGAAAGGGCAGCGGTTGAAGGCACAACTTTTGCGACAGGTACGACAAATATTCTTGTTGATAAAGCACTTGAAGCAGGACTTTGTCCTTATGGGAATGGAAAAGCACGTATGGTAGTATGGCAGTGGTATGACAAAATGCCAAAACACCGTGAACCCTTGCATTCTATCCGCCAAGATCTTGTGGGTAAATACCCAACATTTCCAGACAAAAAGGATCACTTCCGTGCAAATGTGCGTTATGAAAGTGAACAAAACCATGATTGGCTAAAAGATTATCCGCTTAACCTATTGACTGGACGTCTTGTTGCACATATGGGAACAGGAACAGAGACAAGAAGTGCTAAATATCTTGCTGAGATTTATCACACTATGTTTGTGGAAATTCATCCTAATACTGCCTTTAAATTGGGTATTAATGATGGTGATAATTGCTGGGTGTATGGCGTTAAGGGGACTAAAATTTTTGTTAAAGCAAAGCATTCGTTCCGCGTTGATGAAGGAAGTGTATTCTTGCCTCAAAATTTTTCGGGTGTATACAGTGGTAAAAGCTTACTTGACCGCTATCCAGAAGGTACAAAACCCTATGCAATTGGTGAAGCTGCAAGTTTAGTTGTCGGCTATGGCTATGATTACAACACTGCTTGTCCAGAGACAAAAAGCGGATTGTGTCGCGTTGAGAAAGCATAGGAGGGAATATGGAAGAAATGAATACAAAAGCCACTATTGGAGGCTTAACGATAGAATCTCAAGCAAGAATTAAATTCTATTGTGATACAAATCGTTGTATTGATTGTCATGGTTGTGATGTGGCTTGTAAAGAAGCCCATCAACTCCCAGTTGGCGTTAATCGTCGTCGTGTTGTTACCCTCAATGAGGGAGTTGTTGGACAGGAAGCCTCTGTAAGTATTGCATGTATGCACTGTTCTGATGCACCTTGTGCACAGGTTTGTCCTGTTGACTGCTTTTATATCCGTGAAGATGGCGTTGTTTTGCATGATAAAAAGATTTGTATTGGTTGTGGATATTGTCTTTATGCATGTCCTTTCGGTGCTCCACAATTCCCAAAAACAGGGGTATTTGGTGCAAGAGGTACAATGGATAAATGTACATTTTGTGCTGGAGGACCAGAAGAGACTCATAGCGATGAAGAATATCGCCTTTATGGGCAGAATCGTATTGCTGAAGGAAAAGTTCCTATGTGTGCAAGTATGTGTAGCACAAAAGCACTTTTAGCAGGTAGTGGTGAAGAAGTCAGCAATATTATTACACAACGTGCACAAACAAGGGGGACAAATATCTCTGTGGCAATTCCGAATGTTTGGAAAACAGCCTATAATGATTAAGGAGGGGTGATGAAAAAACTTTTAACAACCCTACCTTTAGGATTAGCTCTTTTGTTTGCTGAATCAACGACTCAAGGAAATGAGGAGGTTTATGTCGACAAGACAAATTACGATATCTATGGTCTAAAACAAGTTGAGGCGATTCGTGATTGGGGGCTTGGAGATGGTACAGGTTGGGGAGAATTATTTACTTTTTTGCAAGCAAATTATTTCTCTTCCATATTCTTGGCAATTATCATTTGTGTTCCTTTGGCATTCTTAGGGCATTATATTTTGATTGGGCAAAGAAAATTCCAGCATGGAAAGAGTATTAAGGTTTTTAGTTCTTATAATATTTTTGTCCATTGGTTTACTGCCATTCCGTTTGTGATGATTTGTTTAACTGGCTTGGTGATGGTCTTTGGAGATAAATTAGGTGGGGGAAATTTTGTTAAGTTTGCACGCGATGTTCATGCGATTGCAACTTGTATCTTTGCTCCTTTCGGGATTTTAATGTTTTTAATGTGGTTTAAGGATTCTTTGCCGCGTACTTATGACATTAAATGGTTTATGATTATGGGTGGGTATCTCAGTAAAGAGAATCGCCCAATTCCTGCAGGAAAATTTAATGCAGGACAAAAAATGTGGTTTTGGGTTGCGACTTTAGGTGGTGCTTGTATGGTGATTTCAGGTGCATTCTTGTTTTTTCAGGCAAGTGATTTGGATACCTTACGTGTGTTAGCTATTGTGCATAATGTTGTTGGTTTTATTATTATTGCTTTACTGATTACCCATATTTATATGTCTGTATTTGCAATTGAGGGAGCCTTAGGATCGATTCTCAATGGTAATATGGGTGAAGAGGAAATTGCAATTTTGCATAGTTATTACTATGAAGAAATAAAAAAATTAGGAAAAGTGTGAGTAAAGTATTCTTAAAAGATTTATCAATTAAACATATCTGCAAGAATCAATGCTTCATACAGAATGATCAGGTTATCGCTGAGGAAAGAGTTGCTTTTTATCTTAATGGTACAAAGCTTCTTTCGGTGATGACAATCCCTTATGAACAAGATGCCCATTTATTGGGCTTCTTGATTGCTGAAGGTGTGATTTCTGATTTAAATGAAGTAGAGGATTTACGCATTTCTGATGATGGCTTAAGCGTTTTTTTGGATGCAGATATTGATGAGGACGCTCTCAATCAGCTTTTTGTGGAAAAAACCTTGACTTCTGGTTGTTGCGTTGGTGTGAGTGGGAATTTAGATACACATTCTTCTAGTATTCTTCGAAAGCGTTATATTGATTCGTCTTACATTATTTCGTTGGATTTTATTGAACAGCAAATGCGTGAGTTTCAGCGACCCACTCCCTTGTTTGAGGCAAGTGGTTGTGTGCATAAAGCTATGCTTATTCTTCCGGAAATAAGCCTTGTGAGCGAGGATATTGGACGTCATAATGCTATTGATAAGGTTATGGGTAAGGCGTATCTGCAAAAGTTAGATACGGCGAATTCTGTGCTTTTTGTGAGCGGAAGACTTTCTTTAGAAATGGTGGTTAAGGCTGTAATGCATCGTGTTCCTATTATTATTTCAAAGGCTGCAGCAACTTTTCAGGGTATTCAAGCGGCTGAAGAGTTAGGTATTACCCTTATTGGTTTTGCACGTGGAGAACGATATAATATCTACACGCACTCTGAAAGAATACAAATGTAATATATATATATATATATAAATATTATTCGTCAGCAGTCATATCTTTTTATTGTTGCTCTAAGCTGAAAAATCTACCGATTAACAATTTCGTATCATAGTCAAGATTTTTAGCCGTTAACTAACTAAAGTATTGTGGAGTTTTTTCATAACTGCTTCCCTTTGCGGAGATAAAATCTCTTGTTACTCTTCCCGTTGTAGCGATTCTTATACCTAATATTTCTCCATTATTCTGAAAGGTAGCATATAACAAATATCTGTATCTAATCTTTTGTAGAGAATTTCACTTTTTGATATCCCCTTCCCATCACTTTGGGTTATGGGTGTAAAAGAAAGTAAGAATGAATATTATTTAAAGAAACTTAATGTAGATTTTAATAGTGCAAATATTCCTTTTAAAAATATAGACGAGATTTTAGAATTTTATCCTAGTATTGCACAAAACTACGATAAACGCGTATTAACAAAGAATAACTCTATCATCTACGCTAAACAAATCAATGGACATTTTATAGCGATTGAGGAGGTTAAACAAGGTAGAAATAAATTAAAACTTGTAACAGCATGGAAACAAAATGGAAATATTAATAATGAAGTATTGTATAAAAATGCTAAGGCATTCCCCAGTCAAAGCAAAGATAGCAAAGACAAAGTGGCGAGTGCAACGCACAACCTTGACCAAATTCAAGGCGGGACTTCCCACAATCAAAGCCTTAGCAAAATAGATTATACCGCAGATTCGTTAAATTTGCAAGATTTCACAGCAAAATATGCGAAGTTTAAAGAACAGCTTTTTACTGAAGTAAGACAAAGCTTTGAAAACGAAATAAAACAAAGTGCGGAAATGAGCGAATTCTATCTACAAAGACTTTTAAACTCTAGCGATGATGAGTTTTTTGATAATTTAGAGTTTAAACCCTTAAAAGAGCATTTTAGTGTATCTTTAGAAAAGAAAATCAATGATGCAATCATACAAGAAAATAGAAATGAATTTTTAAAAGATATACAAGCAAACATCTCT
>NZ_NHYN01000079.1 GCF_003288845.1 Helicobacter monodelphidis | reverse complement strand
CAATAGTATAGGAATGGCAAAAAATGAAAGTGGCAAAAATATGTTTTTTATAGAGAGTTTTTAAGGGTTGAGTGTATTATTATAAAGGTTATAGACTCTTTTCTAGTCTTTAAATAAAACTTAAATTGACACAAAATTGGCACACTTTTATTAAAGCCTTTTACAGACTCCCATAATAGGCAATTTAAAGGAATAACGCAATTTCTACAAAAAGTTATTTTTAAGAATCCCACCTTAACCTTAACCAAATATAAAAAAGCCATTTTCAAAAACGCTTTTTTTCTAGCAACTTGATAATCAAAAACGATAGAAACTTAAGTAAATCAGACTCAAATATAAAAACTATAAGGCAGGGGGGCATTCCTTAATAGTCATCCAGTATTTAAAAAAGAACAAGAATTAGCAGACAAGTTAGCAAGATATGAGACATTAAGGATAGAATTTGCACAAGAGGCAAAGAATGCTAAAAATACGACTACAAATGCGTTAAAGGGTGAAGAAGAAAGCGTAGATTCCACGCCAAAGAAGATTGACAAAGAACAAGCTATAACATACCTAGAACATATACAAGACAAGTTAGCAAGATATGAGACATTTATGCAAAATGAGACATCTCAAATCATAGAACTTGCAAAAAAAGACTTACTCAAAAATGGAAACTACAACCTTGATGAGTTAATGGATAAGGTAGGTTT
>NZ_NHYN01000078.1 GCF_003288845.1 Helicobacter monodelphidis | reverse complement strand
AGCCTCTATATTGTCTTTAAATCTAGTCCTTAAACTTTTCTCTTCATCATGGAAGGATTCAAAGTCTAAGGGTTTTTTAAGATGATTAGGGGTAGAATCGCCCTTGAAAGTTGGAGCATTACTTGGCTTGGCAGGATAAGTGACTACTCCAGAAGCCCCTGCTATAACTTCTTCGCTATTCGCTATATCATTTATAACTTTCCTAATGTTTGTTGTTGGAATTCCTGTGATGATTGTCTTATCGCTATTTTCAGTGATAGCAATGTAATATAAATCTTTATTATCTTTATGTTGAAAAGCTTTAATATACTCTGTTCTAGGCTGATTCTTAGAAAGAATTTTAAGAGTAATATTTGGTTGTTCTCTTGTAAGATTGAAAAGTTTTAAGTATTGCTCTCTGTGTTTTCTATCTTCTTTATCGCTAAAATGCTTTAAAACATTTACAAAAGCTTCACTATCAATAACCACATCATTAGGAATTTGTTCAGGGATAATTTGCTTGAGACTTAAAATAGCTTCTTGTTTTCTTTTATCTAATTCTTGAAATATCGGATTTTTTGCAAAGTTATCCACCGCATTTATTGTTTTTTTCTTTATAAAATTATTTGTAGCTTCCTCTGCATAATCAAATAAATTCTTAGGTTCTATTTTTGTCTGTTTTAGCTTTTTTCTCTGCTTTTTTAAGCCTTCTTTTGTTGTATGCGTAATTT
>NZ_NHYN01000077.1 GCF_003288845.1 Helicobacter monodelphidis | reverse complement strand
CAATCCACAGAAGATCCAATCCTACAAAGAGCCTTAGAACTCCAAACAAAACAGCAAAAAGGAGAGCTAGAAAACTTCTTTACACATCAAGAAGGCAATCAAGGTCATTCTATCAAAAGATATAGACAATCCAACAACAAGGAGGCACAAGATGAAAAATGAACAAAGAGGTATCTACAATGTAACTTTCAATGAAAAGAAAGCTACACCTATAAAAACAGATATAGAGCTTGTAGAGGAAGCTATTATTGAACAAGTAGTGATGTATGTGAAGGGGTATCATCTTAAACGAAGAGACAAAGGAGCTGGAGCAGAACATATCAAACTACATTTAGGTGATAAATCTGATGGTGCTATTACTATTGAAGAGCTTGTAAATCTAGGCAATTCTTTGAGGGAATACACAAAGAAGTTTAAAGAACCATTTATTGATAAAAATGGATCAAAAATCTATGAATGGGAAAATGACGAGGGGGTAAGGTTTAGAGTGGTTGCAGGTAAAAGAAAGTTATTAGATAGGCAGGGGCACACATCTACCACCTTCCACCAATCTAACAACCAAATTATAACATTTTATTCTGATAGAAACTTAAATACAAGAATGGTTTTTAAGAATCCTCAAGTCGATTCTTATTACACACAAACACCACAATCCACAGAAGATTCAATATTGCAAAGAGCTTTAGAACTCCAAACAAAACAACAAAGAGGAGAGCTAGAAAACTTCTTTACACATCAAGAAGAAAACACAAAT
>NZ_NHYN01000076.1 GCF_003288845.1 Helicobacter monodelphidis | reverse complement strand
ATTTCGTTTTCAAAGCTTTGTCTTACTTCAGTAAAAAGCTGTTCTTTAAACTTCGCATATTTTGCTGTGAAATCTTGCAAATTTAACGAATCTGCGGTAGAATTATTAGTGCCTAAGGTATTGTCGTGGGTATCCCCGCTCAAGTGTAGGCTTGGGTTGGATTTTGTCCTTGCCACTTCATCTACGCTTATGTGTGGATTTGGGGTAGCCTTAGCGTTTTTGAGTAAAACTTGCCTATTATAATTCCCTTTTGTTTTCCACAAACTTTTAAATATAAGCTTATCTTGCCCTAATAGTGCCTCTTCGATAGCAATATGATGCCCATTTACTTGCTTTACATAAATCACACTTTTATCTGTAAAAAATCGCTCATCATACTCTTGTGTAATTTTGGGGTAGTTTTGTTCAATATCTGCCCTTGTGATAGCGATATTGCCTCTTTGTGCCTCTTTGATTTCATCGCCATGAGATTTTAAGGCATGGGCGATTTCATTTTCTCGCATTTCTCTTAAAAGTGGTTTTTTTTCTCTAAAATTGAAATAATTTTGTATTTCTTGGGCTTGGGCTTGAGGTATTTGGAATATTTTCACGTTATTGTTTTTTAAATTTGGCGTATTCACTGCCAAATCTACGCTTTCTTCTTCACTCCTTAACGCATTTGTAGTCGTATTTTTAGCATTCTTTGCCTCTTGTGCAAATTCTATCCTTAATGTCTCATATCTTGCTAACTTGTCTGCTAATTCTTGTTCTTTTTTAAATACTGGATGA
>NZ_NHYN01000075.1 GCF_003288845.1 Helicobacter monodelphidis | reverse complement strand
CACAAAAAAAATGATATAGGATGGATTTTTAATTCAAAGTCTGATTTTAGCTCTTATTCCAAAGGTGATGTCTTTTTAGAGTTTGCAAAGTATGCACCAATACATAGAGTCTTTGAGGGTGAAACAACTCTAACAGGAAATGCATTTGGATATAATAAAAACATTGATGAATCAATCTCTAAAGAATTCAAAAAATTTATGGATAACATTAGTATAACTAACAATAGCTTATGGGTTCTTACAGAAGGTCATTGGAATGGGCAAGACGAAGATATTTGGATTCTTCAGTATAATTTTAGCAGTCTACAGAGAGCATCACCTTATCTTCAAGATAAGTCTTTAATAAAAGAAGCGAGTGATTTATTTGATGAATATATGGAAAAGCTTAGCAGTCCTGATTTGAGTTTCTCTGAATTTAAAAAAAGGTATGTTGAATTTAGAAAGAAATATGATGAGTTTACAGCAAGAATGAATCCAGCAATAAAAGAAGCTTGGAAAAAAATGGGTGAATTTGAGGATAGAAAACCCTTTGAACCTATTCAAGGAGAAAGTGATAATACAGAAACCTATCAAGATGAATTTAGAAAAACATTCTTTGAACGTTTCTTAAAAGTAGAACAAGAAAAGGGTAATGACATTACAGAAATCTTGGAACAACTTTCTAAAATAGGGTATAAGTTTTCTGGGTAATTCTTTTCATAAGGAGTCAACATGAGCATTAATGCAGTTAAAAACTTTCAAAACAACTCTTTGTTTAATCATCAAGGTATAAATAAACAAAGTCAATCTA
>NZ_NHYN01000074.1 GCF_003288845.1 Helicobacter monodelphidis | reverse complement strand
TCATCCAGTATTTAAAAAAGAACAAGAATTAGCAGACAAGTTAGCAAGATATGAGACATTAAGGATAGAATTTGCACAAGAGGCAAAGAATGCTAAAAAGGGAGAAAGCGGAGAGGTTAAAGAAAAAGTATTTGAATTACACACAGATGGCGTGAAGACTTACAAACAATTAAATGAGGAATTTAAAGCCACGATAACACCTATCTTAAACACAGATATTACAAACAAAGAGACAGGTATTATTGCAAGAATTTCAAGTAATGAATCTAAGAAAATGATTAGTAAAAAAGCTATTGATAAAACCTTAACGAATGGCTTTAGTAAGGAAGAGCATTTTAAGGTAGCTGAAAACATTAAATATCTTTTTGTAGAGTCTAAACTAAGAGAGAAGCACCCAGATGAAAAAGGGCGGAAAGAAGTAGCCAATATTTTACGATTTGAAAAAGAAGTAGAACTAGACGGAAATAAAGCAATCGCTAAAATTACAGCATTTGAAAAATATGAAGGGAATAATAAAATCTATAGCTTAGAGTTAGAAAGTTTGGAAAAGCCCATATCCTCAAGCCAAAGTGCGAATAAGGCAGATATGGCAGACTTTACCAAGCACACTTCCGAAGCACCGCACAATCCATCGGGCGAATTCATAAAATCTGATACCCCCAATTCTACCACAAATAAAACCCATATACAAGATGATATGCAAAATGAGACATCTCAAATCATAGAACTTGCAAAAAAAGACTTACTCAAAAATGGAAACTACAACCTTGATGAGTTAATGGATAAGGTAGGTTT
>NZ_NHYN01000073.1 GCF_003288845.1 Helicobacter monodelphidis | reverse complement strand
ATGGGCTTTGAATCTCCGCAAGAATTATGGATAAAAGACATCAAACAAGAAATGTTAGAATGTGTTCAGCGTTCAAGAATTCTTAAGGAGATTTTTTGTGATATGCAAATTAGGGAAGAATATTTTTTATGGCGATTATTTGCCATTGCAAAATGGGAAGAAATTTATAAGGTGGGCTTAGAATGAAAAAGATTTGTGTCATCAGTGAGGGGAATCCGGCAGTAGATCCACGACCTCATCGTGTCGTAAACCTCTTAAGGAAACATTATCTTGTAACAATTATTGGTAGGGGTATTGAGGGGCTTATACTGGATGGAATCGAGGTTTTATCTTATGATATTCCTTTAAAGCGAACTGCAGAGCAAGAAGAGGAGCTAGAAAGGAATGTTGCAAAAAAAGATTATCTAAAACTTGTTCAAATTCCAACGCGTATGAAAATAATAGAGCATTTAAATAAATGTGAGTTTGATATTATTTTTTGCCACGATTTGGTGCTTTTGCCCTTTGTTTTGGAGGCTAAAAAAAATGCAAAAGTGATTTTTGATGCAAGAGAATACTATCCAAGAGAAATGGAAAACAATGAACGATGGAGGAGGTTGTTTGCTGATTTTAATGATTGGCTTTGTAAAACCTATCTTCCTCAAGCTGATATTGTCTATACAGTCTGTAATGGACTTGCAGAAGAATATAGTAAAAACTATGGCATTACATGTGGTGTGATTACTTCAGCCGCTAAGTATTATGCCCCCCCCCCCAAAGGTTTATCATCCCACGAAACAATCAAACTTATCTACCATGGAATGGCAGGAAGA
>NZ_NHYN01000072.1 GCF_003288845.1 Helicobacter monodelphidis | reverse complement strand
CTATCCTTGATTCTCTATATAAGCCTTGATTGTTTCAGGGTTTGCTTCGCCTATACTACAAGCAAAAAATCCATCAATCCAAAAAGTCTTTTCGTTCCAAAAATGTTTTCTTAGAAATGGCTCAAACCTAATATCTTTCCAAACATAAAAAGTTGTTATTTGTTTTATTTTTTGGATAATGGAACTTATGCTAACTCTTGGTAAGTATTGTATCATCAAATGGATATGGTCTATATCACTTTCCATAGCTAAAATTATAAATTCTCCACTCTTGCTTATCTCATCAATTTTAGTTTTAATAAAATAACTCAAATCATCTTTTAGAATTTTCTTTCTATATTTGCAAACCAAAATTATATGTGCTTTTAGATTGTGTTTAGAGCGATTTGTGGAGATATACCCACGAAGTTCATAATTATTCTTTTTCATTTTTTATGCTCATATTTATATTTTTATGTTATATTGTACAATATAAATAAAACAAGGAATACTAAAATTTGCTTAGTGCTATAAAATATAGAATTTATCCTACTAAAGCTCAAAAAGAATTAATTCATAAACACTTTGGTTGTGCTAGAGTAGTTTATAATTATTTCTTAGATTATCGCCAAAAACAATTTAGTAAAGGCATAAAAGAAACTTACTTTACAATGCAAAAACAACTCACAATACTAAAAACACAAGAAAATTATTCTTGGCTTAATGAGTGTAATTCGCAAAGTTTGCAAATGGCTCTTAGACAACTTGCTACTGCTTTTGATAATTTCTTTGCTAAAAGAGCCAAATATCCTAGATTCAAATCAAAGAAAAATGCTAGACAATCTTATGCTATTCCGCAAAATATAATCCTTGATAAAGATAAAAAGAAAGTG
>NZ_NHYN01000071.1 GCF_003288845.1 Helicobacter monodelphidis | reverse complement strand
AAAACAGAAACTTCAAAGGTCTTTAGCCTTTGGTATGAATGCTTATCAACAGAATTCATTGTTTTTTTGATTATCCTTGATTTTCTGTATCATTCTTATATCGTTTTTAGATTTAATTCTCCAATAGAAGAAGCAAGATATCTATCATTCTAAAAGGTTTTTCTCCTTTCAAAATGTAATAAATCTTTTATCTTGCCATACTCTATAAAAAGTTTTAAGAAATATAAAATATAGAATCTATCCCACCAACAAACAAAAAGAGCTAACACGGAAACACTTTGGTTGTTCTTGTGTTATCTAAATCACTTTTTAGATTATAGACAAAAGCAATTTACACAAGGGATAAAAGAGACATATTTTACTATGCAATCAAAGCTTACAAATGGCATTAAGACAGCTTGTAACAGCAAAAGAGCCAAATATCTAAGATATAAATCTAAAAAGAACACTAGACAAAGTTTTGCTATCCCACAAAATATAAGCTTAAATGATAAAAGAGTCTATATCCCTAAATTCAAAGAAGATATAAAAGCTAGAATTCACAAAAAGTTAAGTGATCATTGTAGCATTAAACAAGCTTTTATTTCTTGTATAATAGCAAGACTATATAGCGCTTAGCTATGAAACAAATGAGCTTATACCTAATCCAAAAGTAGTCAAAAATGTTGTTGGTTTAGAATCTTTATTCATAAGAAGTGATAATATTATCTATCCTAATAAAAAATTCTTACAAGACAAAGAATCTAAACTTATAAAATTACAGAAGATTATTTACATAAAATCATAGATAAGATAACCAATCAATATAATTTTATAGCTTTATAAACCCTTAGTATAAAAGGCTTAATTAGTATGCTAACTGAAATAGATAAATCTAAGGTAG
>NZ_NHYN01000070.1 GCF_003288845.1 Helicobacter monodelphidis | reverse complement strand
AAATATTAGATATTGCCAACCAATCGCAAGAAATCAGCAACACTGTAGATAATATTGCTGTAAAGATTATGGATGATGTGAATAGAAAGAAGTTTTAAGAAAATATTGTATTGAGCTTGAAAATCCATATGATCTCTTGTTATAGTCATGGATTCTTATTGCTCACTGCATAAAAACCCGTCATTCTCATTTTTTTATGGGGCTAAGAGGAGTGCAAATATGTGTTTGAAATCTTTTTTATTAAAAGCTTCTTCAGATGCTGATAGATATTTGTTTAAATCCATAGATTTAAAGAATACCTCATCTTTTTTAAAAAGGATTTAAATGTAGTTTTTAAGGCTTATAGAGTTAATATAGGCTATGTTTTTGTTTATAGTTGTTTTTTGTAGCTACGCTATCCCCCACAATCTAGCGTAAGTTTTTTGTGCTTAAGGAGAAACTAAGTGGGGGAATCCTAAAATATTAAGATTTTTAATTTGTGATTAGTTCAAAGAGTTTTCTCACAATCTCTTTGAACAACTCTAAGGCTATCATTTTAACGATAAGCTTTAAAGTTTTCTTCATCTCTAACCTCCTTTCTACGCTAGATTGCATAAAAAGAAAGTTACCCCTTAAACACATTCTTATTTTACTATTTTGACTCTAAAACTTCAATTTATCGTATATCTGTATGATGAGTTTCAAAAGAATAGTCCTCTTTGATAGCGTTTTTGTTCTTAGTAGAGGATACCCTTACTAAGCTCATCTTTTTTTGGTATAGCTTGTTATAATCCATTGATTTTCAGTTTCTTCACCTTGCCAATTATTTCTTAGCTCTATGATATTGTTTCCATATTCGATATTTAATCGCCCTTTATCGTCTTTGAGAATTTTGCCCTCTTGTATGATTTGAGGTATTTCACTCACTACTTCGGGGTGATATTTC
>NZ_NHYN01000006.1 GCF_003288845.1 Helicobacter monodelphidis | reverse complement strand
AACGTAATGAATCGGCAATCGCCATACCTGAAGCATCATCTGCTGCCTTATTAATTCTAAGACCAGAACTAAGTCTCTCAAGAGAACCAACAATTGCTGTCTGTGTAAAAGAACCTTGCGCATGCGAATTCAACGCATGAATGTTTGTGTTAATGTTAAAAGCCACAACTAACTCCTTTTAAATATTAGCGTTTCCTTACGCCGGGTTTGATTATATCGTATTTTACCCATATTTTTGCAAAAAAATAGGAGTTTTTTCTATAAATTTATAATGTGGAAATAGCTCTAGCTTTGGAATAATATTTGCTTATTTTACTTAAGTAATGAATCTATATAATTATTGAATCTAGCGGACTCAGATTCTTCAAGAGTAAAGGGGAAACAAAATGATTGCGTCAAATTTTTTAAATAATGCTGGTAATGCAAGTGAAGCAAATGTGCCATCGGCAAAAAATAATACAGGAAGTAACACTCCTTCAGATTTATTTAGTCAGATTTTAGGGAGTGCGATTAAACAAAATAAGGGTGAGGACAAAGCTCAAAATTCTCCTAAGCATACACCCTTACCACCATTAAAAAATAAAATCGATTTCAGTGCAAAAAAAAGGGAAAATGAGATATTAGAAAAAGAGGTAAAACCTACCCATAATTCAGCAATAGATACCCAACCTAAAGAGTCAAATAAATTTTTAAAGAATCTTGCAACAAAGTCTTATTTAGCGAATGAAGCTGGAGGAAAAAGTTCGCAAAAAGAAAATAATACAGATATCTTGCAACAAAATAATCAGCCCTTGCAAAAGATGGTGAATGCAAAACACACCCAAACGCAACAAGTGATTGCACAAACACCTATCAAGCTTGTAACACCCATAAAGGAAGAAAAGCAAGATAATATCAAAGAATTTAGTTCCAAAGAATCCAAAAAAGGAATCTCTGATCAAGAAAAATCTATTATACAAAAAATCCAGAATGCACCCAGTCTTAAGGAATTAGAGGCGGTTGTAAGGCAAGTAGAAGGTAAATTTCATAACAACAATTTACAAGAAACCATTAAGCAAAAGTTAAATAATATTCAGTCTTCTCCGACACAGAGTGTGCAAGAAAAACTAGAGGCGTCTAAGGAATTGTTAGTCTCCATTTTAAGGAATTCTTTGCAAGCCACTGAAGCAGATGCAAAAGCCATCGCAAAAGAGATTCTTGTTCAGAATCTTCTTGGAAATTCTACCAAAAAGCCAAATATTAAGCCTTTAGATATAAAGGATTTTGGATTTTTAAAAGAACAAGCTTTACAGAATGAAGCGAAATTAGCACAATTTTTGCAAAATACAAGCCGTGAAAATCAGGTTTTGCAAAAGATATTTAGTCAATCAAAAATTAGCACCTCTTTGCTTGAATTTTTAAATAAAAGCTCTGGAAATTCACTTACATTGAATGATGTTCAAAAGCTTGCTGATTTTGCGGAATTAAATCTTAAGAATTTGAATTTTAGCTATACAAATCCATCAAATTCTTTGAATCGTCCTTTGGTTATTCCTAGTTTGGGATATAACGATTTTAAGGATTTTATCAATTCTTTAGTGCATAATTCAAAGCCTGGTGTAGGTTACCCAAACTTAGGGGAAAATGGAAACAATAGTGGTGGCGGTAATAATATTGGTTCGATTCTAGGAGATATTTTAGCCGGAATGTGGCGTCCTAATAAGCCCGGTAATGGTGGCAATAATAGCGGTAGTGGTAATAGTAGTAATGGTAGTAATGGTAATGGCGGTAATGGTGGCAACAGTGGTAATAATAGTAATGGTAATGTTGGTAATGGTAATGTTGGCGGAGGCATTCGTCCGCCGAGTAAACCCGATACACCAAACAATGGGTATATTTCAAATATTTATCACCCCTTGACTCCAAAACTTGCAGTATTGAATAAGCATATATCTGACATAGTTGGGCAAAAGCAAACCTTTTTTGATGACTCAGAAGGAAAAATGACACTCCAAGAGGTATTGCTCAAACAAAATCAAATGGCACAAGGTAAAAAAGTTGAAACAAAGAATGATATTGTTGATGAAATCAGAAAAATAAATGCAAAAGGTTTTGCTCAAGATTTACTGACTTCAAGAATGGAAGGAGAATCTACCTCTAAAAAACAAACTTCGTCTGAAGTGGCACATTCTAAGAATTCTAACAAAGAAGAAAGTTCTTCAGCCCCAAGTTATAAAGCCCCAAGTTCAGCGAGTTCTGCAAATTCTGCTCAAGATCCACATGTAATTAGGCAACAAGCGACTAAAGAGATGGAAAATAGGGAAATAAATCTTAAGGCACAAATGGGTGAATTTGATAAGCAAATGCTTAATCGAGCAAATGGTGAAAAGATTGCATTACAAAATAGCACACTTCCTACTTCACTCAATGCAAAAAAAATGAAAGAAAATGGTTTACTTGAAGCGATGAGTACAAAAATCAAGTCTGAAAGCAAAAATAGTTCCAATTTTTCTCCTGACCAAGCAGTTGTAATGAATGATGCAATGAAAGCAGATTTTATGTATAAAAGTGCAGCAGCAAAAGAAACTTTACGTAATTTTACAAGTGGTTTAAGGGAGGGTATTAATAATTACAAGCCCCCATTATCCAAGCTTTCTTTGGAATTGTCGCCCGAAAATTTAGGTAATGTTGAAGTAACAATTAAACAACGTGGAAATAGTGTTGTTGTGCAGATTCTTTCTAATCCTCAAGCTTTACAGCTTTTTATGGCGAATGCAAATGATTTTAAACAACAACTTTTTGGTGTTGGTTTTGAAAATGTTGAAATGAGTTTTCAGGATTCACAAGGAAATGAGTTTGGTAGTCAAGGTGATGGTGGAGGTAGCCAACATGGTGGATATAACGGCGAACAAAGAGGTGGAGAAGAAGAATCAGAGAATGAATCTAATCTCACTGATGAAATGGTTTATCGGCAAGAAATGCAAAAAATGTATGAAGAAGACAAGCAAACAAGTAAAATATGGAACACTTTTGGCTTAGAGACTTACAAAAGTTCAATGAGCATAGAAAAGAAACTCTATATGTTAGAGTTAACTTTGACACCGAGATATGCGTAAGGAGTATACAATGGCTATTGGTGGAATTTCAAGCGGTTTTAATCCATGGTTAAAAACAGCAGCAGCGAGTGGAAACACAAGGTCAGGTGATGGGACTAGTGGCGGAGATGTTGATAACTCTGGTGGAAGTGGCGGAGATGTTGATAACTCTGGCGGATCTGGTGGAAGTGGCGGAAATGTTGATAACTCTGGTGGAAGTGGTGGTTCTGGTGGAGGCGACACTTCTGGCGGATCTGGTGGAAGTGGCGGAAATTCCGGTGGTTCCGGTGGTTCTGGCGGAAGTGGAGGCTCTGGTGGAAGTGGCGGTTCTGGTGGAAATGGTGTAGGTAGCGGTGATGGACTTGGGACAGGAAACCCTAGTTGGGAAGATGGAGAGAAAGATAATAGTACTTTAGATAAGGACGCATTTTTAAAGCTTTTCTTGGAACAATTAAAGGCACAAGATCCAACCGCTCCTATGGAAACAAACCAAATTCTGGAGCAAACTGCCTTGATGACGCAAGTAGAACAGCAAGAAGAGATGAAGAAAACTCTAACAACAATGACGGAATCTCTTAATAAGATGACGGAGAGTAATGAGAAGTTGGCTGAATTCCAAGAAAAAATGAGTGAAACACTTGTTATGCTCTCGCAAGGTATTGCGATGAATACTAATATGAGTGCAATTCTAGCACAATTATCTGCCTACAATACAGCAGGAATGATTGGGCAGATTGGTGAAACCGGTGGCTTTTTTGACCTACCAAAAAATCAGAAAGAGACTTTTGATATTTACTTTGATGAAGAAATTGATTTAGACGCAAACCCTGATGCAAAGATTGAGATTCGTAAGGTTGATTCAGAAACTGGAAAAGAAGGGGAAGTCGTTCGGACAATATATCTTAAGGATTATGTTGACCCTGTAACAGGTAAGAAAGGTAAAGATGCGTTGCAAGGTAAAAAAGGATATGTAACTTTTGAATGGGATACAAAAGATAATTCTGGTTTGAATGTCCCTGCTGGAGAGGGTAAATTTTATAAAATCAATGCTGAATACAATATGGAGACAACAGCTGATGGTAAAAAAGAACCTAAGAAAACATTTTGGGGTAGAGGGGAAATTACTGGTATTGGTATCGGTGATGATGGTATCCCCTATATTAAAATGGGAAGTTCTAAGTCAAATATGTTCTCTATTGGTGCGATTCTTACATTCTACCCTAAGGATCAATTAAGTAATAATGGAAATGGTAATGGCAGTAATTCCGGTGGAAGCGGTGGCTCTAGTGGAAGTGGCAATTAGGAAATAGATTAAGGGAGGAATGTTATGAATTCAACATTATTTAATGGCGTAGCAGGGATTCTTACGCATCAGGTTGGTTTGGATGTCACTTCAAACAATATTGCGAATGCAAATACTGTAGGTTATCGAGGTAATGAAGCACATTTTAAGTCTATGCTTTCAAAGAATATGGGTATTTTGAATGCAAATTCACCCCTAAATAATGATTACAATCATGGGACAACAACCGCCTCTACAGCGATTATTACAAGACCCGGAACAATCAAGGCGTCAACGGGAGAGTTTGATGTTGCGATGAATGGGCGTGGGTGGTTTGTTGTTGGAACACAAAAAGATGGAAATTATGATGTGAAGAATCCGATTGGACAAAACTTGGACCAAAAGAATTTTTATACACGCGATGGTTCTTTTGGACGCGATAGTGATGGCTATTTGGTGAATAATAGCGGATATTATCTTTATGGTATTAATTTAGGAAAAATTGGTGCTGATGGTGTGTTCAATGCTTCTAATGATTATGATGCAGATATTGCTGGGCTTACGGGTTCACAACTTGAGCCTATCCAAATTCCAGAGGATCTTTATTTTCGTCCAAATATTACAACAACATTAAGTATGGGATTTAATTTGAATCGCACAGAGAATAGTAAAGGGATTGATGAAGCATTTGCAGATATTGATGGGACGATTGATTATGATGCTATCTTTGAACAGAATATGAATGCTTTTACAAGCGGTTCTGATCCTATTGATGTGAAGGTCAACAAGACATTCACGATGAATGTGGATACGCCTAATCCAGATTATGACCCAAACCAACCCGCAGGAGATGATAATCCGGAATTCATCACAGAGAACTTCACTTTTACTTATGGCGGAGAAGATGAGTTTGGCTTTAATACTTTGGGAGAATTGCGTGATTTAGTGAATCAGCATAGTGGGTTGACACTTGATCTCCAACGCAAAGATGATGGAATGCTTGATGGTTGTGGATTGGTGTTGAAGAATGAAACTGATGCGGACATTAAGGTTGCAATCGGTGGAAGGCTAGGAGATGTGTTAGGATTTAAGAATGTTGATCGCACTTTTGAGCCTATCGAAGAGAATGATTCTTCATCAGAGATTACTGGAAAAAGCGTGATAGGTTCATCTTTAGGAGTTCCGACAAATGGATTTTCACAACGCATTTTTGATGATCAAGGGAATGTGTATACAATCCAAAATCAATTTTATTTAAAGCAGGCGTCTAATGGCGAGGGTACAGATGAGATTTGGGAAGTGAAGACTTCTATTATGACAGCTGATGGAAAGAGTTATTTGAGTGATAATTATACACAAAGTGAATTGAAGTTCAGTAATGGAAATGTTGTCGATGCACCCGATGTAACTGTGCCTTTCTTGACAGGTGATTTAACGATGAATCTAGGTGGAGCGGATGGCAGAACAAGTACTAGTTTTGCAGGCAATGCTTCAGAATTGCGTAAAGTGGAGCAAGACGGAATTGCTGCTGGACGTTTGAGTGAAGTTACAATTACTGAACAAGGATTTATTAACTTGACTTTTAGTAATGGAGCGTCTGAAATTATGGGACGCGTGGGAACGGTGGCGTTTGTGAATGATCAAGGCTTGCAAAAGGTAGGAAATAATATGTTCGCACTTGATGCTAAAATTATCAATGGTGAGATTGGCATTGTGAGTGGTCCTCCAATTATGGGTTGGGATGAGGAAAATGCGACTCTAAAGTTTGCCTCAATGAGACATAAATACCTTGAGTATAGTAATGTGGATATTGCAGAAGCTCTCACAAATTTGATTGTATTTCAACGCGGTTATTCTTTTAATGCTAAAGCTTTTACAACAGGTGATGAGTTGATTAAAGAAGCCATTGGATTAAAAAGATAATCTTTAGCTTTTAGAAGGGGGCGGTGACTAGAGATTTTGTTCTCTAAGTTGTCCACAAGCTGCACTAATATCTAGCCCTTTGGATTCTCTGATTGTGCAAAGTAAGCCTTTTTGCATAAGAAATTCTTGAAATGAGCGGACATTTTTTTCGCTAGGGCGTTGAAATTGACTATTTTCATAAGGATTAAAGAGGATAAGGTTTACTTTTGCTTTAAATCCATTCAAAAGCTTCAATAGAGATTGTGCACTCTTGATATCGTCATTTACCCCTGCTATCATTAAGTATTCAAACATTAAACGTTTGCGTGAATTAATAGGAAATTTCTTGAGTGTCGAGATGACTTCTTGAATGTTGTAAGCTTTATTCATTGGGATGAGCTTAGAACGCAATTCGTCTGTAACGGCATGTAAAGAAAGGGCAAGTTGTACGCCTAGATTGAGTTCTCCTAATTTTTTAATTTTTGGTGCTATGCCACTTGTAGAAATTGTCTGTCGTTTAGGTGAAATGCTTAAACCATCTTTGTTAGCTAAGATTTGTATTGCCTTGATGACCTCATCAAAATTATCTAAGGGTTCTCCCATTCCCATAAAAACGATATTTAGTCGTTTTTGGGGTGGAATTTGGTTGGCTTTTTTTACACTGACAACTTGAGAGACAATTTCTCCGGCACTTAAATTTCTCACAAATCCACTTTTTGCTGTTAAGCAAAATGCACACCCCACTTTGCAACCAATTTGCGAAGAAACGCAGAGTGTCCATCGTTCTTCTTGAATGATTTTACCTGTTTCATCATTTTGGGATTCACGCATTTTGAGCAGAACAGATTCGAAGTTATGCAAATCATGGGTTTGAAATAAATACTTTTTGCTACCATCTTTGCTGTGTTGTGTAGTGATAATTTTTGGACGCTGAAGTTGAAAGGTTGTTTTTAGCGTTTGTCTGAAATCTTTTGAAAGATTATTCATTGCATCAAAATCATCAATGTAATGATGGTATAGCCAGCTATAAATTTGCTTTGCACGATAAGATGGAGTGCAGAATTGTTCTAATTCTTGCAAAGTTAAGTCATAAATATTCTGCATAATTTTTCCTTACATAAGATTCTAAGAGTGTGTTGGCTTGTCTTGAGTGCTTTAAAAAAGAATCCCTCGCGTTTTTGTCCGTATGGTTTGTGATACAAAAAATACCTTTTGCAGGAATTTTGAATGTCTTTGCAACACGTAAAACAGAAAAGAATTCCATATTTTCATAAAAAATACCTAATTTTAAAAATGCCTCTGCAATGTTTATATCTGTGGTGATATAATTGCTTGAATTGACGATAGGGGATTTTTCTTGAAAATCTATTTTAACGATATTTTCAATAGGCGTATAGGATTGTTGAGATAAAAAGCTTAGTTCAATCTGACTGGCATGTTGAGATTCTATGATATTTAAAAGTGGTTCATTTTTATCGTAACTACCCGCTGTTCCGATAAAAATTAATTCTTGCACAGATTCTTGCAAAATAAGCTGACTAAGACCAATGCTTGCATTCACTAATCCTATGCCAATACTTTTTGCAAAGTCGAATGTCTCCATTTCTCCAGCTGAAATAAACATTGTAATCCCTTTTTGGTTTTAAAATCTGACACAAATCCCTTCCGATTTCAAGTAAAGTTTAAGTTCTTGAATATGAATTTCTTGATAGTGGAATACGCTTGCAGCCAAAGCTGCATCAGCACCATGTATGAATGCTTCTTTAAAATGTTCCATTGTTCCCGCTCCACCGCTAAGAATAATAGGGATTTGGAGAATTGTGTTGAGGGCTTGTAAGGATTTTAAGTCAAAGCCGTTTTTTGTGCCATCTGCGTCCATGCTGGTTAGAAGAATTTCTCCTGCTCCTCTGTCGCTAACCTCTTTTGCCCATTGTAATAAGTCGATTCCACTATCCTTGCGTCCACCATGCGTATAGAGATTCCAGCTTTGTTGGTGGGCATTCCATTTAATATCCATTGCAACGACAACACATTGAGAACCAAAGGCTTGTGCAGCTTGTGTGATGAGGTTTGGGTTTGCAAGTGCTGCAGAATTAATACTGACTTTATCGCAACCTGTTTCAAGGAGTCGATAAAAATCCTGTAATTCTTTTACGCCACCGCCCACACAAAGTGGAATGAATACATTTTTTGCAACTTTTTTTAAGACATCATAGGTTAAGGAACGATCTTGGTGCGTTGCAGTGATATCTAAAAAAACAAGTTCATCAGCCCCTTGCATATTGTAACGTTGTGCAATTTCTACAGGATCGCCTGCATCTTGAATGTCTAAAAAATTAACACCTTTAACAACTCTACCTTCTTGAATATCTAAACAAGGGATAATGCGTTTTGCTAAGCTCATAAAGTTCCTTTGTTTTAAAATCGTAATTCTATACCTTGTTTTATTAAAAAGCAGGTAAATTGAATAAAATTTTATCAATCTTTTCTGCTTTATGCTATATTTATCTGAAAATGATTAGAATTACATAATTTTTTGACATGGAGAAAGATAATGTTAGTAAAAGGTTATGTAGATCTGTATGAGAAAGAGTGCAAGAATGATAATGCAATGGATAGGGGAATCTTTCAGAGTCGGGAAGTATATTTGCAAGAGCAGTGCAAGCATTATAAGGAATATTCTCTCTTAGGCACACCTGAAGAGAAGGTGAGAATATTCTTAAGTGCCTTTGATTCTCCCTATTTGTTGGGTTTGTATGAGGCGTTTAGTGCAGATGATTTAGAGCTGTTAAATAATGTTCTTTATCAGCTGGCAAGAACTAATTTGTTTGATATGGGGCAAAATACTGGGGCTGATCATTCCATGCATTATATTCTTGCTTTTCGCCTTTTGTCGGGTAATTGTATATCTTTTTTTGAGAAAATCTATCCCAAGTCGTTAGGTTTGTGTCAAAATGGTATGACTATGGGAATTGTAACAAGCAATCTTTTGATGGCACTTTATTATCAAGATTCAGCAATGTTGGATGATGCAAAGCAGGAGGCAAAATATTTTCTTGATTCAAATCAGCTTAAGTTTGATAAGGCTATTGTGGAATGTTTACTGGCTTTTTGTGAGGAGGATTGGCAGAAGATTAATGAATCCTTGCAAAAGGTGGCGGTGTTGAAGGTTCGGCAGAATATTGCCCCCCTATCTAAGCGTTTTTCAAGTGAGGCACATGCGTTGTTTGCATTTGGGCATTATCTGTTTCCAGAGGAAGCAAAAAAACAACTTAAAATACCAAATGCTAAAGGGTTTGTCACTTCTTTAGCGAAGTGGAATGTGGAGAATCAATTTCCGCAAGGGCAATTGTTTCTCCATTACGATGGTGTTTTACAAGGAATGAATCAATTATTAGAGATTGATATTCCACCCTGTCGGCTTACGAAGAATTTTTTAAATCAAACAGTTGTTGATGCGGCATATTTTCAAAAAGAAGTCAAAGAGAGGGCATTGAGAATTTTTGATGATGAAGAATCCTATGCCTGATATTGTATTAAGGAATTTACTTTTTGCTATTTAAAAAGGATAAACATTTGTTCCGCTGAATCTTGCAACAAAAATAGGTGATAGCGGTCAAAAGGATAGATGAGAGGTTCGTCATCAGAAAGACTGATTTCAATTTTTGCATTGTAGGAGAATTCATCATCTGGATAAAAAGAGGCTTGGCTTAAAAGTTCTGTTGGTCGCTTGATATCTGTTAAATCAACAAACCAACAACTACTTTTTTGTATTTGAAAAATTTGTACATTTTCTTTAAAGACAATCCTTCCTTCATCAATTTTGTAGATAAGTTCTAGTAAACCTTTATGTCTAAAAAACTTGATTGCATCTTGAATACGACTCTTTTTCATTATTTGTTGTCCTTAATGCTTGGAGTTGAGAAAGGGTTTTGTAGAAGTGGCGGACAGGGAGGGATTCGAACCCTCGGTAATCTTGCGACTACGCATCCTTAGCAGGGATGTGGTTTCAGCCAACTCACCCACCTATCCTTATCAAAACCAAAGATTGGATTATACAACCTTTAAAATAAAAATTACCTTAGAATTTGGATATTAAAAGGGGAGGGTGGAAGCACCACCCAAATATATTGTTTATAGTTTATCTTTGTTTTTTGCAAGATAATCAGCTACACCTTTAGCATCAGCTTTCATACCTGTATCACCCTTGTTCCAACCAGCAGGACAAACTTCTCCGTGCTCTTCATGGAATAAAAGTGCATCAACCATACGAATCATCTCATCTACATTTCTACCTAATGGAAGATCATTGATAACCGCGTGGCGAATTGTGCAATTTTTGTCAATAAGGAATGAGCCTCTAAGTGCAACAGATTCGTTAAAGAGTACATCAAAGCTTCTTGAAATGGATTTATCTTTATCTGCAACCATAGGGAAAGTAACAGATCCAATTCCGCCTTCATTTACAGGAGTATTTTTCCATGCAAAGTGTGTATATTCAGAATCAACTGAAACACCAATAACCTTAATTCCACGCTCTTCAAAATTCTTCACTCTTTTGTCAAAAGCAATAATTTCTGATGGACACACAAATGTGAAGTCAAGAGGCCAAAAGAAAACCACCGCACCATTCTTGCCAATATTTTTATAAAGCTCGAAGCTATCTACAATCTCATTAGATGCTAAAACTGCTGCCGCTGTAAAATTAGGCGCCTTTTTTGTTACTAACATAATAAAAACTCCTTAAGGATAAAATTTATCATTTCTGATGGGGTAATTCTACAATTCAATTCTTTAAAACAAGGTTAAACTAGAATAGGCTAAAATGTTTGTGTATTTAAAGTTTATCATAATGAAAGGTTGGTTATGAGTAAATCATTTCTTTTTACTTCTGAATCTGTAACAGAGGGACATCCAGACAAAATGGCTGATCAAATTAGTGATGCGGTTTTAGATTATATTATTGATAAGGATAAAAAAGCACGTGTTGCTTGTGAAACTCTTCTTTCTAATGGGTTTTGTATCATTGCAGGTGAGCTGAAAACAACTGCTTATGCCCCTATGCAAGATATTGCACGTAATGTTGTTCGGGATATTGGCTATACCGATGCGTTGTATGGTTTTGATTATCGCAGTGCCGCCATTTTGAATGGTATTGGTGAACAAAGCCCTGATATCAATCAAGGAGTTGATCGAGAAGATGGAGAGATTGGGGCAGGGGATCAAGGTTTAATGTTTGGCTATGCATGTAGGGAAACAGCCACACTTATGCCTTTACCAATCTACCTTTCTCATCGGATTACAGAGGGGTTGGCACAAGCAAGGAAAAGCGGAAGTTTGCCTTTTTTACGTCCTGACGGAAAATCTCAAGTTACAATTAAGTATGTTGATGGGAAGCCTACAAGCATTGATACAATTGTTGTTTCTACACAGCATTCACCAGAGGTAGAGCAAAATAGGTTAAGAGATGCAGTGATTGAAGAGGTTGTACAAAAGGTAATACCTAAGGAATACTTAAATGATAATATTCGTTATTTTGTGAATCCCACAGGTAAATTTGTGATTGGTGGTCCTCAAGGGGATGCAGGATTAACAGGAAGAAAGATTATTGTTGACACCTATGGAGGGAGCTGCCCTCATGGTGGTGGTGCATTCAGTGGAAAAGATCCAAGCAAAGTAGATAGAAGTGGGGCTTATGCTGCACGTTATGTTGCAAAAAATCTTGTTGCTTCTGGTATTTGCGATAAAGCGACGATTCAAGTTGCTTATGCGATTGGTGTTGTTGAGCCGGTTTCCATTCTTGTAAATAGCCATAATACAGCTAAGGTTTCTGATTTAGAATTAGAAGAATGTGTTAAAAAGCTTTTTCGTCTAACACCTAAAGGTATCATTGAATCATTAAATTTATTGCGTCCTATTTACAGAAAAACATCGAGTTATGGACATTTTGGGCGGGAATTGCCCGAATTTAGTTGGGAAAAAACGGATAAAGTGGAAGCAATTAAAGAATACTTTTCTTCAAAAGTTAGACTTTAACTTGATGGAGTTGCGTCGGAGATTCTTAAAAAGGGATTTAAATTTTGTTGCATTTTGATTCAAGAATGTAGCTTCTTTACCTTTTTTTGTTTCAGTTTAGAATCCTTTAATAGAAATTCAATTATACTCCACGCAAGCCTTTGGCTACTTTTATTTAAAACATAAGGAGATAAGATGTCTGTTAAAATTACTGATATTTGCATTGCCTGTGGTGCTTGTATTGATGAATGCCCTGTTGAGGCGATTGTAGATGATGATGATAATCCCAATGCGGATGCTGGGATTTATTATGTATATGGGGATAAGTGTGTAGAGTGTGTTTCTCATCATGATGAGCCTGCTTGTGCAACTGCATGCCCAACAGAAGGTTGTATTGTATGGGGTGAAATTGTAGGTGATCAACCTCATCGAGATGGTGTTAAACGCGATGGTTCTCAGGCTGTCGTAGAATAAGGTATCTCTGTTGCCTAATTATGTTCATTTTCTCATTTTTGAATGTTTTAGGCGACTTTCTTAAAAATTTTAATTTTTTATCTATATTAGTCTATCCTCCGGTTTTTAAAATTATGTTATAATTGTCCCCACGAAAGATAAGGAGAATTTTTATGAAAATATGGGCTTTTCTTGTTGGCGTGTCTATGGTGGTGCACTTGTGTGCAGCGGATTTAAAAGGTTATTTTATGACTCATGTTGGGGAAAGTGGGAGACAATCGATTGTAGAATTTTTTGAACGTGATGGAAAGTATTATGCCTATGGTTTTGCCAATGTTGATGGTTCTGGTCCTAAAAAGGACATTAACAATCAAAACCCAGAGTTGCGTGATAGGGTAGATAAAGGAACTGTTTTTATTTATGATCTTGTTCCTAGTGGTAAAGATCATTATAAGGGTGGAACGGTCTATAATTACGATAGTGGCAAGGAATATTATATTAAAATTTCCCTTGAAGATGGCGGTAAGACTCTCAAATTGAGGGCTAGTGTAGATAGTGCTGGATTTGTAGGTGAAACAAAGGTTTGGAAAAGGTTAACGACTGATGAAGAGGCAAAATATTTTCCTGAAAAACCTGATTTTTCTGTTGTAGAACAGAGCTTAAAAGAACTTAAAGAACGACAAAAGGATAAATAAAATGATTCAAGAAATTATGGAAAGTCAACTTGATGAAATGGTTGCAGAAGGTTTGAGTTTGGTGACTCTTGGGGCGGTATGGTGTCCAGATTGTGTTCGCGTGAATCCTTTTTTAGATACACTTTCTCAAGAATTTAGCGGAAATGTAAAGTTTTTTAAAATCCAAAGTGATGCAGCGAAAGAATTAAAGACAAAACTTGGTGTTCGTAAGATTCCTACATTGATTTTTTATAAAAATGGGCAGGAAGTTGGTGAAAGGTTGATTGAGCCACATCATATTGATCCTATCAGAAAGCAGATTCAAGATTTGTTGTAGTACTCAATAAAGTAAGATGAAGCGGTTTATTTTTTTAATTTTATTCAGTTTACCCTTAGTCGCTGCGATGGATATTGAGGTTATTCAGCTTAAACCAACGGAGAATTTTGAGGAGCGAAAGCAAAGGGAAGAATCACAGCATTTAAGGCAGGGAAGTGAGCGTCTAAAGCAAAAGCAAGATATTGAAAAACGTGGGGGGCAACTCACTAAAGCAAAGATTGAGGAGCTAAAGTCATCTTCTCCTGTTATCCCCCTTGTGGAGGTAGAATCGGGAAGTGATGAACCAGTACCACAATTTCAAAATGTAGAGCAACCTGAACAGAACAATAAAAAATTGGCACAAACTTTAGAATCTAGTGAGGAAAATTTGTCGGATACCTCTTTGTCTGAAGCAAAACAGGAGGATTTGAAACCGGTTTATTATTTTTATACGATGGCTGAAAAAAAGATTTGTGAAAATTGTTGGGGTGAGGCGTTGCCCTTACGTATCTTTTTAGGAAGGATTGTTGTTGATGAGCGAGATAAGTCAATTCGTTTTGAGTCATCTGTTTCACAGATTGGAGAAAAAGATTTGGTAACTCCCGATTTTCTCTTGAGTCATCAATATTATGATTCGTTGTCAGATATTCAGGATTATTTTATGCAAGAAGTTTCAAATGTTCAAAAGGAAATAAAGAATTTGCAAAAGGAGATTAACAAGACAAATCAATTTGAATTTTTGAAAATGCTTGAAGAAAGATTTAATTTTACATGTTCTGGGCAGGAGTATATGGAGAAAGGTTGGGTAATTGATAGGCAAGCGTTCTTTTTGTCAGGCATTAGCCAAAAGTCATCTTTGCCACATTTAGAAATGCAACTTGGAAGTTGCCCTCATTCGGCAAGTAGCACGGAATCTCTTGCTTGCAAGAGATGGCGAAAAGTAATGAATCGTTATCCCGCTTTGCAACCTTGTTCTGTCTTAGGTAATCCAAAATAATAAATTTTTTCATCAATATGCTTTAAATTTAAGCTTGAGAGAATACAATATACTTAATTAAACTAAATAATTTTTGATAAGTAAGAATTTTTGGAGAAGGGAGAAACACAATGGCGTTTGGATTTAAAAAAGCAAATACGGCAATGCCAAGAATGCGCCCAATTCGTGATGATCGTCCGCAAAGAAGAGGTTTTGATTTTGTAACTTGGATTGTTCCTAGCATCGGGTTTATTATGTTTTTGTATGCAATGGGTATTGTTGTTGTCTATACAATAAGGATTGGTGGTTCTGATGTGAGCTTGTATAATTCTGTTGCAGAGGAGAAAAAGCCTCCAGAAACAGATGTCTATAAGGTATTAAAAGGAATTTCTGATGGATTTGACCCTAATGCAAAATAAAAAAGTGTCGATATAGAGAATGAGCGTAACTTTTCATGAAAGGAGGCAGAGATGATTAGTTCTATACAGCAAAATGCAATAGTCCTTCAGCAAGTTGGTTCACAAGCCATTCAGAGTAATGGAGATACCTTAAGGGCGAATGCAAAGAGTGAAAAGGTAGAGCTTTCGCGTTCTCAAGAAATTAAAGAAGCCCTTGCAAAAGGTGAATATAAAATTGATATTGGAGGAAGTGCAGCAAAAATGGCACGGAATTTGCTTGGTAGGTAGTAGCAGAATTTTTCTTAAGGAGTTACAAATGCTATATAACCATATCGAAAGTTCCATTGCTGATGTGCAAGCACTTCTTGCAATGACCCAAGAAGACATTGAGGATATTAAAGAGGCAAAGCATGAGGCTATCTTTTCAAGAGTGAAGCCAAAAGAGACTTTGATTCTCGCTTTTGAAGAAAAGAGAAGACTTATTGAAGATGACTTTAGGTTGCTGGTTGCAGAAAATCCTGGAAAAGAGATTAGGGAGTTGATTAGTCAAGATATCGATGATCTTTTTGATAAACTCAATAAGTCTATTCGTGAGTTAAAAGTAGAGAATCAACGTTTTGGACGCCTTTCTATCGCTGTTTCGGAGATGTATCGCTCTTTGTTGGATAATCTTGTTCCTTCCGAGGCAAACTACAAAGGTAAACGTTCTTTAGATACCCAGTTTATTGCTGTTGAAGCATAATTGTTGTAGAAGGAGAAGGCCATGCCAAGTATTTTTGCTTCACTCAATACTGCGTATACAGGTTTGCAAGCCCATCAAGTTATGGTGGACACAACTGGACATAACATAGCAAACGCAAACAGTAGTTTTTATACGCGTCAGGTGGTGAATGTGAGTTCTTCATCACCCATCAATTTTGGACGCTACAGTTACGGACAGGGTGTATCTGTTGATAATATTATGCGTTTGCATGATGAATATACTTTTGGACGCTATCGTAAATCTGCACATGAACAACAGAATAGTCAAACTCAATATGAAATTTTAAGAGAGGTTTCTACTTATTTTCCAGAAGTTGATGAAGATGGCATCTTTAATGACTTACAACAATATTTTAATGCGTGGGAATCTTTAAGTACGAAGTCTAGCGACCCTGCTCAAAAGATCGTTCTTGCACAGAGAGCACAAACTCTTGCACATTCTATCCGTGAAACACGCGATCGTTTAACAAAAATGCAAAATGATATTAACGAGGAGATTAAAACAGTCGTTACCGAGGTTAATCGTTTAGGGAAGGAAATTGCAAACCTAAATAAGCAGATTATTGCATTAGAGAATGAAGGTAAGCGCAACCAAGCGAATGATTTAAGGGACCAAAGAGACCAAAGAGAAATGGCTATGGCAAAGCTTGTTGGCGGGGAAGCATTCAAAAGTAATTTACAGATGAGTGGCTTTAACCCTGAATCAGTGGATTTTAGTGAAGACTATAACTATAAGGTTGGCGATGGTTATACGATTGTCGATGGTTCTACTTTTCATCCACTTGTCTTAGATAACTCTGATGGTTTTTATCGGATTATGTATCAACAGCAAGATTTTAAGCCTAAGGATATTACTGGTAATATGAGAGGTGGAAAACTTGGTGCGTTGTATGCAACGGGTGCATCAGATAAGCTTTGCGATTGTCAAATGGTACCCGGTAATATTCAGCATTATATTAATCAGCTTGATACTTTTGCAGCTGGAATTATTGAGGCGACAAATAATATCTATTCTCAAAGTTCTTCACAAGCACTAAGAGGAGATTTTACAGAGCATTTAAGTGCGACAGAGCCAGTTATTGATTCACCCCACTATTCTTTCCGCACAGGTTCTTTTGATGTTGTGCTTTACGATAGCGATGGTAATGAAATGGCACGTAAAACGGTTCAGATTCATGAAAAAACAACAATGAATGACATTATCACGCAGTTAAATAAGAACTCTGATGATAATGGCGATAATAATGCAAATAATGATTTCGATGATTTTTTTGAGGCAGTCTATAATGAAAGGACAAGAACTTTTCAAGTAAATCCAAAATTTCCAAGTAAGGACATTTCCGTTTCCTTGCAAGATAATGGCACAAATATTGCGGGAGCTTTAGGAATTAACCGATTTTTTGAAGGACGCGACGCTTTAAGTATCGATTTGAATATCGATTTTCGCAATGACCCAACATTGATTCAACCATATCGTGAGAAAGTTACAGGTAACTATGAAGTAGCAAATATGATGATTCAATTGCAGTATGATGCAATAATCTTCCGGGAAAAAGATGGTTCTGATGGAAGTTTCAAAATCGCAGAATACTTTAAGAATCTTGCGACAAGAGTAGGAAGCGATGCATCTGATGCAAAGGTAAATAATGAGGCAAAACTTGCAGTGCTAACATCTGTAAAAAAAGAGTATTCAGCAATTTCAGAGGTAAGTCTTGATGAGGAATTGACAAACTTGATTCGTTTTCAGTCAGGCTATACGGCAAATGCAAAAGTTGTGAGTACTGTTGATGAGATTATCAATACGCTTTTAGGTATTAAACAATAGTAAACATTCTTGAAGCAGTGTATTGCTTCAAGATTCTTCTTGCCTTCTTCACTTTCCTTCCAAATCAATTTTTAAAGAGTTTTAATAACACCCCGTGCTTTAAAGGGCTTCTTAAGATTTAATTGTTATAATGAATATTATTTACAAAAAGGAGTTTTTTTGCCAGTAGAGGAAATATTAGTTTTTGGTGTTGCTGCTATATTTATTGCTGCTGTATTTTTTAGACAATACAAAAACAAACAATGTGGTGGTTGTGGAAGTGGAAGTGGAAGCAAAAAATGTTGCGACATGGATTGTCGTTGTGCGTCCAAAAAGGAGAAAGAGTGAATAAGAAAATTTTATGGATGGCTTTATGTTTAAGTAGTAGTTGTGTGATGGCTGATTTCACGCAGGAATTGGAAGATTCTTTGAAAAAAGGTAGTGCATCTGGACATTTGGGAATTTATGGACAATTAAAAAATTTTAAAGAAACCCAAACTTTTAATACCTTAAATGAAATGGGTAAAGGTAGTGCTTATCTTTCTCCATCGGCTTCGATTGTTTATGAAAGTTCACCTTTGCATTTTGTGTCATTGGGTGCTGGCGTATGGAGTAATATTGATATTTATGAGAAAAATAAGGGTGATTATGATGGGGCATTTGGAAATGCAGAAGGCATTTTAGCCAATAATTCAACGGCTCATCAACTTTTTGTGAAAGCGGAACACCCTGGTTATGGTTTTGTAAAGGTGGGGCGACAAGACGTTAACTTAGAGTGGCTTACAGATTACATTCAGGGTGCAGTGATAAATTTAACACCCATGGATGGTTTATCTATCACTGCTGGTTGGGCTGGCAAGCATGCGGTGGTCGATTTTGATGAAGTTTCTGTACAATTTACTGATACGAATGCTAGTGATGGTGTTTATGTTGCAGATATCCAATATAAAGTGGGATTTTTAACATTGAATCCCTATTATTATTTTGCAAATCATCTTGTTCAAATTCCAGGTGCGAAAGTTGGTTTAGAAATTGGTAATGAGGCATTTGCTTCCCATACGCTTGCACATTACGCTTTGAGTAATGTGGATACATTAATGGGTGAAGATGGATCTTATCTGAATGTTGAGGAAACAATTACTCTTCCGTCAATAGGCTTTCATATTGGTGCTGGATATGCACAGGTAGATAAGAAAGGTTCGGGTTTGATTGAGACTTTTGGAGATCAAAGCCGTTTAGAAGAAGGTAATCATTACTTTGACCCAAATGCAAAAACAATTTATGGTTTTATAGGATACTCCTTAAATGCGTTGGAGCTCTCTGCTCTATATGCCCAAACAAAGTATGATGTTTTATCAACACAAACAATCACGCAAACCGAGAATGAAATTAATGCAGGGATTGGATATGAATTTTTTAAAGGCTTGAGTGGGAATTTATTGTATGCACACATTAAGAATGATATTAAAGCAGAAAGCTACGATGTATTCAAGGCAAAAATAGCCTATGAGTTTTAGAGGTTCTTATTTTATGATATAATGTTGCGGGGATATTGTTGTATGAGGTGAATTTCTTTTTTTGAAAGGTTTGATGAATGGATATTGATAAGGAGTTGCTTGAAAAAGTTGCGGATTATTTTACAATTGTTCACCATACACCCGGACGTATCCGATTGAGGGCTAGTGCGGCACTTAAGGCAGAGTTTGGGGGAGGTGCTGGAAATGTGGAGACAATCCTTGAAGCAATAAAAAATATCCCCATCATCAAGAATATTAAGTTAAATCTGTTGATTGGTTCAGTTGTTGTTGAGTATGATGCAAAGCAGTTTAACCCCTCGTTATGGGAGAGTTGGTTGCGTAAGGAACATTTAGACGAAGTTATGAGTCTATTTAGTGGGGCTATAGAAAAATAGAAATAAGGAAAAAATATGCAAAATAATCTCATGAGTCTTTTGGATTTTGAATATCAAAAGTTGGGGTTTTATCAGCAGTTGGCAAACATTTTTGGGGTAGATTCTTGTTTTGGGCAATTATCTCAAGCGACTACTCTTCAGGTGAATGCGGCATTGTTTTTGATTCAGAATCAGGGGTTAAGTTACAACTATCGCCCATTAAATCAGGATTCAATCTCCTCTCAGTTGATTGAGAATTTAGAAAAAGCATTTATATTTGAAAGCAATACGATTCAGTTATGCAATCAATGGTTAAGTAGCGAACAGGATGCAAATGTGCGCGATTTTATTTTTCGTATTCAAGCACTGGCGTATAATAGTCATATCCCATTAATACGGAAAAATATGGTAAATGTTTATCAACAAAATTCATCAATACAGCAGGAATCTCAGGTTCTTGGTGAGGTCGAAAAGGCACAGATTCTTTTTTCGCAGACAAATGAAATGATTGAAGAATTGAGGGCTGGAACATTAACGCAAGAAAAATTGGGGGGATTTTTGAGTAATCTGAATTATTCTTTGATTGGTGGTGTGATTTTAGGTGGAATTTCTGCTATGATTCTAAATGAAATTCTTAACAAAAATAAGGAGTAAAATATGCCAGTACCGTTTATTTTAGGTTTAGTGATTGGTGGGGGTGCAGTTCTCGCATACAATAAGAGAAAAGAAATTGTTTCTTTATTCAAAGAGGGTGATTCAGAGTGTCGAGCAAAAGATATTTTTAATAAAAGTAAAAATGTTGTTTTGGATGTGAAGGATACGATTTTAGCAACATCAAAGGTGATCAAAGAGAAGAAAAATGAATTAAGCGAAAAACGCAATGAGGCGGAGATGAAGATGCGGACTCAACAAGAAAGTCAATCAGAAGGGGAGAAAGTATGTTAATCAATACGGGGCAGAAACGTTCTGTTGTAGGGCATGCAGTCAGTGGAGGATTAATTTCCTTTATGGTTTCAGGGGCATTAAATTATTCTAAGCTAAGAAGTGGTGAAATCACGCAACAAGAGGCTTTAAGACAGGTTGCAAAAAACACATTACAAGGGGCAGCGGTTACTGCTGCTGCGATTGCAGCGACAAATGTTATAGGAGACAACCAATCTTCGCCTATCAAGAATTCTTTGGAAGCCTTTGGATTTATTGTGGCAGGTGGGCTTGCTGCTTATGGTTTAAACCAATTTCTGGATTCAGAACAAAACACTTTGTTGCTTGAATCTAAAGAAGAAGAATAGTGGGGGATAAAGATGAATACAGAACAAATACAAAGCACACAAAACGTTCAACAAGATAACCAGCAATATTCAAATATAAATCAAGGGGATTATTTGGCATTTTTGAATGCAACTACCCCTCATATCAATAATCCTTACATTCAAACCACAAATACGCAGCAAATCAATGTAGCTCAAGAGACCAATGCACAAAATACAGATTCTTCTTTTATTGGGCAGTTTTTTGCTTCTAGTTCAACACAAAAAGATATGTTAAAAGGTGTATTGATTGGTGCAGTAGCGACCTTTATTTTAACCAATGAAGATGCACAAAAAACAATCTTTAAGTTTTCAGCAAAACTTTCATCTATTTTTGAAATGGGTGTGGAGGAAATGAAAGAACGTTATGAAGATGCGAAAGCAGAAATTAATCAAGGTGTGTAAATGACGACATGTATGCTTGCTCTAAAAGTTTTACATCATACAAATCATCGCACTCGTTTTGGTTATAGATGTGAACAGGGTTGTAGGGTTAGCCCTATTCCTTTGCGTATAGCCATTGAAGAAATTGAAGGTGTGGAGAGTGTACGTGTGAATGACATTCTTAATAATGTGATTGTTGTTCATCGTTGTGAGGTTTCTTTTTTGGAGCAACGCATTTATGAAATTTTAAAAACTTTATTAACAAAATCAAGTTATACTGCTTCTCAAGACAGCTATATTGCCTTAAGAGACGAAATTCCTAACTCTTCTGAAGTGGTGAGGGCTGCAACTTCGCTTGTCATAGAACCTCTAATTAAAACTGAAATGATTAATCTTGTTTTTGCTTCAATTGCCTCTTTACCAATTCTGAAAAGTGGAGTTAGAGAGCTTTTGACAGAAGGCATTACCTCGCGCGTTTTGGAAGCTATGGCAATTGCAATTTCACTCTATCGCCAGGATTTTAGGACGGCAAATTCTGCAAACTTTATGCTCTCATTAGGGGAATATATTGAAGAAATGACAATGTATAAGAGTGATGATTTAATCAAAGAATTAAGTAAGCCTCAAGTTCAAGAAGCGTGGATAGAAAAATTGATTGAAGGAAAAAAGGAGCGAATCCTAGTTTCCGCTAATCAACTTAATATTGGCGATATCGTTGTCATTGGTGCAGGTAATACGATTTGTGTTGATGGGCATATTGTTGCAGGTGAAGGATTGGTGAATCAAATTTCGATGACAGGTGAGGCGACACCTATTCGTAAAGTGCGAGGAGATCGTGTTTTATCTGGAACAATTATTGAAGAGGGTGAAATTAAGGTTTGGGCAGAGAGTGTGGGTGATGGAACTGCAACAGCTAGAATTAAGAATTATATTCAAGAAACATTAGTGCAAAAATCATCTATCCAGCTGAGTGCCTCGAAAATGGCTGATGGTTTGGTTCCAGTTACGCTCGGCTTAGCTATTTTATCTTATTTTTATAGTCAAGATTTGACACGAGCTGCTTCTGTGTTGCAGGCAGATTATTCTTGTGCGCTTAAGCTTGCCACGCCTGTTGCATTCAAGGCAGCGATTGGAAGTGCGGGTAAAAGTGGTATCATTATTAAAGGTGCAAAAAGTTTAGAATCTTTGTATGAAAGTGAAGTATTTGTCTTTGATAAAACAGGGACACTAACAAAAGGGGAGCTTGAAGTTATTGAGGTGCATTCTTTTTCGGATAGATGGAATACTGAAGATATTTTGAATCTTTCTGCAAGCATTGAGGAGCATTATTTTCACCCCGTTGCTGAAGCTGTTGTTAGAGCGGCAAAGCAAAAGGATTTTGTGCATATCCATCATGATGAGGTTACTTTCATTGTTGCACATGGTGTGAAAAGTGAGATTGATGGAAAAAGTGTTGTGATTGGTTCGCAACACTTTTTAGAAGACGATGAAAAAATTGATTTCAAGCATCAATATGGACGCATTCAAGAATTGAAGGCGAGTGGCCATACGCCTCTGTTTATCGGTTACGATGGGCAACTTGTTGGTATGATTATGTTAAAGGATACAATTAGAGAAAATGCAAAAGGTGTTTTGTCGCAATTACGACAAAATGGCGTTAAAGAGATTGTAATGCTCACAGGGGATATGCAGGATAAGGCGGATGAGGTTGCAAGGGAATTGGGCATTGATCGCTTTTTTGCAGAATTATTGCCAACGCAAAAAGCAGATATTTTGGAGCTAATTATGGCAGAGGGAAAGAAAGTTGCCTTTGTCGGTGATGGCATCAATGATGCTCCAGCATTGATTAAGGCAGATAGCGGAATTGGAATGCATAAAGGTGCGGATATTGCAAAAGCAAGTGCAGATATCGTATTGTTGCGTGATGATATTCAATCTGTAGCTGATGCAAAAGCTTATGCAAATGCGTGTTTAAATAAGGTGAATGTCGGATTTAAAGCGACTGTAGGCATTAATAGCGTCATTTTGGGCTTGGCTACTCTAGGAAAGCTTTCGCCTATCCAAACTGCATTCTTGCATAATGGGACAACTATTGTTCTTTTGCTAAATGCTTTAAGAGGGATTAAATTATCAAAAAAAAGGAGTGTTTAATGCCAATTATTTTACCTTTAACAGCAGTTTTATCCGCTGTCCTTGCTTATAAAACTTGTACAAAATCTTATCAAAATATAAAAAAAAGAAAAAGGAAATCTTGAATATGAGTCAGAAGGAACATTTATTATTAAAACGAGAAACAGCAAAAGTAGGTATGAGTGTTTCTTTAGTACTCACTGTAGGGAGTGCATTTTTCCTAAAGACGCGTGCCGGTAAACAGATTCATCTTGGTGCAGGTTTGGCGTTGGCTGGGTTCTCATTATGGCATCACTTGCTTTATGATAAAAATGATGCACAATTGCAGAAAACAAAGGTACAGGATCAGCAAGATACAACTTTAAAGGAATAGTGATGGATTTAAAAATTGGAGATTCAGCACCCCTGTTTTGTTTGCAAAACCAAGACGGGATTGAGATTTGTTTGCGTGATTTAAAAGGTGGATTTGTTGTGTTATATTTTTATCCTAAGGATTCGACACCTGGTTGCACAACAGAAGCGTGTGAGTTTACAGCAAACCGTCATGAGTTTTTAACGCAGAATGCACAAATTTTTGGCGTTAGTCCGGATTCTTTGACATCTCACCAAAAATTTATTCAAAAGCAAAATCTTTCTATCACGCTTTTAAGTGACCCAACTCATCAATGCTTAGAATCTTATGGTGCTTGGGGTGAAAAAAAGATGTACGGAAAGGTTTATATGGGTGTTATTAGAAGCACATTTATTATCAATCCGGAAGGAAAAATAGTTGCAATTTGGAGGAATGTGAAAGTAAAAGGGCATGTGGAAGCTGTTTTAAAAGAGTTGCAAAAGTTGGGTTGAGTTTGCGATAAATTAGAATTTTTGTGGTGTGTATGGCTTGAATGATTGTTGTAAGGGTAACCCGGTGTGCTGAGAATGTGATTATAGTGAATGATGAAGTAAATCTGTATAGTCACACATTCAAAATCATAAATTCTAATTGTGCTTAGAATTGCAAGGTGAATTTGTTTGTAAGTGGTTATCGCTAATAAGCTTGGTATAGTAATTGCTTTAGTGTATTTAGAATTATGGAATGCAAGGGAGTGATTCATAAAATCCCTTAACAGTCAAGGAGATAGAAATGGATTTGAAGCGATTTTTGCTAAAAGTAGGTATATTTTTAGCGTTTTTTGCTATGCTTTACGCTAAACAACCTCCGGCTTTTCAGAATCGCTGCGTTGACCGGATTAAGGATTTATCAAAGCAACAAATGAATGTTTTAATTAAGGCTTATCAATATGGAGAACCTTACGGGCTTGGTTTAACACTTGCAGCAATTGCATGGAAAGAATCTTGTGCGGGAGAGTATCGTATGAATTTTCAAGATCCGAGTGCAGGGATTTTTCACGCCCATATTCCTACAGTGATGAAACGTTATCCACAATTAAAAAATAACGGTTTTACACAAAATATGGTTGGGGAATTATTGGTTAGAGATGATGCTTTTGCTGCTAAGGAGGCAATTAATCATCTCTTGTATTGGAAGGGTGTACATAAGAATCACTGGGAAAGCATAATTAAGTCTTATAATAAGGGCTTTAGTTGGCAAAAGGATTCAGAGAAAAATCGTTTAGCAAAGAATTATCTTGCTGATGTGAAGAATCGTTATGAGCAATTGCAAACTTATCTTCCACAATTGGTGAAGGTGTCTAAAATTACCCCCCTGCAACTTCCTTTATATGACCAAAAGCAAGAGCAAGCCTTAAAGAATGATAAAGGGAGTTCTATACGTTCTTTTCATGATGGGTTTTTAGAGGTGGCAGTTCAAGAAAGATATAATGCAGTGTACCTCTCATCAGATAAGGAGGCAAAAAAAATCGTTCTTCTCCCCGATTATTAAGCAAAATCCGATACAATATTAGATGATAAATCAGGTTGGAGGAGTTTATTTTTGGCAGATATTAGAGTCCTAATCGCTGATCAGAGTCCTATTACGCGTAAGATTATCCGTTCCTCTCTACGCAAGTTAAAAGTGAGTATTATTCAGGAATGTGTGGGTGGGGAGCAGGTGTTGGAATTTTTTGACCAAGATATGGGTTTTAATATGTTGTTTTTAGATGCACAGTTATCTGACATTGATGCACAAGTTATACTTGCAAAGTTGCATGAGAGAGATTTAATAGAGCATATTACTATTTTTTTGATTTCTAGTCAGCTGAATCCAAATGATTATCGCACATTTGAGGCGTTGGGTGTCAAGCATTTTTTAACGCGTCCTTTTAATGCGACTAAATTTGATAGAGAAATAGCTCCGATTGTGAGGACAATGCTTAACCCAGATGAAAATCAGAGTATTTTTTGTCAAGAATATCGTTCAGAAATTTTGGAGTTGCTTGAATCTGGAACACTGAAGTTTTGTGTTGATGAAAGTAAGAATTTGATTGTGGCTGAAGGGGAGAAAAATATTCTTTGTATTCAGCTGAATGCTTTTTTGCAAATAGCAAAATTAGCAAGAAAAATATAAAAGGAAGGTTGTATGCAAAAGGAAATTCAGAAAATTGTTCAGATTGAGGAAAGCCGTAAAGAAATTACAGAAGAATTGGTGAGAGAATATCAAGCATTACTTGATTTGTTGTTAAATGAACGCTCTCAACCTTTAAGCGTCCAGGAAGCGGAGGTATTAATGAAAATTTTTCCAAAAGAAGCTAACCAAGAATTAGGTTATTCTTTAATGCAGGCAATAGAAGCGGTGGAGTGTAGTCGTGCACAATTTAATGATTTAATCGCAAGTTGCCCTTCTCAGGAATGGCGTGAGAAAATGTTAGATCAACTTTCTAAAAGTAAATTTAAGGCTGATGATAAATAGGTATCATATAGAGTCTATATTTATTTTAATTTGATAGAGTTCTCTTTTGAGAGATTTAACCTTTTAAATAATCTTTGTCATCGTTTGTTGTCGCTACGTTACTTCTAGAGGTATGGGTAAAGCACCCTAAGGGGGGGATAGCTATAAAAAAATAATATGGTGTCCTGTGCGAGTACTGTGTCTAAAATTTGGATTTTTTGGATGCGAAATAGAGATTTTACTCAAGAAGTAACGCTTAGATGCCTATCCCTCTTATTTATGTGTTGAGAAACAAGACTTACAAAATTGATTAAGTACCATTGATGAAATTGTAAGAGGTAATTTTCTCTTAAAAAGTCCCTATAAAATGATATATATAATCACAAATTTGTAAGGGAGATTCTAGGATTGGGTGTTTTTATATTAAAACAATTTACGCTAAATATGATATGAATACTAACAAAATGAACCTGTATTTAAAACAAAAAGACCAATTTTTTTAAAATGAATTCCATTTGAATCTAAACAAATAAGATTATTAATATTCTAACAAGTGCTTTTTAGCAAATATTAATATTCTTGCTAAAAATTTCATTTGGTGAATGAAAATATCATTGCCTTGATAGGTTTTTTCTCGCTTTAAACTTGATTTGATACAAAAACTTAAGCAATTATCTCTTTAATGTCTTGTTTTATGGGTTGGAAAACCCTATTGTATAGAGATAATTTTGCGTACTACTTATTAATCTTGTTGTTTTGAATTTTGTCTGGAAATACCCGCATAAAAGCGTGATTTTCAGATTATTTTGTGTATTTGGCAAGATTTAAATTTTTTTCTTATCCAAATTTTTCTATTTTCATATCGGTTGTATGGTGTTAGGTGTATGCAATAGTTACAATTTTTGCATAGGCATCAGTTTTAATTTTAGTGGTTTGTTTGAGTCAGATTAAGGAAAAATATTTCTTCAGCTTGTTTAAAAGTATGCCATTCTAATTCTCTTGTTTTCGAGTTTGAATTTTGTTTGTAACGAAATTATGGCAGATATTTTACTTGTATATTGTAGTTTTTGTTGTCAGAATCGTTTAAAAAGCATTTTTTAAGTTTTATTATACGGCGAAATTGTTATAATTGTCTCTAAAGTAATATAAAAAGGCTAGACAATATGGCAAATCTATCCAATGTAGATCAAATCACCAATCTTCATAGAAATAATGAATTGCAATTACTTTGCTTTCGTTTAGAGAAGGGTAAGGACCTCTATGGAGTGAATGTATTTAAAATTAAAGAAGTTGTAAAATATCGGGGTAGCTTAACTGTTGTAACGCATGATGGAACTTCATTAGTGGAGGGATTGATTACGATGAGGGAGCTAACGATTCCCCTGATTGATTTACGGAAGTGGTTTTACTATGACCCTCAATTTAAGGCACGCGATTTGAGGCAATATGCAATAAAGCGCGAGAAGGGTGAAGAAGATATTGTTATGATTTGTGAGTTCTCGCGTTGGACTGTAGGGGTTAGAATCTATGAGGCAGATAGAATTTTAAATAAAAAATGGACAGAGATTGAGCAAAATGTTGGTTTTGGTGCGACAGGGCAGAACAGTAAACTAGTGAGTCGTACCCGTTATTTTGATGGATCTTTAGTGCAAATTGTGGATATTGAAAAAATGCTCGTGGATGTTTTCCCATGGATTGAAACAGAAAAAGAAGAGGAGATGAAGAGGCTACAAAGATTCCATAGCGATAAAGATATTCTTATTGCTGATGACTCACCCAGTGTTTTGAAAACAATGAGGAATATTCTTTCTAAAGCGGGGTTGCATTATCGCGATTTCCCAAATGGACAAAAATTGCTTAATTATATTTTTAATGCGAATACAAATATTGACCGCATTGGTATGGTGATTACGGACCTTGAAATGCCAGAAGCAAGCGGGTTTGAAGTGATTAAGCAACTAAAGAATGATCCGTCAACTTCACATATTCCTATTGTAGTGAACTCATCAATGAGCGGAAGTAGCAATGAAGAACTTGCACGTTCCTTGAACGCTGATGACTTTATTAGTAAGTCTCAACCTATGCAGGTTGAGGAATGTATACGTCGGTTTTTAGTGCCTAAAGAACAAAGAGGGTAGAGTGATGAAACAAAAAACGATTCAAAAAAATGTTGATCTTGTCGGTATTGGTTTGCATAAAGGTGTCCCTGTGCGTTTGAAGCTCGAACCAGCACCAGAAAATAGCGGGCTTGTTTTTACGCGTTCTGATTTGGGAGTGAGCTTTAAGCTTACTCCAGAATGTGTGATAGATACAACAATGGCAACTGTTGTTGGTAAGGATAATGCCCGTATTTCGACAATTGAACATTTTTTATCTGCTGTTTATGCTTACGGGATTGACAATTTACATATTTCTGTAGATAATGAAGAAATGCCTATTATGGACGGCAGTAGTATTAGTTTTTGTATGTTGCTTGATGAAGCAGGGATAGTCCCTCAAAATGAACCTAAAAAAGTTATGAAGATTAAGGAAACAATTGAAGTAAAAGAAGGTGATAAGTTTGTGCGTATTACCCCTAGCGACAAAAGCCTATTTGATTTTGAGATTGATTTTAAGCACCCAGCAATTGCAAAGCAGGCTTATCAATTTTATTTCTCAACAACAGCATATAAAGAAGAAATTGCAAAAGCAAGAACTTTTGGATTTTTGCATGAGGTGCAGTATTTGCGTTCAAAGGGCTTGGCACTGGGGGGTTCTTTGGCAAATGCGATTGTCCTTGATGAAACAAAGATATTGAATCCAGAGGGTTTGCGCTACAAAGAAGAATTTGTAAGGCATAAGATTCTTGATGCGATTGGTGATATGGCATTGTTGGGCGTGCCACTTTTTGGTAGCTATGTTTCTTATGCGGGTAGCCACAAGCTAAACCATCTTTTGACAAAACAAATTTTGGGCAATCCTAATGCTTATGAGATAGTTACACTTAATGAAGAAGATACACAATCTTTAGCGATTGAAAAAATCTTTGCTTTAGATTCTTGTAAGGATTGATTTGGATTCTTATACTATTGAGCTAGAGAGGGCAATTATCAGCACAATTTTATTTGATCCCTCCTTACTTGAAGAAATATCTTCCCAACTTAGAAAGGAAGATTTTCTCCACCCTGCCCACCAGAATATTTTTTCAGTTCTTATCGAACTTGACAAACAGAACTTACCTCTTGACGAAGAATTTATTTTACAAAAATCTTCCCAAAAACGTCCTATTGACCGTGAAGATATTTTGGATATTAAGGGGACAAATCCTGTCGCACAAAAAGAAAATTATATTCAAGAAATTAAGAATCGTTCTGTTAAAAGGCAACTTCAAAAACTTTCTGTGAGAATCAAGGAAGAATCTCAAAAAGAAGGTAAATCAGCCGAAGATATTTTGGATAATATTGAGCAAGAAATTTATAAAATTGCACAGAATTCACAAGGTAGTGATTTTAGAAGTGCCGAAGAAATTGTTGTTGGCACGCTTGAGTGGATTCAAAAAATGAAGGAACGCGGTAATAGTCTTATTGTGGGCTTAGATACCGGATTTGTTGACCTTAATCGTATAACAACGGGGTTTGGTGTAGGTGATTTGGTTGTGATTGCTGCACGTCCTGGTATGGGAAAAACGGCTTTTGTTTTAAATATTGCCCAAAAAGTTTTGGATGGGAATGGGGGCGTAGCAATGTTTTCTTTAGAGATGCCTGCAGAACAATTAATGTTGCGTATGTTTTCAGCAAAAACCTCTATTCCTTTGCAGAATTTAAGGACGGGGAATTTAAATGATGAAGAATTGTCTTCATTGACTGATGCGGCTGATGGGATGAGTCGTAAATTTCTGTTTGTTGATGATGGTGGTATGCTATCTATTTCGGCCTTGCGTGCGAAATTAAGGAAGTTAAAAAGTCAACATCCACAAATCAGATTAGCCATCATTGATTATTTACAATTAATGATTGGTACACCAAATAGTGGACAACGATATTTGGAGATTAGCGAAATTACAAGAGGGTTAAAGATGCTTGCTCGAGAGCTGGAGATGCCTATTATCGCCCTTTCCCAATTAAATCGTAGTCTAGAGTCGCGTGATGATAAACGTCCTATGCTTTCTGATTTGAGAGAGTCGGGTTCTATTGAACAAGATGCAGATTTGATTTTGTTTATTTATCGCCATGATGTTTATTTGGAAAAAGAACAAAAAAAGCAGGCAAAACAAGCAAAGAAAGATGGAAACAAAGAATTTGTTCCAACTTATGTGCCAAAAAGTGAGGAAGAGGCTGAAATCATTATTGGAAAGCAAAGAAATGGACCAATAGGTACAATAAAATTAACTTTTCATAAAGCTTGTACGCGTTTTGTTGATCAAAATCGTGAATTTGGTGTGAGTATCCAAGAGCAAAAACCGACAAAAATGGGTATGTCAATGAATGTTGAAGTACCAAATATGCACTTGTGAAGCAACCGTTCTTAAAGTATGTTCTTTCTGTTTTTCGTGGGGAATTATGGAGAGTAAACTCCTCCCATCTAACGCCTCCATTACTATCAAACTTTAAGGAATGGGTTGTTTTTTTAGTTGTAGTTGGTGTGATTGCAATGGTTTCTTTAGGTTTAGAATACCGTGCATTTCTTTCATTTAAAACAAGCGGTTTCAAGGAGGGATTCTCTGTAATCGAAGCCTCCGTTTTAAACCAGTACACGAAGGTAGGCAAGAATGGAGAATATTCCGTCTTACGGTTACAAAATAAGCATATTTCCTTTTATACAACAACAAAAGAAGATATTAAGAATCTTATGCATAGACGCGTACGCGTTGTTCTTGTAACAAAGAATCTGACATTTTTGCAGTATTTGCAAGGTTTTTACGCATTCAGTGTTGATATTGCGGTTTTACCTCAAGAGTATCATTTTAAACAACAGATTCGAGAGAGTATCACGAAACAACATACTTCAGAAATTGCAGCAAATGTCTACCATACGCTTTTTCTAGCTGATTCTTTGAATTATCAAATGCGTTCTTTAGCGAATGCTCTAGGAATTGCCCATCTTTTCGCGATTAGTGGTTACCATTACGGTGTTTTGAGTTTTTTTATTTTATTATTATCTTATCCAACTTATCGTTATTTTCATCATCACTATTTTCCTTATCGGAATGCATTGATGGATTTGTTGTCTATCCCTGTTATTTTTGGATTCTTATATTTATTGTTATTGGGATTTACACCCTCATTTTTGCGTGCATTTTGTATGGCACTTTGTTCTTATCTACTATTTATTGGCGGTGTTCGTGTGGTTTCGTTGCATTCATTTTTTGCTTTAGGATTGTTGATGATTGCTTTATTCCCCAGCCTTCTTTTTTCAATCGGTTTTATTTTATCTATGCTTGGAGTTTTTTATATCTTGCTTTTTATTCAGTATATTCCAACTATTTCAATTTGGAATATTATATTATTTAATCTTGGTATTTTCTTATTTATGCTTATTCCTGTTCATTTTATTTTTACACCATTTACACCGCTTGCATTACTCTCCATTCCGCTTACTTTGGCATTTAACTTTTTTTATCCATTTGTTTTGATTGCTCATTTGATAGGAATAGGAGATGTTGCAGATTCTTTGATTCTTTGGGCTTCTGCTTTAGAGATTCCTGTTATTGCAGTTAAAACAACAAAGGTTATTTTGGGAATATGGATTTTTCTTTGTTTTGCTGCAATTCCCTTTAGAAGGTTATTTTATGCTCTAAATCTATATTGTTTAGCGTTTTTTTCTTATAATTTATCGCTTTTTTTGTTGCAATGAGATAAAATAAGGGTTGTTTTTGTCTTTTGATAGTCAGAGAGCAAAGAAATGAATATGAAATGAGGGAGCAAAAGAGTGGTAGAGAGTCGTAATCAAGGAGTTTTTGACACCTTTAAAAAGACACTCAAAGACTTTAATGAGCTTGTTGCTTTTGAGCATACAATTTTTTCATTACCTTTTATTATTATTGCAATGATTACTGCCTCTTATAGTGTAGAAGAGGGTATGCAGTGGTTTGGTTGGCGTCTATTTATTCTCGGAATTCTAGCGGCAATGAGTGCTAGAAATTTTGCGATGGCGTTTAATCGCTATTGTGATCGTGATATTGATATTAAAAACCCTAGAACAAAGAATCGTCCGAGTGTTGATGGACGTGTTAATTCTTTTAAGATTTTAGTATTTATTTGCCTGAATGCACTTGCTTTTATTGGGATTGCTTATTGTATTAATTTTTTGGCTTTTATTCTTTCTTTTCCGATTTTAGGTATTCTTGCACTTTACTCTTATATGAAGAGATTTTCGTCTTTAGCTCATCTTGTACTCGGGCTTTCTTTGGGGTTAGCACCCATTGCTGGAGTTGTTGCCATCGATGAGGCGATTCCTTATTGGGCAATTTTTTTATCATTAGGGGTGATTTTTTGGGTAGCAGGATTTGATATTTTATATTCTTTACAAGATGTGGAATTTGATAAAAAAGAGAATTTGCATTCCATTCCCACAAAGTTTGGGGTCAAGGGTGCAATAAACATTTCGCGCTTTTTTCATGTTTGTACTATCATTTTTTGGAGTATATTTTTGTACTCCTCTCCACTCGGGGGCATTGCGTATTTAGCTGTTGTTTTAAGTGCGGCGATGTTGGCTTATGAGCATATTTTAGTGGCAAGGGATTTTTGTCATATTCCTAAAGCTTTTTTTGTCGTGAATGGCTATTTGGGTATAGCTTTTTTAGTGATTTTAATTATGGATGTAATGCTATGAGTCAGCAGAATCAATCTTGGGGGAGAACCGTTCCTGTTCCTTTAACATTAGAATTTTCGAAAATGGGCAATACTAAAGAGGAGTTATTTCCTTATGAAAAAGAGTATTCCTCACTCTCTAATATGGACACTGACCCGCTGGGACAGTATATGAAAATAGCGAAATCAAGGGGTGAAACAAAAGAGAGCGATGAGTTAACGCTTAAACTTTTGGTTGCTTTACACTATAAAATCGATGAATTGAAACGAATTATGACAAACGAGACAAGGGAGTATCTTGAGTTGCAATGTAAGGAGAATGTGCAAGCATTGGGGCATGGTGTTGTGATTATGCCAAAGGTATTGTTTGAAGTGGGGGCAATTTACTACGCAAGGATTGACCTTCCTGTTTTTCCGCAAAGGATTGTTCCCCTTTTTTTAGAAGCCGTAACGAGGGAAGTGGCAAAGGTAAAAAAAATGCATGAGCGAGATGAGCGGGATTGGGATGGTTATATCACCTCCAGAGAACGTGCTATAATTCGTGAATTAAAAGGTAATTAAGGATGGAAAAATGTTAGAGAATTTGGTTTGGATTGCTATCATTGGAATTGTTTGTGCCCTTTTTTGTATTTTGGTTTATATTTACATTAAAGATTTAGAAACAATGAAGCTTCTTAAACAGCAAGAAAAGATTATTGACGAATTGTTACGTCAGATTCATAAAGTTGATAAAAAGCAAAAAGAAGATAAGCAAGATAATGATTATTCCATTGCTTTCAACACGCTTTCACGTAATTTAAAAGAAGAATTACAAGACTCTGTAAGTAAAATCTCATCTCAAATTTATGCTGAAGTAGAGATGTTGAAAGAAGAATTCCAAGAATACAAAGAGCAACTTGATGATCGATTGGGGAATTTGGAGGAAAAAATCAAAGAAGTGAGCTATTTTCCAACAAGTGCGAATGGTGTTGATGGAGAGAAAATTATCAGTATGTTTAAAGATGGCTGGAGTGTAGATTCTATAGCTAAGGAATTGCGTGTCAGTAAGGGCGAAGTGGAATTCACTTTAAAATTAGCTAATATCTAGCCCAAAAAGGGCTTAATGGCTAATCCATCTTGACATCTCTAACAAACGATTAGAATATCCCCATTCATTATCATACCACGCCATTATTTTTAGCATATTATCTGCAATGACAAATGTTAAGTCTTTTGCGATAATACAACTATGTGGGTTGTTGTAAAAATCACTTGAAACACCATAATGAGAGTCTATACTTAATATACCTTTTAGTCGTGTCAATGACGCTTCCTCTAGCATAGTATTAATGTCATCAGCATTCACCTTAGAATGTAATCTAACATTTAAATCAAGCATAGAAACATTAGGCACGGGTACGCGCACAGAATGTCCGTGCAATTTTCCTTTAAGATTGGGTAAAACAACACATAGTGCTTTCGCTGCTCCTGTTGTTGTTGGAATAATATTGATGGCCGCAGCTCTTGATCGTCTAAAATCTGTATGATGTGTGTGGTCTAAAATTTTTTGGTCGTTTGTATAAGAATGAATTGTAGTGATTGTCCCACAATTAATTTCATATGCTTCATCAAGTAGCATGGCTATAGGTGCTAAGCAGTTTGTTGTGCAACTTGCGTTGGATATAATGGATTCTCCTTGATAGAGATGGTGATTAACACCTAAAACAAAAGTCGGAGTGTTATCGGTCGCTGGTGCAGAAATAATAACTTTCTTAACACCCTTTTTAAGGTGTGATTGAAGGATATCGCTGTGCAAGAACAATCCACTTGATTCAATCAAAACATCAACTTCACCAAAGTCAATTTCTTGCGGATTCTTTTTTTGTGTGTAAATAATTGGATTATCTTGTATGAAAAGTTGATTATTTTTAACTTGGACTTTGAGATTTCTTTGATGAACGGAATCGTGGCTTAATGCATAAGCAAGCATTTCTATAGGCATAATATCGTTAATGCCTACAAGTTGTAAATCTGTAGATTGATGGACTAAAGATACCAACGCCCGTCCAATGCGTCCGCATCCATTGATAGCAATTTTTAGAGTTGCCACATTTCCTCCTTTGGATAAAATGATTTAGAATGGTATGCTAAGAGTGCTTAAAAAGCTATCAGCCTTTAAAAACCATATGCAAAATGGGGTAGGATATCAAAATAATGCAAAGACTCAATTCCTAGCAAAATTAATGTGAGTAAAACCCAATTTAGTGAACGTAGCATCTCTTTATGTAAGAATGCAGGGCGAATTTGAATATAATCAGGTGTGTGGAACGCACACCATCGCGGAAAGAATCTTGGCACTTTTTTGATGTATTCTTCGTAAGGTTCTCCAAATTTATGCCTTAGAAATTCTTCTTCTGAAGTAATTGTCGCACGATAGACTAAAAGGTAAATCACTGCCCCCACTACCAAAAAAATAACTTGAGCTTTTATGGCTAGAAGTCCGCAAAACCCGACAAAGGAAAAGTAATATAAAGGATTACGAGTAATACTATAAGGACCATAATCAATAAAGCTTTTACCATCACTCCCCTCATTTTTCATACCGCCAATAAAAATTGTTGAGTATACACGTCCCAAAACACCTAGAATGATGAGTATGATTCCTGTTGCACGAATTACCAATGCTACTGTATCACTATGGGCTGTGTAGCTAACGAGCGTCCATATAAATAAGATAGCACCTACGGCATAGGTGTAGGGAAATCTTTTAAAAGGTTTTTCCATTCTTGTCCTCAAATTTTTAGAATACCATTGTGAATCTCTGGATTTGTAGTGGTGGTTTCTTGTTTAGGTGCTTTTGTCTCCACAGTGGTTTGGATTTGATTATATTTTGGGTCAATCTTCATCCAAGAGCTTGCCGCATTCTTGATAACTTCAAGAGTGGTATCAATTCCACCAGCAAGACTAAAAAACCAATAACGATGTGCATAAATCCAATCAATTTGCCTTACCTTCAAATCCATATCTGTGTGGGCTAAACGCGTAGAAATCTTTGCTAGCTCCATCTCTTGATGGATAATGTAGCTTTGCACGATATTGTCAAAAATACGCATTTTGCTATCATTAATAAACCCATCTTTTGCTTTGTTGATTTTTTCAACGAGTCGGTCAAGCTTTTTGAAGTTAATTTTATCTAATTGTTGGGTTTTGTTTAACCTTTCTAATTCTTCAGTTGTTGCACAAATTTCTAAGAAGATTTTTTCAAGCTTTGCTTTTTGTTTGTAGCCACTTGAGAGAATGGAGTCAATTCTTTTTTGTGCTTTATTCATATTTTTCTTGATTTGTGCTGTGGAGAGTCGACTAACGTTGATTGGTTCTTTGGTGTGGCTTCTATCCACGCTTGCAGCGACTTCCTTAAAGCTAAATTCTTCAGCACCATGAATCCTCACTCCCCCTTCAGTTGCGTTAATTACGCGAATATGGCCTGGAGTTTTTGCAATCTCAAGTTCAAGGTATTTTAAGAATAAACGCCATACATAAGTACTTTGCACCTTTCCATTACCGCCATAAGCATCAAGCATAATCATATCTTTGTTTGTTGCCATTGTATCGGTTGTAATCTCTCTTTCTCCATAAACCGCTCCTTTAGAATGGCTTGTGCCATCTTTTCCATAAGCAAGGTCTTGCCCAATAAAAACGATATTATCGAATTGTGCATGTCGGATAACTTCATAAGCCATATTTGCAGCACTCATACCAACACCAACATAGCCATACTCTATTAAGTTAAAATAGAATGTGTAAGGAAATGGACGCATGGGTAAGATTTTTGTCCCCTTATTGATGGCATTCAAGGTATCTTTGTGTGCAATGGAGGTAATGAGAAAGGTAACGCCATCTTGTGCTTTTTTTGGTGTGTCTGTATAGAACTTTGCACTCTCCTTAACTCTTTCTAATGTTAAAACAACATCAGGTTTAATTCCTGCTTTTGTGAGAATGGGGAAGGAGGCGTCAATACAAAAAATAGTTACAAAAGGAGCAATGTCTTTTAGAATGGGGAGTTGCTTGTGTAGGCTTGGACCTGTGGAAACAATAATTGCTGTTGCTGAAGTTTTTGCTTTTTGAACAAAATTCCTATAAGTTGGACTCTCAATCATTGTTTTCATATTTAATAATTGATGTTGCAATCCCACAACAGAGTCATTTGCGTCATTCCCCATTGAAATAACAATACTTTCAATCACTTCTACAAAAATGCGATTTAAGGTTATAATTTCTTCTATGTAGCGATTATAATAGTTGTTAAAAATGCGTAATTCATACAGACGAGAATAAAGGGTTGATGTCGTATGTCCAAAAATATATTCCGCAGTGATTTTATCGATATTTTTAAAGAGATGAAATTCAATGCGACGATTGAGAATTTCTTGGCTAAAATCAATCAAATGAAGAACATTATAAAGGATTTCAGGTTCTGGTTCTATCACAACAAGATGTTTAAGTTGTTCATTGCTATTAAGCAATAAACGATATAAGACGCCATTGCCCACACCAAAGAAATATAAATGGGGGTAAAGCTGAAGAGATGTTAATTCTTGCACTTTTTTGAGCGTTTCTTGCGAGGGTTTTCCCGAAAACATCGGCTGAAAGTCTTGCTTGTTGATAAAGTTGATATTGACTGGGTCTGAATCAATATAAGTTTCAAATTTTTCATTTGCCTTAACTCCTCGCAATTCAATGGCTGTGAGTAAATCAATAGCTTCTAACGCTTTTATATTTTTTGCAAAAATTTCTGAATGTGAATCCACATTCTGTGTGTTTTGTTGTGTATTGTCCTGTTGGTTTGTTGTTGCCACTCTGAATCCTTTAGTTTGAAATGATTTTGCTATTATACTCTATTAAAGAATAAGGAGAAATAAACTGCTCCTACAAGCCAAAGATTTTTGATAACCTTGCTATGAGAATGAATCATTGCGAATAAAACTCAATCATCATTCTTTTCTTTCTTAGAGCATGAGCTTAAAAAACTCCTCCTCCAAAAGGAGGGAAAGAGGGAAGATTATTTATTGGAGTAATTTTAAAACATTTTGTTGCACTTGATTTGCTTGTGCTAAAGCAAAACTTCCTGATTGTGCAAGAATGTTGTGTTTTGTGAATGTGCTTGATTCTTCTGCAAAGTCTGCATCCCTAATATTTGATTCAGCTGCTTTTACATTCACTTGAGTGATTGTAATGTTGTTGATTGTTGCAACAAGTTGTTGTTGAACAGAACCCAAATCCGCACGAATCATATCAAGATGTAAAGTTGCTGATTCAGCCATATCCATTACAGCCATTGCACCTTGAAGGCTTGTTACTCCAGCACCAAGCCCTAGAAAGTTTGTAGACGCAACAGCGATATTCCCATTTGCACCAATAGCTGATGCAAGGTTTGCGTCCATATTATCGCGCACTTGTCTTAGATTCACAGTTTGTTGTGCGATACCTTGAGCAGAGTGCATTCCTATAAGAGAAAATCCAGTACCACTTAAACGAATATCTCTTGAGCCATGTCTTGTGAGTGTTAGACGACCTACGATTGTGTGAGAACCGCCAGTGATACCCGCAAAGTTTCCGCCTCCGAACATGTCCCATGCACCCTGTGCAGCTTGTCCGTTTGGTGGAGGTGTTCCTGCACCACAAACGCTACCGACATTCACAGCAATTGCTCGTCCATCTGTGCTTGTGAGTGTTAAACGTCCATTGACATCAATGCTTGCCTCAACACCTGTTTGCTCTTTTACATCATTAATTGCCTTAATTAAACGTCCATCTCTATCTGCTTGTTGAACATCAATCACATCACCAATTGTAACGCCATTAATCACCAAGCCACGAATTGTTCCAGACATTAATTCGTTACTTCCGCGTCCTTCAACATTATAGCTTGCTCTAAAGCCAAGTTGGTTAGAATTTTTGTTAATCACTTCAGCTAACGCCCCAAGCCCCGTTCCTGCTGAAGTAGAGATGCGGACAGATTCTAAATCTACATTATTGATGCCATCAACTTGTAATGCACGTAATTTAATGACTTGAAGGTTATTAAGTCCTGTTGAAGCAAGCATTCCTTCAGCTGTCATTGAGCTTGTTTCAAAACGAACATGTCCAATCTTGCTTGTGTTTGTTGGTCCAATTGATGCTCTTACGGTTGTGTTAGAATATGCACCAATCTGGAATTCTTTATTTGTAAACGCACCTGAAAGCATTTCTTGCCCGTTGTAGCTTGTTGTGTTTGCAATGTTGTCTAATTCTTCCAAGAGTCTTAAAATATCGCTTTGGAGTGCTTTTCTTGTTTTTGAAGTCTGCCCATCTTGTGCAGCCTGAACAGCCTTAGCCTTTACGCTATCGAGAATCTTGATTTGTTCATCCATTGCTTTATCCGCAATTTGAATCATACCCACTGCGTCATTGGCATTTCTTGTTGCTTGAACCAATGAAGAAGCTTGGGAACGTAAGGAGTCGGCAATTGCCATACCTGAAGCATCATCTGCTGCTTTGTTAATACGATACCCCGAACTTAGTCTTTCAAGAGCAGTGTCCAAGTATCGACCATTCTGTAGTCCTACGGCATGCCCATTGAGGGAAGCCACATTAGTGTTGATTACAAAACCCATTTTGCATCCTTTGCTGAAAATTTTTGGTATTTGGAGGAATTAAAGCAATAAGCGTTCCAAAAAAGATACTTTTTTGAACAAGTTTGAATTTTTTTGTAAAATTATTCATCGTTGTTTAGTGGCTAAAAATCGGTTTTTGTTCTGAATAATGCGAGTTTTAAAGGATTGATGAGGTATGATTTTTTATCTCAAATGATTAGGAGGGGAGAATGAAGTATATTGATGGCACATTGAGCGGAAAAACGATTGTGGTGAGTGGTGGTGCTGGTTTTATTGGTAGCAATATTGCCAAACATCTTGCTTATCACCATCAAGCACGTGTGATTGTATTTGATAAGTTTCGCAATCAGCCATTAGAAGAATATTCTGCTTCACTGGGGCATTTTAAGAATCTGATTGGTTTTAATGGTGAAGTGATTGTGGGTGACATTACGAACTCTAATGATTTGGCACTTTTAGAGCCATACCCAATTGATTATATTTTTCATGAAGCAGCTATTTCAGATACGACTATGCTTGATGAAGAGCTTGTTATGCGGACAAATTGTAATGCCTTTTTAGAAATTTTGAAACTTGCTCAAAGGAAGAATGCAAGGGTTATTTATGCGTCTTCAGCCGGTGTATATGGGAATTCTCCAGCACCTAATGTTGTAGGTGAGGGCGAAATACCCGAAAACATCTATGGATTTTCTAAATTAAATATGGATAAGTTGGCTATGCATTTTGCAGAGGAGAATCCAAAAATGACAATTATAGGATTGCGATACTTCAATGTTTATGGAGCAGGTGAATTTTATAAAGGAAAAACTGCTTCTATGGTGTTGCAATTAGGACTTCAAGCTTTAGAACATAAAAAAGTAAGACTTTTTACAGATGGCAATCAGTTGCGTGATTTTGTTTATATTGAAGATGTGATTCAAGCAAATATGAAAGCACTTGAGGCAAAAAGAAGTGGTGTTTATAATGTTGGCTTTGGTAAAGCAAGAAGCTACAATGAGATTGTCCATCTTTTAAAAGAATATTTAGGAATCCACTGTAAGATAAAATATATTGATAACCCCTATAGTTTCTTTCAGAATCATACCTGTGCGGATATTGATAGTACAATGCTTGATTTGGGTTATAAACCTAGATTCTCACTCGAAGCTGGCATTAAGGCTTATAGCCGTGAAATTAAACATATCTTTAAAAAAGAGGTTCATTAGTGCTTCAGCAAATTTTGGGATTAAATCCTACACAACCGCTAATTAAGCCCTATTTTCTAGTGATTGGTGATTTAATGATAGATCATTATATATGGGGGAATTGTGAACGTATCTCTCCAGAAGCACCTGTGGCGGTTATTGAAGTGAAGAAGGAAAATCATATTTTGGGTGGTGCTTGTAATGTTGTGCATAATCTTTTATCACTTGGTGCAGAGGTGTTAGCTTGTGGTGTGATTGGGCAGGATGAAAAGGGTGAGGAGCTATTACAACGATTTAGAGAGCTGAATCTTTCGCAAGAGGGTGTAATTGTGCAAAAAGGGCGTCCTACAACGCAAAAAAGCCGTATTATTGCCTCAAATCAACAGGTGGCACGTGTGGATTGGGAGCAAAAAAGTGATATTTCGCGTGAATGCGAGGAGGCGATTCTCCGTGCGGTGCGTAAGCATATTACGCAAGCTCATGGTGTGATTATTTCAGATTATGGCAAGGGGGTTTTGACACATCGCCTAAGCCAAGCGATTATTACAGAAGCAAACAAACACCATAAAATTATCCTTGTTGACCCTAAAGGGCGAGACTATACGAAGTATCGCTATGCAACCCTACTTACACCTAATAAAAAAGAAGCATTTGAGGCAACAGGGATTGAGATTGTTGATGATTCTAGTTTGTACGCGGCGTTAAGAATGTTGAAGGAGAGTTGTGAGTTAGAATATTCACTTATCACTTTAAGTGAAGAAGGGATTGCAGTTTTACAACAAGATAAAATGTGCCAAATTCCAACGGTGGCAAAGGAAGTTTTTGATGTTACAGGGGCTGGAGATACAGTGATTTCTGCTTTAAGTTTTGCTTTAAGTTTAGGAGCAAAACTAGAATCAGCGTGTGCATTTGCTAATGCTGCTGCAGCTGTTGTTGTGTCCAAAATTGGAAGTGCAACTGCTTCTTTAGAAGAAATTATGGCACATTTTAAAGTGGGTTCTAAAGTGGGAAATTCACCTTTAAATAAGATTGTTACTCTTGAAAAATTACCTATACTTTTGCAGGAATTGCGACTTGAGGGCAAAAGGATTGTTTGGAGTAATGGTTGTTTTGATATTTTACATTATGGGCATGTGCGATATTTGCAGGAAGCAAAGAATTTTGGCGATGTTTTGATTCTTGGTGTAAACAATGATGAATCTGTGCGTGCGTTAAAGGGGGATTCTCGTCCGATTAATTCATTACAAGATAGGTTGGGTGTTTTATGTGCGTTAGAATGTGTAGATTATGTGATTGCCTTTGGTGAAATGACTCCACTTTCTTTGATTGAGATTGTGCGTCCAGATACGCTTGTAAAAGGCGGAGATTATTTTGGTAAAGAAGTTGTGGGTAGTCAATATGCGTCAAAAGTGAAACTTGTTGAATTTTTAGAAGGGTATAGTAGTAGCTCCGTTATTCAAAAAATAAAAAATTCGTGTTAACTGGTTCAATAGGGGAAAAGCTATGCGTTTGATTCTTGTTGTCTTATGCTTTATGTTTTTGATTCCTCTTAACGCCAGTCGCTTTAGAGGTGAAGTGCCACAAAAATATGCTTATGAAAACTTGCAAGAGGCTTTACTTTCTGAAAAGAATCTTATTCAGCGCGACCGCTCTCGTTTTAAAGGCGATTATATTTTGATGAGCGAGTATGGTGTGAGTAAGAATTTTCTAACAGATATTTTAGGTATCACCCCTTATCGTAGTAATTATGTTCTTCCTGCAAACTATGCTTTGAATCATCGACAAAGGCAGAATCGCACGGAGGCAAAATTCCAACTTAGCTTTAAAGCCCCCTTAGTTCGGCAAATAGCAGGACAACCCTTACTTATCAATAATAAGCCTATTACGCTTTATCTAACCTATACGCAACGATCATTTTGGCAAATTTACGATCAAGAGGGTTCGCGCCCTTTTCGCGAGAGCAATTATCAACCAGAAGTGCTTTTTCTTTATGATATTGATTTTAATCTTGCAAACTTTGGCTATCTTGAAAGTTTGGGAATTTCTTATATGCATGAAAGCAATGGGGGAGGTTTGGAAAATTCCCGTAGTTGGGATAGAATTGTGGGTAGTTTAGTGTATAGTTATGAAACTTTTAGGTTAGAAACACGATTTTGGTGGAGGATTAGGGAGCGAAGTAAACAATATCCGCTTGATGTGCATGGTGATGATAATCCAGATATTTTACAATATACTGGAAATGCGGAAGCTTACCTTTCTTATCAGTTTAATCGACATCTTTTTAGTGTGCATTTTGGGGGAAGTATGAAGCATAAACGTGGATTTGGAAGTTTTGATTATGCATTTTTGTTAGGAAATAGTGTCTATCTGTTAGTGCAATATTATTCAGGATATAAAGAAAGTTTGATTGATTATAATCGTAGTGTAGAGAGACTAGGGATTGGGCTTAAGTTATCAAGGTAAATTTGTAAGCAAAAAATTGCTACAATAAACCTCCAATCTTTAAACATTTAAAGGAGAGAACAATGAGGATGAACGGATCAGAGATGGTCATACAAGCCCTCAAAAATGAAGGAGTGAAAGTCGTCTTTGGTTATCCGGGCGGTGCGGTAATGAATGTTTATGATGAAATTTACAAACAATGTGATTTTGAACATATTTTAATGCGACACGAGCAAGCCGCCATTCACGCCGCTGATGGATATGCAAGAGCGAGTGGGGAAGTGGGCGTTGCTGTCATTACTTCAGGGCCTGGAATCACTAATGCTATTACAGGCATTGCGACGGCTTATATGGATTCTGTTCCGTTGGTGATTTTAAGTGGGCAAGTTCCAACAAGCCTTATTGGAACAGATGCATTCCAAGAAATTGATGCAGTTGGCATCACACGCCCTTGCACAAAGCATAATTATCTTGTAAAAAATATACAAGATTTACCGCGTGTCCTGAAAGAAGCGTTTTATATTGCAAGGAGTGGGCGACAAGGACCAGTGCACATTGATATTCCTAAAGATGTGAGTGCGATGGTAGGTGAATTTAACTATCCAGAAGAGTTGAATTTGCAAACCTATAAGCCAACAAAAAAGGGGAATATGAGGCAAATTAAAAAAGCAGCAGCAGCTTTTCTAAACGCAAAAAAACCTCTACTGTATATTGGTGGTGGAGTGGTGAGTGCCTCTGCAAGTGATCTTGTGAATTTGATGATGCATAAAATGCAGATTCCAGCCGTTGAAACCTTAATGGCAAGGGGCGTAGTCAAGAGCGATAATCCCTTGCTTTTAGGAATGGTAGGTATGCATGGGAGTTATGTGTCCAATATTGCGATGAGTGAAACGGATTTGCTGATTGCTGTAGGTGCTAGATTTGATGACCGCGTTACAGGAAAACTCAGTGAATTTGCACGTTATGCCGAAATTATTCATATTGATATTGACCCAAGCAGTATTAGCAAAATTGTTGAGGTGCAATACCCCATTGTAGGTGATGTCAAGGAAGTATTGCATGAACTAAACGGGTTGCTTGATGAAAACTTGAAGAATCAATGGCAGGAATGGCGTGAACAACTCAAACGTTATGATTGTTTGCATCCTTTGCGTTTTAAAGATTCTAGCTCTCCTTTAAAGCCTCAATGGGTGATTCAGCGCATAGGAGAGATTGTGGGAGAGGAAGCAATTATTTCAACTGATGTTGGGCAACACCAAATGTGGGCAGCACAATTTTATCCTTTTAGTTTTGCAAGGCAGTTTATTACAAGTGGTGGTTTGGGGACGATGGGTTTTGGTTTTCCTGCTGCTATGGGTGTTAAACGAGCAAGAGCAGACAAAATTTCTGTGAATATTAGTGGTGATGGTTCAATTTTAATGAATATTCAAGAATTGATGACGGCGGTTGAAAAAAACATTCCTGTTATTAATGTAGTTTTAAATAATAATTATCTTGGTATGGTGAGGCAGTGGCAGACTTTTTTTTACGAGGAGCGGTATTCTCATACAGACTTAAGTGCACAGCCTGATTTTGTTAAGCTAGCTGAATCATTTGGTGGTATTGGCTTTAGGGTAGAAAGTAAGGAAGAATTTGATAATGCTTTTAAGGAAGCGGTGCGACAAAATAAAGTCGCTTTAATTGAGGTTGTGATTGATAGGCTTGAGAATGTTTTACCGATGGTTCCAGCGGGTTCTGCACTTTCTCATATGATGTTATACAAGGAATAAAAATGCAACAAAGACAAGTAATTTCTATTACAGCGATTAATGAAAGTAGCGTTTTATCGCGTATATCAGGGTTGTTTGCAGGACGAGGATATAATATTGAATCTCTAAGTGTTGCACCCATTCCAGAGAGTGATCTTTCTCATATTACTCTTGCAACAAGCGGAGATTCTAAGGTTTTGGAACAAATTATCAAGCAATTACACAAGCTTATCCCCGTCTTAACTGTTACGCAGCATTCTGTGATGGTGGAGAAAGAAATGGCATTAATTAAGTTTTCGGCTGATACTCCCTTAGCTGAAATTGAAGCATTAGCACGTTCTTTTGGGGGAGAAATTGCCGCAGGGGATTCCAAGCAAGTTATTTTAGTGGCAACAAGATCACCAGCAAGAATCAATGATTTAATTGATTTGGCAAAACGATTTAAACCTAAAGAAATTGTCCGAAGTGGCGTTGTAGCAATGGAAAGAAATTAATTATAAGGAATTGATATGACTTTAAAAGAAATTACCGATTATTTGCATTTACCAAGCGTGAATGTGGAGGCAGAGATTACGGGACTTGCATCACTCAAAGATGCTAAGAATGGAGACATTAGTTTTATTAATCATTCAAAATATTTTCCATTACTTGCACAAAGTCAAGCAACAGCAGTTTTGATTTTTGAAAAAGATTTGAAGCAATTTAAAAATATCTCAAAGGCTATCCCGCTTGTGTGTGATGATCCTTACCTTGCTATTGCTTATCTTACTAAGTTGTTCACAAAACCTCCATTTGGTGCATGTAAAGAACCGCCAATAATTGATACAACTGCTGTGATTCAGCCTAATGTAACTATTGGAAATGGGACAAAAATTGGTAAAAATACGATTCTTATGAGTGGAGTAGCGATTGGCGAGGGAGTGAGTATTGGCGATGATTGTTTAATTTATCCAAATGTTGTAATTTACCGCGATAGTGTGATTGGACACCGCGTATCTATTCATGCAAATTCTGTGATTGGTAGCGATGGATTTGGTTATGCACATACAGCAGCAGGGGAACATGTGAAGATTTATCATAGTGGTATAGCCATTTTAGAAGATGATGTTGAGGTAGGTGCAAACACAGCTGTTGATCGTGCAGTTTTTGGAGAAACGCGCATTAAGAGAGGGACAAAAATTGATAATCTTGTTCAAGTTGGACATAATTGTGTAATTGGAGAACATTCCTTACTTGCAGGACAAGCTGGGCTTGCAGGTTCTACAACGACAGGTCGGAATGTAGTAATGGGTGGACAAAGTGGGGCAGCTGGGCATTTGCACATCGGCGATTTTACGACATTGACTGTTCGTTCCACCGCTTCAAAAAGTTTAGCACCTAAAAAAATCTATTCAGGATTTCCCTCTTATGAACATAGAGAGTGGCTGAAGATTCAAGCTAATTTGAAAAAACTTGCATCAGCAAAACGTTAAGGAGGGGTTGCATTAAAAAGGAACAATTCGCCTATCTTTTTTATGCGATTTTAGGCATTAATTTTGTATGGATTTTATTAGGTGCATTTGGAGTGTATGCAGATGCTTGGACGCATAACAATATTTATTATTTAGGTGCATCTGCATTATTTTATAGCCCATTTTTAGCGTATTTGGGTTATCGACTCTTTAAGATCCAGTCTTTTGCACGTTATCATTTTGAAGCGATTTTGGCTTTACTTATTGCTGGAGTGATGCTTTTATTGATTCAGGCAACTTTATTTTCTGGGCAGTGGCGTGGTGTGATTGGTGTGGCTATGATTGAGATTTTATCTTTATATATTGCTCCACCCTTGATTGTAAGCTGTGCATTAGCTTTATTTTTTGGAAGTATTGTTGTGCTAATGAATCAGACACCACAAACTTTTTTAAATGATATACGAGAGGATATGCGAAATATATTCTCTCAATTAATGACACAAATTAAAGGGATAAAAAATATGAAAATGAAAGATTTTTTGCCTCAATTTCATAAGAGAAAAGAAAAAACTATTCAAAAAGTTGAGATTATAAATGAGCAAGAAGCCATAGAAATTCAGGTTGAAGTAGAAGAGCAAAAGCGTCTACCTTCTATCAAGGAAATGCTTGAGGCAGAACGTATAAAGCAAGAGCAAGAAAATTTACAAATGTCAGAAACACAACAGACACAAGAAGAATTAAAAGAAGAGCCTAAAGAAGAGGAAGTTGCAGAAGATTTACAGCAGAAAAAAAGTCAAGATTCTTTTTTGCAAAAAACTTTTTTATCTTTGAAAACACTTTTTGAACGAAAACCGAATGATAATGCCAAATTAGACCAAACTTCAGATGATATGGAATCCTCACAAGCAATGCTTTCTCAAACAACAGAAAGTGAAGAATCACAAAATTTACAGAATGTGCCAGATTCTTTGGAGCAGACAGAAATTAAGGCTGCAGAAGAGTACTCACAGGTTGACTTAGAAGAGCCAATTAAAGAATCTAAAAATTGTTCAGATGAACAATTGACAAATAAGGCAGAACAAACAACAGAAAGTGAAGAATCACAAACTTCACAGAATGTGCCAGATTCTTTGGAACAGACAGTGCCTTTAGATTCTTTTGATAAACCCAATAATGAACCCAAAGAAAAAAAATCTGGACATACCTCTAAAGATTCTTCAGAGTCTTTAGAATCTTTAAAGCAGATTGGGCAGAAATCTCAAGCTATTTTTAAACAAATGGGGCATATGTTTTCAAAGGGTATTTCAGAATTAAATGATTCTGCAAGACAACTTCAAAATGAGATTTTTTCCAAAAAAGAAAACATAGAATTACCACAAAAAATAGATTCAAAGTTGGTGGAGAATCAAATGGAGTCACTGAATCAGGATTCTATAATAGAAGATTCAGAGGAAGAACCCAAAGAAAAAGTGTCTACTTCAAAAAATATGGTCGCCTATCCTTTTGTTAAGCTTGATGCCGCTCCTATTTCTATGCCTAAAAAAGAGGAAGGCAGAGAAACTCCGGTAAAGAATGATTTTCTTTCCATTCCCATTGTTGATATGGATGCACAGAAGGCACAAAAAACACAGGGTAGCGACCCAAATTTTGCAGGTAGTGCAGGTTCAGATTATGAGGATACCGCATTACCTGCTCCACAGAGCGATGAACAGGTTATTAGTCGCATTCGCCTCATTAAGGCTACATCTAACCCTAATCCTATCCAAAAGCCCCAGAATTCATACACACAAGAGACGAGTCAAGCACCAATACAGCAACCTTTAAATACGGGTTATCAGGAGCTTTCACCGACAGCCCTTAAGCAAAGGGCAGCGAAAAGTGTGGCAGAAAATGCATCTAAAGAAACTCCCAAAACACTAATTTACCGCACACCCCAACATTCTAGGATGGAATCTACAGAATCCATAAAAATGGAGGAGTTAGATGAAGAGGAGAATTTAAGTGAAGAACAATGGTTAAGCGAACTGAAAGATGTAGTTAAAGAAAATGCCTTAGAGATTCAGCAAGAAATTTTGCATCGAGAATCTTTACAGGAGGAGACACAATCTTTACATAAATCGTTCCTAAAACCTTTGGAAAAATCTCCTTTTAATGTAGAAATTGTGGGTGAGCGATATTCTAAGAAAGAATCTAGCACAATTACGCAGAGCTTAGAAATTGATTTTGCTTTTAAGCAACAACAAAAGGTGCGTTTGCTAAGCCCTAAGGACTTTGAGCAAGAACAAAATGCGGTGGCTGAGAATACTACAGATAATAATACAGATGGCATAGACCCAAAGAATTTTACTGATGATGTGGCATTGAATAATAATTCAGCAAATCAGACGCAGCCCATCTTTGTGCCTTATAGTGGTTTGCCTGTCTATGGTGTTGAATTTGCACAAACCCCTCATCCAGCAATTTTTAATGCCCCTCCTCCTATTATCGCACCACAACCAGTACAATCATCAATGCAGCCGCAAGCCACCCCACAACCAAAGATACAAGAATCTTTTCAGTCAAGACATTCTCAAGAAGCAAGTCCTATGTCAAATATATCCCAACCCACCCCACAGCCAACGCAATCTATGCCAGTGCAACAACCTAGCCAAAATTCAGATTTTGTTCTTCCTCCTTTGCATTTTTTGCAAGCTTCAAGCGGTGAGCCATTTGAGGTTGATGAGGCAGAAATTGACCAAAAAATTAATAATCTTTTGGGTAAGCTGAAGTTATTTAAGATTGATGGTGATATTGTCAATATTCACACAGGACCAGTTGTAACGACTTTTGAATATCGTCCAGCACCACACATTAAGGTTTCCCGTATTCTTAATTTGAGTGATGATTTAACGATGGCATTGAAAGCAAGAACATTACGGATTCAAGCCCCCGTTCCCGGAAAAGATGTGATGGGTATTGAAATTCCTAATAGTCAAAGTGAAATGATTTTACTTAGGGATATTTTGGAGAGTCGGGAATTTGTAGAATCTGAATCTCCATTAACGCTTGCTTTAGGTAAGGATATTATGGGAAACCCCTATGTTACAGATTTGCGTCGTTTGCCTCATCTACTCATTGCAGGGACAACAGGGAGTGGTAAAAGTGTGGGGATTAATGCGATGATTTTATCTTTATTGTATGCAAACACGCCAAAGCAGTTGAAATTAATTATGATTGATCCAAAAATGCTTGAATTTAGTATTTATAATGATATTCCACATCTTCTTACACCTGTGATTACTGAGCCTAAAAAAGCAATAATCGCCCTTAGTGCGACTGTTTCGGAGATGGAAAAACGATATTCAGCAATGAGTATGGCTCAAACGAAAAATATTGAAAATTATAACCAAAAAATGAGACTTGAAGGTAAAGAAACCTTACCTTATATTGTTGTTGTGATTGATGAATTAGCAGATTTGATGATGACGGGGGGTAAGGAGGTAGAGTTTCACATTGCAAGGCTTGCACAAATGGCACGTGCAAGCGGTATTCATCTTATTATTGCGACACAGCGTCCAAGTGTGGATATTGTGACAGGTTCTATTAAAGCAAATCTTCCATCCCGCATTAGTTATAAAGTTGGACAAAAGATTGATTCTAAGGTGATTCTGGATTGTTTTGGGGCGGAAACTTTGCTTGGGCGTGGAGATATGTTGTTTATGCCACCAGATGGAAGTGGGATTCGGCGTTTACATGCACCTTGGAGCAGTGAAGAGGAAATTGTAAGGGTGGTGGAGTTTTTGAAAGCGCAATGTCCTCCGGAATATGATGAAGAATTTCTTAAAAATTCAGATTCTATAGCTGTAAACCAACGTGCAGGTGGAATCGAGAATGATGATTTATATTCGCAAGCAAAGCAAGTTATTTTAAATGACAATAAGACTTCAGCAAGTTATATCCAAAGACGTTTAAATATTGGTTACAATAAGGCAGCAAATATCATTGAAGAGTTAGAAAGGGAGGGATTTTTATCTGCACCAAATACAAAAGGTGTGCGTGAGATTTTAGGAAATTAGCTTTACATTTTTACAATAAGGAATATTAATGGCAAGTTCAAATCTCCTTGTTTGGCTTAATTTTTTTGTCGCCGATGTGCGCGATGGCTTAGGTCCTTTTATGGGCGTTTTTCTTCAAAATCATGGTTTTGGCGAAGCGCAAATTGGACTTATTCACACGATAACCCACCTCCTCGCTCTAAGCCTCTCTATTCCTTTTGGAATCCTCATTGATAAGACTCCGCACAAAAAGCCACTCATTGCGTTTTGCATAGCTCTTATTATGATTTTTTGCATACTTAATCTTTTCTTTCCTCATTTCTATTTTACCCTCCTTGCACAAAGCGCTATTGCTCTTAGTGGAGTGTTTTTAGCTCCAGCATTTGCCGCCATTACGCTTGGGATTGTGGGATATAGGGATTATCCGTTACAATGCGCACGCAACGAAGCTTATAAACATGCTGGTTCAGTTTTTGGAGCTGTGCTTTGTTTCATTTTCGCATTTTATTTTGGCATTGCCTCTGTTTTTGTAATAACGGCGTGTTTAGGAGGTATTTCGTTGGTGATTTTAGGCTGTATCAAGCAAGGGAGCATCGATGATAAAATTGCGTGTGGTGCAAGCTCACGCAATATCTTGCCGAGTGGATTTTTCATCGTATTTTTCGATAAGTCTGTGTTATTTGTGAGTTTTCTTATGTTTTGCTTTCACCTTAGTAACGCAGCGATGTTGCCCCTACTTAGTCAGAGAGCTTTCACGCTTGGCATAGATACGAGCGGTGCGTATGCTGCAGCCACTATTATTATCGCACAAACAACGATGATTTTTACTGCATTTTTGAGCGGGAAGTATATCAGTGCAGATTCTCAAAATCCCTCAAATATAGAATCCCACAAGACAAGTGATACTCCTGCTAAGAGGGAGATATACACACAAAACCTACGCGTATATTTTTGGCTTTTGTGTGCATGTTTTGTTGCACTCATTGTGCGAGGTGTGATAGCGGCGTTTTTTGATGGGATTGGTGGTATGGTGTTTGTGCAGGTCTTAGATGGTGTGGGTGCGGGGATTATAGGTGTTATTTTGCCTATTTTTATAATGATTATCCTTAAAGGAAGTGGGCATATCAATACGGGCTTAAGTATTGCACTCACAAGTGGCGGAATTGGTGGTGCGCTAAGTGGGAGTATCGCGGGGTATTTCGCACAATATTATGGCTATGATTTTGCGTATTTATTTTTAGCAAGCATAGCATTTGCAGGCTTACTCATTCTTTTTGTGGGTTTTGATTTGGCATATAAAAAAGCTTAAGAGTTCAAGAGAGGGGTTGGATAAATTCTATAAGAGAATATCTGATATGACAAATGTGGAATCTTAATGGTATAGAAATTAATGCTAATTTGCAAAATCTGCAAGCAAGCAAATAGATTTAATTCAAATCAGATTTGTATCTCTAAAAAAACTTCATAATGCGATTTAGTAACGAATAGCATTGTAACTAGCAAAGCCAGGAAAGCAACAAAATCAATTTTAGCACTTTATAAGTTTATGGGAAGTTACAAAAGAGGCTATCAAATTACCACTCAAAGTAAGTGAAAGTTTTATATATTTCGCTGAAAGAGATTTTTTGAATCCCTTTATTATTTTTTACTTCTATCCCTTCCTCTGTAACATTGATTAATTCCCCTTTGCATTCTGTTTTGTCATTCAAACGAATACGGACTCTTTCGCCTACCGCGTATTGATAATGTTTTAAATTCTTGAGTTGACGCTCCACACCAGGTGAGCTAACTTCTAGCATATAATCTTGCACAAAAGGGTCCTCAACATCTAAGAGCGGTGATAAAAGGGTGCTAATTTCCTCACATTTATCAAGAGTAATGCCATTTTTATGATAAATGCTTACGCGTAGAATTTGTTGGTTATTCTCTATGGGCGTTGTGATATCGTAAAGAATACAGTCTGTGGATTCTACAATTTGTTGAATTTGCTTGGCTAGTTCTTGAGAGATTTTCACCTTCTCCCCTCCCTTTCTTTTTCTATTTGTGCAAAGAGAGCATCTAGTTTTTGGGTTTGTTTGAGTGAATTATCAAAAGCAAAGTGCAATTTAGGGCAACGAAACCAGCCTGAAGATTGCAAACAGTAATCGCGGATTGCACCTGAAGCAATTTTAAGTCGTTTTTGGATTTCTTTTTTTTCTGTTTCTTGAATAAAACTTGAATCAAGAAAAACTTGTGCGTCATATTTTCCTCTTGAAACTTCTACTCTAACTGCAACAAGTCCATTAATTCTTGAATCATTCAATTCGCAAAAACCTTCATTAATTAACTCTAGCAATAAGGATTCAAAACGTTTTTGTCTAATCTGTTGTTCTTTCATAGACTTTTACTTTTTTGAATTTCTTTATAGGTTTCAATGACATCTCCAATCACAATATCATTGAAACCATCAATCATAATACCGCACTCAAAACCTTTAGAAACCTCCCTTGCATCGTCCTTGAAACGTTTGAGTGAAGCAATAGAGCCATTATGAATTACAATACCATCGCGAATTACTCTTGCCTTGATTCCTCTTTGAATCACGCCATCATTGACAAAACAACCCGCTACTGTACCAATTTTTGGCACTCTGAATGTTTCGCGAACTTCAGCTTGCCCAGTACTTTCTTCCTCAATAATAGGAGACATCATACCGCTAAGAACGCTTTTGATTTCATTGACGAGATCGTAAATGATAGAGTAGGTCTTGATTTCTACACCTAATTCTCTTGCACGACTCTTAACAATGCCGGTAGGACGCACGTTAAAACCTAAAATCACACTCAAATCGCTCGTTTGTGCAAGTAAAACATCACTCTCTGTGATTCCGCCAACACCCGAATGGATAATATTAACCTTGACTTCATCGTTACGCACTTTTTCCAAGCTCCCTTTAATAGCTTCCAAGCTCCCTTGAGTATCTGTTTTAATGATGACTGGTAAATTTTTAAGTTGTCCCTCAGCAACCATTGCACTTAATTCGTCAAGACTGACTTTTGTAGAACGAGAGAACGCTTTTTGTCTCAAGTATGAAGAACGTTTTTCGGCATACTCTCTAGCTTTTGAATCACTATTTACAGCCATTAAAATCGCTCCTGCAGCTGGAACTTCATTTAATCCTGTTACAACAGCTACTTCAGAAGGTCCAATACTTTTGATATTTTTACCTGTATCATCAATTAATGCACGTACGCGCCCATATGTGGTATCTGCAACAATACTTTCACCAATACTAAGTGTTCCATTCTTGACAATTACGGTTGCAACTGGCCCTTTTCCTTTTTCAAGGCTACTTTCAATAACAACAGCTTTAGCAGTCGCATTTGGATTTGCTTTAAGCTCCAAAATCTCCGCTTGAATAAGGATTGTTTCTAAGAGCGTATCAATTCCTTCACCGGTTTTAGCTGAAATGTGGATAAATTCATAATCTCCACCCCATTCTATGGGTGTGTAGCCTAACTCTGATGCCTCTGATTTGAGTTTATCAGGGTTTGCATCGGGTTTATCGATTTTATTCACCGCAATAATGATGGGTGCACCGGCAGACTTTGCGTGGTCAAGGGCTTCGATAGTTTGTTTTTTAATGCCATCATCAGCAGCAATAACAATGATGACAATATCTGTAACCCCAGCCCCCCTTGCACGCATTTCTGTGAATGCTTCATGTCCCGGCGTATCAATAAAAGAAATAGCTTTTCCATTTTTTGAGATCGTGTATGCACCAATGTGTTGTGTGATTCCTCCCGCTTCACCAGAGGCAACCTTTGTATTGCGAATTTTATCTAGTAAAGAAGTTTTACCATGATCGACATGCCCCATGATTGTGACAACGGGTGGGCGAGTGCTAAGATTTTCTTCATCAGCTTCTTGTTCTTCAATAACATAATCTAAGGCTTCACTATCGCTTTCAACAATAACTTTTACCGCAAGTTCTTCAGCAAGAATCTCAATGGAATCTTTATCAAGAAAGTCATTTTTTGTAACCATCATGCCCAAATCAAAAAGAATTTTGATAACATTAGAAAGCCCACAACCCACTTTGTCGGCAAATTCATAAGCACGGATTCCTTCAGGAATTTTGATTGTATTGTCCTTAGGCTTTGGAGGTTCTGGAGGGGGCGTTGGGCGTTGGGTTTGTTTTTGTTCTTTTTTGTCCTTCTCTATATTTTTGTGAGGGCGATGAGTGTGGCTATCGCGACGCGGTTTTTGAACACGTTCAAATTCTTGTTCTTCATCATCAAAAGAATCATCACGAACAGTAAGGTCAAATAAAATCATCTCATCTTCTTCATCGTCTCCATCAAAATGATCAAAATCACGATTACTTAATAAATCAAGCCGTTGCTCGCCTTTTTTATGGCTTTGCACAATATTTTTCTTTCTTTCTGTTCGTTTCTTCTTTTTAGAGTCTTCTGTGCTAGAATTCATCAGGAGTGACGCGACTGCCTTATGGTCGCCCTTGAAAGCTGAATGTGAAGTGGTATCGGCGGATGTTTTATGGATCTCCTCACTACGTTTTTTAACAATCCTAAGCCCCATGCGCTTTCTCGTAGGTTCTCCTTTGGATTCTTGAATTTCTTGCTTAGGTGGTGCAACCTGGATTTCTTTTTGCTGAATTACCTCTTGAATTGGCTTCTTTTCTTCATCCAATGCAGGTTTCGGACTTCTTTCTATTTTAACAATCCCTCTTTTTTGCGGTTTTTCTTCTATAGGAGAATGTGTGTATTCTTTTGTTTTTGGAGATGTAGAGGGTTCTTTTTTGCCTTGAATCCCCTCTTTGTTTTTTTCTTCGTCTTGCTTTTTATCCTCTACAGACTTTGAATAGTCTTTTGGTGGGGTGCTAGCGGATATGGGGGGGTTCATAATAAATTCTTGCAATTTACCCGCTTCTTCAATCGTTATACTACTTGAAGGTGCTTTAACATTTAACCCGAACTCTATTGCTTTCTCCAATATTTCTTTGCTAGGTTTGCCTAATTCTTTGGCTACTTCATAGATTCTTATCTTTTGTGATGACAAATAATCTCCTTTAAATTCTCATCGATGACATCTTTTAAACGTTTGTCTATCTTACAAACTTTGCATATAGAATGTGCAGTTTTAGGGTGATTTATGCAATCCTTACATAGGTAAAAACTGCGCCCATAACCACGATAAAACACAATCCTGCTATAATCCTGCGATTGCAAACGGATAAGGCTATTTTGTGCGACTCGACTCTTGCATTGGATACACATTCTAATAGGGATTGGCATATTTTACCTTATTTCGGCTAAAATCAATCTGTAATTTTCTCTAATCCTCTATCATCAAAAGAAAGTTCGAAAATTTTGAAGTGAGGAAACTTAGAAGAAAGCTTTTTAGAAAGCCTCTTTACATCGTCTTTGTAGCACATATTGAAGAAACTAGAGCCACTACCAGAAAGCGTACTCATTAACGCCCCTTCTTTGAATGCGGTTTGTTGGACATCAAAAAGAATAGGAAAGCCTCGCATACGAATGTTTTGATGCAATTTATCTTTACTTGCTTCCCTCAAAGCCTCCCAGCGGTGACTGAAGAATGCAGCTGTGAGCATAGAGCTACGCGAAAGATTAAAGATAACTTCTTTTTGCGTATACTTTTTGGGTAGGCTTAGACGCGAATAGGCGGTTGAAATTGCGTGGTCGGGTACGACTACAACCGCCCTTAAAGAATCAGGAATGTTTGTTTTTAAGAATCTTACTTTATCTTTTTGTGTGAGTGCTGTTGTGAATCCACCTACGCAAGCGGGTGTGATATTATCAGGGTGTGGTTCATATTTAAGGGCTAAAGCAAGAATTTCGCTATGTGTAAAAGGTTGTTTTGCAATCATATAAGCAGAACCAATTGCACCTACAATCACTGCTGAACTACTACCAAGACCCCTTGAAATAGGAATCTCATTCTCAAATTGGAAGCGAAATTGTTCCTTAGAATTTGTAAGACGATAAAAATGTTCATAGAAAATTTTTACAAAAATGTTATCCACACAAAGTTTAGGATTCTTAGAACCCTCCCCACGAACTTGAATGCTTGTGATGCGAGAAGGTTTGATGATAGAGCGATTTTTCAATGAAAGTGCTAAACCTAGCGTGTCAAAACCAGGACCTAGATTTGCACTTGTTGCAGGAACTTTTATTGTCAATGTTATCCCTTAGAAATTTTTATGTTATTATACTCAAAAAAATACTTTAGGTTGCATAATTATGGTAAATGTGAATGCAAAAGATAAACAGACATTGAGAAAAACCGCAAAAACTAACTTGATTCAGCGAAGAAAGAATTTTAATGTAGAGGATAAAAAAATTTGTTCCTCGTTACTTTTTGTTTTGGGAAGATGCTTGCAAGATTTTAAGAAAAAAAATCCTTGTAAAATGCGAATTCTTTTTTATATGCCACTTCCTTTGGAAGCTGATATTCGCCCTGTTTTATATAAGATGAGAGCTTTTAGGGGTGTTCAGGCTTTTGTTCCTCTTATGGAAAATATCAGTTTCAAAATGGTAAAATTTAGGCTACCGGTAGGTTTAAAGAAATTTGGCTTAAAAGAGCCATATAATTCACATTTTAATTCAGAGAATGCCGATATTGTGGTGATTCCCATACTAGGTATGGATAGGAATTTTAAAAGAGTAGGCTATGGTAAGGGTATGTATGATAGGTTCTTGGAACGGCTTAAAACTAAGCCTTTAATTATTTTTATTTCGCGGGAGCTTTATTATACATCTTGTTCTATAACCAATGATTATGATGCTGAAGCAAATATGGTGATCACACGAGAAGGCATTTTTGTAAAGGCGGTGTCGTATGCTAGAATGGATTATTTCAAGTTCCGTCGTATCAGCCATAGTTGCAGGGGGCGGTGCTTATCTTATTTCAAAAAGAATGCACTCTGTTGATTGTAAATTGCACCTTGAAAAGGCTTATGCAAAGGCAAAGGCAATTGAATATGAGGCAGAATCTTTACTTAAAGATGCGAATATTCGAGCAAAAGAAGTGGAGATGAGTGCACGTTCACATTATGAAAATGAGGTCTCAAAGATTTCTAAGGAATATGAAAGTCGTTTGATTCGTTTAGAGCAACAAGAAAGTAAAAATCAGCAAATTCTTGATCATAAGCTTTCTGTTCTTGAAATGGAAAAAATTGAGATTGGAGAGAAGAAAAGAGTACTAGAGAGTGAGATGCGTCAACAACAAAAATTAAGAAAAGATTATGCAAAAAAATTAGATGAATTATTGGAGATTCTTTGTAATGTGGCGTCATTCACAAAAGATCAAGCAAAAGAATTAGCGATTCAATATGCAACAGAATCTGCACAAGACAAGATTGTAACGATTGTCAAAAAATACGAGAACGAGGCACGTGAAGAAGGGCGTCGAAAAGCAAATTATATTTTGGCACAGGCAACAACGCGTTTTGCAGGAGAGTTTGCGTCAGAACGGTTAATTAATGTCGTTTCTCTTCCGAACGATGAACTAAAAGGGCGTATTATCGGAAAAGAAGGGCGGAATATCAAGGCTTTAGAAATGCTCTTAGGCGTTGATATTATTATTGATGATACGCCTAATGCGATTGTTTTGAGTAGTTTTAATTTGTATCGTCGTGCGATTGCAACAAGGGTTATTGAGCGTTTGGTAGAAGATGGGCATATTCAACCTGCACGCATTGAAGAAATCTTTGAACGCGTAAAGCAAGAGTTTGAGGAGAAGATTCTAGAAGAGGGTGAAGATGTTTTGCTGAAGTTAGGCTTAAGTGTGAATATGCATACAGAACTAAAGAAGTTGATAGGACGTTTAAAATATCGTGCAAGTTATGGACAAAATGCACTTGGGCATAGTTTAGAGGTTGCACATTTGGCGGGTTTGATTGCAGGTGAATTAGGCGGTGATGTTAAAATTGCTAAACGAGCAGGGCTTTTGCATGATATTGGCAAGGCATTGACGCATGATTTTGAGGGTAGCCATGTTACTTTGGGTGAAGAAGTATGTCAACGTTATAATGAACACCCTATTGTTTTAAATGCAATCATGGCACACCATGGACATGAGGAGATTAAAAGTATCGAGTGTGCAGCTGTTTGTGCTGCTGATGCACTTTCAAGTGCGAGACCTGGAGCAAGGCGGGAAGTACTTGAAAATTTCTTGAATCGCGTTAAAGAGATTGAAGAAATTGCGGTTGCCAAATGCGGTGTTACGCAGGCTTATGCGATTAATGCTGGGCGGGAATTAAGGGTTATTGTGAATGCCGACATTCTAAACGATGGTGAAAGTGTTTTGTTGGCAGATGAGATTGCTAAAGAAATTGAGTCGCGTGTGCAGTATCCGGGTGATGTAAAGGTTAGTGTGATTCGTGAGGTACGCGCTGTGAGTATGGCACATTAGGGATGGTGGAGTGTATTTTAGCTTGGTGATAGAGATGGAATGAAGTAATGAAATAAATCTTGGATATAGAAATTATAAAATAAATATGGAATGATATTTGCTTTTTAAATTATTAAACTTTAAGGAGCAAATATGCGTATTTCATCACAACAGATTCAACAAAATTATTCTACTCTTTCACAAGGGATTAAGAATATTCCACAAGATTTTTCGATTCAAGCTCAAATTGGTGATGAAAATACAAAAGAAAAAGAGAGTGCAACATCTAATGAAATTCAGGCTGAGATTGCCAAGCGAATTCAACAGAAAGATTATGTTGTGTCTTCACAGTCATGGACTGGCTCTATCGAGAATGCTGAAAGGCGGGCTCGGTTTCATGAGGAAGTTTCTATTGTTTGGAATGAGTTATATGATAAAAATACGATTGTGAGTAAATCTGATTATCAGTCAAGTGTGCAATTTTTAGAAAAAAAGATGAATGAGATTCTTGAAAAAGAATATATGAAAGATCCGCATTCTCCCCTAGTCAACAATCTTTTAGAGGCAAAAGATATGCTCCATCTAGCTGCGGATAGAGTTGATGAAAGCAGGAATGCTTTTTTGGGTTTGGTTGAGTTAGTTGAAAGTGCAGTGCGTGTGGGTGAGGAGGAGCAAGCAGGTAAAATGGTATCCGAACAATTAGGTTGGCATTGGCAGGTTACCTACCATACACGTGCAGCTTTTGGGGTGTTCTTTTCTAATGTTCAAGATACCCTTTCTCCTACAGACAAAAAGGCAGTATTAGAATCTCTAAGCAAAATGGATATCTATTGGGAAAAAAATTGGAATAACGATTGGGAACATATGCTTTCTGATTCTAATCAAGAATCCTTACAAAACTTTATTCAACGCGGAGCAAATATAGGTTCAGAAGTTGACACAACAAAAATTTTATTTGAAATGTTTAATGTTACTTCTTCAGAATCAAACAAAAAACCAACCCAAGATTTAGAATCTAAAAAACAAGAGATTCTAAGCAAAGTAAAAGAAATAAAAGCAGATTCTCAAGGAAGCCTACTTTCACAAATGCTTTCAAAAAAAGCATAGAATGTAACTCCTATTGATGATTCAGTAAAAACATAATATAATTAACAAAAATAATAATAGGAGGAAATCATGAAAAAATTTATTTTTTCAATGTCAATCGGTGTTCTAATGTGCGCTCCAGCATTTGCAACAAATGATATTTTAGCGAAGGTAACCAATGGTGCACTTAGCGATCATTCTAAAGGTGTGCAAATATTAACAGAGGAAGAAGAAAGGCAAGTGAAAGGGGGTATAAGGATGAACCTTTCCCCACAGGAATCATACACTGTAATGAATCGTTACTATAACGCTTTCTATGAATTGTATCTAACAGAAGATGAAGTAAGAACCCATACAGCTGCAATCTATGGAGATGAACGACCAAATGCTCAAAACTATCTTGATTTTAAGTGGATTACCATTGTAGAGCCTGAAAATGAGATTGTAGCTTTCAAGGCAACTTATGATAAGTATACTGGGCAGTATACAACAAAGGTTGTTGCCTATAATAAAAGAAATAAGAATGTAAGGAATTTTATTCAAACAGCCCCCTTTTTTGTCAAAGTTAACAAAGCATTCGGGCACTATATCCCTGATTTGGTAGGCAAATAAGATAAATATGGAACAATATTTGCTTTTTAATTATTAAATTTTAAGGAGCAAATATGCGTATTTCATCACAACAGATTCAACAAAATTATTCTACTCTTTCACAAGGGATTAAGAATATTCCACAAGATTTTTCGATTCAACTTGAATCTCAAAAGCAAAATATTAATGAAACATTAATTGATGAGGAAATTCAAACCTCTGTTGATGAAATAAAAACTTGGTTTTCAAGTTGGTTTACATATAGACTTGAAGACAAACAATTTTTACCCACACCTGAACGTGTAAAGCATCAGTTGAAGATTGAATGGGGTTCTGAATGGGATTCTGATTCTAGAAAGTTTGGTGAAGATCTTTCTTCTGTTTATAATAACCTCTATACAAGTAACCAAAATCTCACTCAATCTGACTTTAAGGAAAGTGTAGCTTTTTTAGAAAATAAGATGAATGAAGTGCTTAAGATACAATTTAAAAAAGAACCAGATTCCAAATTGACCAATTCACTTATATGTGAAAAGGCATTCATAGAGGATTCCCCAAGGCGATTAGAGATAACTAAAGAGATGTTGGTTGATTCTGTAGAAAATCTCATAGAAAAAGATCTAATAAGAGCAGAAAATAGTGAATACCGTAGCGTAAGGGATTGGATACAAGTTTATGGTGGTGAAACAGGTGCGGTTATTGCTAGCTTTGGGAAATTTTTTGCTAAAGCCCAAGACATCCTTTCTCCTACAGACAAAAAGGCAGTATTAGAATCTCTAAGCAAAATGGAACTTTACTGGGATAATAACTGGAAGAACGATTGGGAACATATGCTTTCTGATTCTAATCAAGAATCCTTACAAAACTTTATTCAACGCGGAGCAAATATAGGTTCAGAAGTTGACACAACAAAAACTTTATTTGAAATGTTTAATGTTACTTCTTCAGAATCAAACAAAAAACCAACCCAAGATTTAGAATCTAAAAAACAAGAGATTCTAAGCAAAGTAAAAGAAATAAAAGCAGATTCTCAAGGAAGCCTACTTTCACAAATGCTTTCAAAAAAAGCATAATGAATCAATTATAAATAATCTTTTTTATTCTCTCTTAATGAACAATAAAAATTGATTCCAAGATTCAAGTGCCATAAAAATTTTTGCTACTAACGCATTCAAGGTAATCATAATCTCCATTCAAGCACATGGTAATGAATGGAGGGATTCAGGAAGCCACAAATTATTTTATAAATTTTATTTCATAGAGGATTAAGCAAACTGAATGTATGATAATGACGTATGGTTGTTTAATTTATGAAAGGATTACAATGGGAATTTTTGATGGATTAGACATTAAAAAAGAAAAAAATAAAAAATGGCGTGTATTTTATTGTTTTGATGGACGAGATGACCATTGGCGCGTTTATAGTCTTGCCTCTCAGCTGACAAGCATAACAGGACAAAAAATCTTTACGCCTCAAGAGTGGCAGGCCGTGATGACAAAGGGCGAAGATGTCGTTAAGGGTTGGTTTGATAAAAATATCGATATAGCAAGTTGTTTGATTGTGCTTATTGGCTCTAAAACTGCTGAAAGAGATCTTGTTTTGTATCAAATTGAAAAAGCTTGGCGTGCAAATAAGGGTGTTTTTGGTGTTCATATTCATAATTGTGATGATGTTGCACATAAGCCCACAATTAAAGGTAGAAATCCGTTTGAATTGATTAATATTGATGGAAAGCAACTTTCAGACATTACTTCTGTTTATGAGCCACCGAGTCGTAATAGTCAAGAAGTTTATGAGTATATTAAACAATATATTCATGGCTGGGTAACAGATGCGATTATGGATCGTGAACTCTATAATTAAGAAATAAATTGCAGGGATTTATCCTTTCTGTTAAGCCCGCTAACAACGAAGACATTTGGGTTGATATTTTAACATCCCAAGAGATTTTGCATTTGTATCGTTTTTATGGAATTCGACACAGCACAATTTCAGTTGGCTTTAAAATCGATTTTTTGGTTGATATTCAGAATGCACGCAATATTCCGCGTTTAAGAGAAGTTTTACATTTGGGGTTTGTGTGGGAAAGAGATCATTTAAAGCGTCATTTATGGCAAGGGTTTTTGAGGTTGCTCTTTTTACATCTAAGGGGAGTTGAAGTTATCGATTCTTTTTATTATGAGTTGTTAGAGTTATCGACAAAACGTCTTGTAAGACAAAATCCAAAGCGTGTCCTTGTTGAAGTTTATGTTGAGATTTTGGCTTTTGAGGGTCGTATTCATTCTTTGGAGCATTGTTTTATTTGTGGGCAAACATTGGGTGAGAATGTCGCTATTGCTCGTTCCTTCTTGGGTATGTGTTTTGAATGTTCTCCAAAAACACTTTCGTATCCGCTTTTACAGGTTGGACGTATTCAGCAGTTATTAAAAAGTAAAGAAACACTTTTTTTGGAAGATAGAGAAGTTAATATTTTGTGGGAAATTATGCAGGGCGGTTTGTAAATAGAGATTGGGAGAACTGTGCTAAAATATATCCATATTTTCAATTTATTTCAAGGTGTTTGATGTTAATTTATATTTTAAAGCGATTATTTTTAATTATCCCCACTTTATTTACAATCATTACAATTAATTTTTTTATTATTCAAACCGCACCCGGAGGACCTGTGGAAAGAATGTTGGCACAGATCGAAAACATTGATGGGGATAGTGCAAAAGGTGGTTTTGGTTACGGTGGAGAGGTTTCCTTACTGCAACATTCTTATAAGGCTTCAAGTGGATTAGATAAGGAATTGATTGTTGAAATTCAGAAACTTTATGGTTTTGATAAACCGCTTTGGGAACGTTATTTGATGATGGTTCGTAATTATATTATTTTTGATTTTGGAGAGAGTTTTTATAAGCAACAAAAAGTGCTTGATTTGGTCATTGAAAGATTGCCTGTGTCTGTCTCTTTAGGACTTTGGAGTACTCTTTTTATTTATTTAATTTCTATTCCTTTAGGGATTAAAAAAGCTGTGCAACACCATTCTTCTTTTGATATTGCGACAAGTTTTGTCGTAATTATATGCCATGCAATTCCTACTTTTTTGATTGCTATTTTGTTGATTATTTTATTTTCCGGAGGGAGTTTTTTGGAGATTTTTCCTCTAAAAGGATTAAGTAGTGATTATAGTGAGAATTTGGGTTTTTTTGAAAGGATTATTGATTATTTGTGGCATATTACCTTACCTGTTACAGCCTTAACTCTTGGGGGTTTTGCTTCTTTAACCCTACTTTGTAAGAATTCTTTTTTAGAAGAAATTTCCAAACAATATACTTTAACAGCAAGGGCAAAGGGGGCAAATGAAAGGCAGATTCTTTATGGACATATTTTTAGAAATGCAATGTTGATTGTTGTTTCTGGATTCCCAGCTGCATTTGTGGGGATTTTTTTAAGTGGTTCTTTGCTTATTGAGATTATTTTTTCTTTAGATGGATTAGGGTTGTTAGGGTATGAAGCGGCTTTAAATAGAGATTATCCAATTGTTTTTGGCACACTTTATATTTTTACACTTATCGGGCTTATTACAACTTTAATTAGCGATATTAGTTATAAATTGATTGACCCACGTATTGATTTTGAGGCACGTTCATGAATACCTTAAATAAAAAAAGAATACAAAAATTTTTTGCGAACAAAAGAGCAAAGTATTCTTTATATTTATTTGGTATGATTTTATTTATCTGCATTGCTGCTCCTTTTATTGCAAACGATCGCCCCTTAGTTGTTTCTTTTAATCAGCAGTGGTATTTTCCAATTTTTAAGACGTACCCTGAAACGACTTTTGGCGGTGATTTTGAAAGTGAAGCAAATTATCATGATTCCTACATTCAAGAGTTAATTCAATCTAAAGGTTGGCTTTTATTTCCGCCCATTCCTTATCGTTATGACACAATTATTATGGGACTTTCAGATGTTGCTCCCACTCCACCAGATTCTAAGAATTTTCTTGGCACAGATGATCAAAGCAGGGATTTGCTAAGTCGCTTGATTTATGGCTATGCTATTTCTCTAGCATTTGGTTTATTGTTAACATTTTTTAGTTCAATAATAGGGATTATTGTTGGTGCGATAATGGGTTATTATGGTGGAAAAATTGATTTATTTTCTCAAAGATTTGTAGAGATTTATTCATCTATGCCTGTTTTATTTTTGGTGATTATTTTTTCAAGCGTCATTGAATCTTCTTTTTGGTGGCTTTTATTGTTTTTATCTTTATTTTCTTGGGTTGGGCTTGTGAATGTTGTGCGAGCAGAATTCTTGCGAGGGAGAAATTTGGATTATGTTCGCTCTAGCAAGGCATTAGGTGCGAGTGATTGCAGAATTATTTTTAAACATATCTTACCTAATGCTTTTCCGATAATTTTAAGCTTCTTGCCTTTTGTTCTAAGCTCTTCTATTACAATGTTGACTTCGTTAGATTTTTTGGGTTTTGGGCTACCTGTTGGTTCGCCGAGTTTAGGTGAGGTATTGAATCAGGCAAAAGAGAATCTCTACGCCCCTTGGATAGGAATTTCCGCATTTATTTCTATTGCGTTCTTGTTGTCTGTTTTGGTTTTTATTGGCGAGGGTTTACGTGATGCTTTTGACCCTAGAAATGGTTAATTATTTTTTACAATAATAAACAAAGGCAGGCGGGATATTCTGCCACATAATTTTTGAGGTTTTTACCTCGCTGAAAATATCGTAAATTTTTTTACGGAATTTTCTTGCGGGTAGCGATGGAATGGCAAGGGTTGGCAAGGCATAGGCAAAGGTTGCAAAATAGCCACCCTCCTTTAGTCCATTATAAATACTCATTAATAATCTATCTTGTTCTTTCTGTCCGAGCAATGCCCATGGAATTCCTGAGACAATCGCATCTAAGTGGGGGATATTGCGTTTTTCCATCATTTTTGCTAAATGTTCGGCAGAACCGGTTTCAACATCAATATTTTTATGTCGCAATTTACTAGCCATTTCGTCATTAATTTCAACAGCAAAGAAAGTCGCTTGTGGAGATTTTTTTTTCAAAATAAAATTTGTGAAGGCACCTGTTCCAGGACCAATTTCTGCAATATATTCCGCTTGTTCCAAGCCAATATTTTCAGTGATGGTATAACTTAAACTTTTTGAGCTAGAACAAAGAGCACCCGTTCTTTTAGGATGTTTAATGTATTGAATAAGCATTCTTCACCTCATAACTACTAGCAAAATAAGTCTATATTATAAAACTTCTTTCTTTATAGTATGATAAGATTCTATATTTTATCAAGAATGTGAATGGTTATACAATAGCTTGACTATATTTAAAAAATTCCTCACCTCTTTGCTTGTAAGAGCTAAATTGATCTAAACTGGCTGCAGCAGGGGAAAGTAAGGCAACTTCTTGAGAAGATTTTAGAGTTTGCTGAATATTTTGTACTGCTTGTTTTAATTCAAAGCACAAGACAAAATCTAAACGATATTGTCGTGCAAGGGATTCTAGTCGCTTTGCATTACTTCCAATTAAATAAAGCCGTATGTTGAGATTTTGCATACGTTCAAATAAGGGGATTAGATTTGCCCCTTTGTCATCTCCTCCTAAAATAAGGTGAATAAATAAGTTCTGGTAACATTCTAGTGCTTTTAGTGTAGCGTCAACATTTGTTGCCTTGCTATCGCTAACCCATAATCGATTTGAAGAATCAAAATGTTCCTCTAGTTTATGTTTACCGATTTTAAATGTGTGCAATCGTTCATAAGGGAGGTTATCAAAGATAATCTTGTAGGCTGCAAGACTTAAAGTTGCGTCGCACAAAAAAGGTTCTTTGAATGGAATTTGTGTGAGTTGAATATCAAATAAGGAGGCCAAATGTTGTGTGTTGTCATAAAAGATGGTTTCACAATAGGATTTTTGTATAAAAGGGTGTGTTTTTAATTCACTAGGGATCAGAGCAATTTCACCTTGTTTCATACTTAAGAGGGGTTTGAGTTTTGCATTTTGGTATGCCTCAAAACTATGATGCCAGCTGATGTGATCTTGGGTGATGGGAAGTAATAAATAAAGATTAGGGGATGCTTTTTGTGTATAATGTAAAGTAAAGGAACTTGTTTCAAGTACCCATATAGGGGCATTTTTATCTAAGAGTGCAAGAGGAATACCAATATTTCCGCCCATCACGCTTCCTTTTTGGGAAAAAAGGGCTTGAGTCATTTCTGTTGTTGTTGTTTTTCCGTTACTACCGCTAATCCAAATGCTAAAAGGCATCACATCTGCAAAGTAATCATATTCACTAATGAGATTCCTTGCTTGTAAAATCAATGGATTTGTGGGTGAAATACCGGGACTTGTGATTTCTAAATCACTTTTTTCGGGCTGAAAGGTCTTTGCAGGGCAGAGCAAATTTCCATTTTCATCTTGCGTGATAGCCTTGAATGTATCATCAAATATCTTCACAGGTGCTAACTGTTTTGCCAATGGTTTTGTTGTTGTGCCGTATCCAAAAATTGAAATATTCATTCCATACTCCTAGCGAATCTTAAAGCTTAAAAGGGCAATAAGGTTACTCATTAAGGCAATAATCCAAAAGCGAACAATAATTTTATTTTCTGCCCAGCCTTTGATTTCAAAATGATGGTGTAATGGTGCCATTAAAAAAACTTTTCTATTCCATATTTTAATGGAGGTGAGTTGAATAATGACGGAAAAAGCTTCAATTACAAAAATAAAACCAGCAAAAAATAGGATAAATTCACTTTTTGAAATAATTGCACAATAAGCTACAAAGCCACCGATAGCTAATGAGCCGCTATCGCCCATAAAAACCTGTGCCGGATGACAATTAAACCATAAGAATCCAATAATTGCACCAAGCAATGCAGCCCCGACAACAGAAACTTCACCGACACCCTGGATATAAGGGTAAAATAAATAATTACTATATATAATGTTGCCACTAATATACACAAAAGAGCAAAGTGTCATTAAGGTAAAAACTGAAGGCACACTGACGAGCCCATCAAGCCCATCTGTTACATTTACGCCATGAGGTGTCGTTATTAAAACAAGAATCCAAAATAAAATGGCAAACCCTTGCATATCAAAAAGTGGCAATTTATAAAAAGGAATGTAGAGACTTGTTTGTAACCCATAAATATAAAGACTAAAACTTAAGAATCCTGCAACCAAAAATAGAAGAAATGATTTTGTTTTAGAAGAAAGCCCACTATTGTTGCGCATAAAAATTTTTGTAGAATCATCGCGGATGCCTACCAGAGAAAAAAGCAATAAAGCTAGCATACCTAAAATACAATAAAAATTATCTAGTCGCCCGCTAAAAAGTGAGGCAATGAGTGTTGCAAAAACAATCACTATCCCCCCCATTGTAGGAGTTCCCGCCTTATTTTGATGATTTTTTGGTGCGTAGTCTGAAATGGGCTGTTCTGCCTTTTTTGCTACAGCAAAACGAATGTAGCGGGGCATTAGAAAAAGTGTGATAAAGAAAGCTATAAAAAAGCCCACTCCAGCCCTAAAGGTAATGTAATTAAAAAGATTAATGTTGAGTGTTTCCCAAAGATAATATAGCATTTATGTCTCACTTTACGAAAATTAACGATTTTTCAAAAAATAGGGTAGAATTCTAGCTTATATGTTATAAGGAGTGGATAAAAGATGAAGCAAAAATGTGTTTTAGTAATTACAGATGGAATTGGTTATAAGCCAAAGAATCCTTATAATGCTTTTGATGCTGCTTTTAAGCCAAATTATGAACGACTTTTTAAAGAAGTGCCCTTTGGTATGATTAAAACCTATGGAGAATTTGTAGGACTTCCAGATGGGCAGATGGGAAATAGCGAAGTTGGGCATATGTCGCTTGGCAGTGGAAGAATTTTATATCAAGATTTGGTGAAAATCAATCAAGCAATCAAAAACCAAAGCTTACAAAAGCACCCTATCATTCAGGATTTTTTTTCGTGTAATGTGGTGCATTTACTTGCGTTATTAAGCGATGGTGGCGTGCATTCACATATTGAACATCTCCTTGCTCTAATTAGAATTTTTCACGCACAAAATAAGGAAGTGAGAATTCATGCTCTTACAGATGGGCGTGATGTCCCACCCCAAACTGCAGAAAAATTTTTGCGTAAACTTTTAGATGAGATTGCAATAATGCCTAAAGTAATCCTTGCAAGCGTGGGTGGAAGATTTTATGGAATGGATAGAGATAAGCGGTTTGAACGTGTCAATGAGGCTTATGAAGTGATTGCTTTAGGGAAGAATCTGCAAAGTATTTCACCCTTAGAGTATATTGCAAATCAGCTAAAAGAAGGTATTAGTGATGAGTTTGTGCAACCGGCTTGTTTTCATCAATATTCAGGATTTGGGGAGAATGAGGGTTTGCTTTGTGTGAATTTTAGAAGCGATCGTATGCGTGAAATTGTTACATTTTTAGGTGAAGCACAATTAAGTGATTTTTCTCGCAGAGATTATAGACCTTTGGGTTTGCTTGCAACAATGACTTGTTACGATGAACGTTTTCCGTATCCTGTTTTATTTCCTAAAGAAAAAGTGAAAAATACTATTGCAGAAATTCTCTCAATGGCCTCACTCAAACAACTCCATACGGCAGAAACAGAAAAATATGCCCATGTTACTTTTTTCTTTAACGGTGGAAAAGAGGAGGCATTTAAGGGTGAGGAGCGGATATTGATTCCAAGCCCAAATGTGAAAACCTATGATTTACAACCAGAAATGTCGGCAAGAGAAGTCGCTGAAGTGGTTTTGCAGGGTATGAAAGATGGATTTGATTTTATTGTTGTTAATTTTGCAAATGGTGATATGGTAGGGCATACAGGTAATTTTGAGGCTGCTATTAAAGCCGTTGAGGCTGTAGATAAAGAGATAGGAAGAATCTTTGAGTTGGCACAAGAATTAAATTATGGTATTGTATTAACAAGCGACCATGGAAATTGCGAGGAAATGGCGGACTATTCAGGAAAGCCATTAACAAATCATACAGTTGGTGAAGTGTGGTGTTTTATTTATGCTGAAGGGGTAAATTGTGTTAATGATGGGAGTTTAGCCAATATTGCACCCAGTGTTTTGAAGGTGATGGGAATGCAGATTCCTTGTGAGATGGAAAAACCTCTTTTTTAGAAAGGTAGTTAAGATGGAGAATTTACAAAGAACAGTCGCATTCTTGCAAAGCGGAATTCCTATTTTATGTTCTTTGGAGGATGGGCAACCTTTTTGTCGTCCTATAGGTAGCACTTTAGAATTTGATGGGCGAATTTGGTTTTGCATGAATACCGAGAAGTTAATGTTTGCACAGATTCAAAAACATTCAGCAATTAGTTTATGCCTTTGTTTGTCTGATTTTTCGTGGATGCGTTTGAATGCGAAAGCGAATATTAGTGATAATTTGCAGGTGAAAGAATTGTATTTACAGAGAGAATATGCCAAAAGAGGATTTAAGAGTATTAATAATCCATTATTTGGGGTAATTTTTTTAAGTAATGTTTTTGTTGAATATAATAAGAATGGAGTTAAGGAACGTTGGGAGCTACCATAAAAATATTTGTGTTCAATCGTTTTTAAGCTGTTTTTAGATAAAATCTTAGATTCTAAGATGTGCATAAAAACAAATAAAGAAAAAACTATAGTTTATTTTTTATAAGGAGAGTCGGTGATCAGTTTCTCAGATTTGTTGTTGAAATTGCAACTATTTTGGAAAGAGCAGGGTTGTTTAGTTGTGCAACCTTATGATATTCCGGCTGGAGCGGGGACATTTCACCCCGCAACTCTTTTAAGAAGTCTTGACTCAACCCCGTGGAGTGTAGCTTATGTTGCTCCAAGTAGAAGACCCACAGATGGACGATATGGTGAGAACCCTAATCGCTTAGGTAGCTACTATCAATTTCAGGTTTTAATTAAGCCAAGTCCAGAGAATATTCAGGAGCTTTACCTAAAAAGCCTTGAATGTTTGGGGCTAGATGTTCGTAAGCATGATATTCGTTTTGTAGAGGATAATTGGGAGTCCCCAACGCTCGGTGCGTGGGGATTAGGTTGGGAAGTGTGGCTTGATGGAATGGAAGTTACACAGTTCACTTATTTTCAACAAGTTGGTGGAATGACTTGTTCGCCCGTTCCTGTAGAAATTACTTACGGAACAGAACGGCTTTGTATGTATTTGCAAGGCATTGAGGATATTTTCTCTATTCAGTGGAATGAGCAATTCAGTTATGCTGATGTGCATTTGGAGGGTGAATTTCAATTTTCAACCTATCACTTTGAAGTCGCTTCAACACAGAGGCTTTTTATGCTTTTTGATGCGTATCAGGAAGAATCTAAGCAAGCCATTATGGCTGAACTTCCCCTGCCAGCTTATGACTGCGTGATGTATGCGAGCCATTGCTTCAATGTGCTTGATGCCAGAAAGGCTATTTCGGTTACGGAGAGACAGAATTATATTTTAAAAATCCGTGATTTGGCAAAAGAATGTGCGATACTTTATAAAAATCAAGAGCCTCAAAGAATGCAGAGATTAGCCCATGCAAAGACACTTTGAAATCACAGAACTTTTAAAAATTTTAGATTATATCTCACCTTTTGAGTTGCAAGAATCATGGGATAATTCAGGTTTAAATGTTGGTTCTTCGTTGGTAGTCAATGAGATTTTTATTGCTTTGGAGGCGACTTTTGAGGTGATTGAACAACTTCCATGTAATGTTGCCTTGATTACGCACCACCCATTGATTTTTAAGCCACTAAAAAGGTTTTATGTGCAGGAGTATCCTGCAAATCTTTTACAACCTTTGATACAAAAGAATATTACGCTCATTGCTTTGCATACGAATTTTGATAAAACACATCTTTCAAGGTTGCTTGCACAAGAGATTTTAGGCTTTGATGAGGTTTATTCTCAAGGTTATGTTGCAACTTTTAGAATTGAGTTGAGTCATATTGATTTGGTGTGTAGAATCAAGGAGAGGTTAGGGTTAAAGCAGGTTTTTGTTGCTTCTCCACAGCCTTTTTATCGTCATGGCACATTGGTTAGCGGAGCTGGAGCATCTATGATTGACCAGATTCAGACAGATTGTCTTTTAAGTGGTGATATGCGTTATCATGATGGAATGATTGCAAAAAGTTTAGGTAAAAGTATTTTTGATATTCGGCATTATGAGAGCGAACGCTTTTTTTGTCAATTTTTGCAACGTAGTTTGCAGGAGCAGGGTATACAAGCGACAACATTAGAGAGTTGTAACCCATTCATATGTGAATAGGAGAGGACATGAATAAATATTTAAAGCAGTTAATTGATATCTCTAAAATTGATAAAGAGATTGATTCTTTTGAGATAAGAATTGCTGAAGCAAAGGCAGATATAAATCGTATTCTTAAGAAGAAAGAATCTTTGCAAAATGAGATTAGTAATTTTCAAGATGAAGTCAAAGAGGTTTCCTTGAAATTAGGTAAAAATGATGCCCATTTGGCTGAATTAAATAAGAAGCTTGAGGACATTGCTAAAAAATGGAAAATGGTTAAAACAGAAAAAGAAAATAAGGCTTTAAGCTTAGAAGATGAGATTACAAAAGAGCAAGTTACTTTTGCTAATGAGGAGATTGAGCGATTAGGTAAAAATAAGGCGGCTAAAGAAGAGGAAATTAGCAAATTAGAAAATCAGATTCAGCAGTTGAATGCTGAAGAACAAAAATTAGAGCAGGCTGTTAAAGAAAAGCTTGATTCTATTCACCAACAACGCGATGAGGTTTTTCAGGAAAAACATAAGTTGGTAGCGGATATGGACCAGAAAATTATTTCTTTTTATGAGAAGATTCGTAAATGGGCAAAAAATACAAGTGTTGTGCCTATATATAAACAAGCGTGCGGAGGGTGCTTTATTCGATTAAATGATAAAATTTTTGCAGATGTAATCAAGAGTGAGAACATTATTACTTGTCCTCATTGCGGTCGTATTATTTATTTTAAACCAGAATTATCTTCTCCAGAACCTGCAGAAGATAAGACAAGCAAGGTGCGCACAAAAAAAGCTAAAGTTGTTGAGGACGCAGAAAATTTATCTTTAGAGGAAGCTGAATAGGATAAAAAGTGTTTCGGGTTTTTTATCTTGTTTTTTTGTGGGGTGTTGAATGTGTAATGTCTTTTTTAGTGATTATTCTTGCTTTTAAGAAAAAATATCGCCATTCCCTGCCTGCAAGATTTTTTTTATTTTCAAATCGTATATCTCCTGAATTCCAAAGTTTTGAATACTGGTTTCATAGTTGTTCTTTGGGGGAAACAGCCTCTTTGAAGCCTTTGTTAGTAGAACTTGCCAGTAAGCAAAGATGTAATGTTCTCATCACAACCACAACACAAACCGGTTTTAATCAAGCTCTTGCATTCAAACAGGAATTTCGCAATTCTTTAATATGTGAAGTGTGTTATTTACCTTTTGAACCACTTTTGATGTTTTGGGCAAAACCAACACAAAAGCTTTTTGTGTTGGAGGCTGAATTTTGGTATGAACTTTTTTTTATTGCAAAAGCAAAGGGTGCTAAAACATATTTGCTGAATGCAAGAATTTCAGAACGTTCCTATCCAAAATATTTACGATTTGCTTGGTTTTATCGGCGTTTATTTACTTATGTGGATTGCGTGTTCGCACAAAGTATTCACGACAAAAAACGACTAGCGGAGATAGGAGCAAACCACATTCAGGTCAGCGGTAATTTAAAATTATTGAATCAACCCGTTGTGCAATATAAATTTACTCCTACAAAGCGCCCATTAGTTGTACTTGCAAGTACACATAAGGGCGAAGAAACAATGTTGCTTGATGTATTGAAACAAACCTACCGCACCTTTAATAAAACAGAGCCTCGCATTCCACCTTTTATTCTTGCCGTAATTCCCCGCCATCCTGAACGTTTTGATGAAGTAAGTCATCTACTAGAATCTTTTTGTCAAGAATTTTCTTTAAGCTTTTCAAGACGTTCTCAAAGCGAAAATATTACGACTGATATTTTTTTGGGGGATAGTTTAGGAGAGCTGATTGAATTCTATGCGATTGCTTCTTTGGTTGTGTTGTGTGGGTCATTTTTACCTATTGGAGGGCATAATCCTTTAGAGGTTGCTTATTTTCGTAAACCTTTAGTGAGTGGAAAAGAAATTTTTAATCAGATTCCGCTTTTTGAAGCCATTAAAAACGCAAATTTGATTGATATACAGGAATTACCGCAGAAAATTCAACATTTGGATAAACTCCCACCCACCTATATCCAACTTGAAATGAATCCGCAGGATTTTTTCAATGCAATTTATTCATAAAATAAATTTTTTTAAAAAAGTTTAGAATTCATTATCTAGCCCTTTAAAATCAAGGTAAACATTTTACTTTTCTATAGAATTACCCCGAAAACTTATACCCTATTTTAGAAAGTTGTTCCAAGATTTCTGTAATGTCATTACCTTTTTCTTGTTCTGCTTTTAAGAAACGTTCAAAGAATGTTTTTTTAAATTCATCTTGATAGGTTTCTGTATTATCACTTTCTCCTTGAATAGGTTTAAAGGGTTTTTGATTTTCTTCGTGTTCTTCTTGTAGATTTCCAATCAAAGAATCTTTAGGTAATGGTTTTGCTGAAAGTTTGTCTTGATAAGCCGCATTAAACTCTTCTGCAAATTCATCATACCTTTTCTTGAATGCAAGATATTTCTCTTTAAATTCCTCTAAACTCATATCCGAATTAATCATACTTTCATATTCTTCAGCTAATGTTTGGGCGGTCTGCACAAGCTTACCATTCATATCCCAACTTCTAGCTGTAGTTGCTTGCATATTTAGCATTATTCTATCAGCTAGAATACCACCCCATCCAGAAGAACCACCTAAAACACTTTGCATAGCATTTACATTCATAAAACTAACAAAACTACGAATCTCGCCTTCACTTAAATTATTATCATACCCCAAAAGTTTACCTAGAATTGTTGTGTCGCCATCCATTAACGAAGAAGTTAATGGAACTTTAAAGAGGTTGCTATCGCTACCCTCTAAAAATGCAAGTAATGCATCTCCCTTAGAGAGAGAATCACTCGGAGTATTAACAAAAGTCTGCCCTATTTGATGATTTTTGTCCACCTGAAATCCCTGTGAAAGCAATTTATCAAGTGTTGTATTAAATGTCTGATTAACCTCAAAAGTCTTAGTGTCAAATTCAAACGCCTTTGGTAAAGCATTAATTTGCTCTTTAGAAAAATTCTCTCCATATTTTGGAGAATCAGTTACCAATTGTGAAAAAAGTTTATAAGCATTTCCAAATGTTTTTGCAATGTCAATGCCAGTGTGAGTTGCAAAAATGGATTGCTTTTGTGACTCTACAAACTTTTGCATATCTGCTGCACGTATTCTAAAATCTTTTGGTATTCCAGCCTTTTCATTAAAATCACTTGTAAAGTAACCATCTGCATCAACA
>NZ_NHYN01000069.1 GCF_003288845.1 Helicobacter monodelphidis | reverse complement strand
ATATTAAGATTCTTAGCTCCTAAACCAACAAGATAGAATTTATCTGCATTAGTTAATGTTCCAGCACCACTATCAAAATTAATCTCAACATCACTCAATGCTGCACTTCTTCCTGTTAAATCCATAGTGATACCAGTTTGTGCAACTAGCTTTTCTACAGAGTTAATGTCATAGACAACAGATTGTCCAGCATCACCTGTTAAAGTGAGTGTATCTAAACCAGCACCTGTATTGATAGTTGTGTTGATTGCAAGGTTATCAACATTTAAGATCACTTTATCATTCCCTGCACCTGTTGAGAAATCTTTAAGGCTTGATGCATTAGAAGCGTCAATTGTAAGGTTACCTCTAGCAGCAGCACCATTGAAGACTTCAAGAGTATTGCTTAGAGTTGTCTCAAGGCTACCTGTTCCACCGATTGTCATTTCTGAGAGTGTAGCTGAAGAAATATTAACGAAGTTTTGATTATTGAGGTTAAGAGTGACCTTATCAATTCCATCGACATTGACTGTTGTTGTTCCATTCACATCAAGAGTAGAAGCAGCACCCACTGAATCTAAGCCAATAGAGAGTCTATCATCAGCACCTGTTAATTCTGTGTTAAAAGTAATGCTTGTTTCTGAAGTTTTTACATTCTTGTAGTTCACTTCAAGGTTATTTGCATGTGTTACATTTGTAAGGTTAACACCTGCTGTTCCCTCTACATTCACAAGATGAACTCCTTTGAAGTTTTGCATAGAGAAATCAAGCTGATCTGCAACTGTGTTTCTAAGAGCAAGTTTTTCAAGGATAATACCTGCACCAGATTCATTTAAACCAGCGAATGAAGAAGCTAAATCAACATTCAATGTATCTGTTCCATTTCCTCCATCAATACTCACTGATTCTGTTAATGTTGAAGAACCAGAATCTGCTGAAACTACCGCATTGAAGGTATCATCGCGTTCTGTTCCTGTATAAGCAGTAGTACCTGCAGTAAGACTGAAAGT
>NZ_NHYN01000068.1 GCF_003288845.1 Helicobacter monodelphidis | reverse complement strand
TTCTTGAGCTATTTTTTACTTTCATATATTCTTTCTGATTTTGTTCTGTAGTTTGGTATGCCAAAGGGGTGTATTGTATTTGATGTTTTTTAGAAAAAAAAGGAATAATGGCGACCTAGTCTTTATAGTTGTTATCCTTAAGCACTTCGTGTATAGATTATTTTTAAGTGAAATATTTTTGATGGATTCCTGTTAAGGTATCTGAAAAAGTTTTTTATTGCCAGCTTTTTATCTAGCCGTCCCTACAAACCTATAAAATCATATAAATAGCTATAAAAATCTATAAATAGGATTTTTGTTGTATTCCTGTCTCAACCTTGCTAGTTACAATGTTATTTATTGCTAAATTACATTGCAGAGCCGTCAAGTCCTCAGGCGTAAATTCGGCTTGAACTAAGCCTATTTTGTTTTTAGCATAATTTAGTAGATTCAAACTTGCGTTATAATCCCTATCTAAACTAATTCCACAACTATTACAAATATAAATTCTATCTTTAAGAGTGAGGTTTTCTTTAATACTTCCACAATTAAAGCAAGTCTTAGAGCTAGGATAGAATCTATCTGCTTCTATAACTTCTCTTTTGTAATAATTACTTTTATATTGTAATTGTTTTTTAAATTCATAAAAACTTACATCACTAATTGCTTTTGCTAATCTATGATTTTTAAGCATACCACTTACATTTAGATTTTCAATTCCAAAGTAAGCATAATGCCTTACTAAGCTAGTTGTTAGCTTATGCAGAAAATCACTTCTAACATTAGCAATTTGTCTATGTAATCTACTAAGCTTTAAAGATTGCTTTAAATAGTTATTAGACTTCTTAATACCAGCTAATGCTTCACCTTTGGTTTTTGGGTGTTGCTTTTTGCTTAATTGCCTACTAACTCTTTTAAGCTTTCTTGTAAGCTTAGCTAATGGTTTTGGAGCTTTAACACTTAAGCCATTAGATAAACATACACAGGATTTTAAGCCTATATCTATTCCTAAACCTTGTTTGGTTTGCATAGATGATTTATGCGTTTTA
>NZ_NHYN01000067.1 GCF_003288845.1 Helicobacter monodelphidis | reverse complement strand
ATGGGCTTTGAATCTCCGCAAGAATTATGGATAAAAGACATCAAACAAGAAATGTTAGAATGTGTTCAGCGTTCAAGAATTCTTAAGGAGATTTTTTGTTTTAGCTTTTTATCTTCCTTAAGCAGTAGCGGGGGGGGGGGGGGTATTTTGTGGCTTCTTTTTGCCATTGCAAAATGGGAAGAGATTTATAAGGTGGGCTTAGAGTAAAAATGCAAGAAAATCAATTTGAGCTAGAACGATTACTATCATTGCATAGACTAAGTGCGTATGAGAGCGTAGAACAACATTTTGAAAATATGAGATTAATTGGATACATTGCTCCAAAGATTTTGTTGATTGAGATTTGTTTGCGCAATCTCATTAATGAGGAGCTTAGCAAAGAATTAAGTGATTGGATACAAAAAGAAGATAAAGCAAAAGATAGAGATAAAAATTTAAGTAATGATCAGCTGGTTTCGCGACAAAGTTTAGATTTTTGGTGTGAGCTTTTTTGCCAAAAAAAACTGCACAGAATTTTTAAACTAAAAGAATTTGATTTAAGCAGATATGACGAAAACAATAAGGATTCAATTAAAATAGATAGAAAAACATACACTATTAGAGAGCATCGCAAGGTGGAGATTATCATTAACTTAGTTCGCACGATAAGGAATCGTGCTTTTCATTGCGAAAATCTTTTCAAAAAAAGGAAGATTAAACGCAATCAAAAAGAAGCGATTGCCCCTCGTATTACCACAAAAATAAATATTAATGATAAAGCATTATATATTGGCGTGATGCCCGATAAGATAGAAGTGTTTTTAGATGATGTATTAGATATGTTTAATAAAGATTTGAATCGATTTATAAATCGGTGCGACAAGGACGCACCACGAATTCAAGGGTAAATCTATCATAATTGAGCTTAAAATAATGTGAATTTCAATTGCTAAACTCTCTTTTGCATTCTAAGCCTCTTTATGCTAAACTCCCTTTTATTTTATTATAAAAAGGCGTTGAATGTGCGGAATTCTTGGTTTAATCACTTCTTCTTGTATAAGTTC
>NZ_NHYN01000066.1 GCF_003288845.1 Helicobacter monodelphidis | reverse complement strand
TTTCCATATTCGATATTTAATCGCCCTTTATCGTCTTTGAGAATTTTGCCCTCTTGTATGATTTGAGGTATTTCACTCACTACTTCGGGGTGATATTTCATGATTTTAGCTAATCCATATTCATCGCTTCTGCCACTTCCTGCCTTTCCCCACACTAAATCAATATCCCCTAAGCCTTCTTTATGGAATGCGTTTTGTATATATCCTGTTTGCACTTCATTCAAAAACTTAATGGCTTTTTTGCCTTTTAGGTTTTTAAAATCTGGTGTGTGTGCATTATTCCACAAGAGACCAGAAGGAGAGTTATTTGCCTTAAAGCTTTCGCTAATTAAACGCCAAATCCTCCTAAAATAGTCTAATTTTTCTTCACTACTTGCAGAGAGGTTTAAAGGTTCTATCTTATCGAAGAAAAAAAAGTTTTTATTCAATAATGCCTGATGAATGTTATGGGTATAACTCACAAAAGGTGCTATTTCTTTATTAATATAAAAAATAGGCATATCCCATATTTCGTGCATATCTTTATTCTTATGTATTTCATATAAATCATTAAGATTTAAATCTTTGTTATAAATTTTTGCAAGTGCTAAAGTGTCTTTTATGCTTTGAGTTTTTCCAATACTATTCTTGTTAAGAATTATTCCCTCGCTTGTTCTTAAGATTTTTTTACCATTTTTAGAATCCAAAAACAAATCATCACCTAATTTTAATGTTTCTTTACTTGTTTTTATGATATTTTCTGGGCTACTTTCAAAAAGGATATAAGCTTGGTTTGAAAGCATAGAAATGTGATTGTCTAGCTCTTTGATTTGTTTTTGTGTTGTTGTGTCATTTGCAACACTTAAAGCATTTTCTAATTTTTCTTTTTTGAGTTTGAGAATCCTTAATGACTCTTGTATTTGTTCATATTCCTTTAGATTTTTGCTTTTTACACTAAAATCTTTTTCAATCTCTAATTTAGAGATGTTTGCTTGTATATCTTTTAAAAATTCATTTCTATTTTCTTGTATGATTGCATCATTGATTTTCTTTTCTAAAGATACACTAAAATGCTCTTT
>NZ_NHYN01000065.1 GCF_003288845.1 Helicobacter monodelphidis | reverse complement strand
ATCTTTAACCTCCTTTCTACGCTAGATTGCATAAAAAGAAAGTTACCCCTTAAACACATTCTTATTTTACTGTTTTGACTCTAAAACTTCAATTTATCGTATAAGAGGTTTTATATGGACGATTTTAAGGTAATAGTTTGAAGTTTTAATTGAGTGCGGTTTAGCTGGATTAGGGGCGTCTTGTTTATATGCTATAACAATCCATTTCCTACTATCATCGCCTTTGTAATCTAATGCCATCAGGGCTCTATCATTTTTCGTCTCTATAAAAGCACGATTCTTTCCTATTTTCATTTCTCCTTGTTCTATGAATGGTGTAAGTCGTCTTTTCTCAAAAACACTTGAGTAGAATCTAACCCCAAAGATCCCACCAACTCATCATTCATATTTGCAATATGTAAAATTTAGGGGATTGTCTGAAGGCTTGTATATCTGTGCTTAACACATCATCTACAAATTTTTGATAGGTCGCTTGGTCTACTAAGTCCAAATTTTGCACATCATAAGCTTTGAAAGAACAAGCTATAACATATCTAGAACATATACAAGGTGAGGCATTACCACCACAGCTAAGCAAGGCAGATTTTCTCCAAAATGGATTAAAAGAAGTGATAAATAAAGAAAATTTTATTAAGCATTTAGAATCTAAACAAGATAGCTTTCGAAGGCTAAATGCACTTAGCTTAGTAGAACCAACGCTTAAAAAATGGGATTTGGAGCTTACCCACGAGGGAAGAAAAACATATATAAAAAGTTTTCAATCACATAAAAACTTGTATTATGTTTTGGTAACAGAGCAAGATGATAAATTGCTTATCACAGGCATACCTACACACAAAAAGAGAGAAATACTAAGGCAAGTCAATAACGCAAATTCTATAAGGGGCAGGTCTATTGGGACATTCAATTCTCTGCCAGAGTTTCAACAAATTGATAAAGCCCCAACTCCACAACCCAATTCTACCACAAATAAAACCCATATACAAGATGATATGCAAAATGAGACATCTCAAATCATAGAACTTGCAAAAAAAGACTTACTCAAAAATGGAAACTACAACCTTGATGAGTTAATGGATAAGGTAGGTTT
>NZ_NHYN01000064.1 GCF_003288845.1 Helicobacter monodelphidis | reverse complement strand
TGCTGCATAAATCATATCTCCTAATGTAATAGCATTCGCAGCAGTCTGTTGTTCTGTGGTTAAGTTTGTTCTTATAGTAAAGACATCTGTATTGCCACCGTTTTTAGCAAGAGCACTAGCTCCTGAGCCTGTTGTGCCCGTGAATCTAATGAAATTATATAAGGCATCAGCAGTGGCTAGTCCAGCACTGCTGGCTAGATCTTTAGCACCTGTATATGCCACATTATCATACTTAAGTTGGAAGTTCTTCACAACATCGATGAAGTTACCATCAATATCATAGTGTGCTTTGCTATCTGCACCAGTCTTACTGATGAGTCCATTGACATAAGATGTTCCATTCTTAGCAGGATTTGCAGGGATATAGCCGGTGTAAGTAATGCTATTAGTAGTACCCGCTAAATCACCAGTAAAGCCAATCTTTCCAGTAAGGATGGTAGTCGTCGCATTATCAGGGGTTAATGTAAGTTTACCAGCAGCTTGACTTGCAGTCCATCCTGTTAAGAGGTCAGTTCCTCCTGTTGCCGGATAAGCAACCCCACCAACAGTGACTGTTACTGTTCCAGCAGCAGGTTGAGTGAGTGCACTACCATTCAACACATTAACAACAACGGTCCCAATCTCTGTAGCAGTAATCGTTTTACCAGTAGGAGCTGTTGCTGAAATCTCAACAGTTGTAGTGCCAACAGTGAATGTGAGTGTTTTAGTTACAGCAGAAGTAGTGCCAGCACTACCGACACCTGTAAAGGCAGTAGTAGCAGTAGCAGTAGTAGCATTCTTAGCACTCCCAGCTGGTGTATACCCAATCAAGTTGATTCTATCCATATTGATACCTTTTGCTAATTCAATGGTATCTAAACCTTGAGAACCAGTGATTTGAACAGTGCCTTGTCCTACTTTTAAGCCACCAAGTTTGATGTTTGTTCCAAGAGTTGCATCTTTGAGGTCAATACTGACTTCATCTCTTGTAGTTGCATCAACATCATAATTACTTGCTGAAGAGTATTTTAAATCTCCATTGATTGTGAGTGTTCTAAGGTTTGCACCTGCTGAAGTAATCTCAAATTTATCTGCTGCAACATTACCATTTAAAGTTAGGGTTGCTGATGTTGAGTTATTGTCAATTTTAATAGCTTGATAGCCCCATGAGTCTGTATATGTACCAT
>NZ_NHYN01000063.1 GCF_003288845.1 Helicobacter monodelphidis | reverse complement strand
TCATACCCCAAAAATACTTCATCAGCACCCTGCCCATCAAACATAACCTTAATGCCCAACTCTTTTGCTTTTTGCATAACAAAATATTGCATATAAATACTTGTACTTCCAAAAGGTTCATCCTGTGTTTGCATTACAGATTCTAAGGCACTTAAGAATTCTTGTTGTGTAGGCTCTATAACACAAAGCTGAATATCTAAAGCTTTGGCAACTTCTTTTGCATATTCACTTTCATCACTTTGAGTAAGACTCGATTTTGCATGAATGGCAATAAAATTCTTTTTATCTGGTAGCATTTTAGCCATAAGGGCATTAATGCAAGAGCTATCTAATCCACCGCTTAAACAACTTCCAACAGGAACATCACTTCTTAAACGCAATTTCATAGAATCTTCAAGAAGTATTCTTAGAGTTTTTGCAGGATTAGAATCTTGAATGCTTTGTTGTTGGATTTGATAATAAAACTTGCGTTGTAGATTCAAGGAATCTAATTGAATAATTAAGTTTTCACTCGGATTTAAGCGGTAAATATTTTTGAATGATGTTTCGTTTTTATAACAATCAATATTCCCTCTTACAATAAAGGGAATAAGGGCAGGAATATTTACAGAGATTGAATCTAAAAAGGGTAAGATAGCTTTAATCTCTGACGCAAAGATAACTTTTTTTGAATCAGAATAATAAAAAAATGGTTTTTCTCCAAAGCGGTCACGGCTACAAAAAAGCTGATTTTTTGCTTTATCTAGCAATGCAAATGCCCACATTCCATTTAAGTGTTCTACGCAAGATTCACCCCAAAAGTCATATGCACAAAGTAAAACTTCTGTATCACTTTGAGTATGAAAAACATAACCTTGCAAGGATAATTCTTCTTTAATTTCTTTATAATTATAAATCTCTCCATTAAAAATAAGAATGGATTTGTCTTGAAATAACATTGGTTGATTTGCATGTTGGTTTAAATCAATAATGGCTAATCGTGTATGTCCTAAGAGAATATTCCTTTCTTGAATAAAATCGCAATAATCAGGACCACGATGAGAAAGTAATTCTAAAGAATAGGAAAATTTCTCTTGATAAGAACTTATACAAGAAGAAGTGATTAAACCAAGAATTCCGCACATTCAACGCCTTTTTATAATAAAATAAAAGGGAGTTTAGCATAAAGAGGCTTAGAAT
>NZ_NHYN01000062.1 GCF_003288845.1 Helicobacter monodelphidis | reverse complement strand
TGTTGATGCAGATGGTTACTTTACAAGTGATTTTAATGAAAAGGCTGGAATACCAAAAGATTTTAGAATACGTGCAGCAGATATGCAAAAGTTTGTAGATGATTTTTTTGATGAGAATACATTTTCCGGGCGGTTAAATAGTGAAATCTTTAAAAGCATAGATATTGCTAAAAGCTTTGGCAATATCTATCAACTCTTTTCACAAGTCTTGGAATCTCCTGCCTATGGAGAGGATTTTTCTAAGGAATATTTGGATAATTTATCTATTACTTTTTATGAATATAATTCTAGAACACTCAAAGTTATTCAAACCCTTACACAAGAAGATATGGAAAAAGTTATAAAAACAGATAGCTGGGCAACCGTAATGAAGGATCACAAAAAAAATGATATAGGATGGATTTTTAATTCAAAGTCTGATTTTAGCTCTTATTCCAAAGGTGATGTCTTTTTAGAGTTTGCAAAGTATGCACCAGTGTATGGAGTCTTTGAGGGTGAAACAACTCTAAGAGGAAATGCATTTGGATATAATAAAAACATCGATGAATCAATTGTTGAAGATTTCAGAAAATTTATGGATAGTGTCTCAATTCTAACGAATCGTTTTGGCGAAAAGTTTGGCTGGGATGGGCAAGGTGGTGATATTTCTCAAATTAAGTCACATATAAAACAAATCAACAATATTCTTCCTTTGACACCAGTAGAGGGAGATAGAAAAGCTTTGCAAGATATATTAAGTGAGGCAAATGACTTGCTAGATGAATATATGGAAAAGCTTAGCAGTCCTGATTTGAGTTTCTCTGAATTTAAAGAAAGGTATGTTGAATTTAGTGAAAAATACTATGAATTTAGAAAAAGACATGATTCTGTTCTTGATAAGGCTTGGGCAAATTATACAGAACACGAAGAAAATCAAAAACCCTTTAAACCTATTCAAGGAGAAAGTGATAATACAGAAACCTATCAAGATGAATTTAAAAAAACATTCTTTGAACGTTTCTTAAAAGCAGAACAAGAAAAAGGTAATGACATTACAGAAATCTTGGAACAACTTTCTAAAATAGGGTATAAGTTTTCAGGGTAATTCTTTTCATAAGGAGTCAACATGAGCATTAATGCAGTTAAAAACTTTCAAAACAACTCTTTGTTTAATCATCAAGGTATAAATAAACAAAGTCAATCTA
>NZ_NHYN01000061.1 GCF_003288845.1 Helicobacter monodelphidis | reverse complement strand
TTATCGATGGTGGGATTATTAGTGGCGGTATTTTGGGTAGTGTGGTGGGTGGACTTTTTGAAAGTATGATGAAAAATCAAGCCACAGAAACAACACAGTATACAAGCTGGGCAAGTCAGGCATTATCAGAGGTAAAAAAAGCACAAAGCTGGTCGGAGCAATTAATTAAAATGCAACAGGAAGTGCAAAATACACTCAATATTGTCAAAATGGAGACACAAAATCTACAATCGCTAAAGCAGTATCGATGGGATGGTTTTGCAAAGGGACTTCACCAGCTCAACGCAATCAACAATCGTTTGAATGGAGTTTACTATGGGATTGATAATCTTGCAGATGCATACGAAAAATTGCACGAAGGCTATCAGAATTACGCACAAGATGCACGCAGTGCTACAAGTCAATTAGAATACAATAGGCAACAAAGGCAAAAGCTAAGAGAGCTTACAAACAAAAACAGAGCTACTTTTCAACAAACCTTTGAAGGTTTAGGAATTCAGGCAAAGGATTTAGAAAGTGAGGTTGCAATCATTCAAAGACTCAAACAAAATAGTGAAACGGCAGATGGTAATCTAAAAGTGATTCAAGCAGCAAATGATATTGCTCTATTTCAAGCTGATCAGCTAAGACAATTAAGAATTACTTTGATGAATCAAGTCAATATGCTTAATCAATATTTGAGCTCAAAAAATACAGAAGAGGAGAGGAGACAAGCAGAAGTTGAAGAAAGGGATTTAAAAAGCGATTAAAGTTTATTTTTTTATGTTATAATATTTTTTATATTTTAACATAAAGGAATTAGTATGAAAAAGAATTTATTTCTTTTTGGTGTAGCTATGGCTACAATAGCCGTGATGGCGGGTTGTGAAAAAGAATTTGAAGTTAAAAGTAAAGAATATTATTCGCAGAATATTGAAGAAGCAAAAAAAAGAGCGGATTATTGCCACAACATGGGGCTTACTAATGGTTTTAGTGATAAGCCTGAGCAAAGGGATTGCACTAACGCATCCTGGGCACTGGATCATCGCCCAATGCAAAAATAAGCTTTTATTATCAGTAATAATATTTTTTATTTCAAATAATTTTCTTTTTGGGGCAGTTGAAAATGCCGATGGGATTTTATCTCTCTTTAAAGTTGGGTTAGAATCTTGGGAAAGTGGCATTAAAAGTGCTTGTTTATGGGTCTTTTATAC
>NZ_NHYN01000060.1 GCF_003288845.1 Helicobacter monodelphidis | reverse complement strand
AATCTTACTTTCAATGAAGCGATTGAGAGTGGGCAATTCAATATTATGAGTAAGCAACGCTTAAAGATTTACAAAAGAGATACATACGAAGCGATGGCAGTCGCATTTTAAAGGAGAGAATATGGCAACATTTATGGAAAAAGATGTGCTTTTAGAACTTGTTAGCGGCACTCTTGCATATATAAGGTCGGAAACAACACAGCAAGCAGAGTGTGATAGAGTTCAGTTAAAGGATATTCGAGAAAATATTTGGATCACCTCTTGTGAAGAATTAGACTATCAAAAACTTGTTACTGATATAAAAAATATAAGAATAAAGTATGAGGACAGCAATGCTAAATAAACAAGATATTTTACAGGCATGGGCAGATATTCTTTCTTTAAGAGTTACCCCACATCAACAAAACCCTAAAGGTTTTGTATTAGGGGGGTAGCCCGGAGCGGGTAAATCTGCTTTGACTCAAAAGGTAAAGGAACAATTGCAAGGAAATGTTGTTGTGATTAATGCTGATGATTTACTAAAGGGCAAGAAAAGGGTTTAGATTTACAAAAGAGATACATACGAAGCGATGGCAGTCGCATTTTAAAGGAGAGAATATGCAAAAATACCCAGAAGTGTATAGTTTAGAGGAAAGTTTAGCGATTTTGGATAAATATAAAGACAGGCTAAATGAGGAGCAATATAATGCTATCAAGTCCGTAGTGTGTGGACACGCTATAGAAGATATATATGCAAATGAAGGAGACATTATTCTTCTTGTTAGAAAAAGTATATACAATTTAAGTGCTGATGAAATTCTAAAGGAATATAGAGAAAAGGGGATTATGGAAATATGAGTAATGATATTCATCGCATTTTTGAAGAATTAGTGCTTAATAATAAGCTCGGAATCAAAGATAAGGTAGTCTTTGAAGAAGAATCAAGAAAACATACCTTAATTAGGGCTATAGAATTAAATGCTAATCCCATTCAAGGCAACTTTGACTACCAACACTTGAAAGATATTCACAAATATATCTTTCAAGATATTTTTACTTGGGCAAAAGATCGGTTTGAGTTAAAGCTTTTTGGTTTTATGTATAAAGGAGATTCTGCATTCTGTGCAGGAGAATTTATCCCTAATGAGGCAAAGAGAATCTTTGAGAATTTAGAAAAACAAAATTATCTTAAAGATTCAAAAAGTCTTGATTCCTT
>NZ_NHYN01000005.1 GCF_003288845.1 Helicobacter monodelphidis | reverse complement strand
TCCCAGTGAGTGCAACTCTATGCTTTGATATGCAAGGAAATCCTAAAAATGGAGTGATAAAAGAATACCATGAGAATGGGAATCTTGCCCATGAGGTGGAATTTAAAAATGGTAAGATACAAGGGGTAGAAAAGGCATATCATACAAATGGTAAGCTTAAAGCTAAAACCCCATACAAAGATGGCAAGAAAAATGGTATAGAGAAATGGTATTATGAAAATGGGAAACTTTGGAAAGAAACTCCATACAAAGATGGCAAGATAGAGGGTATAGAGAAATGGTATGATGAAAATGGGAAACTTTGGAAAGAAACTCCATACAAAGATGGCAAGAAAAATGGTATAGAGAAATCGTATTATGCAAATGGGAATCTTCGGAGAGAAGCTCCATATAAAGATGACGAGAAAAATGGTATAGAGAAATGGTATTATGAAAATGGGAAACTTTGGAGAGAAACTCCATATAAAGATGGCGAGGTAATAGTATTTGACTGATGAGGAACTCAAAGATGTGGAGAATCAGTAAGCTGTGCTATGCAGATAATTGATGGAATGATAAAAGGATAAGCAAATATGAAAAAACTAGCATTTATAGCATTGTTTGCGATGATAAGCGTGTATTTTGTGGGTTGTGGGATAAATGAGGATTCTATCCCTACTCCATCAAGCGAGGATTATAGTCATCTCCCAGAGTGTCAAAATAAAGAGGATAAGATAAAAGGTTGTCTATTGATAGATAGTGATGAGAGTGGGAAGTTTCGAAATGAAATGCCATTTAAAAATGGCAAAGTAAATGGTATGGCAAGAGAATATTTCGCTGATAAAACTATTTGTGAAACTCAATTTGTAGATAACATCGCAATGAGCACAGATATATGCTTTGATAAAGATGGCAAACTCAAAAATGGAGCGATAAAAGAATATTATGACGATGACAATCTCGCCTTTGAATACACCTTTAAAGATGGCAGGAAAGAAGGAGTGGCAAAGTCTTATTATGCAAATGGAAATATTCAGTATGAAGTCATATATAAAAATGGTAAAAGAGAGGGTGCAAGGAAGGGTTATTATGACAATGGCAATCTCGCTTTTGAAACACCATATAAAAATGGCAAAATAAATGGTATAAATAAAGGCTATCATAAAAATGGGAAACCCATTTGGGAAGTCCCATATCAAGATAGCCAAAGAGAAGGCGAAGCGAAATGGTATCACAAAAATGGCTCATTGCGTTTTATTATTACTTTTGAGAATGATAAGGCTATCAGTGGTAAATGTGGTAATGGCAAAGAGATAGAATCTCAAAAACTAAGTGAATTTAATGGTTGGGATATAAGCGTGCTTGGGTGTGATTAAGCCAATAGCGAAGCGTGGCGTCTGCTTGTAGTTACGAGTGCGTAGCAAAATCCAAAGCTAGTTTTGTCATTGCGAGATTTTTATGCAGTGGAAATCGTGGCAATCCAAGAATCTATTATATCAAATCTATTTCCTTTCATCATATTTAAGCGTTGGCTGAAGTATCCACAAGCGAATTTACTTTATCTAAAAATATTTAAAGCTATTTTTAAGATTATAAGCTATGCATATTTCGGCTATCGCCCTGAGTGTGATAAGTTAGATTCTATAGATACTTCGGGCAAGCCCCTTGAGTATGACGGATTAAGATTTTATGAGATTGTTTGGGGTTTTGGTTGTTTGGATTCTGTGGAGATTTCGGCTATCACCTCAATATGACGATAAGACTGCATAGAATCTTAATCTCCCAAAAATCTTTATGCTATAATATTATTTCTACAATCGCATCTTTAAAGGAAAACGATGAAAAAGCTAGTGTTGATAGCGGTATTTGTAGCGATAAGCGTGTATTTTGTGGGTTGTGGAGCAAATCTCCCAGAGTGTCAAAATGAAGAGGATAAGATAAAGGGTTGTATGGAGAGAACCTATTATTCTAGTGGGGAGCTTGAGTGGGAAGCTCCATACAAAGATGGCAAGAGAGAGGGTATAAAGAAATACTATTATAAAGATGGGAATCTTATGTGGGAAACTCCATACAAAGACGACAAGAAAAATGGTATAGAGAAAGAGTATGCGCAAGGGAATCTTCGGAGAGAAATTCCATACAAAGATGACAAAAGAGAGGGTATAGAGAAATTATATTTTAAAGATGGGAATCTTTTGAGGGAAGCTCCATACAAAGATGACAAGAGAGAGGGTATGTATAAATTATATAATAAAAATAAGAATCTTCGGAGAGAAGCTCCATACAAAGATGACGAGAAAAATGGTATAGAGAAATGGTATTATGAAAATGGGAATCTTTGGAGAGAAACTCCATACAAAAACAACAAGATAGAGGGTGTGGAGAAGTGGTATCGTGAAAATGGCTCATTGTGTTTTAGTATTACTTTTGAGAATGATAAGGCTATCAGTGGCACATGTGGCAATGGCAGAACAATAGGTTCTGAAAAATTGCGTGAGCATGAGGAATTTACAAGGTCCCGCACACTTGAATTTTATTGCGAAAAGCAATTAAATTAAAGGAGTAATATGAAAAAACTAGCATTTATAGCATTGTGTGCGATGATAAGCGTGTATTTTGTGGGTTGCGGGATAGGTGAGGATTCTCATGGAGATTCTATCCCTACTCCATCAAGCGAGGATTATAGTCATCTCCCAGAGTGTCAAAATAAAGAGGATAAGATAAAAGGTTGTCTATTGATAGGTAGTGATGAGAGTGAGAAATTTCGAATAGAAATCCCAATGAAAAATAATGAAATGAATGGCGTGATGAGGAATTATTATGGGAATACTCTATGTGAAACTAAATTTGTGGATTCTATCCCAGTGAGTGCAACTCTATGCTTTGATATGCAAGGAAATCCTAAAAATGGAGTGATAAAAGAATACCATGAGAATGGGAATCTTGCCCATGAGGTGGAATTTAAAAATGGTAAGATACAAGGGGTAGAGAGAGCATATCATACAAATGGAAAGCCTAAAGGTGAAATCCCATACAAAAATAGCAAAAGAGATGGAGTAACAAAAATATATAATGAAGATGGAAATCTCAGAGCGGAAATTCCATACAAAGATGGCAAAAAAGATGGGGTAGAGAAATGGTATTATGAGAATGGGAATCTTTGGAGAGAAACTCCATATAAAGATGGCAAGATAGAAGGTATAAAGAAAGAGTATGATGAAAATGGGAATCTTAAGTAGGAAACTCCATACAAAGATGGCAAGGCAATAGTATTTGACTGATGAGGAACTCAAAGATGTGGAGAATCAGTAAGCTATGCTATGCAGATAATTGATGGAATGATAAAAGGATAAGCAAATATGAAAAAACTAGCATTTATAGCATTATATGCGATGATAGGCTTAAATGGGGTGGCTTTTGCAGATTCTACAAACATAGAATCTAATCTTCCCGAGTGCAAGACTCATGAGGATAGAATCAAAGGCTGTGCGGAACGAGAATATTATACAAATGGCAATCTTTCTATTGAAATACCATTTAAAGATAGTATGTTGGAAGGCACAAAGAAAATATATGGCAAAAATGGGAATATTCTCAATGAGATTCCATTCAAAAATGGTAAATTTGATGGTATCGAGAGGCAATATTATGAGAATGGGAAGCTAGAGCTAGAAATACCACATAAAGATGGCGAGATACACGGCGTAGCTAAAACATATCACGAAAATGGGAGGCTTAGAGAAGAAATGCCACATAAGAATGATAGCTTAGATGGTGTAGTGAAATGGTATTATGATAATGGACGGCTTGAAGGTGAATTTCCATATAAAAATCACGAAGCAGATGGTATGTGGAAATGGTATCACAAAGATGGCTCATTGCGTTTGAGTATTACTTTTGAGAATAGTAAGGCTATCAGTGGTAAATGTGGTAATGGCAAGACAATAGAATCTCAAAAACTCAGTGAGTTTGATAGGTGGAATATAAGTAAGCTTGGCTGTGAATAAGCCGAAGTAGCATTGCTAGATAAAGATACTGCAAATTAAATAGTATGATGAAAGTTTTATTGATAATGAATGGCTCGTTAAGTTTGAGTTTTATTTTTGAAAATAGTAAAGCTATCAATAGCGAATAATGTAGCGATGGCAGGGAGATAGATGCTCAAAAATTGTATGGGTTGGTTTTGCAAATATATTTTGTCTTAACTTTGGTGAAATAATTTACTAAACACCTTGCTTGACAATTTCTGTATATTTGGACTAAGGGCTATAAACCGACTTCACTAGAAAATATCATAAAAAAATTTACTATAAATAGCATCTAAGTCATAACAATAAAAGATAACAAACAAAAAACTAAAAAACATAGCCATTTAATTTTGCAACATATAGATTTTTAGATTCTAAAATATTATTGATAAGATTAATAGTTGCTTAATCTATGAATTCTCCCATTGAATAGCAACTTCTCGCATAGATTCAAAACTTGTTTGAGGAGCAATTTTGCTATTTTGTTGCACTTCTTTATCTAAATAATCAAATGTACTTTTTCCAATAGCAATACCTCTGTATGAACTTTTCCAGCTAAAAAAACATTTAAAGGCATCATAGCAAGAGGGTGATCCAAATAAAATAATTGCTTTTTCATCAAGTAAAATTTTCTCTTTGGGTGGAACTTTTAAAGTTTTATAAAGAATGATTTCACAAATATTCAACTCGGGCAAAAGATTTGCTATGGGCGTAAAACTTTTTTGTGGACGAAAATAAATAATGGGAAATTCTTTATTAAGACGATGCCTAATTTCTTCCACAAAACGATGTCCATAACCACTTTGTGAACTATAAGTAACCTGCCCACAATAAGAAAGAACTGCCGCTTTTGTCTTTGAGCCAATTACATAACTAAAAGCATTATGGATAGGAATTTGAAGTCGCCTGAGGGCTTCAACACTTTGCTTTGAAGTAAAAATCAATGAAGTATTTTTTAATCTATCTGCAGGAATTTCTTCAGACTCTTTTAAGCCCAACGCATTTTTCCATACTAATGTGCTCGGTGTAAGAAATTCTCTTTGAATGATTGGCAAATTAACAACACCTTCTAATGATTGATTTCCAACAACATAAATCATCAACTGTAGCCCCCCTTTTCTCTCGTTATTGATATTTACGCGAAAATTTTTGAATAAAACCACAACGTTTACAAAGATCTTCTAAATGATTTTTTTGTTTAAAACCACGGATAATTGCTTGTGCGTAGGGTGATTTTAAAATATCTTTCAATGAATGTGTTTGGATATTACCTAAATTCAAAACACCTTCTGAATCAAGGCAACAAGGTACAACAGAACCATCATTTAAAATGCCAATATGGCTTTGCAACCCCAAGCAATAGCCATTTTCCTGTAAGATAGGATTCTGTAAAGATGGCCACTTGAATAAAGAATCTAATTCAAGAATCAAATGTTTTTTAAGGCGAATACGATGGCGTTGATTAGGGGTGAGTAGCGGAATTTGAATCTCTCCAAAGTAAGGTTTCAGCAAATCAAGTAAAATCTTCAGTTTATTACTTTTTAAATTCCAAAAACGCAAATTTAAAAAAAAGTCATTTTTTTGTTGTTCCTCACACACAAACCATATATTTTCCATATAAGATTCAAGAGTAATGGGTAAGGGTGATGAAAATAGGCTCGTTAGCGAAATATTGAGTTGTCTTAATGCAGAATGTGAGAATATTTGCAAATGATGCTGTTTAAAGACTACTCCTGTTGTCGTTAACTCAACTTGCAATCCATTTTTAGTTGCTATATCTAAAAAATCGCTTAAGTGGGGAACACAAAAAGGGTCGCCTAAAATATGTAAAGAGAGTAATGAACTCAATTCCTTTGATTCTTCACAAATTTTCTCAAAAAATTCTAAAGACATTGTACTTTGCTTTCCTGATCTTGTGTGATGAGGGCAAAAATCACAATGTAAAAAACACTCCCTTGTGATTTCAATATGAATACGATGAAATTTAAACATTAAAACGAAAATGTATTACATCGCCATCTTGCACGATATAATCCTTACCCTCAATCCTTAATGCACCTGCTTCCTTTGCACCATTTTCGCCCCTATACTGAATAAAATCTGCATAGCTGATAACCTCAGCACGTATGAAACCTCGCTCAAAATCCTTATGGATCACGGCTGCGGCAGAGGGAGCTTTACAATTTTTTTGAATCGTCCAAGAACGTACCTCTTTTACTCCAGCAGTAAAATAGCTAATAAGCCCTAATTTTGAAAAACCTATGCGAACAATGGCATCGAGTCCAGATTCTTGTAGTCCCAAACTCTCCAAGAATTCCGCTTTTTCCTCTTCATCTAAAGCAACCATTTCTTCTTCAATTTTAGAACAGATTTTCAATACTTCTCGTCCATAAGTTTTTGCATATTCCCTTACTTCTTTTACGAAATCATTATCCTGCCCTAAGCCATATTCATCAACATTTACCACATAAATGACTTCTTTATTGGTTAAAAAACGCAATTCTTTATCTAATTTTAAAAATATTTCATGTTCTTTTTGCCGAAAAAGACTCACACTATTTCCCTCATTGAGATGATTAAGTAAATTCTGTGCAAACTCTAATTCAAGAGTTGCTTCCTTGCTTGATTTAAGAGATTTTTTAAGTCGCTCGATACGATTCTCTAAGGTTTGCATATCACTAAGCAATAATTCTGTTTCTATAATTTCAATATCACGAATAGGATGGATTCCACCTTCAACATGCGTAATGTTTTCATCTTCAAAACAACGAACAATATGCAAGATTGCTTCTGTTTCCTTAATGTTAGCTAAAAATTGATTACCAAGCCCTTCACCTTTACTCGCTCCTTTAACAAGTCCGGCAATATCTACAAATTCAACAACTGAATGCTGGATTTTTTGAGGATTTACAATATCAGCCAAATGGCTTAAACGCGAATCAGGCAATGGTACAATAGCCTTATTTGGCTCAATTGTACAAAAAGGATAATTTGCTGCTTCTGCATTTTGAGTTTTAGTGAGGGCATTAAAGGTTGTCGATTTTCCTACATTAGGCAAACCAACAATTCCAATACTTAATCCCATATGAATTCCTTTACATAAAAATAAAGGGCAATTCTAACATAAATGCTCTTAAGAAAACAAAACTCTCCCTCATTTTTCGGGACTAATAAAATAACATGGCATTCATTAAGTAAACAACATTTTATGCTAAAATTGCAGTTCTCTTTGATAGTTTCTCTATAAATTTTCTCTTTTAAGGTCTATGTAATGTTGCGTTTTTTACTGCTCTTTTTTGTTTCTGTGGTCGGGGTGTATGCTGTAGATGCAGAGTCTTCCAAAAAAACTAAAGATTCCTCTTTAGAAAAAGTTTTACCAACAAGCGGACTTGTGCAATCCATTGCTTTTAATCAAAATAAGGGTCTATTGTATGTGGCAAATGATAATGGTATTGTAGATATTATTTCTTTTGCTAAACAACAACCGATTAGGCAAATTACTCTTGAGAAAATTACCAATTTCATGGGAGAACTTTTAGCACCTAAGATTTTTGAGATTGATGCATTCAATGACACAGTGCTGATGGTTGTTGAGGGCGACAATGGTGGGCGTAATATTTGGCTTTTTCAAAATAATACCTTAAGCAAATTAGCAATTAAAGGTGATTTAGCGATTAAAAAAGCACGATTCATTAATTCTGATTTAATCCTTATTGCCACATTAGGTAACGAAATTGGCCTGTATCACTTACCCCAAAACCATTTCTTATATAAATTTCATCTTTCAAGTTCACGCTTTTCAGATTTTTCCTTAAATGAGGATCGAACACAGGCTGCATTGAGCGATGAAAGCGGTGTTGTTCAGATTTTAGATGTTAAACATGCTTCCATCAAACATCAATTTGAAGAGGTGCATAAGGACAATATTTATCAAATCCAATTTGCTGGAGATAAAGTTATCACTGCTGGGCAGGATAGAAAAGTAGGAGTTATTGACATAAAAACTCTACAAGTCAAAACAATGGAGCAGAATTTTTTAGTTTATGCAGTAGGGTTAAACCAAAAAATGGGTGCATATATGGCTGATGAAGAAAACACCATCACCCTTTTTAACCCCAACGATTTATCAATTTTAACCACACTGGAAGGAGGGGAAACCGTTCCTAATACTTTATTATTTATCAACAAAAACTATCTTTTGAGTGCTGGTGATGAAATGGGTGTATATGTTTGGAATCTTAAGGGGGTAAAACAATGAATATTTCTAGTGTGATTGTATGGTTTAAAGAGGGCTGTCAGCAAAATATACGGCAGGAATTAGCACAGATTCAGGGCGTGGAGTGTCATCAAGAAGAAGCTGGTAAAATGATTGTAACCATTCAGGGTGAAAATGTTAGCGATGAGGTAAAGGCATTGCGGTGCATTGAATCATTGAATGGGGTAATCAGTGCTGAAATGGTTTATAGCTATTCAGAGGAAATTCAAACACAAAAGAATCAAATTGAAGGCTATGCTTATGAATCGCTAAATGACACTAAAAAAGCAGAACAACTTCGCTATGGTGGTAGCGTTTCTATTCAACTAGAAGAAGCTTTGAAGAAATAATCTTTGAATTTTAAGCTTAAAATTAAATTGATAAGGGGATATTTAATTTTAAATGTTACAAAAATAATCAAAAAGAGTAGTCTTGTTTTAAAAAGTAGCCAAAATAGCAGATTTTATGCTATAATCTGAGTTCAACATTATTTACTCGGAGGAGCTTATGAATAAAGCTGAATTTGTAGACTTAGTAAAAGATGTAGGTGGCTTTGATGCAAGAAAAGATGCTGAAAAAGCTGTAACTGCATTTGTCCAAGCGGTTGAGACTGCACTTAAGAAAAATGAATCTGTTGTTTTAGTCGGTTTTGGAACTTTCGAATCCGTTGTTCAAAAAGGAAAAAAAGGAAAAGTTCCAGGTAGTAACAAGGTTTATGAAACAAAAGATAAGTATGTGCCTAAATTCAAAGCAGGTAAGAATCTTAAGGAGAGCGTGGAATCAATTAAAGTAAAATAATCATAAAAATTAGCTCCCCTTTGTATGTTGGGGGGCATCTTCTGTCTTCGTAGCTCAGCTGGATAGAGCATTCGATTCCTAATCGAAAGGTCGTGGGTTCGAATCCCGCCGTGGACACCAACTCATATCTTAGTTTATGCCCACACGATAGTAGTTCAACAATTAAATAGTTAATGGTCAGTGCGTTTGTTCACAAAATATAACAAAGCCTTACAGGTAGCTACTCACCACAATAAAGATGGATAGGCTTATCGTATTTGCATAAAATATTTTTCAATATAGCGATAAGTTAGACTTGAGCAAATGATGATAGCTCCTAAACTAAGTAACACCAGCACCCAATTCAACCAAACTAGCCCAGTATCAATCATCTGATAATCCTCTTGAATCTGTAAAATTTCTACCCCAAAATATCTTGCAACCCGAACGCAAATAATCACGATACACATCCAAACCAAAGTGTGTGTCATATAGATAGAATATGAAATATTTCCAATAAAAACAAATAATTTATTTTTAAAAAAATAATGAAAAATACCCTTTGAAAATACAAAAATAAGAATCAAAAAACTGAATGCAACCACGCTCCATTCTCTATAATCCATAACAATCACAAAATATACAATCACCAAAATTAAGCTCTCCATCAAAGAATACACCCAAAAAGAAAAAATATTTTGAATTTGTATTGAATATAAGAATCTATACAAATAACAACAGAAGATACCAGCTGAAAAATAATATATTCCCTCCAAGACAGCTGTTGTTAAAAATGTAAATTCTAAGGAACTCACTAAAAATAGCACAGAAAAGATCAGTAAACGTATCTTAAAAAATAAAAATATTGAAATTCCAAAAAAAATATAAAGATAATATTCTACACTTAAACTCCACGCAACAGAATTAAAAGAAAGTGGATTGGCAAAACTTAACCATGATTGCAACAAAAACAAATGGGGAAGAATTTCACTGGTTGCATTCGCACCCACAAAGGGAACTGATTGTATAAATCCATATTGATAGGCAATGGCTTTTGAACACTCAAAAGCCAAAAACAGAACAAACATAAATAAATACAAAGGCAAAATTCTTAAACTACGTCTATAGAGAAAATTTTTAAAAGAAAAATTTTCTCTATCATAAGCATAAGTAATAACAAATCCGCTAAGAATGAAGAAAAAGTCAACAAAATAAAAAGAATGTTCAAAAAACTTCCATTCAGACATTGTCGCATTAAAATGAATATGAAAGAGAACAACACATAAAGCAGCAATACCTCTAAATGAATCTAAAACAATGAAATGATCGCTAGATTTCAAAATTTCTTCTTCATTAAATCTTCATAAATATCATTCGCAAGATTCAGCACCCTACTCGCTGTTTCTTCGGTTGTACGTGCCGTCTGAACATTATCTTCATTCGTGGATTCTAAATTATTCATCGCTGTATTTATTTTTTCCATACTATCTGCTTGAAGTGTAATGACTTCAATCACTTCTGTTACACTCTGCACAAGAGTACTAATATTTGATTCAATCTCACTCAAGCTCTTATTAGTTCGTTCAGCAAGACTTCTTACCTCATCAGCTACAACGGCAAAACCACGACCGTGCTCCCCTGCCCTTGCAGCTTCAATCGCCGCATTCAAGGCAAGCAGATTTGTTTGATTAGCGATATCATGTATAACACTTACAATACCGCGAATATTTTCCATTTGCGAAATAACCTCTGAGGATTGATTGCTAACCCCATGCATAGACTCATCCATTTGTTGCAAAATTGTTACACTTTCCTGTAAAGACTGAAATTGCAAAATAGCACCCTCATTCAATGTTGTTACGCTTTTGCTTAAAGTATCTGAATCACTCTCAAGTTGCTTGGCAAAATTATAAGACCTTTTAAGCATTTGACTCATTTCCGTTCCAAGGTGATTAATGCTCAATTCAAACGCACCTTCTGCATTCTCTATTGAAGCACAAAAATTAAATTGATTGTATTCCTTAATAGTTGCTGCAATGCGATTCATATCACAACCAAGATAGCTTTGCAATGTTGATAACATAGAATTAAACAATGCAATTAATTCATTAATCTGTTCATTGTGTGCCTTACTATCCACACGCATACATAAACTTCCTGATTCAACTTCTCGAAGTACAGATGCTACTGACTCAATCACTGCACAATCTTGTTGTAAATTCTGCTGTATTTCATCAACGCTCTTATTAATTGATTGAGCCATTTGACCCAAACGATCTTGTGAATAAAGTGGAATTGCTTCAACGCTTTGGATTTCTCGTCGCAAAAAAGAAAAGAATTGCTCTAAGCCTACATTTAAGGATTTAAGCGATTTAACAAAAGTATAAACTACCCAAATTACAATTGGTATAGCAAATAAAATATAAAAAATAATCGCTAAAAGCACAGCAACTTGCAGGTATTCTTGAAAAGCATTATCTACCTCTACAATCATATGTTCTAGTTTGTCGACATATACACCTGTTCCAATCCAAACATCTTCTAAACCACTCACATTTTTAACATACGAAATTTTTGGCGTATCCACAAAAGTATTTCCAACTTTTTTAGGCCACTCATAATGCACAAAACCACCGCCATTTTTAGCCGCCTTATATAATTCCCGAATTAAATATAAACCATTTGAATCTTGATGATTATATAAATCCTCTCCGATAATGCTTTGTCGAAAATAAGGATAAGCAACAGGTGTATATTTGTGGTATACAAATAAGTAGTTTTCATCTGCACCAAAAATAACATTCTGTAAAAGCTTATTAATTTTTTCTACCTTTTCTTCTTGTGTTCCTTTTTCATTCTCCAAAGCTGCAACAATCATTTTTTCTGCTGAATCTACAACATCTCGTAAGTGCAACTCAGTTTGTTGTGTAATATTTCGCCTTGTATCTTGTTGTGCCTTATTGTTAAGAATAACCCCCATCCCGACAACAACTATTATTGTCATGGCAAGCAAAACTGCAACTAAAATTCCAAGCTTTAATTCCAATCTCATATTACCAAATATCTTCATTTTAAACTCCCTAAATGAAAAAATTTAAGGCATTATAACCAAATTTAAAGCAATGATAAAAAATAAGAAAATACATCAATATTCTCTGATTATTTTTGTAACAAAAATTCACACTTCTAATACTTCATTTTTTGGAACACTAAATGCTTAAATACCTCAAAAGCTGAATTTTTCACAACAGGAGCAAAACAATGAAAAAGATGAGATTAGGCATTCTCTTTGTATTGGGGCTTTCTATTAGCGGTTGCTTGGGACCGCGACCAGAAGCATTTTTGATTGGGACAGGAGTTGGTATTGCAGGGACTTGTTTCTTTTTGTGGGGTAATCCATTTTGTCAAGACGGAAGTCAGTTCAGCAACGCACAATCACGGCGAACAACGCCCTTATGGCAGATTCATGACCCCTATTTTCCAGATGCCTCTGTACCTTATGACATGTATTAAAAATCTGTTTTCAATTATGTTCCTTTTAACCCTAAATGCGTTATTATATTAAAAATGTATTTTATGGTTTAAGAGGAAAATTATGATAGATAATAAGTTGTTATTACAAAACTTTGAGGAAATCAAGGAAAAGTTACAGATTCGTGGTGTCGCAGTAAGCACGCTAGAGCAACTTTACAAAGTCTCCACGGACTATAAGGCACTAAAACAAGAACTTGAGGAATATCAAGCTTTTCAAAATCGTGCTTCCAAACTCTTTGCAGAATACAAACAAAAAGGTGAGGATACCACTTCACTCAAACAAGATCTTGAAGAAAATAAACAAAAAATCTCTCAAAAAGAGGAAGAGCTAAACTTCTTAACAAAACAACTAAGCAAGTTAAGCCACTCTATTCCTAATTTACCTGATTCAATCACACCTATTGGAAAAGATGAGTCAGATAATGTTGAGATAAAAAAAATCCTTACACCAAGAATATTCAATTTTACACCTAAGGAACATTGGGAATTAGCTACGAAAAATGGCTGGATTGACTTTGAAGCAGGGGTAAAGTTGGCTAAAAGTCGTTTTTCTGTACTAAGAAAAATGGGTGCAAAAATCAATCGTGCCTTAATCAATATGATGTTGGATTACAATCAAAAGGCTGGATTTGAGATGGTTGCAACACCCGTGATTGTGAATGCAGAAATGCTATTTGGAACGGGGCAACTACCAAAATTTGAAGAAGATATGTTTAAAATTACCTCACCCCTAGAAGAAGATGTGAATGCAACTTTTTCTAATGATTTATATCTAATTTCTACCTCTGAAATCACCCTAACCAACCTCTATAATGATACAATCATTCCAAAAGAGGAACTCCCTATTCGTCTAACAGCACATACGCCTTGCTTTCGCAAAGAAGCAGGGAGTGCTGGGAGAGACACAAGAGGAATAATTAGACAGCATCAGTTTGATAAAGTGGAACTAGTTGCCATTACTACACCAGAACAAAGTGAAGAAATGCAACAAGATATGCTTCAAGCTGCAAGCCACATTCTAAAAGATTTGGAATTACCTCATCGCTTTATGCAACTTTGCAGTGGTGATTTAGGTTTTAGTGCAAGCAATACAGTAGACATTGAGGTTTGGTTACCTGGACAAAATTGTTATCGAGAAATTAGTTCTGTTTCTAACACACGTGATTTTCAGGCAAGAAGAGCAAAAATTCGCTACAAAGAAAATAAAAAAAATATGCTTGTGCACACACTAAATGGTTCTGCATTAGCAGTCGGCAGAACTCTTGTTGCATTAATGGAGAATCATCAACAAGAAGATGGGACAATCAATATTCCAAAAGCCCTCGAACGATATTTATAAGATAAAAGGAGAATAAATATGGCTGATAACACCATACGTCTTGATGATGAAGTAAATGAAGATACGCATACAGCAGATAAAAAAGAGACAAAAGAGTTAATTCAAGAAACAACAAAAGAGGCGATGGAGCAATCATTAAAAAAATACACCTTAATGGATAAGATGCGTCGTCTTTTTATTGCACTTGGACAAGGCACAAAAGGATTAAATCAATTAGGCAACATTTTAGATTCTCTACCACGTCCGGCTAGACTTGGAATTTACATTGTCGCCGCACTCATTGCATTCTTACTTATTTTACTTTTAATTTATCAAATTGTCAGTAGTTTTTTTGATCAAGAACTCACCTTGCCCGCAATCCCTACAAGACCACAAATTCAAGCGCCCTCAGCCCCACCAATCTTAGACGCTTCCACGATTGAAATGATGATTAAAAAAGCAAATATTTTATATGAACAAGGGCAAAAAAATGAGGCACTGGACTTATTTTCAACTATCTCACGTTATTCGGAATCTCTCTCAAATTTCAATCTTGGTGTAGCACAATTTAATGACAATAACTATCAAGCAGCTATTGAATCATTCCAAAAGGCTATCGATGCTGGGGAAGATCGTGCAATGAGTGCAATTAATGCCGCTATGATTGCATTTTTAATGAGAAATGAACCATTATATAACTATTATGTCAATCTTGCTGAGGCATATTTGACAGAAGCTGCCGGACTTCCACTTTATCCCTTTATTTTTGCTCTTGTGCAATACTATAAAGGAAATTATTTTGAGGCTATTTCACCCCTAATTCACGACCAAACACCTTATTATCGTAAAGAAAAGGACCAGCTCCTTGCAAAACTTTTCCTCTATTATGGTGATACACAAAATGCTTTGGAATATCTCTCTCGTTCTGCGGAAGCAAAGGATTTTTTTGATTTAGGTATGCTTTATGCACGCACAGGAGACTATGTTGCCGCAAGACAGCATTTACTCTCCTATATGGAACAAATTGATAACGAAAGTGTTGCCCCTAAAATTGCCTATGAACTGACTGCCCTTAAAGAAGGGCGTATGGCAATTGCTGCTTCTGTTTTAAACAATCTCAACAAAGATGATGATAATAAAAATGCTACAATATTCCCTATTCGTGTACGGCTTAAAGAATCACTTTTTGATGTGCATGAATCCCAACGCACTTTTTGGAAAGATTTTTCAGAATACAAGGTGAATGCTTATAAAATCTTATTTTATTATGCCCCTTATCGCGTGTTTGATGCAAAACAAGCTTTGGAATTTATTCGCGATGGTGGCATCAATATTGAGCTAAACAACCTAGAAGAAGCAAAAACAGAGCTTACAGCCGGTTCTACAATCTCACGCGTAAATTTGGATATTGCACAAGCCTTAAAAGCTGTCCTAAAGAATCATTCACAAGAGGCTAATCGCCTATTAAAAGGGGCCATTCAACAATTTCCGAATCATAGTATTCTACATTACAATCTTGGCTTATCTTATGCACAATTAGGAGATTTTGACAATGCTTATAAACATTTTTTACGCAGTTATCACTTAGATACTCGTGATATTCTTGCAGGGATTTTTGCAATGATTACTTCTGATCTCACTTACCGCAATCGTACACGTTTAAATAATGGTTTTGGTGAGGATTTAGAGGCAGCACCATTAACGCCTGATGAAGAAGTATTTTTGAAATCTTTGCTAGGCTTTACAAATAATGTCCCTCAACCTCCCCTTGAGTGGATACATACTGCACAAAAGCCACGTAGCATAGACTATGCTTTAGATTATGTTGTTGCAGTGCAAAATAAAAATCAAGCAAGAATGAAAGAAGCGGCAGAAAGGCTTTTAAATCTTAATCAAAATGATATAGTTTCCTCTCTATTATGGCTACTTGCGGATAATTTCGAAAAAAATCCTAAAGAGATGGCACAAAGTGTCAATATTTTTTACAAAGAATCTAATGCATCTTTAGACCCCGTCTTTTATGGACCAACCCTTGCAAGGGAACTTTATGTACGGGTAGGTTACAATATCGGTGCTTTAAGAAGGGTAGAACAAATTCTCAATGATAAAGTCTTGAGTGTTCAAGAAAGTAGTGTGGGTATTATGCAAGCGTTGGCACTCACAAGCATTTATTTACGTGAATTTGAAAAAGCATATATCATTTACAATTCGCTAATTGATGATGCAAAGCAAACTGACGCACAAACAATGTTTTTGGCTTCTGTTGCAGCAATTGGAGCAGGACACAACGAAAATGCCACTGCCCTACTCTCACTTTCCAAATTAGAAGCACCTACAAATTACGAGAGTCGCTATGGACTGGGTTTACTGCATCAAGAGGCTAAAAATTTAAGAGCTGCTTTGATTCAATTTGGTGCAATGGGTCCAGTTGAATTCAAGTCAGAATATTTTGATTTTGAAATCGACACCCATCAAGAATTGTTACCTGTATTGCCCTTTTCAGCAGAACAACCGAGTATGCCCGTAGCACAAACTCAAGAGACAAATAGCACAGCTATTTCACCTATTATTATGCCAACGCAACAATAAAGGATTAAAAATGAGTGTTTTAGATGGATTAAATCAAAAACAAAGAGAGGCAGCCTCTATCATTGATGGCCCTGTATTAATTCTTGCAGGGGCTGGTAGCGGAAAAACAAAAACAATCACGACAAGACTTGCTTATTTTATTGATGAAGTAGGCATTCCGCCCACCCAAACTCTTACCCTCACATTCACCAATAAAGCAGCGGCTGAAATGCGTTCTAGAGCATTAAGTATGATTACAAACCCAAATATTCCGCCACCCCTCTTATGTACATTTCACCAATTTGGGTTAATGTTTTTGCGACTTTATATGCAAGAATTAAATCGAAAAAATACTTTTATCGTGATTGATAGCAATGATAGACAACAGATCATTAAAGATATTCTACAAACTTTTCCTCTATTCAAAGACAAATCACCATCTGTTATTGAATCTGAAATTTCGCGTTTTAAGAATATCTTTTTAACCGCAGAAGAATTTAAAGTTCAAGATGTCGCAAAAAACTCTGATGCAGAGGTTGTGCAACATATCTCTGGTTATTACGAAAAATATTTGATTGAAAATAATTTAGTTGATTTTGATGATCTTTTGCTTTTACCCTATCGCATTCTAAGTCACAATATAGATTTGTGCCACAAAATTAGTGAACAATATCGTTATATCATGGTTGATGAATACCAAGATACCAATGATGTTCAAAATAATTTACTTGAAAAAATATGTTCTGTTTATCAAAATTTATGCGTTGTAGGTGATGATGACCAAAGCATTTATAGCTGGCGAGGAGCAGATATTCAATATATTTTAGATTTTGAAGTCCGCTATAAGGATACAAAAGTTGTAAAACTGGAGCAAAATTATCGTTCTACACATCAGATACTAGAAGTTGCAAACCGCCTCATTGCACACAATGAAAGGCGGTTAGGAAAAGAATTAAATAGTCTTGTTGGAAATGGTGCAAAAGTTGAAGTGCTTGAATCCTTAGGTGATTATGAAGAAATTGGACGCATTAGTGATAAGATTATTCAACTCATTGAAAAAGGAACAAAGAAACAAGATATTGCTATTCTCTTTAGGCTTAATGCTCTAAGTCGCTCTATTGAAGAGGGCTTAATGCGTGCAGGCTTACCTTTTAAATTAATTGGGACAATACGATTTTACGAGAGGCAGGAAATCAAGGATTATATTGCTTATTTTCGCCTAATCGTGAATCTACATGACAATTTCTCATTCAGTAGAATTATCGATAAACCAAGACGCGGTATCGGAAAAGTCAGTCTACAAAAAGCCATCCTTAGGACATTAGAAATGGGTTGTTCTTTATATGATTTCTCCAAAACAGAAGAATTTCTCTCCTTGCTTGGAGGAAATCGTGCAACAATTATTCGCCAATTGTTCGCCGACTTAGAAGAACTACAAAACATAATGCAACATTCCATCATCGACTTCATTCAGGAATTTGACAAAAAAATCCCCCTTAAAGCTTATTATAAAGAACAGGAAAATGGCAATGAAAGAGTTGAAAACATTCAAGAATTCCTCGGTGTTATTGCACAAATGGTTCAAATGAATCCAGCAATTACCTTAGAAGAGATTCTTAACAAAATCTCTCTTAGTAATGCTTCAGATGATATTCTTGAAGACGGAGATGCAATTTTATGTATGAATATCCATGCAAGTAAAGGCTTAGAATTTAAACATGTTTTTGTTGTTGGTATGGAGGAAGGGTTCTTTCCTCTTTTGCACAAAGGGATTGATATTGAAGAAGAAAGAAGGTTAGGCTATGTTGCTTGTACACGAGCTAAAAAAAGTCTAACTTTAAGCTATGTTGATGTTCGATTTTTTTATGGTAAACAAGAACATCGCAAACCTTCAAGATTTTTGAGGGAAATGGGGCTAATTGCACAAGATTCTACAATGCCTAGTTTTTTTTGCAATGACCTTGGATTAAAAAAAGGTGATATTGTCCAACATAAAACTTTTGGAAAAGGTTGCGTTCAAGAAGTCAGTAAAGAAGAAGGGAGAGAACCAAAGGTAAAGGTCAATTTTGGTGGGCTTTATCGTGATATTCTTGCCTCTTTTTTGATTAAAATCGGATAAGGAAAATAAATTCATGTATAAAATTCAAGACATTCAACAAAGCCTCAAAGCACACAAACTCACACAACAAGATTTCAAACAGATTTGTTCTCTTTTGGGCAGAGAACCCAACCTTGTGGAGCTGGGTATTTTTTCGGCAATGTGGAGTGAACATTGTAGCTATAAATCGAGTCGTATCTACCTTAAGGGTTTTCCGACAAAGGCTGAATGGGTAGTACAAGGACCCGGTGAGAATGCGGGAGTAATTGACATTGGAGGAGGAATTGTAGCTGTTTTTAAAATGGAATCACATAACCACCCAAGCTTCATAGAGCCTTATGCTGGAGCAGCAACAGGTGTGGGTGGAATCCTAAGGGATATTTTTACAATGGGTGCAAGACCTGTCGCTTCTTTGAATTCTATCCGCTTTGGTGACTTATGCAATAAAAATACATTAGGCACAAAACATCGTTATTTACTTCGTGGTGTTGTTAAAGGAATTGGCGATTATGGCAATTGTATGGGCATTCCTACTATTGGCGGGGAATTCAGTACGGAATCCTGCTATAACGGCAATATTTTAGTAAATGCTTTCAGTATAGGTATCGCCAAAAAAGAGGAAATTTTTTATGGACGTGCAGAGGGTATCGGCAATCCTGTTATTTATATGGGCAGTAAAACCGGCAGAGATGGATTAGGTGGAGCAGTGATGAGTTCTGATAGCTTCAATGAACATTCTGCTTCCCTGCGTCCAACAGTTCAACTAGGCGATCCTTTCACAGAAAAATTACTTCTTGAGGCCTGCTTAGAAATTTTTAAAGAAAATCTAATTATTGGCATTCAAGATATGGGTGCAGCAGGATTAACAAGTTCTAGTTTTGAAATGGCTGGACGTGCAAATAGCGGAATGCGTTTGCATTTGGACCGTGTCCCTATGCGTGAAAATAATATGAATCCTTATGAATTGATGCTTAGTGAAAGTCAAGAACGTATGTTACTCTGTGCAAAAAAAGGTTGCGAAAAACGTATCTTAGAAATTTGTCAAAAATGGGAATTAGATTGTGCCATCATTGGAGAGGTTTGCGAGGGAGATACAATGGAGTTACTTTGGTATGATGAAGTTTGTGCGAAACTCCCTATTTCTCCCATTAGTGAGAATGCACCTATCCTACAACGACCTGTTAAGATACCTCAATACCTCTCTCAAACCACACACAAACAAGTCGGTTTTCATCCATCGCATTCTTTAGAAGAAGTCTTTAAAACTTTATGGAATTCTTTAGAAATCTCTTCCAAGCAATGGATTTACGAGCAATACGATTCTAGTGTACAGGGAAATACTTATCGTAGCAATGAAGGCGATGCAAGTCTTTTGCGCATCAAAGAAAACGGTGTGGGGTTAGCTTTGAGTATTGGCTGTAATCCAAGATTATGCTATCTAAATCCTAAAGAAGGTGCAAAGAGAGCTGTTGCAAAATGTGGAAGAGAAATTGCAGTATTAGGTGCGAAACCACTTGCACTCACGGATTGTCTCAATTTTGGAAGCCCGGAAAATCCAGAAGTAATGTGGCAATTCAAAGAATCTTGTGAGGGAATAAAAGAAGCTGCAGCATTTTTGCAAACACCCGTTGTAAGTGGTAATGTTTCATTGTATAATCGTAGTGACGATATGGAAATTTTTCCTACCCCAAGTATTGCAATGGTTGGGATAATTCAAAACCCAAATGAAGCAATGGATGCAAAATTCAAAAAAGTGGGCAATGCCCTGTATTTGTTAGGAAAAAACAAATTAGAATTTTCTGGAAGTCTTTACCAAAAGTATTGCCTTAATGAGCTTATGGGGGATTTAGATCCTTTAGACTTGAAAGCAGAGCAACAATTATGGAAATGTTTATATCAGGGAATTCAGACGCATTGCATTCAAAGTGCAAAAGAGGTAGGGAGTGGTGGGATTGCCATCACTCTTGCAAAAATGGCAATTCTAAGTGAATTAGGTTGTAAAATTCAGCTTGATGTTGCAGAATTATTTTCAGAATCTCCATCGTTAGCCATTGTTGAGATTCCACAAGACAGAATACAAGATTTTGAACGCATTACAAAAGAATATGGCATACATTCAACCTACTTAGGTTACATTCTTAAAGAATCTTATGTTCAACTTAATGATATTAGATTTAAAATAAAAGATTTACGCCAAACTTTTTATCATCACTTTGTAGAAATTGCACAAAAACTTTAGAATGTTCAGTATCGCTCCATTCTTAATAGACATTTTCACTATTCTAAAAAAATACCATTTTGAGGGTTATTTAGTTGGTGGATGTGTGCGGGATATGCTGTTAGGTGTTCCCCCCAAAGATTACGATATCACAACCAATGCAACTCCCACACAAATGAAGGAAATTTTTTCTCCCCATTTTTATGTTATTGAAAGTGGAATTGCACATGGGACTTTAAGCCTTTTTCGGAAAGATTTTGGACGCGTGGAGATTACAACCTACCGTAGCGATGGTGAATACATTAACCATCGTCATCCGCGTTGTGTGAAACTTGAAACAAGCCTTAAGCAAGACTTAGCAAGACGAGATTTCACAATCAATGCCCTTGCATATGACCCTTTTGACAACACAACAATTATTGATTTATATGGTGGACAAGATGACCTGCAACATAAAATTATCCGTGCAATTGGTAGCCCTCATGCAAGATTTTCAGAAGATGCATTGCGTATACTTCGTGCATTACGATTCGCTTCTGAAAAAAACTTCATCATTGAAACTAGTTGTGCTGAAGCACTATACCAGCAACATACACTTTTACAGCATATTTCTGTAGAACGTATACGAGAAGAATGGAATCGTATTCTGCTTGGAGAATCTGCATTTAAAGTTATTAATCATTTTTTTTCACTCTTTCAAAATATATTTCCTTACCTAAAAACACAAAAACAAGAATCTTTAGAATCCCTACAATATGCACCATACGACCTAATTGTGAGACTCTGTCTCACTTTTCAACAAGTACCAATGCAAGATATCCAAAGTTTTTTAAATACTTTCAAATATGACAATCACACAAAAAAGATAATTTATAAGCTACTCAATGCAAAGCCAATTCAAAGTTCTAAAATTTCTCTCAAACATCTTGCCCATGAATTATCTATTTCAATATTAGACCAACTTATTGCTATTCAAGAAGCACAATTTTTTCATAAACAACAATACAAACAGGAATTGCAACATACAAGAATACTTCTGGCAGAAATTCAAAAAGAGTGCTACACATATCAACAACTACAGATTAATGGAAAAGATTTATTAATGCTTGGATTTCCAGCATCCTCCATTATCGCAAAAACACTTCAGGAAATATTATTTGCAGTAATTGAGGAAAAAATTCCCAACGAACGTACACATTTAATAGAGTTTGCAAAGCAATTTTTAAAAAACTGAATATTGTAATATCAGCTTATTTTTAGAAAATAAGAAGTATAATTCAAGCCCTTAAAGACAGGTGTCCGAGTGGTTGAAGGAGCACGCCTGGAACGCGTGTAAGGTGCAAGCCTTCAGGGGTTCAAATCCCCTTCTGTCTGCCATTTTTAGACTGGAAACTAGATGTGATACATACTTTGATCCAAAACGCGTTCCTCATACTTAAGAAGATCGACTAGTTTAATATTATATAATTCATTAATTCTTGCATTAACATCACCCCAAAACAAATTTAAAGCGGGGCTATAAGTTTCAATCTCTTTATGCCAAGAACCATTTTCAAGGGTATCTAATAATGTGCCTATTGTAAGATTTTTTGTTTCTTCTGGAATATAATATCCCCCTTTAGGTCCACGTGTACTTCTAAGGAAATTCTTGTTTCTTAAAACAAACAGAAGTTGCTCTAAATAATTTTGTGGCACCCCAATCGCTTTGGAAATTTCTCCTGCTTGCACTGTTCTTTCATGACTATTTAAAAGAATGTAATAGACTGCACTTAAACCATAAATTCCACGAGTAGATATACCCATTTTCTAAAACTCCTTATTAAGACTTTATATTGTATTATTACACTTTTATTAAATAATGTCAACTCAACATATCAAGAAAACCAACCTTTAATTTTTTCAAATAAACTTGTTAAACCACTTTCGTGCGAATTTGCCTCATAACCAAAAGATTGATTGAGTTGCTCCAAAAGCACCCTTTGTTCATCATTAATTCTTTGTGGATAAGTAATCTTAATCTGAACGATTAAGCGACCTTTTTGCTTTGTTCGTACATCTGCCACGCCCTCACCATTAAAAACAAACTGCTCTTTATCCTTCACAAAGGCAGGAACAGCCAAATCAAGTTCCTTGTAAGGAGAGGGGATTTTTAAATTTGCACCCAATGGTACACTTGCAAAAAATAAAGGGACTTCCAAATACAAATCATTACCATGCCGCACATAATGTTCATCTTCAGCAATCGCACAAACGAGGTATAAATTTCCCCTTTCAATTTGTGGTAAAACATTTCCTTTTTTGTACGCACGCAACTGCATTCCGTTATCTACACCTGCTGGAATATCAATTTCAACTTCTTCTTGTTTAAGATGATAACCATTCCCTTTACATTCATTACAAGTTTCCTTAATATTCTCTCCAGAACCCTTACATTGTGGACAAGTTTGAGAAAATTGCAAAAACCCCTGCCTTAAGAATACTTGCCCTTTACCGCCACATTGTGCACAAGTCTGATACTGACCATCCTTTGCCCCTGTACCCTTACATTTTTGACAATACTCCTTATATTCGCTTTGAATAGTTTTTTTTACCCCAAATAAAGCTTCCTTAAAACTTAAAGATAATTCTATTGCAATATCAGCAGAAAACTTTGTCCTTTGTCCTCTTGGACGAGAATTAAACCCTCCACCACCAAATACAGAATCAAAAATTGAACCCAAATCCTCAAAAATATCTTCAAAACCTTTACCAGAAAAACCACTATAACCTTGTTGCTCCAAACCTTGTTTACCATAGCGGTCATATAAGGTACGTTTATTGTCATCACTCAAGACTTGATAAGCTTCATTCACACGTTTAAACATCTCTTCTGCTTCACTACTTCCATCATTGCGGTCTGGGTGATATTTCATTGCCATTTTACGATACGCTTTTTTAATTTCCTCTCCACTTGCATTACGTTCTACGCTTAAAATTTCATAATAATCAAACTCTTCCAAAATATATCTCCCATTTTTGTCGTATTTTTTATAAAACCCACATTGTAACAAAAACTTTTTTAGTATTGGTTAAAAAAAATTAAGATAGGATACACTTATGAAAGAGGAAAAATATTTTAACGATTTAATTAATATTTTACAATCGTTGCCTTCTGTAGGCAAAAAATCAGCCACACGTTTAGCTTATTTTCTTGCTGTAGAAAATAAATTTGCTGCTCTTAGAGTCGCTCAAAGCATTCAAGATGCAGTAACACATATTCATCAGTGCCTTGAATGCGGTGGCGTTAGCGAAGATGAGTTATGTTCAATTTGTGCAGATTCAGGACGTCATAATGGGGAACTTTGTATCGTTCAACATCCAAAAGACATTCTAGTTTTAGAAGAATCTAACTTCTTTAAAGGTTGTTATTTTGTGTTGCAAGAAAACAATGATTTTGCTGTTGAAAAACTCAAAAAAATTATTCGACAACACCATATTCAGGAGATTATTTTTGCCTTTTCTCCATCACTTGCCTCAGATACTCTTGCACTATGGCTGGAAGATAAACTTAAAGATTGCTCATTGTTGTTTACACGAATCGCACAGGGCGTCCCAAGTGGGGTAAGTTTTGAAAATATCGACCAAATTTCATTATGGAAAGCGTTTGAAACAAGAACAAAAATCTAAACAATGAAAAAATACTCACTTTAATATTGTTTTAATTTTTATAGGGCTAAAATTGCTCTAATCCTTAGTGACTTTTTTAAAGTTAAGATAAGGGGAATCTCAAACTAGATGAAAGGAGTATCGAGATGAAAAAAGCAATGATCGTAGGTATTCTTTGTGCAAGTGCAAGCTTGATGGCAGCAGATGGTGCAACAATTTTTAAGAAATGTATCGCCTGTCATGGACCAAATGCAGATAAGGTAGCACCTGGAAGCAAAGGTGGGGTAACCATCAATGGTGCTGACAAAGCTTTGATTCTTGAGAATCTTAAGGGATATGCTGCTGGAACAGCTGATAATGGTGGAGCAAAGCAAATTATGTATAACAACATGAAAATGTGGAAACTCACTGAAGAGGATATGGATGCTGTGGCAGATTATATCTCTAAGCTTCCTGCAACTGCTTCAACTGTAAAGAAGTAGTTTACTTTACAAAATTGGGGGTGCTTTAACCCCCCGTATTAATTAAATAGGTTAGTTTGTTACTCCAAGTCGTTAACTATATTTAAGTGTAATTGCATATTATTGTTAACAATAAAGATTTCAGGATGTAAGCTAGAAACAAGGATTTTATATGGAAGCAGAGCTTATGCGTTTAGCAGTTGAAACATACAAAATTACCCTCACTCTTTCGTTACCTATGCTTCTCTCGGGGCTTGTTATTGGTCTAATGATTAGTATATTTCAAGCAACAACACAGATTAATGAGCAAATTCTTGCTTTTGTGCCTAAAATTCTTGCCGTTGTTGTTGTGATTATCGTAACAATGCCTTGGATGTTAAACCTTCTGATGGATTTTACAACGCGCCTACTGAATCTTATTCCGACTTTTCCCTTTTGATAATGAAGAATGAATGGATTGAAATTGATTTCTCACGCTATACAAGTATTCGGATTGGTGCAAAACATTCTGTAGAAGTAATCCATTCGCTTACACCAAAAGAAAATAGGCAAATCTTAGGACATGGTTTTAATCTTCTCGTTGCCCCATCAGCAAGCCATCTCGCTATTCTTGGTCAAGAATTTTCAACCATTGAAGAACTTCCCCATCACCTCTTAAGAGTAGGTGCAAATCTTTCTGGTCCGCGTCTTTTTTCATACGCAAAAAAACATAACTTAAATGGTTTTGAAATGCTTTCTCATCTACCTGGTAGCGTTGGAGGACTCATCACGATGAATGCAGGAATGAGCTTACAACAAGATGGGCAACTCAAACGATATGAAATTTCCCAAATACTGGAAGGCATTTATACTCAACAGGGCTTTATCCATAGCTGTGAGCTAGAATTTGATTATCGCTATTCAAATATTCCAGATATTATTTATTATGCAGTTTTTCGTCAAGAAAAGGGTTTGGATGAAACATTAATCAAGCATTTTCAAGCTATCCGTAAACGACAACCCAAAGAACCAAGCTGTGGTTCTGCATTCAAGAATCCGCAAGGAGATTTTGCTGGTAGACTCATTGAATCTGTTAACTTAAAAGGTGTACATTACGGCGATATGTGCTTTAGCCCCCAACATGCAAACTTCTTAATCAACTGCGGTCGTGGTACTTTTGAGGAGGCAGATTCATTATTAAAAGAGGCTCAAAGACGCGTCTTTCAAGAATATGGCATCTCGTTAGAAAAAGAAGTGGTTATTATCCAATAAATTGTATAGATTCTTTTTTGCCTCTTAGAAATCTTACTTTTGAATATCTTTGTAGTCCAACAAGAATTCACACTATATCCCGCACTTCATCTTAAATAATTTGAGATAAATCACTCTTTTGGAGAAGATTCTGTTATCTCTTCTTATTTCCCTGCTTTGGGTAAGTCCAACTGGGCGGTTAATTCTATTAATCAGATTGTAAAGATTGATGCTGTAATTGATGTCAAAGAGCTCAGTAAGGCTTTAGGTTTGCCTATGAATGAGTTTGATTGCTTTCAAAAGCGGTTTTGTCTTGTTTCTTTGGTGGATACTTATAGCAGTGTGTGTAGTTTTCATATCTGTGACACTGAAAATTCTTTAGGTGTGGCTAGGGCGGTAGCCCATAGTTCGAAGAATACTTAATATTTATTAAAAAAATATTTAATCATTTAAAATTATTTATTTTTTACAACCCATCTCCCACAAAAAACCTATTATGGAAGTACCTATCCATTCGCTTAAATTTTGGTTTTTTGGTTTAAAAAAATTTTCAAATTATGAATCAACTTTTTCAAGTTCTCTTTTAATTATTTGCTCTATCTTTATGTATTTTTGAATTATTCATCATCTATAGTTTTAGTAAAGACCATATTATCAGTATCTTTAGGTTAAAATCTAACTCATCAAGCCTGTTTCTCTATATTTTGTTTCTTTTAATACTAATTGAAGTCAATTCTCCTTTGTAGGCTTTATCTCCTCATTACCCAAAGCCTCCTGTACATTGCTTTACCCTATTTTGAGATATAGTTTTGTCTAATATTTCAAACCCTCTTTCCATTTGCAATTCTTTACTTAATATGCGTATCACCTTGTTGTAAACAAAATTCTATCTCCCCCACTGATTATATTTATTTTAGATTTTTCGGTCAACTCTGCTCCTTTAACATCCTTACCACTATCCACTTAAACCATTCCCCCTTCTTTACTTCTTGTATATCCCCCTTAAATTTTAAACACAAAGATAAATATATTAGAATATTTTAAATAAAAATCATAAACTTTACAGTAAACTATGGAATATTTTACAAAAACAAGCTATAATCCCATATTCATTTTTTCATTTTAGCAAGGAGATAAGCAGATGATTTACACCATCAAAAGCCCTATTTCAGGTTTAGAGCAAATTGCAAAGGTAGAATTAGAACAAATTGATGATCGATTTGTAAAGGTTCGTGGCTTAAAAGAGGATGACACAGATTGTGGAATTGAGCTTCGTTTGATTAATCCTTACACTCTTAAAAGAGATTATTCTCTCACCATACCGACAAATATCCAGACTTTGCTTGACATTCATAACAATTCAAAAGTTAAAATTTTTTGCATGATGATATTACAAAAACCGATTGAAAGTTCACTTGTAAATTTCCTTGCCCCTATCGCTTTTAATGACGATAACCAGAGTGCTGCACAAATTGAGTTACAGGCAATAGAGTATCCAGATTTTCATGTTGCAGAACCCATTAGCAATTATATTCACATTTACGATGTAAAATCGCCCATTCTCGGTTTTGAACAAATTGTTAAACTTGAATTCATAGAAATTGACCATATGTTTGCAAAGATTCAAGGTTTAAGAGAAGATGGTTCGGAATGTGGCGTGTCGATGACTTTAGCTAACCCCGCAATGTTAAAAAAAGATTATATCTTCGATGTTCCTGTTGCAATTCAAACATTAATGGATATTTCCAAACACACAAAGGTTTTTATCTATTGCCCTGTATGGTTTAAAACACCTATTGAAGAATCAACAGTGAATCTGCTTGCACCCATCATCCTAAATCCGGAAACACATACGGCAGCACAAATTCCTCTACAAGCACATGATTACCCTAATTATGGTATGATTGAACCGATTAAAAAATTAAGAGAAGCACTATCATAAATTGTGAACCTAAATACTGAACAAACTCTTGCCTCCACTGCCCCGCTAGGACATAACCTTATTATTGCTTCAGCGGGGACGGGAAAAACAGCCACAATCGTTGCACGTATCGCTTTTTTGCTTGAGCAGGGTATTCCGCCAACAGAGATTCTTCTTCTCACATTCACAAATAAAGCCGCACAAGAGATGCTCATAAGATTAAATCGCCTTTTCCAGGAAGATATCGGTATAGAGGCAGGGACTTTCCATTCTTTAAGCTATCGCTATCTAAAAACTCATAAAAAAATCACCCTCAAGCAACCACGAGAACTAAAGAAACTTTTTGAAGGTATATACGAAAAATACACCTTTACGCATTCGGGCATAAAACCTTATGGACATTCTTATCTTTACGAACTCCATTCCTACTATCAAAACATTTTTCAAGATTTAGATTTTGGGGAGTGGTTAGCACAGACAAAAGAAGAACAAAATATCCACACCAAAACTTATATGCAAATTCTTACAGAATTTCAAGCATTAAAACAAACTTATGGTTATGCAGATTTTAATGACTTACTAATTTTATACCGCCAAGAGATTCTTCACAAACGGCAAACACAAAATATCTATCAAGAAGTATTAGTTGATGAATACCAAGATACAAATCCACTCCAAGATTCCATACTTAAAGCCTTAAACCCCCCTAGTCTCTTTTGTGTTGGTGATTACGACCAAAGCATTTATGCTTTTAATGGTGCGGATATTTCTATTATTGCAAGTTTTAAAGACCGCTTTGCTTATGCTAAAGTCTTTAATTTATCTAAAAATTATCGCTCCAACGCACCCATTTTAGAATTAGCAAATCGCGTAATTGAACACAATGAACGCATTTATCCAAAAAAATTAGAAGTCGTTAAACATTCTAAAAATGCATCTGAAGTAAAATTGCTTGAATATTCAGAATTATTTGAACAATACAAAGGCATTGCAGAAAAAATCTCACAATCCCATACCCCACATTCAGAAATTGCGGTTATCTTTCGCAATAATGTTACCGCTGATGGAATTGAAGCGTGTTTGCGCGAAATAGGTATTCCAAGTCGTCGTAAAGGAGGAGTTGGATTCTTTGAATCTAAAGAAATTACATTAATGCTTGATTTACTCTCTTTATTTCACAATCCACGCGATATGATTGCTTTTATCCATATTTTAAGCTATGCAAAAGGGGTAGGCAGTAGTATTGCACAAGACATTTATACACAACTCATTGCATTTGGACATGGCGATTTATATCAAGGCTTATTCAAACCAGACCATTCACATAAAATCACCCAAGAACAAATCTCTCTATTTAGTGAGCTAGATAGAAATGATAAAATTTCTACATTCCAAGCAGAAGGTATTCACCAACATTTTTTACATCACCCCATTCTTACTCACCCAAAATTACATTCCCATGCACGTCTTTTTTTGAATGAATTATTTTGCTTACTTAGAGAAAGAGACTTAAGCACAATTCAGCTTATTCAAAAATGTGAAAACTCTAAACTTTTTCAAGATATTATCTCTATTTTTGCACGCGAACGTTCCACAAAAAATGGGCATTTTGATGAAAATCGTTATATAGAATCCTTAGATAAAATCGCTACTAAAATAAAAATTCTAAAAGATCTCAGCAGAAACTATAATCATTTAGGAAGTTTTTTAAATGCAATGATATTGGGTGGAAATGAGATGAGTGAGGGCAGTGGCGTGAATTTATTAAGCGTGCATAGCTCTAAAGGTTTAGAGTATGAAGAAGTTTTTGTAATTGATTTAATGGAGGGACGTTTTCCAAACCGCAAACTCATGGCAAAGAGTAACACTAATATTGAAGAAGAAAGACGTCTATTTTATGTTGCTGTTACAAGAGCGAAAGAAATTTTGTACCTCTCTTATGCAAAAAGCGACCGTGTAAAAAATCTACAATACCAAGCCTCTATTTTTCTAAAAGAGGCTGGTTTCGCCGTAGAAGTTGAAGAATAAAAGATGACAACATTCAATCAAAAGTATAAATTTATAAATAATTTATTACAATAAAAGTTATGTTTTCTGTGTTTCCTGCATTAGCACATTACACCAATATCCACATAAAATGACAACACAAAAAAGTATTTTCAAAAAGACTCCATTCGAGGGACAGAGACTAGCGATTATAGTAGATGCGGATATAGATTTGGCGTTAGGAAAAATCCCTAAAAATCAATATCTTGATATGCTGAAGTTTTATTTAGAGAATCTCTAATGTGGTTTTTATTCTTTTTTATTGTTATTCCATTGGTGCTTTTTGTAGGATTGTATCTTTTTAGTGTAATTGTAATATTTTTAATCAATAAAATACTTCATAAAAAATACTCTCAATATCTTTCTTTGATACTCCCTTGTCTTTCATCTATCTTTTATTTTATGCTCATTATGGGTGGAATCTCATTTAAATCTATAGACCCGCAATATTATGAGTTTAAGAGGTTGTGTGAAGAGGTTAAAAACGAAAGAACGGTGCATAATGAAAACTTGTATAGGATATATCAATATTTCACTAATGGATATGACTATTATTTAGATGATGAAAAAACACAAAAGACATATTATAAGAGTGATTTCACAACAAGAGAACGTGTCCAACTACAAAAAATTTCTAATAAAATAAGCGAATATAAGGAATGGTTATACTATGAAGATATGCCACTGTTATCCTATAAGGATTACACTTACAAGTATTTTGGCATATTTCTTGGTGGTGATGAAGGAGCTGGGTGGCATATAAACCCTAAATATAAGGCATTGGAATGTAAAAATATAAGATATTAACATGCAAACACACTTAGGAAATTGGTAAGGAGTATTAAATGAGTAAAAATATTCAAACTGCTGAAGCAAAATTGGAATTAGTAAGTAAATTCTTGCAATATGCACATGTGGCTAATGTGAGTTATGCAATGTTGTATTATATATACGAAAATGCAGAAAATAAAAAAAGCAAAAGCTGATAACTTAATTTTTAAAGATAAATTAGAGCAAGATATTGAAGTAATGGGTTTAGACAATAAACCAAAATTTTTAAAAAAATAGCACAAGCAGTTAATACTTCTAAAAATGAAAAAAATCAAAAACAAAACCCCAGGAAATCAATCCCTAAACTTAAAGCATTTTATTTTATTCATATCTCATTTATGCTAGAATCCACACATTATTTTCAAAAATCAAGGAATTTCTAATGATTAAGAGGCTTGTTCAGTCTGTTCTTGGCACAAGAAACGATAAGATTATTAAAAAATACTCCAAACGCGTGGCAGAAATTAACGCTTTAGAACCTAAAATGCAAAGCTTAAGTGATGAGGAATTGCAACAAGAATTTGCAAAACTCAAGCAAAGGGCAATTGATGGAGAGAATTTAACCTCTTTGCTTGTCCCATCTTTTGCGATTACGCGAGAATCTAGTCGCCGTATTCTTAATATGCGTCATTTTGATGTGCAACTGATTGGTGGGATGGTTTTACATGATGGACGCATTGCTGAAATGAAAACTGGTGAAGGAAAAACTCTTGTTGCGACTCTTGCTGTCGTTTTGAATGCAATGAGCCAGAAAGGCGTGCATGTTGTTACCGTTAATGATTACCTTGCAACAAGAGACGCCACAGAACTCAAGCCTCTTTATGAATTTTTAGGATATAGTGTAGGCATTATCACAAGCAATTTACAAGGTGATGAATATCGCATAGAACAATATAAGAATCCGATTGTCTATGGGACAAATAATGAATTTGGATTTGATTATTTACGCGATAATATGAAGTATTCCTTAGACGATAAAGTGCAAAATGGACATTCTTTTGTTATTGTTGACGAAGTCGATTCTATTTTGATTGATGAAGCAAGAACGCCACTGATTATTTCAGGTCCAGCAAATCGTAAATTAGAAAATTATAAAAAAGCTAATGAGGTCGCATTATTATTAGTCAGGGAGGAAGATTTCAGTGTTGATGAAAAAAATCGTGTAATTCTTCTTAACGAGAACGGTATTAAAAAAGCAGAAGAAAAGTTTCAGGTTGAGAATCTTTACAGTATTGATAATGCAATTTTATCCCATCACCTAGATCAAGCTCTTAAAGCAAATCATCTTTTCTTGCGTGATAAAGATTATGTTGTGCAAGATGGTGAAGTTATTATTGTTGATGAATTCACAGGAAGATTAAGCATTGGACGACGTTTTAGCGAAGGGTTACATCAAGCTTTAGAGGCAAAAGAGGGTGTAGAGGTTAAAGAAGAATCCCAAACCCTTGCGGATATTACTTTCCAGAACTACTTTAGGCTTTATAACAAGCTAGCAGGAATGACAGGAACAGCCCAAACAGAGGCAACGGAATTCTTACAAATCTACAAACTTGAGGTTATTTCTATCCCAACAAATGTACCAATCCAAAGAAAAGACCTCAACGACCTCGTCTATGGAAGTGAAAAGGATAAATTCAAAGCAGTGATTCAAAAAATTAAATCTTTGCATAAAAATGGGCAACCAGTATTAGTAGGAACGGCTTCTATCGAAAAAAGTGAAGTTCTACATAGCTTGCTACAAAAAGAACGTATACCGCATACCGTTTTGAATGCAAAGCAGCATGCAAAAGAGGCAGAAATCATTAAGAATGCGGGGGTAAAAGGGGCGGTAACAATTGCCACCAATATGGCTGGACGTGGCGTGGATATTAAAATTAATGATGAAATTCGTGCTTTAGGTGGATTGTATATTATCGGCACTGAACGTCACGAAAGTCGACGCATTGATAACCAATTACGTGGAAGATCTGGGAGGCAGGGTGATCCGGGTGTGAGTCAATTCTATCTTAGCCTTGAAGATAATCTACTAAGAATTTTTGGTAGCGACAGGATTAAAAATATTATGCAACGACTAGGTTTAAAAGAAGGGGAACATATTGAATCTAAAATGATTACCCGGTCAGTTGAAGGAGCGCAAAAAAAGGTGGAAACTATGCACTTTGAATCGCGCAAACATTTACTTGAGTATGATGATGTCGCCAATGAACAACGCAAGGCTGTTTATCGTTTGAGAAATGAGCTACTCACCCCCGATTACGACTTAAGCGAAAGAATTATAGATAATCGTCTCACAAGCGTTGAAGCTCTTTTACAACGTTGTGAGATTTTTGAAATGGGTGAAGCAGAAAGTTATGACTATGAAAAATTGCAAGCTTCATTTTTGGAAGAATATAGCATCCCCTTAGAAAGTAAAGATTTACAAATACAGGGTTTTGAGGAACTCAAAAACTCCTTAGTTGCAATACTGCAACAACATTATGAGGAAAAATTTTCTATCGCTGTTGACCAGCGAAGTGAGATTGAACGCATTATTTATTTGCAGGTTTTAGATGGATTATGGAGAGAACATTTATATTTAATGGATAATCTTAAAACAGGAATTGGGTTGCGTGGATACAATCAAAAAGACCCACTTGTTGAATACAAAAAAGAAAGTTATAATTTATTCTTAGAGTTAATTGAAAATATTAAGCTAGAAACAATAAAAACATTACATAGCCTAAGATTGCGTCACAAAGAAGAATCTGAAGAACAGATTGGAGAAGAGATTAAAGAAGCTATTGAACGTAGCGTAGAACAATTAGAACAAGGCGTAAGTGATGCTGTGCGGGGTTCTGAAGGGATTGCAAAAGCACCTCCACAAAAGAAAATCTCCCGAAATGACCCATGCCCTTGTGGAAGCGGTAAAAAATATAAAAATTGTTGCGGGTTAAGTGGACCAAAAAAAGGTATTCTTGCACAAAATATGAACCTACAAGAAAAAGAGTTGTAATAGATTAATGAATGCTGAATCTCTTTTATGTCATCTATTCACACAGCACCATCTTTTATTTTTATGCACTCTCTATGAAGATGAACCGCAGTGTGCACCACTATTTTATGCCTTTGCAAAAAAACCTTATCGCTTAATTGTTGCAAGCGACCCAAAAACCAAACACGCAAAGGCAGCCTTACAAAACCCAAAAGTTGGTGGTGCAATTGGTTTAGAAACATCAGAAATTGGAAAAATCAGCGGTATTCAATTTAAAGGTTTTTGGAGGGAATCTACCCTGCAAGAAAAGGCTATTTATTTTTCTAAATTCCCCTACTCTGCACCTATGCTACCGCATTTATGGTGTATCTTACTTATTGAAACCAAAATTACAGATAATGAGCATTTAGGTTTTGGGCAAAAGGAAATTTTATATTTTTCAACACAAAATATTGATTATTAAGTTTGGATTATGTCCATTTAAAGTAGAATATCTAAATGTGGTTATAAGGAAGAATAATGAAAAAATATATTAAGATAAGTTTATATGCATCTTTATCAGCTCTATTGATTTATGGTTGTGCGAATACCGCACTCAAAAATAGCGATCCTGATCGCTATATGTCCTTATGGGAAGCACACAATCAATATGAAGAGGGCGTTAAACAAGAAAAAGTCGCTTATCTCACCAAACAAAAAAAGCAAAGAGAAAGTAAACGTTCTGATGGCTTGAGTCGAGGTAAAAGATTCTTACTTGCCGCTACCGATATTACATCATTCGCGATTATTGGCACACTTTCACCACTTTACACTAATGAATCCTTAAGTACTCCTAGCTATATTATCGAAGACATACTCTATGATATTCCACTTAATTAGTAACAAAAATAAGTTGCTTCAGCTTTGATAATTTGCATAGCATCACCTCTTAGTGGAATCTCTGCCTGATATTCAAGAATCCTTGATTCAGCAAAAAAGGAAGTGATATGATTTGTTTTACTCGACACTGCAGGCTCTATGCTTGTCCGCAAAATAGGCGGTAAGAATGTTAGATTTTTCAAGTAACATCTTTTATCCATTATTTTTGAATATTCCCTAACCTTAGCGACAGCCTGTGTCATAATAACACTATAGGCTTGTTCTTTTAGTAAATTTAACTCTGTGTGGGTCAATAAATATTCTGTCTGTGGAAGCTGGAATTCTAAAAGCGGATTTTTGCTGACATTTTGTTCTATCTCCTCCATTAATCGGTTAATACTTGTTTTATCATTCTCTCTAAATAGACAATGAATAGGCATTGTTACACGATAACCCATATTCTTCCTCTCTTGTACACTATACTGTGGCTCTAGTAATGGATTTTTTGGTTTACATAATGCATTCAATGCACTCAAAGTACTAATTTCTTTGAAGCTTTCTAAAATTGCCTCTCTTTCTTTTGCATTTAAACTTCCTTTGTTTCTTAAGTGCACGTTCTCTGTAATGATTGGAATGAGTCGCAAAGTAGAGGGTGTAATAGGGTTAGAAATGGAAAACTCATGAACAAGTAATGTCTCTTCTCTTCCCCACAATATTGTAAAAAATATAAATATAATCACAAAAAAACGCATTATTCTCTCCTAAAGTTTTATGATGGTTTTAGCTCTAACAAGGTGATTTCTGCACGTGACATTAAACGCATAGGCGGTCCCCAAAAACCTGTTCCACGATTCACATACAATTGTGTTCTTTCATTTACAGAATACAATCCTTTCAAAAACCCCTGTTGCATACGCACAAGAATAGAGAATGGAGCGATTTGCCCTCCGTGCGTATGCCCACTTAACACTAAATCAATCGGTGCATTTTGTTGTGCGACAAATTCTTTCACGAAACGCGGTTGATGGGCAAGTAGGATTGTTGGTAAAGAAGAATCTACCCCTTCTAACGCCTTATCTAAATCTGGTGGCATACCCAACTTTGCCCCAAACAAATCGCTAACACCCACAACATTAATTAATCCATCAACTACCGCACAATCATTCAACAAAGATCTTATTCCTGCTGATTGCATTGCCCCTAGAGCATCACTAACACCATGAAAAAATTCATGGTTGCCCAAAACATAATAGATTCCAAGCCGACTTTGCATATCACCTAATAAGGCAACAGATGTTGCAATTTGGTGAATTGGTGAATCCGTCATATCACCAGTAAGAAATATTATATCTGCTTGAAGTCTATTAACCGATTCCACAAGTTGACGCACATAAGATTCACCAATCAAGCCACCAATATGCAAATCACTCAATTGCACAGCCTTTAAAGGTTGTTTAAGATTCTTGATTGTAAGTTGCACAGATTCGACCTGTGGAAATAAATGTCCCTCATAAATAGCAGCAGAACTATAGCCAACCATAAACACACTTCCACCCAATGCCGCCATTTTTTTAACACTTTTACGGCGATTTCTTGAAAAAGGAATTAGTAATAAATAACGCAGAACAATCGTTGCAACAGAGGAAAGCATAACAATAAAGCTCATTCCAATCGAAAGCGATAGCAAATGATAAAGCCACAGCGGAACTTCAATCTCATAACGTGCAAAAAAATAGGCCACATTTGCAATATAATTAATAATAAGTAAAAAGATGAAAAGTCGACGCATATTCTGATTCTGCACCCAATAAGATAACCAAAAACGATAGCCAACATAATGAAAAAGGGCAAAAACACTCAAGACAAGCAAGGAGAATAGATTCATTGAAAGCCTTTTTTAGCACTATTATAACAAAATTTCTAACTAAAAGGGTTAAGATTACAGGATTTTATTTGTTTATATGGGAAATATTTGATATTCTCCACTCACAGAAAGAATTGTGTTATAATGATGAGTAAAATCAAATATCTTAAAAGCAGTAAATCGCCCTCTTTTAAGGTGGATTGCACACTGTTGCCTAAGCATTTGATAATGCTTAGATTTGTTATACTATGGATATTAAAGTATGCCCTTGAAATAGGAATTTTATCTACTTCTATATGGTTGATTACTCCAAAATCTACAGAAGTAGTTTATCTTTATAAAGTGGAACTGTAATAAAACTATTTTGTAAACATTTGCCAAGAATCAAAGTGAAGTCTCACTTTGGTTTTATATGAGAGAGCGATTTGAGGCGATACATAGATACCCTCAGATATCCTCATATTTTTCGCTGAATCCTCAAGCTATTTCCTACAACAATTAAGGAACTTAAAGACATTGAGGCTGCCGCTACTACAGGAATAACCATTCCACACAACGCAAGAGGAATACTACACGCATTATAAAATAAGGAAATAAATATATTTTGCTTAATCAACCTAAAAGTAGATTGGCTAATTTCAAAGGATTTTTGCAAACTACTCAAATGCTCATCAAGCAATACAACATCACCCAATGCAATAGCTACGTCAACGCCATTTCCCATCGCAATCGCAATATCACTTTGTGCTAAGGCTAGAGCGTCATTCAAACCATCGCCCGCCATCACAACAACCTTGCCTTCCTTATGTGCTTTTTTAACAATTTCTGCTTTATCCAATGGAGTTTGTTCAGCATAAAACTTCACATTCAATTCTTGTGCGACTTTTTGTGTCGGATAAAATCTATCCCCACTGACAATCATAATTTCTAAACCACTTTTTTGTAAAGATTCAATACAAGTTTTTGCTTCTGGCTTTAAAGTATCTTCTAGTAAAAAAATTGCTTTCAGCTCTGAATTTTTTGCAAAACAAAATAAAGAATATGGCTCTTGCTCTAAAGACTGAGGATAAGAAATTCCTAATTCTTGTAAAAGCGTTAAACTACCACCAACAAAACGATTTTCTCCCAAATACCCAACCATTCCTCTTGCCTTTTGTTCCAAATTCGTTAATTTCTGCTCACAAAAAGATATTTTATTCTCCAAAAAACTTTGCACACCCTTTGCAATAGGATGATGAGTGTGCTGCAATAAATCATACAAAGCCCATTCTTCTTCTTTTTCTAAAGGGATAAGCATCATTTCCTTTACTACTCTCAAAGAACCTTTTGTTAATGTTCCTGTTTTATCTAAAATTAATAAATTTGCATGGGCTAAGGTTTCTAAAAATCTTGCCTCCCTAAAGAGAATTCGCCGTTTAATTGCCTCACTCAACCCCACCACAGATGCAATTGGCGTAGCTAAAGCTAGTGCACAAGGACAAGCAATAATAATCACAGAAATAGCCACGCTAAGACTTTCTTGTACATTTTGTGTTGATATATACCATACAACAAAACCAATAGTGGCTAAAATAAGAATCGTTGATGAAAAATAACGGGAAAGTGCGTTGGCTTGTTCTTGAATCTTTGGACGTTTATTTAGAGATTCTTCAACTAAATTCACAATCGAACTCATTAAAGAATGTGAAAGTTTTTTAGTTGTCTTATAAAGTATCGGGGTTGCCACAACAATAGAACCAGATAAAATTTTATCTCCTTTTTTCTTCTCAATCGGTAGAGATTCTCCATTTAAGGCACTTTCATCACAACTACCATATTCACTTAAAAGCTCTCCATCTAATGCTATACACTCTGCAGGTAATGCCTCAATCACCTCTCCTACCTCAACCTCTTCTGGTGAAATAGAAATTTTTTGCCCCTCTCGCAATACATTTACCTGCAAAGGAATGCTTGCAGACAAAGAATCCAAAGCATCAATGGCAATTTTCTTACCCCTTTGCTCTAGAAATTTACCAATTAAAACAAAAGTAATAATCATCGTAATAGATTCAAAATAGGTCTCAAGCCCAACAAAAGCTGCGTAAATTGAATACAGATAAGCAAGGGTTGAACCACTGACAACTAATGTATCCATACTTAAAGCACGATTTTTGATAGCGTAATACGCCCCTTTCCAAAAAATACTTCCACTAAAAAATAGTGTCGGCGTACAAAGCAAAAAAGAAGCAAAGTCCAAAATAGCCTTAATTTCTCTACTCATTCCACTAAAATAGCCCGCATATTGTGCAACAGCAATCCACATAATATTCATTGTACAAAAAACGCCCACAATCATACGCACATAATATTTACGTCTCTCTTTATTAGCGTATTCCTCCTGCATAGCTGGATCATAAGCATGTGCGTCATAACCAATAGAACGAATTAGCATTACAATAGAAGAAAGAGAAATCTCGTTTTTATCAAAAAGAATTGTTGCTTTATTATTTGTATAATTTATTTTTATATCATATATTCCTGCTTGTCGCATTAAAATTTTTTCATTCAACCATACACAAGCTATACAATGGATATGCTCCAAAATCAAGGAAACTTCATCAAGATGATTTTTCTTAGAGACATATTTTCGCATAAAACCTTCAGAATCAAAACGACTTAAGGATTCTTGGTTTTCAACAACAGGAGAAAGCTCATTTTCCTGCAAACGTTCGTAAAATTCCTCTAAGCCTTGAGAATGCAAAAAAGTATAAACTCGTTCGCAACCCTCGCAACAAAAATATAAAATTTCCTCTCCTTTTTTTTGTTGCTTAAGAATCTCTTCATTAAACTCTAATTGACAATGGCTACAAGCCCTTTTCATAATACTTCCATTTGTTGTGCTAATTTTACTTCAATATTTTTATTTTCATTAAAAATATCTTGCACAGAGGGCAATTCATATTCAAGCACAATCCCCATTCTTTTTAGCTTTTCCAAACCTAAATAATGAATATAACTTTTTAACGCTTTTGCAATTTCAATATGCTCAATACTGCCCTTTCTAGCATTTGCGACAATATCCATTATCGCTGACATTAATTTTGGAATTTCTTGTGCTGGATTCTCACTTAAAGACTCCGCCTCTTGCAATAAATCTTGAAGTGTGGAATCCTTAAGATGTTGAGGGAGATAGATAGAATTCATAAAATACCTCATTGATTTTCTTTAAAACTTAGGGAGAATTTTGACATATTTTTATTTAAGCTTATCTGTTTTTACATAACAAAGTCCAAGATAGCCACACCCTTTTAGTTTTTGTATCCTTAAAATTTACTTAACAGCAAAAGGTAAAAAATGAGAAAATACACTAAATTAGATACTAAAGCAAAGTTCTAAAGTTTATTTAGAATCTTAAAAGCAAAAAATTATTTTGCTATCCAACCATGCTTTTTCCATACCTTCTGTGCGTCTTTACTTTGCACAAATTCAACAAATTCTCTTGCAACCTTATTCTGCAAACTATCCTCAGTAAGAACTATCTCACTTGCACGATAAATCACATTTTCATCTCCTAGTTTGATAAACTTTGCATCTTTACCAATTGCATGTACCCAATGAGGCCAGATAATAAGCGCGTCGATACTTTTATCACTATTCCACCTTTCTACTGCTATTTTAGAATTAGGTGCATAGAATGTAATATTCTTGCGGAGTTTTGCTAAAGTTGTACTATCACCATTTTTAAGTGCCATATCTTCATAAAGACCAACCTGCCCTGCTCCATCAACAACCATCACATGCGTATCAGCTTTCAATAAATCGCTGAATTGAGTGATTTTTTTCGGATTATCAGAACGTACAACAATACCAGACGGACGAACATTCAAAACATTGATAGCCCTAGCATTAAGCTTGGTTGGCATCAGTTTAATGAAGCTATCCATCATTGATGAATTTCCGGAAAAAATAATATTAGCATTTTTTTTCGCATCTTCTATCCACGCACTTGCTGGACCCGCAGTAACAATAATCTTTTCACCACTCTTTTGGCTAAATTCCTGTGCAAGTTCCTTGATAACTGGTGCTGGACCGCCTGGACCATAAACAAATACTTCTGCATTTAACATATTACACAGTATAGCAATAGGCAACATCAATAACTTGATTTTCACTTAATCCCCTTAATTAAAAATATCCTGCAAATTATTTCGCAGGATAGAAGAGTAACACAGAAGTTTTAATCAAGATACAACAACACCAACATTTTATGGAGATAAAAGCAGTCTTCCCCCAGAAGGGGGATAAATATTAATCAAGCATTGGCTTTGGAGTTGCATCTGTAGAAATTGGGAACATAGGATATTCAATCTTTGGTTTAGTTCCTGTCAAAGAACCTAAGAAAGTCTCAATCTGTTCTGCCTCTTTATCTGTAATTTCAATACCTAATTGAACACTACCCATTTCTTTAATAGCATCGGTGAGCTTCCAAATTGCACCATTATGGAAATAAGGAGCAGTCTCTGTGATATTTCTCAAAGTCGGGGTTTTAACCATTCCATTTTTATCACCCTTAAAATCCCCTAAATTAGCAAATTTATATTTTCCGGCAACTTCAAAACTTTGCATTGAACCACCAAGATTCACACCGCTATGGCATGCTATACAACCCTTATCCATAAATACCTTCAAACCTTCCTGCTCTTTTGCACTCAATGCTTTTTTATCACCCGCCAAGAATTTATCATAACGCGATGGAGTAATTAAAGTGCGTTCAAAATTTGCAATCGCATCAGCGATATTATCAAATGTTACGCCCTCTTTTCCATAAACCTTCTTGAATTCACTAACATATTCTGGCAATGAAGAAATTTTCTCTACAGCTAATTTTGCAGGAGTTGCCATTTCAGGTTCTGCCTCAATAGGACCTTTTGCTTGATCCGCAAGAGTTCCAGCGCGTCCATCCCAGAATTGCGTTGTATTCAATACAGAATTATACACTGTAGGTGAATTTAAATGATGAGGATTTGCAGTCCATTTATGCCCAACTGCTGCAGCCACGCCGTCCGTCCCACCTAAACCCAAATTATGACAGGTATTACAGGAAATTAAACCACTTTTAGATAATCGAGGTTCAAAGTAAAGTTTTTTACCTAATTCAGCTTTCTCTTTTGTGAATTTAGACGCCTTTACACCATTCTCTTTAAGAATCGCATCAACACCTTTTTGGTCTTTAGGTAATGGCAACAAGCCAACAGCTTTTGCATCTGCAGCCAAATCTGCGGCACTCAAACCCACGGAAGCAACAAACAAGGGAACCAATGTTCTAAGAACAACTTTTTTCATAACAAGCTCCTTTAAAAATTACAATCAACAGAAAAATTTTATCCATAAGTATATTAAAGAAAGATAAAAGATAAAAGTTTTTATATTTAGTAAATAATAATCATAGGTATTTTTTCTTAACTTCCTACAAATAGCTAGGCACTAAAATCAATACAACACTTTTTTAACGACATCACTCTAAGCCATACTTAACTACTGAAAGCAAGAAAACAATTCTCAATAAGAATGAATTTGAAGTGCTTTTCCCCACATCCCAAGAAGAATGTGGAGAACAAATTAGATATAATTCACCATTGAAAGGGAATTAATTTTAGAAATTGCTGAAAGCAACGATTGATAATTGATTGACTGCTGGATAAATTGGCTAAAAGTTACAGCAATATCTGTATCCATTACTGTTGACTGCAATGACTTTGTTTGTACCATCAACATTTCAGAACGTTCAATCTCATCTTCAAAAGTGTTATATTGTGCACCTGTTTTGGATTGAACCTTAAGGAGTTGGTCTTCAATATGTTCCACCCATTGTTTTCCACCTTGAATTCCTACACTTCTTAAGCTATCATTATAAGCCCCCACTGGCACATCTCCTGCACGGTAGATTTCAAGCTCCACCGCCTTAATGGCTTCATCAAGCTTTTGAAAAATATTCACATGTGGATCATCAAGAACAAGAGCATTATTGCTTTGGAATGTCATCGCTGAACCCGTGCGATAAGGTACATTACTCATAGGTAATTCTAGCTGATTGCCATCAATATCCAATCCAACAGGTGGCATATTGCTATAATCTCCACTCCCATTCGTAAGGTAAGTTTGCTGCACCCCATTCACATTCGTATAAGTGATTTGACGTTGAGACTCATAAAGGCTAAATTCCATCTGTGTAGGTGCTCTCGTATTATCTTTAATCTCTAATTGCCCAAAACCATTGACATACACATCAAGATTATTGTTAGAATCTTTAAGTAACTGCTCATAGGCATCTTTTCTATCTTGCTCTGTGATAGGACGTGCACCAGGAGTGTTTGGAGCAACAGGAGTATTAGTCGTTGGGTCAATCCATACAGGATTACCGCCAGCATCTTGCCCTTCAATAATATCAAGACGTGTCGTATCTGTTCGACTTGAATTCAAAGCAACACTAATTGCATCTGTGAATTGCTGATAAGTCATATTATCTGGTGTAATGGGTTCTACAGTAACGCCATTGGGTGGTGGCATAGAATTATTATCCAGAGGCTTATAAAGTGGCACTTCTACTTCTCGTCCATTATTGTCTGTAAAAGTCAAAGTAACACGATTCTCAAAACCTGGCTTACGATTACCATCCCCATCAACTGGATTATCACCATAGAAGTTAACCACCGCTGTTCGCACATTACCATCAATATCTTTGTATTGCATTGTATATTTTGTATCTTTTAAAGACGCACCTGCTGCCTCTGAAAGTTTTGTATCCATTGATACATATTGACTGCTCCCATTAATAATTTGAGGAACATTACTTGTAAGTTTAGAGCCATCTTTAATAAAATTCACGCGGTCATATTCTACAGTATAATCATTTGCAAAAACATTAATATTATTACCAGCACCTGTCGTTACCGTCAATATCGCATTTAAGCTACTTTCTCCATCATAAGGTGCATCTCGGTTAGCAGGTAATTCTGGAATTAAACTTTGATGAACATTTTGATCAACAAGTGTAATTTTGCCATTTGCCATCTCTGCCCTTACGCGGTCTCTGCCACCATAGGTATTTTCCATCGCATCCATTAAATCACGCATCGTCATACTATTCATGTTAGTTTGGTCAATTGTAATTTGTCCAGCAGCTGCACCACCGGGAGTGTCTTTGTCTACATTTGCCATAAAACCGCTTAAATCAATCGTAATACTTCCGCCTCCTCTAATTTCTGCTAATGCCTCAGGTCCTAGAACATCAATCAACCTTGTCCGTTCGTCAGCAAGAACATTCCCATCTGTTCTAAAAGTGGTTGGAATAGTATGGCGACGATGGTCAGATTGGTCCTCTGTTGTAGTGATTGTATTACTTGTTTTTTCACCTAAGAAATTACTTTGAATATAAGTCGTTACCCTTGCTCCATCTTGTGCAAGTTTATTAACATCACCATTAAAGCCCATCATATCATTAATTTGAGGTAGAGTTCCTGCGACGACGGTTAAAGGTGGAGTTCCTGTTGCAACCTCTTTATAACTAAAAGTACCATCATGGTTATAAATCACTTCAGCACCATTTAATGTTAATTGTCCTGTATCTGGGTCTTGTACAATTGCTCCTAAATTATTTCCTTGATTATCCTGCAATTCAATAACATCACCATTTTCATCAAGAATATTGTTGTTAGCATCCACATTAAACTTTGGCACAGCAGGGCTAGAAACCATATAAAAGTCAATATTACTGCGTCCTGCAGTCATATCTTTAATGTTAATTTGCCCATATTCATTCAAGGTAACATCAACCACTTTATTATCGCTTGTGTTACCATATAACTCACCAATTTTATCCAATAAATCCTGCACCTTTGTTGCATCTGACTTGTTGACTGTATCCTTAAAATTCACATCTAAAGAAAATTTTGCTTTAAATGAAGAACCATCGGGGCGAACACCTTGCACATAAAAGACTTCTGGGGCATTATTGCTTGTATTCCAATCATTATCACCTACCAAATCTCTAAGTGTGTCCTCCGCTGTTAGATACACTTCTTTAGGTAATTCTGTTCGATTAACTTCGTCCATTATTCCGGGATTCAGATAAGATTGATTGTAATGTTTCACATTACTAACAATCTCGCGATGATGGTCGCTATTCATTCCAAAAAATAATTCCGAACCTGTAATATTATAAGGAAGAGAGTTTTTATCCCCTAATACCGCTTGTAAAAGCTGGCTATTGCCATTATATGTGCCATCGGCATTAAAAGGTCGCTTTGTAACTGCACTACCTGCAAAAATAAAATCACCATTCACTTGTGTGTTAGCAAGGGAAAGGAGAGTTGCACGAATACCCCTTAAATCTTGTGCAATTGCTTGCAAAGAAGTACTATTGTTTGAATCATTGGCTGCCTGAACCATCTTTTGATTAAATTGCTCCACAGCCGTTACCATTCCTTTAATGGCATTACCCGAATTTGCTGTAAAGGTTTTTGCATTTTCTGACAAACGAATCGTTTGCCCAATTAGGTTCACAGAATTCATCAAACCCAACCCCTTACTAAAATTACTTGCATTCTGGTAGCCAAACTGGAAATCACGTCCACTGCTAATTTTATAGAGATTATCAGTCATACCAGACATAAGGTTTTGCTGATAATTATGAAATGAAGTATAACGAGAAGCGTAACCTATACGCATAAGAACTCCTTAAAGTAAAAAATGTTGGTCATACCAAACTAAAAAGATACAAGCAAATAGAGTTCCATTATAGTGAATTTTTTAAAAAGAATTATCAGAAAATACCGTCTTCGATGCCCACTTTTCAGTGGGCTTTCCTGTTAGAATTGTTTTGCGTTCACATCATCTAAAATTTGATTTGCGATACTATCCACAGATTGACTAATTTCTTGTGAATGATTTGCAATGTCAACATTTTGTTGTGTAATTTCATCAAGTTGTGATACTGCCTCATTAATTTGGGTAACGCCCAATGTTTGTTCTCTGATGGATTCAGCCATATCATTAATAGACTGCACAAGAATATTAGTATTTGCTTCAATTTCGCTTAAACTTTTTTGGGTTCTTTCAGCAAGGCTTCTAACTTCATCAGCCACCACTGCAAAACCTCTGCCATGCTCCCCTGCCCTTGCAGCCTCAATAGCAGCATTGAGGGCAAGCAGATTAGTTTGGTCTGCAATATCACGAATAATACCAATCACATTCTTAATATCCTCGCTTTGGTGAATCACCTCATTTGTTCGTTCACTCATATTTTGCATAGAGCTTGTTATCTGTTCTAATGCTGAAGCAGTTTGCACCAAATTTGAAGCTTGTGTGTTTGCCCCTTGCGTAAGATTTTGCACTGCAACCCCCAAATCACTTGAACGTTCGTCAAGCGATTTTGCAAAATTCGCTGAAGTATGCAACATTTTTCTAATCTCTTCCCCTAAAGCATTTGTAACAATCTCTATACGTCCATGTGCATCACTAATATTTGTTGTAAAATCCAACCTAGAATATGAATCAAAAACACGCATAATCTCGTTAATGTCGCTCCCTACTTTTTCCTGTAAAACTTCTAACATTTGATTTAATACTTCTTTTAACTCTTTAAGTTGAGGATTAAAAGGATCTTCTGTGATTCTCGCACGCAAGTTACCTGATTCAATCATCTTAACTGTTTGGACAGATTGACTCACCGCCTTTGCATCCTGCAAAATCCCATCTTGCGTTCGCCGAATATTCTCATCAATAGCTAATGCCATTTGCCCAAACTCATCTTTAGAACGAATACCCAATGGATCTGGAATGTTTTTTGTTTCATAATTTAAAAATTTAAAGAAAGATAGCAAAGCCTGACTAATCACACCCAAAGGACGCAAATACATACTTACAACAACATATAAAACAATACTTGAAAGAATGGCAAAAATAAATGCTATTGCCAATTGCATATATCCCGCTCTTAGAATAGGTTGTTCTATCTTACTTAATTCTTCCACATTGCAAAGTGTATAATCAGCAAAAAGACCACCCCCTTTATTCACCTTACACATTGCGAGTTTTGCGATACCATTCTGTTCAATTTCAAATGACTCAAAATCCGCTAGTTGGCTCGCTCTTTTCTGAATCTCACCATAAAAAGGATCATCTTTCATAACAATTGTTCTATCTGTCGCAGCAAAGGGCGTATTCACTGCATCTAATACAAATAAATTTGTACGATTTGTTTTGGCAATATAATCAAATTCTTTCTGTAAATAACTCAACAAAAAATCCACGCCAACAACGCCAATTACCTGCCCATTTTTATGTAATGTTACACCATAAGAAAAACTTGCTTCACCTGTGATAGAATCTTCATAAACATCTGTTTGGTAGATTTGTTTAGGATTTTTCAAAGCACCCAAATACCACGGACGCTGATTAGCTTGATAGTCACTGCTACCTCCACCGCGTACGCCATAAGATTGCCCTGCCTCATCCGTCTTAACAGTGCTTTCAATCACCTCTCCAGTAGGTAGCCCTACATAACTTGACATCATACCCGACGCATTTTTATGCGGACGAAATAAAGGACCTAATTTCTGAATTATTTTTTCTTTTGTATCTAATTCATCTGCAGGAATAGAATCTACATCCCTTACAAATGCTTCAAGTGCTACTCTTGCGGAGTTATTTGTATTCTGAATCAATAAGTCTACTATAGCAATTTCTTGTTTTTGTGCAAGTATTACCCGCTCAAGAGTATTAGAACGACTTACCATAACACCAACAATACCAAATGCAATGAGAGCCACCAAGGAAACTATACTGGCAATAATCGCTACTTTAGTCTTGATGTCTAGCTTCATTTACTTCTCCTTAATTTAATTTCTTTATTTTTTGGGAGTCGTATTCTACCAGAAAAATATATTGAACACAAGATTAGATATTGAAAATCTTATACTTTTTAGTCAAGCTTTAACTTCCATAATAAGGGGGCTAAAAGCTTTAATACTTAAATGTACAACCTGTCCAACATTTAAATCTGGAAAATCTTTTTCAAATTCTAAACGCGATAAAGTCGTTTTAATAATATCTTGATAAACCAACAATGTAAGAACAACCATAATTTCACCTTTTTGGATTCTTAGCACCTCTGCATGTAAATTGATTTTTGCACTTAAAGATGAATGGATAAAAAACTCACTCGCTGATTTATCTTTCACAACCTTACCCTTTGCAATCTCAATGACACGCGATGATAACTTCATTACCTCCTTGATGTCATGGCTAATCAACAAAGTTGTCATGTTAAAATGTCGTTGCATAACCAAAACCTCATCTTGCAAACGATTTTTCATACTTGAATCCAAAGCACTAAAAGGTTCATCAAGCAAAAGAATCTTAGGTTGCCCAATCAATGCACGTGCTAAAGCAACGCGTTGAGATTGTCCGCCTGAAAGCTGGGAGGGATAACGTTTAGCTAATTCTTGTAAATCCATCATCTCAAGCATTTCTTGAATCCTTGAGACATTGCGAGAAGTAAGACCATAACACAAATTCTCAAACACATTCATATTTGGAAACAAAGCATATTCCTGAAAAACAAAGCCAACCTTTCGCTTCTGTGGTGGTAAAAAAACTTTTTTAGAACTATCAAACCACACTTCTCCATCGACTTCAATGTAACCTTTTGTAGGGCGAACTAATCCAGCAACAATACGCAATATTGTGGTTTTTCCTGCACCACTTTCACCAAAAATTGTTGTAATTTGCTCTTTCTGAATCTCTGCATTAAAAGCAAGATGAGTGTCACCATATGCCGTCTTTATAGGATATTCAATATCAATAATAATCTTTTTATCAGCCATTCGTAAACCTTTTATTAATAGCATACACAATACATAGCACGATAAAAGAAATAATAAAAAGCGTGAACGCATATTGATGGGCAAGTGCGTAATTACCTACCTCCACTTCTGTATAGATAGCAATACTTGCAACATGAGTTTCTTGACGATTTCCGCCAATCATCATTACCACACCAAACTCACCCACAGTGTGAGCAAAAGACAAGACGCAACCCGTCAAAATTCCCGCCTTAGAATTAGGGAGAATGACTGATAGAAGTGTACGAAATTTGCTTTTGCCCAATGTGTAAGACATTTCAATAAGATTTTTAGGAATAGCAGTGAATGCAGATTGAATCGGATTCACCATAAAAGGTAAGTTAAAGATTAATGACGCAATGACCAACCCTTGAAAACTGAAAACCAAACTTAATTCAAAATATTCTTGCAAGAAAGAACCTAAAAAATAATTAGGGCTGAATGTTAAAAGCAAATAAAAACCCAATACGCTTGGAGGTAAAACTAAAGGTAAGGAAATAACTGCATTCAGTATCACTTTATAAGGAATATTTACGAATGCAAGAATATAACCCAAAAAAATACCAATAAAGAATAAGATAGCTACTGTTATACTCGCAAGCTTTAAAGTCAGTAACAAAGTATCTAAAAACGATGCTTCAAACATAGAAACTGCTTTATTTTAAAGATTTAATGGCGTACGGAGGGTAATTTCTGAAGTGTGAATACACCATAAACATTCTTCTTGTATAAGCAATTCTTCTTGCGGAGAAACAAGAATGGCTGAAAGTGCAAAATCGCCCCACTGTGTATCTACTTGCCATAACAATTCGCCCTTTTTAATCGCTATAATGGGCGACTTAAATGTGTTAGATAAAATATTTGAAAAAGGCTTTGCAAGAATTACAGCTGTTTCATTAAAACACAATTCAATCCAGGCACCCACATAAAGATTCCTCAAGCTAGAAATATCAAGCATAAGCGAGGAAAACCTTGAATTCTGGCAAAGTGTCGTTACGCAAACAATCTCACCCTCTTGCCTAATTTCTTGCACACAACCCCTCAAAACATTCATTGAGGAATTCCAAACCCATACTTTTGAATAATCTTTCTCCCTTCATCACTCACAACAAATTCAGCAAATCGCTTTGCTAAAGCATTATCTTTTGCAAATTTTGTGACTACAAAAGACTGCTCAAGTGGAGAATGTAAAGAAGAATCAACAATCGCATAATGTCCTTTTTGCCCTTTAGAAATCAAAGAGAACGCAACCAAGCCAACTTCAGCTGCACCAGTTTCTACAAACGAAAGTGCTTGAGAGATATTCTCACCCTGCACAATTTTATCTTTCATTCCATCGTATAAATTCGATTTTTGCAAAATCTCTAACGCTGCTGCACCATAAGGAGCAAGCTTAGGATTTGCAATGCTAAAATGTGCAATTTTCTGCTCACTTAGCCCCTCTAAACCTTTCTCAATATATTTTTTATCTAACGCGTAAAGAGCAACAACTCCCAAAGCATACACATGTGGTTGACCCGCCGCATTCCCATCTTTTGCTATTAAATTTGCATAATGTGCATCGGCAGAGAAGAATAAGTCATATTTCAAACCATTCTTAAATTGTTGATATGCCTTACCTGATGAACCAAAACTCAATTCAATTTGGTTGTTTGGGTGCATCTTTAAAAAAGTATCCTTAACTTCCGTCATTGCATCTCTAGCACTCGCAGCAACAAATACATTGAGGCTATCCGCCATCAAAGGAATCATAGAAAAAAGGCTTAGAACAAATAAAAATATACGCATAAAACAACCTCCAAAGCTAAAATTTGCTGAATTATATATGACGATCACTAATAGAAGATTTAATTTTTTTAAATTCAATTTTTAAAATAAGCTTCCTATTAGTCATTTTTGGTTAAAATTCCGCCCTTTTAGGATTGAAACCTAAAGAACAAGAAAGGTAAAAATTTAATTTCGGGGGATTAAATGCGACATTTTCTAACTTTAAAAGATTTTAGTGCTAAAGAGATTAAGGAAATCGTAGGTTTAGCCATTAAAATCAAAAAAGATTTGAAAAATGGGAAGAGAGAATCGCTTTTGCATGGCAAAACTTTAGCGATGATTTTTGAAAAAAACTCAACACGAACACGTGTAAGTTTTGAAGCAGGAATTTACCAACTTGGTGGCATTGGGCTTTTTTTGTCTAATCGCGATTTGCAGTTAGGGCGCGGGGAGGATATGAAAGACACAGCACGTGTCATATCCAGAATGGTCGATATGGTTGTTATTCGCACAGATTCACATATGCGTTTAGAGGAATTTGCAGAATTCTCACATGTCCCTGTCATTAATGGTTTAAGCGATTCTTATCACCCTACACAGCTTCTTGCGGATTATCTCACAATGATCGAATGCAAGAAAGATAAAAATCCGATTGTTGCCTACATCGGTGATGGTAACAATATTGCCCATTCTTGGCTTATGCTTGCAGCAAAAATGGGCTTTGAATTGCGTATTGCAACACCAAGCGGATACGAACCTAATATCTCTATTTATGAAGATGCACTAGAGATAGCTGAAGAAAGTGGTGCAAAAATTATACTTTCTAATGACCCAAAAGAGGCAATTAAGGACGCAACAGTTGTTACAACAGACACATGGACATCAATGGGACAAGAAGAACAAAAGGAACAACGTTTGATGGATTTTAAGGGTTTCTGCATTGACACTGCCCTATTCTCTAAGGCTGACCCTGAAGCAATTTTTTTACATTGCCTTCCTGCCTATCGTGGGCAAGAGGTAAGCGATAGAGTGCTAGAAGGTGAAAGAAGTGCGGTTTTTTTAGAGGCTGAAAATCGCCTACACATACAAAAAGGGATAATGGTTTGGCTCGATCAAAAAAGAAACTAGAAGATTCAAAGAATAATCTAATTCGTCTGCAACGATTAGAAAGAATTCTTACCCAAAGCAGTAAGCAACTTCGTGCACAGACGGGCTCACAGAACGATAATATTCTTTTGCGCTATCCAGATGATTTTCAAAATAATCAAGTCTATTTTCTTGACACACATAATCAAGAATCTGTTCTAATTTCAAAAGAAATTTTTTCGGAAATGTTACAGATTCTTTATTCCAGTTTTGAAGAAAATTTTTGCATTCTTTTAGAACAAGAAATTGCGGAACAGATGCCTTATGATTTTGATGATGTGTGGGAAATTGCAATAAGGGAAGCAAGAAAAAATGAAGATTCTTGGCTTTTTACAAACGATCCCAAGCAAATTGTTGCCAACATAAAAAAGCAGAATCCCCATCTTTTTTTGCAATTTAAACTTAAATTTTAAAGAGAGTATAATGTTTGATGTTAAAAAATTTGCAACTTATTCGACACCCGGTCCACGTTATACAAGCTATCCTACCGCAAATGAATTCCATACAAATTTTACGCAAGAGGAATACCTGCATTTCATAAAACTTTCTCAATCTCCACTTTCATTATATATTCATCTCCCTTTTTGTCGTTCAGCATGCTATTTTTGCGGTTGCAATGTAATTTACACAAGCAAACAAGACAAAAAAACGCGTTATATTCAATATCTCAAGAAAGAATTAGCCCTCCTAAAAGAAACACTTGATTGCAATAAACCCGTTGTTCAGTTACACTTCGGTGGTGGAACACCAACTTTTATGAGCGCACAAGAGTTGGAGGAAATTTTACAAGCGATTCATGAAACCTTTCCAAATTTTGCGGCAGATTCTGAAAATAGTTGTGAAATTGATCCGCGTTTTTTTGAACCACAACAAATGGAAGTCCTCAAAAATGGTGGTATCAATCGCCTTAGTTTTGGGATTCAAGATTTTAATTCTTCTGTGCAAGAGGCAATCCACCGTATCCAGCCTCAAGAACTTGTTGCAAAAGCTGTCCAACTAGCTAGAGATTATGGCATTTCCTCAATTAATTTTGACCTCATATATGGATTACCAAAACAAAATCTGACCTCCTTTCAACAGACTTTAGAAATTGTCAATAGCCTAAATCCAGATAGATTAGCTATCTTTAACTATGCCCATGTACCATGGCTAAAAAAAAGTATGCGAAAAATTAATGAAACAGAATTACCAAGCCCTGAAGAAAAATTATATATTCTTCAATTTAGTATCCAATTCTTACAAGAACATGGTTACAATATGATTGGGATGGACCACTTTGCAAAAGCTACTGATGAATTATTTTTAGCTCTAAAACAGGGGAATTTACGACGCAATTTTCAAGGCTACACAACAAAAGGCGGAAGCCAGACAATTGGTATTGGAGTTACTTCTATTGGTGAGGGAGAACAATATTATGCCCAAAATTATAAAGAGATGATAGATTATGAAAGGGCAATTGATGAGGGTAGACTTCCTCTATTTAAGGGAATTTCCCTCACACCTGAAGATCGTTTGCGCAAAGCAGTTATTATGCAATTAATGAGTAATTTTCATCTCTGCTATGCAGATATTTATCAAGAATTCAAGATTAATTTTACAGAATATTTTGCAAAAGAGTTACAGCAGTTACAACATTTTGAGGAAGCGGGACTGTGTGTTCTGAATACAGACTCTTTAGATATTACACAAGAGGGAACAATGCTCGTTCGCAACATCGTTATGCCCTTTGATACATTCTTGAAGTCTAATTCTCAAGAACGAAAATTTAGCAAAACAATATAGGAATATCAATGTTTGATTATCAAAAAACAGCTGATGCGTGCGTAAAATGTGGTCGTTGCATTCCAGATTGCACCATTTATTCTATCAGCGGTGACGAAACTCGTTCACCACGTGGTTTTATCGACTTGCTCGGACAATATCAGCAGAACCGACTTCCATTAAATGAACAAACAAAGGATATTTTTGAAAGTTGTTTTTTGTGTACACACTGTGTAAGTGTCTGTCCTAAATCTTTGCCCACAGATGAGTTAATTGAAGAAATAAGAATTGATATTGCAAAAAAATTTGGCATCAAATGGTATAAACGATTCTTTTTTTACCTGCTCAAGAATCGTTCTTTGATGAATGCATTATTCAAAGCCTCTGCATTCTTTACACCACTCTTTTTTAAAAGTACGCAAGAAGGGATAGTTGGACGTTTTCCTTTACCTTTTATTCAAAAAAGATTACTCCCACCAACTCCCCGCCAAACCTTTTTGGAAAAATATCCAGAAATAATTAAAGCAAAAAATGCAAAACAAAAAGTAGCCATTTTTATAGGTTGTTTGAGTAATTATAATTATGTTCAAGTGGGTGATTCTCTACTTAAGATATTAGCACATCTGCAAATTGATACATTTTTAGCAAAAGAACAAAAATGCTGTGGAGCACCAGCCCATTTCACAGGCGATTCTCAAAGCGTCCAAAACCTCATGGAACACAACATTACTTATTTTGAAAAAATTATCCAAGAAGTTGATGCAGTGCTTATCCCAGAAGCAACATGTGCTGCAATGATTCTGCATGATTATCAACGCATTGCAAAAAATGATGAAGTGATGACGCAAAGAATCCAAAACCTTATTCCCCACTTTTTTATGGCAAGTGATTGGTTATTTCGGTATACAAATTTGGCTGAAATTCTTGCAACAAAGCCAAAGCAAAACTTACAAATTACCTATCATGACCCTTGTCACGCAAGGAAAGTACTACAAATCTATAAAGAACCACGAGCCTTAATCTCTCAAAATTACACGCTCAAAGAGATGAGTAACCCAAATGCGTGTTGTGGGTTTGGAGGAATCACTATGCAAACAGAAAAGCATCACTATGCTTCAAAAGTTGGTCAAAGCAAAGCACACATGATTCAACAAACTCAAGCAAATATTGTTAGTGCAGAATGTAATGCTTGTCGTATGCAACTCAGTAATGCAATGCGACAAGAGGGCGTTAATGTTCATTTTGCTCACCCCCTAGAACTCATTGCACAAGCTCTCCAAACGGAAAAAGCATAATGGCAACCCCTACAGATTCCCAACTTTTTGAAGATATATATGATATCGCTAAAGCGATGTTTAATAAGAATTTTTTTGGTATTTTTCATGGCTCTTTATCTGTTAAAATTAATAACAATCGATTCTGCATCAATAAACGAAATGCAATTTTTAGCCACCTAGATGCAGAATCCTTGATTTATGTCTATGACAAAGAAGATTATCGCTGGAATGAGGCAAGTATTGATACACCCATTCACCTTTCAATTTACCAAAATTTCAGCGATGCAAAATGTATTGCGTATTGTCTTCCGCCATACACTGTTGCCTATTCCCTAAATCGCGACATTATCATTCCTCGTGATTATTTTGGAAGTCGTTTACTGAAAGAAATTTCAGTTTATGACCCAAGAGATTTTGAAAGTTGGTACGAAAGGGCTGAAGTAGAAATTTATCGCTTTTTCAAGGAACAAAAAAATAGAATTATGGTTATTCGTGGCTATGGTGTCTATCTTTACGCAAGAGATCTAGCACAACTTGCAAAAAATATTGCCGTTCTTGAAAATAGCTGTCGGATTCTCCATCTAAGTGCATCAGAACAAAAAACAACCACAAACACCCCACTCTTGTTAGAGATTGACGGAGATGACCAATGGATATTATAAAACTTTTTACAATTCACAACTTTCTTTAAAACGGATAGCCTGCTTACAAGCCTTACAACGAAATTGTGTCTTACCGGATTGAATTTTCTGGTGTGCGTCAAAGGGAACAAGATGAATCTTTTTAGGGCAATCACAAATATATTGAACACGAGTATCATTTTCCACATTTGAAAGTTGATCCTCTTTATATTCTTCCTTGTTTTGATAAGTTTTTTCAGCAATATGCGTTACATTATCCGCTTTTTTTAACGCTTCTTTAGCCATTTTAAGAGATTCTTCATCACTATCTCCTTGTTGTTTGCCCTCTTGTTGCTTTTCTTCTTTATTGCGTTGCTTTATTGCTTTTAAACGATATTGTTCAATCTGCATATCTTCCTTTAAAATATGCTGTAAAAGCCAATTTTTTGCGACAATGCCAAGTTTTTCCTTCAAATCATTCGTATTAGCAATATTCTGCACCATTTCTGCAAGCCCAGAGACAATTTGCCTATGTAATTCTTGATGTTCTTTTAAGAGGGGATAGCCAATAGACCTCATATAATTTTCTTCATCTTGAAAATGTTCTTTCATATAATTAAAAAAGCCACTTAATAATTCTCTAATTTCAGCTCGAGAAATCTTGCGGTCTGCACAAATATAAGCATACCCCGCTAATTCAAACAGCTTCTTATGCTGCTCATCAATTTTTTCATTGTGCACACTAAAACTATCATCCCATACCGGTAGCATTTCTACCTCCTTGTCTAATGAAATCTTCGAGGGTCACACTTACAACCCATTCCCCCTAAATACCGCTATAATAATATAAATTATTAGCTTAAGAGTTGTTTTAATGTCAAAATTCCCAATTTCATCATTAACGCAAATTATCAGATTTCTGCTGACACTCAGGACATAACCCCATAAAGGCAATGCAACTTCGATTAATGTAATAACCACTATTTTCTACACATTGCTGTTGCAATTCTTCACAAGGCAACAATAAATCTCTAATTTCACCACATTGCTGACAAACCAAATGCACATGAGGGTCCTTAGCAATCTCATAATGTTGCTTTTGATTAGGAATTTTCACCTCATCAACAACATTAACTTCCTGTAAAGACGATAAATTCTTATAAACAGTTGCCAAAGATAAAGAGGGGTATAAATATCTAATCCTTTCATACACTTCCTCGATAGTCGCATGCCCAAGCCTCTGTAACTCACCTAAAATAGCCGTTCTTTGAGGCGTTATTTTTAGGTTTCGCGACCTTAATAATTGCTCGATATTCATTTCATACTCCTAAAAATACTCAAATAATAAATTTTATTAATAAATACTATCAGAATTTTAGAAAAATGTCAAGTGGACTTTATATTGATAGATGAGTGCTCTTGCAAAACCTTTAGAACTGCCTTAGGATAAAGGCGATGTTCAATCTCGTGAATCTTCGCTTCAAACTCCTCTCTTTGCCAAGAATCTTCACGACAAAAAGCTTCTTGTGCGATAATTTTACCTGAATCTAATTCCTGATTAACATGATGGACACTCACACCCGCAACCTGCATATCAGATTCAAAACTCTCCTGGATTGCATTTGCACCTTTAAATAGAGGTAAAATAGAAGGGTGAATATTAATTACTCGCATCGATTCCAAAAAAATAGGGGATAGAATACGCATATAACCCGCCAATAAACAAAAGTCTGGCTGATATGGCTTTAGAATTTCCAAAACTGCACAATCAAATTCTTCACGTTCACTAAAACCCCTATGTGAAAGCAACTCACATCGAACACCCAAATTTTCTGCCCTCTTAATACCATAAGCTTGAGGATTATTAGTAAATACTATCGGAATTTCAATGCTAAAATCCTTAGAAGAAAAACCATTTAATGCCTTGAATAAGGCTTCCATATTGCTGCCATTTCCACTAAATAAAATCACTAATCGATATTTTCGCACACTAAGCATCCTGAATTAAAAAAATAGATTCTTATTATTTTTTTTCATATCCTCAATGATTTTTATCATTGCTTCTTTGTTATATTCTGCATTATCATCAAAATAATCTAAAGCCTCTACATAAACATTCATTGCATCTTGCAAACATTCTTCCTTAACACCCGCAAAATGTAAAGCAACTGCCAACATATCACTTAGTTCCATCGCCATTTCTTCTGAAATATCCAATTCTAATTCTTCTTTCACACCGCACTTCCTCGTAAAATTTTTACAACTGATTCTTTCACATCACGATATAAAAAACTTTCTTTAAAGCCATCAATCCTACCCCCAGAGGCATTTTTATGTCCACCTCCATTAAAATAAACTTTTGCCATTTCGCTTACATCACAACGATCACAAGAACGCAAACTCACACTTCCACGCATCCCAACATCAATAAAAAAATCAAATTCTTTACATCTTTTCAAAAAGGCATTCGCCAAAACAGAAATATTACCAATCCCGTAGGAGAGAAAACCGCGGTAGCCATCGCAATATATTTCACATTCTTCTCGTTTTGCACAAAGCAAATCAACCTGCATAGCAGAGGCTATATTATCCAATGTGTCACTCAAAGCACTCCCACCTAAAATTTCCTTCTTAAATGTATGAACAGCATTATCTAGTGCAATATGTCCATCTTTTTGGCCCAAAAAATGACTACTCTTAATCAACATATCCATTTTATAGTCTCGATGAGCATTGTCAAACATTAAGCGATTTACCTCCTTAGTCTCCACAATCATACGCATCAATACTTTACCCATTTCAAAGCCAGAAGAATCTTCCTTCCATAAGTCGATAGCATTGATCACCTCAACCATTTGGGAAAGCCATTGGTGATCTTTATCTAAAATTTCACCATATCGTTGCTTAAAAAAATCATAAGTAATTTTTGTTGCACATCGATCATTATCCAAAAAATACCACTGATAATTCTGAGCCGATTCTTGCCCGCTTAAGTGATGATCTAAAACCTGTAAATCAACATTTTTTCCTTCCATACGCAAATCTTCAATCTCTTCTTCTACAATACGACATTCATCTAAAGACAAATTCAAATCACTAATCAAAAACAATACCTTTTCGCAATCGCTTTCATAAATCATATCACTCATCTCAAAAATACGCATCATTACTTCTTTGCCATAATTCGCATTATAATAAAAACTTTTGTTCCATATCTTTCCTTGTAGAAATCGCGTAACCAGCTGACAACCATAACCATCGAGGTCAGTGTGTGAAAGATGATATAAATCCATTTTATTCCTTTATTTTATTTGTTATATTTTTCTAAGTTTTTCTGAATATCTTCAATTTCTTTCCAAATATAGCTCAACTCCTTTTTATGATCTTCGTGCATATTTTCCTTAAATTTTGTGAATTCCTTAGTAATTAAGGAGATAAATTCTTTAAGGGCAGATTTTAATTCCGCATCATTCACTTTTATATTTTCCTTAACAGATGATACTTTATCATAGTGAGGTTGTTTATGAGAAATTAGTTTCAAATGTTTTTTTTCAAGTAATTCTTTATCATAAATTTTTATTTCCTCTGCCCCACCATCACGGTCAATATAAATCGCAATAGAATCACCCATCTTTTCTACATCATGCACAAGATACCCTTCTTCCTGTGCTCTATCACTAAAGCGGTCAAATACACATAAATTTCTTTGGTATTCCACCACAACCTGACGCATTTGATCTTTTTTAAAAAAAATTGGCTTTGCTTTACCGGAGCGAGAATAATTTCCCAAAGTTTTATAATGAAAGGTTTCTAAATTTACACAAGCCGAAATATTATCATTCTTAAAACTTACCTGATGTGCAATATTCACCATCATTTCATTCACTTTATCCACACCCAAAGTATTTTCTAATAATATGCGATCCTGAACACTCATAATGTATTCAAAGCAATTTTCACGACATAAAGAAACTTCTGGTAAAGTATTAGGTGTAAGAATTTTGTGTGCCTCATCAATAAAAATACTCACTGGTTGAATTTCTTTCAAAAAAATTGTACGACGAATCAAAAATTTAAAAATTCTTTCATTCAAAAGTCGAGAAATATTATCACCCAATGTGTCTGCATAAATAATGATAATTTTTTTCTCAGTAACCATTTCTTGAATATCAAAAAACCCTGTATTAATTGCTTCACAATTAATACCATCTTGAATCGTATTCATCAAACACGAAATAACACCATAATTTCCGTGTTCTTCTCCATCTTCATTATCTTTTAACTTAGCATAACGATTTAAAAAAGGTTGATATTGTTCCATATCATTCAATAACGATAATAAATAATGTCTATCAACATCTCTTAAAGAATGATTTTCTAAAATAAAAATTAAATACCGACTCATTGTTTGAAAATTTGCAAAAAGTGTTTTAAGGATTGTTAGATTTAATGCTGCACCAATACTACTGAAACTAGGATACACAAAAGTCTGTGTAAGTGGCTCAACACCATCGCAATAATGACAAATCTGCCCCAATATCCCATTAGCGTGAAACAAAAAACGTTCTATTCCATACAAAGTTTTAAGAAGATTGCAAGCAGCAATTTCCCAATAGCCATATTTACTAGAATGTCCGAACAAAGATCGATACCAAGATTCTATATCTTTTGTTGCAATCTTATCGAGAATGTTAATTTTATGTCCCCATAAAGGACCAATCTCAACCACATCCGCTAATCTCCCTGCCTCTTTTGCAAGGATCTTAATATGTGAGTGCAAATTACCTTTAAAATCAAAGGCAATAATTGCATGCCCTAGTTCTAAACGCTTTTGAATATTAGGAAGAATATAGCCCGTTGTCTTGCCACTCCCTGTCTGCCCAAAACAAATAGAATTCTTAAACCCTTCTGGAACAATAATCCCCTCATTATCCATGAATTCATTATAAAGAAAGCCAACAGCCATTTTTTCTCCATTTATCTCTACCGCATCACTTCCAAAAACCACTCATCATCGATTAAATTTAATATAAGAAAACCAGCTTTTTTCCAGTCAATGCGAATACTTCCCTCACCACATAAATAAGAAACAGTTTTCGAAAGATCATATTCATGCCCAACAATTGCCACAATCACATTCCCTTCTTCTCGTGCCTCCTTAAAAATAGACTCGTAACCACAACAACCACTATCAGGATTGACAAGAGGTGAAACCACACAAGAAAGATCTTTAAAGCTTTTTAAGATTATCCTTGCTGTCTCATAAGAACGCACTGCCTCTGAAGCATATATTGCCTCCAAACGTTCCCCCTGCTGTTCAAGAAAACGTGCCAGTCTCTTACCGCTCTTTTTTGCAACCTTCTCACCCTTTGGAATTAACGGACGTGCTAAATCACTCCCCTCCCACATATGACGTTCATAAGCATGGGCATGGCGTATTAAAATCAAACGAAACTCCACAGAACTCACTTCTCACCTCATAATATGATTTTTTAAACCAATGTATCAAGCATTAAAAATAAAAAATCCGCACTTTCTTTAGCAGATTCATGCAAAAAAGTATCAAAATTAAAACTCGCATCCGTATCAGCAGCATCACTAATTGCACGCAAAACACAGAATGGACGATTAAGTGCAGCAGCGACAGCAGCGACACTCCCACCTTCCATTTCCAATGCAATAGCCCCAAACTCCTCTCCAATCCATTGTTTCCTTTCTGTAGAAGCAACAAATTGATCTCCTGTTGCAATGATGCCTTCTTTCAATACAATGCCCTGTTTTTTTGCAACATGACGTGCAATTTGATTTAATTTATCATCACTTTCATAGAAAAGTTGTCCGCCGGGAATAAAACCAAAAGGATGGGAAAAGGCAGTTATATCAACATCGTGTTGGCATAATTTTGTTGCAAGAAGTAAATCTCTAATTTTCAGTTCGGGAGAAATTGCCCCCGCCACACCACTGAAAATCAACGCCTCACAACTAAAGTGATTTAGCAAAATAGATGCACTTAGTGCTGCATTAACCTTTCCAATCTTACTATACGCAATAACAAGAGACAAACCCTTATATTTACATTCATAGTAAACATTACCCGCTAAATTACATTCCACCACCCCTTCTACCCTATCCAACATCGGGGCGATTTCCTCTGCCATTGCTCCCATAATTGCTATTTTTTTCATTGTTACTCCTGCAATGCGTCTATCGTTGCCTTAAGTGTTTCTGTATCGCTTACATTCAAAGTAGGTTTTGTCGAAATACGACGATTCAGCCCTTTAAGAATACTTCCATGCCCACACTCAATAAAACAATCCACACGCTCTTCATGCTTCTGAATCGTTTGTTTATAAAGAACAGGCAAAACAAGTTGCGATCCTAATAACTCAATCGCTTCCTCCCGTGTTTTGTAAGGATCTGTTGTTGCATTAGAAAGAATTTCAAAAGAAAAATGACCGTTAACAGGGGAGAGAATCTCTTTAAAAACACTAACGATAGGTTCTAACAATGGGCAATGACTAGCAATTGAAATATCCAAGAGGAGCGTACGTTTAGCTTTTTTTTCTTTCAGATCGGACTCAAGACTTTTCAAGTCTTCCTTAATTCCAGCTAAAACAGCCTGCCCACCGCCATTATAATTTGCAAACCACACCTTTTTACCTATTTTCTGTTGCGACTGAATATACTCCTCTAATACAGAGTCCTCAATCCCCATCACAACCATCATACCTGCATCATTATGAAGACTCTGCATCAACTTACCCCTTTCATGCACAATCTTCACCGCTTCCTTTAAAGTAAAAAAACCCGTTGCACACAAGGCACTTAGTTCACCCAACGAATGCCCAAGCCCAAAAACTGGATTAATCTCAAACTCCCGTTTCAACGCTTGAAACGCTATCGTACTAATGAGCAAAATCGCTGGTTGCGTAAAAGATGTTTGGTGAATCTGCGTATTCTCCTCAAAAAGTAATTTCCGCATATCAAGATTCAAAGCATCACTCGCCTCTTCAAAAGATTCTCTTGCCCATACAAAATTTTCATAAAAGTTACTTCCCATACCAATAGCCTGGCTTCCTTGACCCGGAAAAATTACCGCACAACGCATCACTCACCCTTAATGATGATGCCCACCGCCACAGCAACCGCCACCACCACCGCCACAGCAACCGCCACCACCGTGTGCTTGATTATAGCCAACACCATAAAGAATCTCATTTTCTGTTGCATCACGAATACCTAAAACTTCCACATTAAAAATCAGTTGCTTACCTGCTAAAGGGTGATTGTAATCTACAATCACAGTACTATCATTGAAGTCTTGCACAATAACCTGAACATGTTCCCCGTTCTCTCCCTCACCAAAAAGTGTCATACCTCTTTCGAGAGTAATACCATCAAATTGTCCAATCGGTAACTCCTCAATCGCCTCTTCCTTACGTTCGCCATAGCCCTTTTCTGGAGAAACAATAGTTTCAATTCTATCACCCGCTTTAGCATTCAACAATGCCTCCTCAAGACCTTCTAACACTTCATTATTGCCTGCAATAAATTCTAAAGGGTGCTTTCCGATATTACTATCAAGAAGTTGCAAACTCTCCCTCTCTCTCACCTCATAAGCAATTTTAAAAACTTTTTTTGTCATATCTATACTCCTTAATTTTAATGGATTTTACTTCATTTTAGCTAATGATTGTTTAGCAACCTTTGCTTCTTTTGAATTTGGATAAAGTGAGATGAGTGTATCAAAAAACTTTTTTGCACTCGCTGAATCCTTTAAAAAAACAAAAGACTCGGCTGTATGTAAAAGTAAATTCGGCATATACGATGCTTTATCATAACGCGTTGCACTCTCCTTGTAAAATCGTATTGCATCTTCATATTGCTTACCTTTAAATGCAATTTCCCCTAAGTAATAACTACTTGTCGCGGGTTTATAATTATTTTCATAGCAATAAGTAAAATAGCTCTTCGCTGATTCATAGTCTGACTTAGAATAAAAAGCAACTGCTTCTTTATAAACATCAGCCTTTTTCATTGTTTTCAAGTCAACTTTTTGTATTTCCTCTTGTGTTTCCTTTATCTCCTTAGAATCTTTCTTTTGAGATGATTGCTTAGAATCCTCTAGCTTTTCCTTAGGAGAACCTTCTCTAGCTTTAACTTCAATGTCTTTAATCTGTTGTTGTAAAACAACAATTTGCTCTTGCATACTCACAATTTCTTTTTTTTGTTGTGCATTAATATCTTGAATTAATATACCCAATGCCTCCAAACTTCCCGAAATTTTATCAAAATTCTCATCATATTGCTTAAAATTATCATTCAATGTAACCTTAAACTCAGCAATTGTAGAATTGATTTCTGATTCCCTTTCTTGTAGAAATTTGTGCGTAACAAAAGGAGATTCTTTGTTTTTAATATAAATTTCCTGGAGTTTTTTCGTGTGAGAATCAAAAAGACTTTGTAATCCCTCTTGAGATTCCTGGATACTCTTGACTGTTGTGAAGAGATTAAAAAGTTCCTTCCGCATCTCTTGTTCAGCATTCTTCTTTTTTTCTGCAGCAGAGAACATAGACGGCTCTGCCACGAGAAAAGAGACAGAAGCACAGGCAATAACCCCTATAATGTAGTTTTTCATTCAGCCCATGCCCAATCTATAATAGACCTCACTTGGGCTCAAGAACAAGCTTGAAATCAACGCGACGATTCTTTGACCAGCAATCATCAGTCTTTTCAGAACAAACAGGATTGGTTTCTCCATAGGTTACATGCTCAATCACATCCCTTGTAAAGCCATTACCCACCAAAGCATCACGTACGGAAACCGCTCTCTTATTTCCTAATGCTTGATTGTATTCATCTGTTCCCCACTCATCTGTGTTGCCCTCAACACGAATACGCAAAGAAACATTAGCAGCATTAGCAGCCGCCTCTGGTGCAATACCAGCAGCTAAATCAGCAACAGTTGCCTTTAAAAGTTCACTGTTACTATTCACCGCATCAACCATATCTGACCTAATATTAAACTTATCATAATCAAAGTAAATAGTCTGAAGTTGTTGTTCGATAGCCATAACTTTTTCTTCAACACTATTATATTGACCTGCTGTCCCATCAGTACCAGCAGTCTCTGTTGTATTCCCCGCTCCTCCTTGAGTTGTTTGACAACCCGTGATAAGCAACATTGTTGCCAAGGATCCTAGCAAAAGATATTTCTTCATCATCTTTCCCCTTTTTTTAAAAATAATTCGTTATTCTACACTATTAAAACTTAAAAAACTATACCTTGAACAAGAATTTAGATAGACCTCTCCTTATTGTTCTTAAATAGAATTTAGCCTATTCTAGGAAAAACATACATTCGTCGCGTTTCTAAAACTTTCATAGATATCTCAAACTTGAACATTATTTTTATCTATATTATCTTTATGTTTTTTTGTCAGAAAACTTCCCACATTCTTAACAATGTATTCATTTGTCCCTTAAACGATAACAATACAAATATAACACAACAGCCACCATCGCTATTCCATTACCCACAAACAAGGAGACAACCTCTAGTTTCCCAGCATTAATTAATGCTAAAACCATCACAATAAAAATCATATACGCCATAAGCCTTAAAGGTGCAAAAGATAAAAATAATCCATTACGTAAGCGATATGGACTTAAGAATGTCATTTTAGATTGTTGTTTTTTAAGTTTTTTCAATGTTTTTAAGCTTACTTCTTGATTTTCTTGATTTTTAGATTCTTCATACTTTAAATATTGAGTATCAGCACTCTTGAATTCTTCCTCCTCATCATCATCTTTGCTTTGGGTATTCTGATGTGCAAGCTCTACTTCAGCAGGTGACTGCAAAGCAGCTTGAATTCTTGCATAGCTCCGATAAAGTGTTGCAATAATAATCAACAAAGCACCAATAAACCCAACAAAAAAACTCTCCAAACTTCCATCAAAATACCAAACAACAAAAACAACTAAAAGGAGTGGTAAAAATACACTACTTTTCTTCATTTTTCTTTTTTTGCTCCTCTAAATCTTTTTTATAACGATAACGAGGTTCTTGCTGGAGTTTTTCAAATTCTTTCATTTGTCGCTGATACGCCTTAAACATGTTATTAATTGCAGCACCAATCCCAAAACAAATCCCTACCCAAAACAACCAAGCATAACCAAAAATTTGTTCTAGACCATAACCCATTCCAGCCCCGATAGCAACGGCAACAACCATTGAAATTCCAAGCGTCAAATCATTGAATCCTACGACAAGATTGCGATATTTTGGTGTTTGGTCTTGCTGACTTGTTTCCTCTGTTTTTATATCTTTTTCCATTCTGCTCCCTGCTCTTCAAAATTAATCCATAATGTGAAGCTTGTATCTGGATTGCGTCCCTTATGGAAATGACAATTTTTTTGTTGCAAAAATCGCTCAATACTCTCAACAGCCATACCACAATCACAAATAATTCTTAATTGGCTAAAATCTTTTTTTAAAATCTCCTGCACCCGCAACAAAGGTTCAGGATTAGAAAGTCCACATACATTAATCTGCTCCATACCACTCATGATTTTACCCGACTCAAGTAAGCTAAAATTCCACAAAAAGCCAAACCGACAAGAATAACAAAGGGTGCATAGCTAGAAGCTCCATCAACACTAGAAGCGAAATTAAAATTATATGCAAAGGCAGCACCAACTAACATCCCAATCAAAAAAATACCAGCATCATTATCCCCTTCTCCACTTAAAATCAGCTGTCGAATCGGACAACCTCCAGCAAGAGTCAAAGCTAAACCACAAAGAAGCATACCCAAAAAATTCCACAACCATTCATTATGGACTGCATTCTGTCCAATAAACCCACCATTAAATTGATTAAGAAAAATATTAATAAAAAATGCAACAAAAATAAAAGCAACAATGCCTTGCATCATATGTAAATCCCTTAAAATAAATAAATCCCTAAAAGCGGTAACCATACAAAAACGGCTCTTTTGAAATAATGCACCAAGCAACAATCCTGCACATAATGATATAAGCCATGGGGCATATATAGACGCAATACCTTTTTGAGAGAAATTCAGCATATTCCATTCAGGATTAAGGGTTTTAAATAATCCAACAACGAGCAAGAAAAAGGCTAAAGAGGCGAATAAATAACCAACAATGGGGCTTGTTTGCTTAGATTTTCCTAAAGAAAAACCCTGTTTCAAAAAAAAACTTCCAACCCCAACCCCCGCAACAAAGCCGAAAATTCCTGCTATCGCAGACCAATCCCCACCACTAAAACGTAGAGTCGCACTCAGTGGACATCCCAAAAAAACTAATGCTCCGCTCATTGCAAAAAACCCTAATAAAAATCTTGCAACTGGCGATGAACCGCCTCTAGGGTTAAATTCACCAAAAAAAATCGCACTCCCTAAAGCACCCAAAACTAATCCAAAAATTTCTGGACGCAAATATGCAAATGATTCTGCTTGATGAATTTTTAACGCTCCTGCAATATCCCTTACAAAACAAGTGGTACAAATTCCCATATTTTCTGGATTACCTACATATGCCAAAAGAGGGGCTATCACACCCAAAACAATACCTGCAAGAATAGGTAAAAAAGCTAATCTAACAAACAAATCCTACTCCTTAAATGTCGCTTCTGTTTCAAGTACACACTCAATCGCAACTTGCCCTAGAATGCGTGAAACCTCATCATAAACGGCAACAACACGATAAAATTGTGAATCCCCTTCTAAATCCTTTTTTTGTTGTTGTGTTGCCACAAGCAAAACAATACGCGTTTGAGGATATTCCTTCATAATTTCTTTACTGATGTGTTGGTTTTGTGCAATATCTTCCAAGGTCATTACAACCACACTTGCCTCTTCAACACGAATTTTCTCAATAATGGATTTTTGCACAATATTACCAAATAGAATATTATCACCATTTGCATAACCTGCATTCACAGCCTTAATATCGGCATCAACTGCAATATAAGCTTGATTTTGATTCTTTAAGTAAGCCACAAGCTCCCGACCATAACGCCCATATCCACACACGACAATATGCCCTTCAAGGACAGAATACTGCCCCTCCTCTGCCATAAGGGAAACTTTTTGTCTGCCATGCACAAGAATCATCAAAAAAGAACTAATCTTATGCAAATTTTTGAGTAAGAATGGCGTTAAAATCATCGATAAAATCACACATAAAAGCAAAATCTGATGCGTATAAGAATCTAGCAAATGCATTTGTGCATTAGAAAGTGCAAAAATTGCAAAAGAGAATTCGCCCACCTGACACAATGCAAACGCAGTATTAATGGAAGCCGTACCACTACGATAAAAGCGCGTTATACCATAAATAATTAATGCCTTCAAGAACATCACAGCCACAAGTAAACCAACAATAATGTGAATATGGGTTAATAGAAAATGAATATTAACCTGCATACCTACCGTCATAAAAAACAAACCTAAAAGCAAATCTCTAAAATGCGTCAAATCTGCCTCGACTTGAAATTTATAACGCGTTCCAGCAATAATCATTCCTGCAATAAACGCCCCAAGTGAATAAGAAAAACCAAATAGATGTGCCAATAAAGAACTTGCAAAGACGATAAAAAGTGTAGCACCCATAAAAATTTCATCCATTCTACTTTTTGCCGCATTCCTCAATAAGGTTACAATTACCCATTTTGCAGGATAAAACAAAACAAGAAGTAAAACCAAAGCATTCAAAGTTGTATGCATAATTAATAATTCAAAATTAACATCATCGCTACTTAAAATAGAAATCATCAGTAAAATAGGAATAACGGCAATATCTTGCATAATGAGAATACCTACAGCATTGCGTCCATAGGCAGTGTTCACTTCTTTTGTTTCATTAAAAATCTTTAAAACAATGGCGGTCGACGACAAGGAAAGTGCTGCTCCAACAACAAAAGCCACGCGAATATCCAATGAAAAAACAAAATACCCAATAGCAAAAAATACCAACGTTGTGATAGCAACCTGCAATCCACCAAAAAACAATACCTCTTGACGCATATTTTGCAATACGCTGAAAGAAAATTCAAGCCCTATCATAAACATTAAAAAAACAATTCCAAATTCTGCGAAATGGTCCAACACCTCTAAATCAATCACGTCAACAATATGCAAAAATGAGGAAAGCACGACTCCTGTAAAAATATAACCAATCACCACAGGAACACCTAAACGATTGAATACAATATTTACAACCAAAGCAATGCCTAAGCCAATCACACCGGCTACAAACAACTCCAAGATGACTCCTCAACTGAATTCACTATCGCATTATACTATAACTTACAGATAAAGAAAGAAAAAAAGAATCAATAACTTTGCAAAAGGCATTCGCTTTTTAACTAAATAACTGCTACAATTACGCCCACATAATTTTGATTTGTTAACATTTAAGGAGAATATACATGGAATATCTTTTACTGGTAATTGCTGTAGGTGTGATTTTCTTTATGTTTAAAACACTTAAAGAATATTTAGCTAATCCCAAATCTTATGGACCACTCAAAAATCAGGAAGCAGAACCCATCTTTGATGATCCTTACGCAGATTATTCTCAAAAAACAGATATTGAGCATTCAGAATGTGGCTTAATTCTTGCCCTTATTGCAAAAGTCGTACAAAGCGATGGTAAAGTATGTGAATTTGAAGAACGGCTTATCGCAGAACTCATCAACGATATGGTTATCTCTTATGATAACCAAGCATTCACACAAGAATCATTAAGTGATTATTTTTACTCACAAAAAGTTTCCATTGGTAATGTTGAAGAGTTTGCGTTGGAATTTGTAGATAAAACCAAAGGGCAATATAAAAAGCGTCTAAAAGTAATTGAATTCTTGTTTGTTGTTGCTTATGCCGATGGCGTTTTAGCAGAAGAAGAGAGAGAAACAATCATCGATATTGCGGCTTATTTTGAACTTAGTAATGAAGACTTTAACCGCATTTATGACCGATTTGAAGAATTTATGCAAAACAAAACCAGTCAAGCTGAATCACAAAATTCTCTTGAATCCGCCTTGCAGACTTTTGGACTCACCGAAGAAAGTGAGGAAAATATCACATCAGAGCTCATTAAGAAACGTTACCGAGAGCTCGTTAAAAAGTATCATCCAGATATTATACAAGGACAAGGTGGTAGCCAACGCGACACTCTCAAAGCAAATGAACAATTAACTAAAATTAATGATGCTTACGAGATTCTTAAGGATAAATACAATAAAAATGCAAACCGAGATTCACAAGGAGAAAATTGATGAAAAAAGCCTTTTATGCAGATTTAAATCAGTTTTGCCAAATTGTGCAATGGAGAGATGATAGCCTAAACCGCCTCTATTTAGAGCTAGAAAACGATAAAAATCCAGAGATTCAAAATCTTATTCAAATGCTAAATACACTCAATATTCAAGATACTCAACCCCATCGCTTAGCCTTACTGACGCGTCTTGTACAACTTCAAGAAAGTGCAATAATTCAAATACTTAAAAAAGCACAAAAAAGTGATGAGGAAATTAAGGAAGCTAAAAAAATTCTGTATAATTGGGTAAAAGACTATCATACCCAATGGCATCAAAAAATCCTTAATCGTTGTGATGAGGAAGAATTATTCACACCTTTTTATCGCCAAATTTTACACGGTATTCATGCAATCGGGAAAGCTTTTAATACATTTCATACACGATGGCGTTTTCGCCTAATAGAGGAAATTAACCCAAAACTAGCCAAAGAGTATCCAGATAAACAGGATTTATTTAAAATCCTAGAATCCTTAAGAGAAAGAACTGCTGATGGAGAGCAGAGCGATAGAAGCTATTCTATCCCTCAATACAATCCAACACAAAAATGTTGGAATGCTATCCCCTACTCTCTTGCATTCAAATCTGAAATTAAAATAATCACTAAAGAAATTAAAAAGCTTTTAAAAGAATTAAAGAATGAAGGTGATGAAATTTTTCTTGCCAAAAAACATTATATTCAATATTTTAAGGCTATCGAAAACGCATTTACGGAGGAAAAGTTAGAAAATTTGCTTGAATGTTGGAGAGAGGTTGATAGAGCATGGATGAAAATCCAAACACCTTTACAACCCGCTCATCCACTTGAATACTATGAGGACCATTATCGTCGTAGTGTCGCACCTGAATGGGATATGCGCGTTCTACAAATTACCCATAATAAACACTTGCCCATTCAAACGCAAATGCAAGATTCTTTTTTAAATCTTTATAAAAAATGGGCAATTTCAGATTTTGAAACACAGAGCATGAAAGATAACGTCTTACATTCCTTAAACAAAACCTCTCTTTACCTCTCCCTGCCTGCCCTATATTATGGTGCTGAAATGGATGGATTATTTTCAGCTCAAGTTGTTCCAAATGATGAACGAGTCTCTCAAAAATATGGAAAAAAAATTTTTGCTTTTCCGACACGCGTTTTGCATTCAGCTCAATATCGTCCATTTATGCGTATTGCAAAAGAAATATTTGATGAAAATTTCTTAAAAGAACGACGAGAAATTCTTTTTTTCAATGAGGAAATATGGCTTGCACTCTATCAAATCTCAACAATTGGACATGAATTCGGGCATATTTTATGGATGGATATAGATACAGAAATCTGTATGAACACTGAAGGAAATTTCAAGAATATTGAAGAATGGAAAGCGACAACCGGAGGGTTATTGAATTTCTTTCTGAATGATACATTAGAGATCTATCAGCCCTTAAGACTCCCATTACTAGCTGATGTGATTACAAGAGCTGTTGGATTAATTGCTTGGAGAGAACAAGAGGAAGTTAAACCTTACTATTGTGAAGGTTTGATTCACCTTAGCCTTTTGTTTTCTGCCAATATTCTTGCATATAAGAATTCTCGACTACAATTAAATCTTACACAAGAAAGCTATGAGACATTTAAGGCAATTTACTTTGAATCTTATGAAAAAATAGCTAAACTCTACATGCAAAAAGCAAATGCTTCAATTTTTTTGAACTATTTTACACAACAAGATGCAGAGGGTTACCACATTCCTAAAGATCAACAAACAAAAGAGTTTGTAGAGTTTTACTGGACTCTTTACAAAGAAATTGGGCAAGAAACACAACAAGATAATGAACACTTAGAATATCTACAAGAAAAAGAGAGAAGAAAAAATGAATCAACAAGTTGATATAACACGGGAATTCCTCGACCAAATTCGAACAGAACTTTACGAAAAAACAGGAATCTTTCTTGATAAAAGCAAAGATACCCTAATCACAAATCGCATTAAAAGATTAATTAAAGATTTGGGCATTTTAAACAACAAAGATTTTTTTGAGAAAATCAGTCGACATGAACAAGATTTTATCAATGCTTTCACAACAAATAAAACAGATTTTTTTCGTGAAGGTTTCCATTTTTTAGATATGATTGACCGAGTTATGCCACGTGTCTGTGCTGAAAATCGCCCATTCAAGGTTTATTGTTCTGCAAGCTCCACAGGTGAAGAACCCTACTCAATTGCAGCAACTTTACTGCATGCAAAAAATATTTATGGCACTCCCAATCTGCCGATTTCCATTCTTGCTACAGATGTTGATACAGATGTGTTAGAAATTGCGAAAAAAGGTGTCTATCAGGTTAATACACGTTTGAGTCCATTGCCAACTTGGCTGAATATGTCAGATTACTTCAATATCAGAAATGTCGGTACTGCAGAAGTGAGTATAGAAGCAGTGGCAGCCCTCAAATCAATGATTACATTCAAGGTTTTCAATTTATTTACCAAAAAATATCCTTTTCAACCCGAAGAGTTTGATATTATTTTCTGTCGCAATGTACTGATTTACTTTAAAGTTGAAGATCAAGCAAAAATTTTAGAAAATTTATTCAAATGTTTAAAAATGTATGGAACACTTTATCTAGGACATTCAGAAAATGTATTATCGTTAAGTCATCGCGTTGAACGATTAGGACAAAATTGCTTCGTCAAGATTGCACATTAAAAAGGATAAAATATGACAGATTTACTCTCTAAAGATCTCATAAAACATCCACCAGATGTGATTCTTCCTTCACAACCATGCAAAAAAGATTCAGGTAAAAAGCTTGTTCTTATTGGTTCTTCTACAGGAGGAGTGGAAGCTCTCACACGCATTATTCCAAAGCTACCGGAGGGACTTCCACCTATTGTTATTGTCCAACACATTCCAGTGGGCTTTTCAGGTTCTTTTGCATCAAGATTAAATCTACTTTCAGCAATTCGTGTTTTAGAAGTCTCTAGCAAAGAAGTCTTACAACCCTCCCACGCCTATATCGCTTCTGGGGATAGGCACTTAGTGATTGAATCACGTGGTAATGATTATATTGCAAAAGCAATTGAGGGAGAGAAGGTCAGTCGCCACAAACCAAGCGTTGATGTTTTATTTCGGAGCGGTAATAACACTGCTGGACGCAATACATTGGCAATTATTCTTACAGGAATGGGTGATGATGGAAGTATTGGTATTAAAGAACTTTACGACAACGGAGCACATACAATCGCTCAAGATGAAAGCAGTTGCATTGTCTTTGGAATGCCTAAACGAGCCATCGCCGTAGGTGCAATTAAAGAAATTGTTCCTTTAGATAATATTGCAGAAAAAATTATTCAATTCGGAAAAGCAATCAAGGGTTATTGATGTTAGATATTGTTCATTTGCACGATATTGCAGAGCTATACTCCAAACGTGCAAAGCAATTTGGCTATACGCATAAAGCAGTTTTTTGGCAAAATCAAGATGAACAAATCCAACGTTTTACCCATCTTTTATCCCTATTAAATCTCCAATCCCATTCAACACTCAACATCAATGACTTTGGTTGCGGATACGGGGCTTTGTATTCCTTTTTGGAAAAATCTGGCTTTCAGATTCGACTCTACAACGGCTATGATATTAGTAAAAATATGCTTAAAGAGGCAAAAAAATTTCTACATGCCTATTGGTGGAACAAAAAAATCCGTTTATATTTTGCAAATTCTGCACTATATATGGCTGATTATACTTTTGTGAGTGGCACTTTCAATCTTTGTCATCACCATCCCAAACAAATCTGGGAAGAATATATTTTTTTCACGCTAAGAAACCTTTTTCAGCAAAGCAACAAAGCGGTTGTCTTTAACCTTTTGAGCATACATAAACAACCGCAATACGAGGGATTATATTATGCGAATATTTCTCCTATTTTGGATTTTTGTCAGAAATTGGGTTACATAAAAAATTATTATGATACCCATTTATGCGAATGGAGTATTGCAATTTTTAAGGATAAATATTAATGCAGGGATTCCAAACAATTAAAGAATGTGCATCTTCATCACTTACGCAAAAGGGCTCGCATTTTTTAGGCTTTTTATATCCCATTCATCTCTTTGAAGAATCCTTAAAAGCATTGAGGGAGCAACACCCAAAGGCTGTTCATTTTGTCAATTCTTCACGTCTCTTGAATGATTTTTTACAGATTGAAGAAAGTTTCAGCGATGATGGTGAACCTAAAGGAAGTTCTGGAATGCCGACCTTAAAAGTCTTACGTGGACATAATCTCTTGAATGTTGGTTTTGTCAGTGTGCGATATTTTGGTGGGACATTACTTGGCATAGGTGGACTTGTACGTGCTTATACAGAAAACGCAAAACAAACAATCGCTGTAGCAAGACTAGAACCCTTCAAGATTTTATCTAAAGAAGTTTTTAAAATTTCTTTTGATAAGCTTTCTCACGCAACTTATCTTGCCCAAAAATTTGAAATTTCATTAGAGAGAGAATTTCTTAGTGATGGTGTTTGTATTAAGTGTGTGGGTGAGGAGCAATCTTTAGCCTCTTTTCAACAACAATTATTTCAGCTTTAAGGAGTATTTATGTTATATCTTTGGATAAAAATTTTCCACATTATGGCGTTCACCTCTTGGATGGCAATGCTTTTTTATTTACCACGTTTATTTGTTTATCACACTGAAAATGCTGATAACAAAAACTTTGTTTCAGTGATTAAGATTCAGGAATCTAAGCTTTATTGGTTTATTGGACTACCTGCCCTCATTGGCGTATTGATTACAGGTGTTGCACTTATTGCTTATGATGTTTCTATTTTCAAAGGAGGTTGGCTACACGCAAAAATAATGTTTGTCCTTTTCTTGATTATTTTCCATTTTCTGTGTGGATTCTACCTTAAGCAATTAAGTGAGGATCGCTGCATGAAGAGTGGTAAATTCTTTCGGATTTTCAATGAGATTCCAACGATACTGATGTTCATCATTGTTGTATTTGTTATCCTCAAACCCTTTTAATCTAACCAAAGGAATAAAGTGCAAAATTTTTCTAATCAACAAACCAAACAACAACAAATCATTGAAATGTTTGATTCAATTTCAGAACGTTACGATATAGCCAATCGTGTTTTAAGTATGGGAATTGATATTTCTTGGCGTAAAAAAGGTTGTCAAATTTCCTTAAAGGAAGTTCAAAAAACAGATGTGGATATTGTCGATGTCGCCTGTGGAACAGGGGATATGATTATTCACTGGCGCGAGGTTGCCACAAAATTAGGTGTTAATATTGCAAGCATCTGTGGAATTGATCCTTCAGCAGGAATGTTAGAAGTTGCACGCAAAAAATTGCAGGATACACATTTTATACAAGCAGAAGCAATAAAAATTCCTCTTGAATCTGAAAGTGTGGATATTATTTCTATTGCTTATGGCTTGCGTAATGTTGTCGATCGTGATAATGCATTCAAAGAATTTTACCGCATTCTTAGAAAAGGTGGGATTCTCGTTATTTTGGAGTTTACAAAGAATGAAAACAATGGTTTTTTAGAACAAATCGCTGGATTCTATACGCGTAAAATTCTCCCCAAGATTGGTGGATTAATCAGCAAAAATATGGCAGCATATCAATACCTACCCAATTCTATTGAAGAATTCCTTACACTTAGTCTTTTAGAACAAGAATTGAGACAAAACAAGCTAGAACCTATTTACTCCAAATCTTATTCGGCAAATATTTCCACGCTCTGTATCTCAAAAAAATAGGGAAGATTGACGTGATCCTCTCACGCCAACGCCAATAAGACTACTGGATGACGACATCGTATTTTTGGAATACTTCATCAATCACTTCTTGCATTTTAATTAAAGCTTCTTGCCCTTGTATATGTTGTACTTCCTCTAAAGATTGCATAGAAAATACGATTGGTGTTGCATTTGGACGCAATGTTGCCCCTACGCTAAATTCCTTAACCTCATCAACTACAAATTTACCAACAGAATCGCTTAAATTAGTAATAGCCTTTTTTGCCTCCTCAAAACCAACAATATTAACCAAAAATGCAGGAAGGGCAGAACGCATGTTGTTGACTGTCGTCTTGTATTCATCAATAGAGGCAACCGATGGAGAAAGTTGCTGATAAATAGACTCCGCAACGCTCTTTTTTGCCCCTACTTTCAAAGAAAAATCAAGTAAGCTAATCCCCATATTTTTAATAACTTCCTCATTTAAAATATCTTTATTCTTAGCAACTTGCTCCATAGTTTGATTTGCAAAGCTAGGATGTGTAATCTGCGTTTTTTCTACAGAATCAAAGCGAATCAGACTGGAATCAAACTTACATGTTGCCCCTGCTGTCAAGTAGTCATCAATCTCCTTTTCTTTGCTGTATTGATTAACACAATCATACTTAATCGTTACAGGAAGAATCTGTGCTATTTGTTCTGAAACCATAGACATATCCTCGCTTGCTGAAAAAGTCATTTCTAAAAGGACATTTGCCCTAACTTCTTTATCATTAAAGCTCAAGAGATTCACATCCGAATTCACTTTTACCATCACTTCGTCCATACTCACATTCATCGTTGCACCTGTACATTTATAATCCTTATCACAACTCATAGGGGTGCTTGTTATCTCCATTCCATTAATACCCTGTGACTGCAACGACTGAATACCGCCAACCCGAAGAAGATACTCATTTCCAATTTTTGCAAATTCCTCTGGAGTAACATTAATTTTTCCTTTCGTTAATGTTTCACTTCCTTCGCCACAGCCCGCAAAAATTAATGTAGCTATCGCCCCAAAACACACAAAACAAACTTTTTTTAAATTCATTACTTTCCTTCAATACCATAATTTTCAGAGATTACTCTCAAACTATTCCACTTGCACTTGAATATCATAATTTTCAAGAAAAACTTGCAACACCTCCTCTCCATTTTTGGTATAGTTTTCACCTATCTCTTCATTAAACATAGGTACATTCTTGCCTTTTTTAAGCTGAACAGATAACGCTAAATGCTGACTTTTCTCTTTGAGAATTTTAACAACACCTTCAGAAAGAGTTGTTGCAGCACTCAAAAGAGACTGAATATCAACCCCCTTAACTTGTACTGCACCCCCAAGCAAAACCGCACCAAACAAACTAGCTCCCTTGTCAATATCTTGATAATATACCTCCTTTGAAGGATATTGATGCATCGACTGAGCAACATGGTAAATAGTATCTGCTAATTGATCTTTTCCATTTAATTCAAATTTAATATAGTCGAAACCAATTTTGTGCATATTCTCACCCATCTTTTGCTCTATCTCATTCAACACATTCTCGTCATCTTCTATAATAGCTTGGGCAAACTTCATTAGCTGTAACAAATCTTTACCTTCATAGAATGTGCTTTGCGAATACCCCTTTGTTGCAAATTGAACATGGGCAACAGGGAGTTCTAAATAAACTTTATCCTCTTGTACAATCAAGCCCTGCTTTGAATCTATCTTAAAATTAACATCATAACGCATCTTTGATGGAATAAAGGGCTTCCCAACTTCTGGAATTGAAGAGATTTGAGTAGCAATATCAAATTCCAAAATACCCTTAAAATGATTTAGGTTAAACTTATTAATTTTTAAATATATATTCTTGAATGCAATGAATTCATTTTCATTCTGAATGGTCATTTGGTTTGACCTACATTCAAGGTTTAAGCAACTAAATTCCTCGTATTGGATTCTATCTCTACTGATTGCTTGTTGGGCGAATCTCATCCCATCATTAAGGTATTTTTCAATTTCACTTGATGGTATCAGCTGATTGAGATTTTGCGAAAAATAATACCCCGCTAAAACTCCTGCAATAATCAAAGCACCTAAAATGCCCAGAATTAAACCTTGCTTACTCATATGTACTTTTCTCCTCTATCGATTAAAAAACAGGCATTATATCAAACAAAAATTAATAGTATTCGACCTTAAAATCATAATTTTGAATCAGAGAACGCAAAATAGAATGCGGACGATAACCTAAATTATACTGCAACTCTTCTAGCAATTCTTCATTTGCAAAGGGTATATTCTCATGGTTTTTTAATCGTACAAATAACGCAAGTTCCCTACCATTTGCGGTTAAAATAGATACCCCTCCCTCCTTTAACCTCTCAACCGCACGCACAAACGCACTCACATCAATAGGGACTTTTCGTACAGATTCTATCAAAAAATTAGATGCCACACTCGCACCATAGTCAATGCTTTTTTCATAAATTTCACGCGTAAACACACTCCCATGTGCTGCTTCTAAAATATTATAAATCGCATCATCGAGGCTTTTTGAAGTAATTTTAATATCAAATGAACGAATAGCCACTTTGATATTTTCACGCATTTTTGAATCTGCATAATGATTGGGTTCTCCTAAAAGATTCTCAAATATCGCATTCGCATAAGCAAAACTAAAGGTATCCATATCAACACTGAATTGATACATAATCGCATCACTAAAAAGCGTACATGTACTATCACTATTTGCAATAGATTTTGTGCCATACACAGAATGCGTGAAATGACAACTTAAACGTTTGGGCAACAAAGGTTTAATGAGAGAAATTTCTCTTTTTTCTTCTATAGAAAGCTCATTTTCATTAAACTGAAACTGAAACTCCGTTTCTAATGTTCCCTTTGCTTGAGTGGAGGAAAGCCACTTAAGTGTTAAAGAATTATTTTGTAAAATAATAGCCTCATTTGGCGTATCAAGCCATCCAAGTACAATTTTTGGACTAAAACATTGAATGGACCCCTCGCAGATAAAAGGTTCCCACTTCAGAATCTGTGGTTCTCCATAATACGCCCTCTCATTAAAATGAGTTGTGAGTAATTCTGCATGACGATTTATAATTTTTTCAAACTCTTTTGCACCTAACAATAAACCAAAGCCAAATAACCAAAAATAAAGAATTGCAAAAAGTGCCACGCAACCCACTAAAATAATAAAAAGAAAATTTCTATTTTTGACTTTCTCTACAATACCACCAAAATTAATCTTTTTCAATTCTGCTCCTCTTGCATACACTCACCATCAACAGAACGTTCACCTTTTTTCTTTGCTTCAATAAAAATGGGAACACCGCTAAAGCCAAATTCTTTACGCAATTGATTAATCAAATAACGTTTATAGCTAAAATGTAAAGCTTTTGGGCGATTCATTACCAAAGAAATATGTGGTGGGGCAATTTTATACTGTGTGGCGTAATAAATGCGAACAATTTTGCCCTTTTTGCTAGGAATGGGATGTTTAGAATACGCATCAAGAATTGTTTTATTTAACATTGCCGTAGGAATACGATAAATCAACTGTTGATACACTTTTATGATTGCTTCTTTTAGCTGCATAATGTGTTTTTTATTCTTTGCAGAGATGGTTACAATAGGGGCGTAAGACAGATATTTAAAACGTTCCTTAATATCTTTTTTAATTTCTTCAATTTCCTTATGACGAACATCCCATTTATTCAAAACAATAACAACACCTAAACCATACTCAAGCACTAAGGAGCCAATTTTTTCATCAAGCTCAACAAGTGGTGCTGAAGCATCAAGCACCAATAAAGCAATATGGGCATGCTGGTCAAGCATTTCTCTTGTTCGCTGCAAAGCATATTTCTCAATCCCCTCAATCTTACCTTTGCGTCTCAAACCTGCCGTATCAATAAAGGTTAATTTTTTGCCTTCATAATAAAAACTCTCATCGATTGGGTCAATCGTCGTCCCAGCAACTTCTGAAACGATAGAACGTTCTTCGCCTAAGAGTGCATTCAATAAGGAACTTTTACCGACATTAACCCTACCAATAATGGCTGTTTTAATTTCATCATATTCTTCTTCTTGTGTTTTATCCTGATGTAATCCTAAACTTAACATCTCTTCTTCTAATGACCCCATAAAACCATCACTAAATTCATATCTTAAAGGCTGAATATTTAATACCTTAATGATTGCTGATTTTAATGCAGCAAAGCCACGATTATGAGTAATAGAAACCGCAAAAATTTCTGAAATGCCAAAAACAACAAAAGAATGTATGCGCTCCTCTTCTTTAGCATTATCCAATTTATTTACCACCAAAAAAAGAGGAATTTTTAACTTTTGTAGGTCACGAAAAAGAGATAAATCTTCATCTAATGGAGCTAATTTGCCATCAACGACAAAAAGAATCAAATCAGCCAATCCCGCTTCCTTTAACGCCTGCTCTTTGATACTTTTAAATAAAAACATGGTTTCTTGATGATTTCTCTCTTCAATTCCGCCAGTATCACTCAAGGATAGCGATAAACCCTCTAATTCTATGCAATCCCGCTTCACATCATGTGTCGTTCCTGCCAAATCAGAAGTAATGGCCTTGCGACTTTGCAAAAAACGATTAAAAAGAGAACTTTTTCCAACATTTGGACGTCCAATAATTGCAATTTTTTTCATTATTCCATTCCCTCAAAAATACTAAAATACCCAATCAGAAAGCGAATTATAACCAAAAAAAGTTTATTTTCACAGGAATAATGAGTAAAAGTTATGAAATTTTGACTATACACTTGGAAAAACCAAGTGTACTGATCACTGAAGGTTAAGAAGTTCTTTTTTGTAAACATTGCTTACACGATACAAATAACCGCATATCATGACTCACCAATACAGCTTCATAGGATTTGACAATTTCATTTTGTAGTTGTTCTAAAGCCTCATTATAGAATTCAATAATCTCACCACATTCTGTACAAATAATGTGATCGTGATGAAGCCCACCAGCAATCTCATACTTTCTACCACTGCTGTCCACCTCAATAGATAGAACAAAACCTTCCTTTTCTAAGAAAGCTAAAATACGATAAATGGAACTTAGGCTTGCACCTTTATGATTCTTGCGTGCGATAGTAAAAATTTCTTCAGGAGAAAGATGCCCACCATTCTCATACAAAACTTTAAGGATATACTCCCGCTGCTTGGAGTTTTTCAAGCCATTCTTTCGTATAGAAAGATGCAACCTTTCCAAAATTGTTTCAAAGCTGTCTCTATATTGTCTCACAACAAACCTCCCACAACAAATTCTTGAAAGCAAAGAGAATTATACACAAAGAAGTTAACAAATTACAATAAATTTTATACTTTTTGAGAAATATTTAAAAATATAACTCCCCTAAAGCACAGACTTACCCCAACTAATGTGGTAAAAATCTTAATTCAAAGTGAGAACTTAATTCTTCTACAACCTCTATATCCACATCTTTTTTAGAATTCTTGAAATGTCGGTGATAGCTTCGCATAAACCACACAAAAGACTCAACTTTAGGATTTGCAAAAAATTCTTCTCGCGAAAAGTGAGCTATCCTAAAAGAGAATCGTCCTGAATCTAATGTGATTACACCTTGATGATTCTTATTTTGCATATAAGACTCAATACCCTGCAAACAAAGCAAAAAAAGTGTTCGCATTCGGTATTCCTCGCCCACCTCTCCTAGAATCAATACATCTTCTTGAATCTGCACCCCTATTTCAAATGACTCAAAAAAAGATTTTAAGGATTCTAAAATAGTACAAACAGAAAATAATTGCCAATGGTTTTGTATTTGAATTTGGCTATTTTTTTGTATTTTTTCACTCAAGCCTTCGACAAGAGAGTCTAGGTGATTAACCTGCTTTATAAGCACCCTAGCATATTCATTCAAATATTTTTCATCAATTTCATGATAACGATACGCCTCAAGAATATCACTACCTAATAGCTTTAAAGTACTCAATGGTTGACGATAATCATGAAAAAACTTCCGCATATTTTCTAAAAAAGCAGAAAATTCACCCCCAAATTCTAATGCCTTCAAATCCGAATTTTGCGGACTTTTAATCATCGTATTTAGGTTTTTATTGCAATTTTCATCATTTTTTATCTTAGTTTTATCGAAATATGAGATAATCACAGTTGCAGAACCTCCTTTTATAGAGTTTTGTCAATTGGAATTTTATCTCAAAAATCATTAAAAATAGGAGAACGGACATGAAAAGAGATATTCTTGATGATCTTCATGATACAGAAATATTACTAGTTGAGGACGATGTAGACCTCCGCAATCTCATTGATCGTCATTTAAGGCGGCATGCAAAAGCCCTTTACAGCGTAGGAGAAGGAAAAAAAGCTTTAAAAATTTTCCAAGAAAAGTCTCCACATGTAATTATCACCGACCTTGATTTACCCAAGATGAGTGGATTAGAGTTCATTAAGGAAGTTAGAGATATAAATCCGCGTGTTGCTGTAGTCATTATTACCGCTTTTGGAACACGCGAAAATTTGATTGAAAGCTATGATTTGGGTGCTTGTTCTATTTTGAAGAAACCCATTGATTTAGAAGAATTATCCATCATCCTTCTTGCAAATACACCCAAGAAAATAACTAAAACAACTGTGTCTTTGGGAAATAACTTAAGCTATAATCCAATTGAAATGACACTTTATGATGGCTCTAAATCTGTTGTTTTAACAAAAAAAGAGAATAAAATACTCTCATTATTGTTGCAATATAGAGGTGGTGTTGTATCTTATGATGAATTTCAATCAATGATTTGGGGTGAGACTCCCATGACTTTGGATACACTTCGTATGCATATTAATTCCATTCGCAAAAAATCTCACCAAAACATTATCCGTAATCTTTCTGGTGTAGGCTACAAACTCACAATGGAATGACCCTCTCACATTAAAACTTTTCCAGAGACTTGTGTTAGATTTTAGCAAATCTCTGGAACACTTCTGCAATCATTCACTTAAAGGCCTAAGAATCATATTCTCTTTCAAAACTACCATCATCCTGATCATCAGCTGTGGCACGTTGGACAAAATGAGCATAAATAATACGAATAGCCTCAATAATTTCTTTAGAGATATTATCAATAAATGAAGAATCATTTAAGACAGATGTACCTTGACTAACTGTGATTTTCTTTTCAGAAATTAATGCTTCGACCTTTGAAAGTGCTTCCTTATCTCTGACTTCAAAGAATTTCTTTGCCTCATTTAATTGAGAAACAATCAGTGCAATATTCTCAGGCGTCATCTTTTTTAAATCCTCACCACTACGCAAAAGCTCTGCCAATTCCATCCTTAGAGTATTGTATAATCCACTTAAAGCTGGATTTGGGGAGGTGGAATAAGTCTTTAGATTTTTTTGTGCAAGCTTAAGAATCTTCACTGCTTCAAGCAAACTTCTTGCCGCAACTTTAAGACTATAAACCCTTTCAATACGACTTTGGTCATCAATGTATGCTTGTGCCTCTGATGAAAAATCCATAATTGCATCAAACAAAGCTTTAATTTTTTTCTGATAAAGATAGTCTATATCAACATCTCCCTTATACCAAGGTTTTTTAACTAATTCGCTTAATTCCTCTTGAGAACGTATATCTTCCCGACTAAAACCAAGAGTGTGCACAATTATCGCAAAAGCATTGTCATAGAGATGCTTAATCTCATTTTCAATCGCATTCAACGCTTCATCAGGATACTCAATAATTTCGTATTTTAAGAATTCTGGTGCACTAATATCCTTATCTTTAGGTGCTTTCACCGTTTTATCTAAAAATGCAACAATTTGTGGGATAAAAGGCGAAATAATCAAAACAGCGATTAAATTAAACAATGTGTGAAAAAATGCAACTTTTAAGGCATAGTTGTCCTCTGCAATTCCAAATGTTGAAGAACCAAAATTCACAAGTTGCACAAAAAGAGGGAACAAGGCTAAAACGATAATGGCGATTGTAAAATTAAATACACAATTTCCTATGGCAAGCTTCTTCCCTTCAATATTTGCACTTAATGAAGCAACAACAGCCGTGACAACACCTCCAACACTTGTACCCAATGTTGCTGCAAGGGCATTTTCATAAGTTAATTGCCCAGCAGATAAAGCAAGAAGAATCATCGCCAAAGTTGCATGACTTGATTGCACAATTCCAGTCAACAATGCACCAACACCACAAAAAATAAACGCACCAAGATAACCATCAGCACTAAATTGTGCAAAGTTAATCATATCGCCTGATGCACTAAAACCATCTTTAATATAAGCAACACCCAAAAAGAAAAAGCCAAGACCGATAAAAACCCCCCCCAAACCTTTGTAAAGCTTTGCTTTTTGTAAGGATAACAACGCTCCAACAACAACCAACGGAAGAGCCAAGTCAGAAATTTTAATATTACTTAATCCAACAATAATCCACGAACCAGCAGAATTTCCTAGATTTGCTCCAAACACAACACCAAGCCCACGTGCAAGGGTAATTAATCCTGCGGATAGGAAAGAAATAGAAATCACAGACACCAAGGTTGAAGACTGCATAATCACCGTCGCAATTGTTCCAAAAGTGATACTTTTTGGTGTTGTAGAAGTTGATTTCTTTAGAACTTTCTCTAATAAACCATCACTAAAACTTTTAAAGCCATTTCCTAAACTAGAAATACCAAAAAGCAAAATAGCTACACCTGCCAAAATCTGGCTCAATTCTGCATTTGTAGAGAAAAAGTAAAGTAGCAAAACAATACCCACTGCCAACCCAACTTGACGCATTCCACCCTCCTTTTTTAGATAAGACTGAATTTTATCGCTATGTAACTTAAAAGATTCCATAATTTTTTACAAAAATTTCTATAACACTCCCTTCTTAACCTGTAGCCTCTCGCATAAAACGCAAGAATCATTGCTAAACTAAGATATTATCTGATATAATCCAGCATCAGGTTATTATTTTTGAGCAGAGGTTTTTAACGAATGAAAACTTTTTTTAAAACAGTCCTTATTTTGATGATTCTTGCAATAGTCGGTGTTGTTGCCATTATCGTTCATCACTATAACGACATCCGTTTTGATTTGGATAAGGTTGTCCATTATAATCCTCCACTAACCACACAAATTGTGGATAGAAAAGGAAGGTTAATTGCTAATCTATTTGATAAAGAATTTCGATTCTATGCCCCATTTGAAGAACTCCCTCCAAGAGTCATTGAAGCATTAGCAGCCGTTGAAGATACGCTTTTTTTTGAACATATTGGAGTCAATTTTGATGCTATTGCAAGGGCAATGGTAAAAAATATTGCTAGCGGGAAAATGGTGGAAGGGGGAAGCACAATCACACAGCAACTCATTAAAAATGTTGTACTTACACCAGAAAGAACATTGGATCGCAAAATTAAAGAAGCTCTTCTTGCTATTCGCGTAGAACAAGAATTAACAAAAGAAGAAATTTTAGAACGTTATTTAAATCGTGCTTATTTTGGACATGGCTATTATGGTATCCGTACTGCCGGGTTGGGCTATTTTAAAAAAGATTTAGACCGCTTAACACTTAAAGAATCCGCCTTACTTGTTGGGCTTGTCCGTGCCCCAACATTCTATGACCCTACAAAAAAACTTGAATTTGCACTAGGACGTGCCAACAGTATTCTGCAAAGAATGTACACACTAGGCTGGATCAGTAAAGAAGAATTGGATCAGGGCGTAGAAGAAGTCCCTAAGATTTATGATGACACTTTAAGTAAGAATGTTGCTCCTTATGTCGTTGTTGAGGTTTTAAAGCAACTCAAAGATATGCAAGATTTAAAAAGTGGGGGCTACACTATTAAGTTAACCGTTGATTTGGATTATCAGGAAATTGCACAAGAAGCCCTTATATACGGCTATGAAGGTATCAAATCAAGACAAAAAGATAAGGATAACTCAACACTTAACGGTGCTATGATTGTTTTAGAGAATCAAACGGGAAGAATCCTTGCCATCACAGGTGGAGTAGATTTTGAAAAAAGCAATTTTAATCGTGCAACACAGGCAAAAAGGCAACCGGGTAGTAGCTTCAAACCTTTTATTTATCAAGCCGCACTCGATTTTCAATTCTCTGAAAGTGATTTACTTGCAGATATTGCAAGAACTTATGAATATGTTCTTCCAGGCGGAAAAAGAAAATTATGGACACCCAAGAATTATAGTAGTAGCTTTAATGGAATTGTAACGCTTAAGTATGCAGTAGAACAATCCTTAAATCTTGCAACAATCAACCTTGTTGAGAGCGTTGGGTTTGAGCGCATTTGGCAAATGGTTACCCATTATGGTTTCACAGATGTCCCTAAAGATTTAACAATTTCACTAGGAAGCTTTGGAGTCTCGTTGATGGATATGAGTCGTGCTTACACCCTCTTTTCTAACTATGGCACAATCATGGAACCTATGCTGATTGATTCCATTACAGACATTCATCATCGTGAAGTCAGATTTAATGAAAAAGCGACAAAAATCACAGAAGCAAGGCAAGCTTTCTTGATGATTGATTTATTGCGTAATGCTGTAAATAAAGGAACAGGCAGACGTGCAAGGGTAAAGGGTATCGAAATTGCAGGAAAAACTGGTTCAACAAATGGTAATGTAGATGCATGGTTTTGTGGTTTTTCTCCAACAATCCAAACGATTGTGTGGTATGGGCGCGATGATAGCTCTACTTTAGGTAGGAGAGAAACTGGAGGGGTAACAAGTGCTCCTGTGTTTGCATACTTTTATGATAAACTACTAAAAAAAGAACCGGGTTTGCAACGTCGATTTGCCATACCTCAAGGAGTATATCAACGAAATAAAGACAATGAAATATACTACTATACAGATATTTCCTATCCAAAAGAAGACCAAACATTCAATCAACAACTCATTGATTAGGGGGACAAAATCATGAATCACGCAAAAGCAGCTGCACTTGCATACAATCGAGAAACAGACAGAGCACCAAAACTTGTTGCAAAAGGGAAGGGACATATTGCAGATAAGATCATCGAAAAAGCAAAAGAATTTGATGTGCCCTTATTTCAAAATGAGATGCTTGTGGACTCTTTGCTAAAGGCTGAAGTTGATGCAGAAATTCCTCAAGCTCTATATCAAGCTGTTGTAGAAGTCTTTGTATGGCTGTACGAAAGTGAACAAAAAGCCCAAATGAGCCGTTAAGACCGAATTTTCAACCCATCAACTTTCTGCACCTTGGAAATCATTTGTATTTCAACATTACGATTCAACTTAGAATCTTGTATTTCCTCTTTTACCTGTTCCACGGTTAGTGATTCTATATCTTCATCTACATATATCATCTCAAATACAATTTCAGAAAGAGAGCTTTGAAGAGAAATCAGTTTATGAGCAACTTTAATAATATTATATTTGTTTGTCATCAGAAGCTTCACTTTGACGCCAACCATCAAATCAACATTATTAGAGATGATTAAATAATACTTTTTTTCCTGTTTATCAATTTTCTGGCAATAACGATAAAGCTCCTCCTCTGTATCGCGTAACAGGGCTTTATCAAGATGACTAAGATAAAGTCGTGCAAAATTTACAGCACATAAATTTTCCTCCGCACCCCCCTTAAAGTATTGCCCTTTTAAAGAGGCAGATTTAGAAGAAAGCTCCCAAATTTGGTCATCTAAAAGTGTTCCACATAAATCTAAACCCTCTTTCAATTTTTTTGTAATACGATTAAAATTGCTCTGAAAAACAACATTAAAAGTGTCATAATGACGCTTATAAAAGGAATCCTTAATCGCTGTAAGAGTATCAATAAATTGTGAAATATTTTGAAATTGGTTATTGCTGCCCTCTAAAGCTTGTGTCTTATCATCGATACTATCTTGGATTGTTGCCATTTCTTGTTCAATATTAGCAATCACTTTCGCATTTGCTGCCTCACCTTTATTTTCTTGTGCAACTTTTTTAGCTTGGAGAATTTCAAGCTTGGATCGTAACTTCTGAATCTCCACGCCAGTAACTTTCTCTTGACGACTACACAATGACAAAGATTCCTGATTCCCTGAAATTGCCGCTACAAGAGCCTGATAATGGGTTTGATAACGTAAAAAATATTCCTCAAAAAGTACCTTTGTATTCATATTATTATAACGCACCATACCACGATAGGAATTTTCTAAACGCGTAATAACACCTGTATATTGCAAAAAACGATCGCGCGTAATAGTTTTATCAAGAAACAAGAATGTATCTAAAGCTTTCAGAATAAATCTCTTCATTAAATGATAATTCAACAATAATGTTTTACTGTCTTTTGCCAATTCTCCCAACATATCAATCGTTGCATTTTCTAATGTAAAGTAATTTTTAATTGCTTGGGCGACAGTAATTGTTACATCAATATCCTGTAAATTTGCATAATTTGTTGTTCGATAGATAGCCTTAATTGTATTCATTCTTGCTTTTTCAGTAATTTCTTCCAGCTGGTCATCAGTCTCTGTTCGCCAAAAATCATACTCTCTAATCAATGCCTCATCAGAAAAGTTCTGAAATTTAGAAGAATGGATATCTGTAACCCTTTGTCCATCAGCACGATATTCAACATATAAACCCACAGTAGGAACAATTTTTGGATCATGCCAACTTTCTTTATTAAAATCAAAAAGTGTTTTAGAAATATTAATAACAACACCCCGACCGGTAAAATCTTGATAGCTGACAATTTTGCCGTGCATACACCCTCCTTCTACCTAAAAGGACAAATTTTATCAAAAAAAACATAAAAAAAGCTGAAAAATTATGACTTTAATACAATTTCTCCACCATAAAATCTCTTATATATTCCAAAAATACCCAGCAAAAGCAAACCTCCAACAAGATACCCCAACCACACATTAGTAATACCAGCAACACCAAAACTCACTAGTGCAACACAGGCAACTGTAGTCACATAAGGAAATTGCGTAATAAAATGGCTTTGCACAGAACAACCCGCACCTGTAGCCGAAAGAATCGTCGTGTCTGAAATGGGCGAAGCATGGTCACCATACACAGCACCCGATAAAACAGCCGCGATACACAATATAGTATCAAAGTGATTTACTTCTGCAATACCTAGTGCAATGGGTAGCATAATCGCGAATGTCCCCCAACTTGTACCTGTTGCAAACGCAATAAAACCGCTAACCAAAAAAAGCACAATTGGCACAATCATATCAGGATTCATCAAGCTCATCTGCAACCATTCTTCACTAATTTTTGCTAAATAAATTCCTGTTTGTAAATCCTCACGAATGGCAGGAGCAATTGCCCAAGCAAAAATTAAAATAAGATTTGCAGGTAACATAATCATAAAACCTTTATTAAAAATCATAGGGAATGAGCGTAAATGAATACGGCTAGAGGTAAGAAAAAGTGTAAAAACTAAAGTCAATAAGCCACCATAAAAAAGTGCGAACGGTGTTTGTGCCTCACCCAAAATAGCAATTAAATGGACTTCTTGTTGCTGTTTTTGGAGTTGTACAAAACCACTATAAAACAAGAAAAAAGCAATTAAAACAATCAAGACAAAAATAGGAAGAATCAAGAACCAAATGGAAGTACCCTTAGAATCCCCATCCGTACGTTTTTGAACGCCTACATTACAATTTTTACGCATAGCGGGTAAATTAATTCTCCAATAAATTGTTAAAAAAACTGCTAACAATGCAAACCAAGCATAAAAATTACTCCAAATACTAGATAGCAATGTTTGAAAATGATTACCCTCCTGCATTCCACCTAATAAACCAATAATATATGCCCCCCAACTTGAAAGTGGCATCAGAATACAAACAGGTGCAGAGGTCGAATCAATAATATAAGCCAAACGTTCTCGTGTAGAACGATTAATATCATTGATAGATTGCGAAATTTGTCCAACAGTGAGAGCATTAAAATAATCATCAATAAAAATGATTATCCCCGCAATAAAAGCAAAAAATTCCGAACCTGTTGCACTTTTAATGCGTTTTCTCGCCCAGTAAACAAAAGCCGCCATCCCCCCTGAATAGCTCATCGCCTGAGTTAAAATTCCTAAAATAACCAAAAAACCAAAAATATAGAAATTAGAATAAACAATTTCACCTCCATTTTGGTCATAAAACACTGCAATAAGGCTATAAAACACATACTCTATTGTTCCTAGTAAACTTTGTGACAATAAAATACCTGCAAGCAAAATACCCACAAAAAGTGAAAGAACAACACGACGCGTCAAAAAAACAAGTATAATAACCCCTACAGGAGGAATCAAACTCAAAGCAGAATCTGCATACATTACTTAAAAGACTCCTTAAAAGGTTAACTCTATCCTAATTGGGCTACAATTTCGCGTGTATCTCTGGCAATAATAATCTCTTCATTTGTCGGAATAACACAGACTTTAACTGGAGAATCTTTTGTAGAAATAACAACCTCTTTTCCGCAAACATTATTTGCCTCCTTATCAAGCGTTATGCCTAAGAATTTGAGATGTTCAACAATCATACCACGTATAAATTTTGCATTCTCGCCCACACCCCCACAAAAACAAATCGCATCAACGCCATTGAGGACAGCACAATACGCACCTACATATTTCAGCACACGATAGGCAAAGGTTTGTCTCGCCAGTCTCGCTAAATCATTTCCACTCAAGTCTGCGTCAAGCAAATCTCTAAAATCACTTGATAGTCTGGAGATTCCGAGCACCCCTGATTTTTTATTTAAAATATTAATTAATTCTTTGATAGAATAGCCCTCTTTTTCAGCAATATATTCTAAAACACCCGGATCAATATCTCCTGATCTCGTACCCATAGTTAAACCTTCCAAAGGTGTCATACCCATACTTGTATCACGACTTTTTCCATTTTCAATTGCTGAAATGGAAGATCCATTCCCTAAATGACAAATAATTAATTTATGATGTTTCTTATCCAAACCCAAAAATTCCACCGCTCGTTGAGAAACATATTTGTGGCTCGTGCCATGAAAACCATAGCGTCGAACTTTATGTTTTTCATACCAATCATAAGGTACACCGTAAACAAAAGCTTTTGGCGGAATTGTTTGGTGAAATGCAGTATCAAAAACTGCAACCATTGGCTTATTAGGCATTAATTTTTTACATGCTTCAGCACCCATAAGATTTGCCGGATTATGCAAAGGTGCAAGAGGAGTACACTCGATGAAACGTTTGATAACTTCATCTGTAACAAGCACAGAATCTTTAAAATACTCTGCACCATGCACAAAACGATGTCCTGTTGCTGCAATTTCATCAAGGGATTGAATCACGCCAGTTTTTTTATCTGTTAAGGCTTCCAAAACAAAACTAATTGCTTGAGAGTGATCCTCCATTGTCAACTCCCTTTTATCGTCAACCCCTCCATTATTTTTATATTTAAGAATACTCCCACTCAAACCAATTCTATCGCAAATTCCTGACGCTAAAACATTTTCTGTATTCGTATCAATCAATTGAAACTTCAATGACGAACTACCGCAATTTACAACCAAAACTAACATTTATACACTCCTTGAATCTAAATAATTTTTATGCTTGGCCTTGTGCCTGCAAAGCCGTAATAGCAACAACTCCAACAATATCATCAGCAGAACAACCTCGCGAAAGATCATTAATTGGAGCGGCTAACCCCTGCGTAATGGGACCAATTGCTTCAGCTCCTGCAAGTCTCTGCACAAGCTTATAGCCAATATTCCCTGAATCTAAATCCGGAAAAATCAACACATTTGCTTTTCCTGCAACATTTGACCCTTTTGCCTTGCTTGCACCAACACTAGGAATAATCGCTGCATCAAGCTGTAATTCACCATCAAGACACAAATTTGGTGCAAGTGTTTTGGCAATTTTTGTTGCTTCCACAACCTTAAGTGCATCGGTATGCGAAGAACTCCCATAAGTAGAATGACTTAACATTGCAACAATAGGCTCTTCTCCAAAAAGAGATTGAAAATTCTGTGCTGAAGCAATAGCAATGCTCGCAAGCTCTTCTGCATTAGGGCTTGGCACCAAACCGGGATCTGAAAAAATAAAATTTCCACCCAATCCATAGGGACAATTTGGAATTAACATTAACATAAAAGAAGATACAATCTTGCAACCTTGTGCACTTCCAACAACCTGCAATGCTGAACGCAAAACATTTGCTGTAGAATTAATTGCACCTGCAACCATTCCATCTGCTTTACCGCTTTTAACCATTGCTGCACCAAAATACAAGGGATCATCTAATAATTCCTGTGCCTTTTTTTCATCAACACCCTTATGTCCTCTAACTTGAACCAAAAGTTTGATAAACTCTTCACGATATACAGAATTCTTTGGGTTAACAATCTTAACCTTTTCTATATTCCTTACTTTCTTGATTTCATCTTCATTTCCAAGCAAGATAATATCAGCAAAACCTTCTTGTAGTATCTTTTCGGCTGCCTCTAACGTGCGTGGCTCACTACCCTCCGCAAGAACGATGGACGACTTCTTTACACGTACCTTATTTTTAACTCCCTCAATAAAGCTCATTTATATCTCCTTACACTTTAGTCTCGTCATTCTTTCTATGATAGATTGAATCCTACAAAGATTAACCTACAATTACTTAAAAAAAAGATTAAAAATTCACCCAACTTTAAGCAAGAATCTTAAAAGATTTTCCCTAAAACACCTATTACAGGGCTAAGGAAGCGTTAACTTACTCCTTAAAAGTTGTTTTCCAAATTCAACGCCGGGCTGGTCATATGTGTTAATCTGAAACAATGAGCCAATACATGAGGTTAAAATTTCATATGAAAAGATAAGAATTCCAGCTGTTTTTTCAGAAAGCTCATCAACAATAATCAAATCTGTTGGCACTCCTCTTGCAATAAGTGTTTCCATTGTTGATTCTCGTTGCAAACGTAATAATTTCTTAAAAGAAATTCCATTTACAAAATCTGTTGATTCCAGAGAAGAGAGGCTCATATCCGGAATTAAGACGCTTTCATCTCCAAATTGTCGCACAGATAAAAAAGTAACACTTTTATCATTAGGTCCTTGTACAATAAGCTGCAAGAATGAATGCTGATCAATGCTACCAATCAAAGAAACAGGTGTTAGCCCCACGCTTTTACTTTCTTTATTAATTTTTCCTAAAGATTCTCCCCAAAGTTGCACATACCAAGCATTAAAGTGTGTAAAGGCACTTGAATAGGAAAAAAGAACATTTATTGGATATTTTCTATAATTTTTAGCATAATAGATTGCCTTTTCTAAAAGACAATCAAGCTCTCGATTAAAAAATTTTTCTTCTACCTCTCTTGCACCCTTTAAAATCTCCTCAACATTATAACCAAGCAACATCAAAGGTGTAATACCCACATGACTTAATACAGAAAAACGTCCGCCAATTAATGGATCAATCGTCAATGAATAAATATCATTTTCATCTGCCCAATTCGCCAACGCAGAGTCACAATCCGTAATCACCAATAAGTGTTCTTTATGTACAGATAAAAGATTATAGCGACACAAAACATATTTCATAAGAGACGTGGTCTCAATGGTTGTTCCTGACTTACTAATAACAATAAAAAGCGTATTCTCCACATTAAGCCCCTCAAGGTTCTGAACAATCAAAATAGGGTCTGTATGCTCCAAGAATCGTAGGGAAATTTTACGCCGATGGCTTAAATGACTTAACATTGAATCGATAGCTTTCAATCCCAAAGAACTACCACCAATTCCCACAATTACAAGAGTATCAATCTTAGCCAACACTTCCTCCCGCACTCGCATAAAGGTTTTTGTTGTCTGTAAAGCTTCTGTGGAATAAGGCAATTCATAATAGGCACTCACACGGTCTTTTTTTTCTTTTTTAATTTCCTTAAAAAGTAAGCTTTTTTCCTTTTTGTCACTTGTATTTTTAAAAAATGAATGAAATTCAATCATCACCTTTCCTTATCGTGTCGCAACAAAAGTAGCCATATCAATCAATCGTGCCGTATATCCCATTTCATTATCATACCATGCAATCACTTTTGCATGATTCTTATCTACAACCTGTGTACAATCAGGAATAAAAATACTGCTATAAGTTGAGCCAATAAAATCACTGGAGACGCATCTTTCTTCATCAACTGCAACTAAATTTGCAAATTCTACTTGACTCATTTGACGCATTAAATCATTAATCTCTTCCTTGCTTGTATGCTTTTTTAACTGTACATTCAAGTCCACCAATGAAACATCAGGGGTCGGCACACGCACTGAAAAACCATTTAAAAGGCCGGATAATTCAGGAATCACAAGCCCAATAGCTTTTGCAGCACCGGTGCTTGTAGGGATGATATTTAAAGCAGCTGCCCTAGCACGTCTCACATCTTTATGTTTCACATCAAGTAAATTTTGGTCGTTAGTATAACTATGCACAGTTGTCATCAAACCACTTTGAATACCATAATGAATGTGAAGAATCTTCACTAAAGGTGCAAGTGCGTTGGTTGTACAACTTGCATTTGAAATCACTTGCTCCCCATTGTATGTCTGGTGGTTGACACCATACACGAATGTGGGGGTATTATCTGCTGGAGCTGAAATAATCACTTTTTTCACACCTTCTCTAAGATGGGCAGTAGCTTTTTCTTTAGAATTAAACGCACCCGTACATTCTAACACAATTTCTGCACCCAACTGCCCAAAAGGAATTTTGAGGGGATCTCTGTCGCTCACAACCTTAACAATTTGTTCACCGATTCTAATTGTATCCTCATTCACTTTTTCCGCATCAAAAAAACGATGAACAGTATCATATTTCAATAAATGCACAAGCGTATCAATGGGGGTGGTTGAGTTGATAGCAACAAGCTTAATATTTTTATTTTTTCCCAAAAGACGACAAGCACACAAGCCAATTCTTCCCGTGCCATTAATCGCGACATTAAATTGTTCCATAATTAAAATTCCTTTCTGTTAGCAATTAAATCAATTTTCAAACTCATATTTTATTGTATTTTTTTATATTATCCTCTTAAAAACAAAATCTTTGTATAAAATTTTCAATATTTCAATCTTTTTTTAGCCACTTTATGGGATAATTCGCCCAGCGAAATCGACCAAGTGGATGAAAGAGGCAGTTTTATGTTATGGCTTAATTCTGCTGAAATGTCATTAATAATACAACTGAATAGTTATCGGGGCTTTAAAAATGCAAAGTGACACTTATCAAAGACTATTAGACGCTATCGAAGTTCATATTTCTGGCTTAGATGGATTTTTAAACATTACAGAAGAAAAAATAGGGCAGATTCTTCTGGAAGCGTTGAAAGTAGAACATTTTTCTGCACACAAGGAAGTTGTGAGACAGGTTTTATTTGATTATTTTGCCTCACATGGCTTCCGTGCATATATTGTCATTAAGCATGATAGAGACATCACTTACCGATTAAAGATTAATGATTATGATGGTTGCATTTATACGGAAGCCTGCATGCAACAACTTCCTAAATTAGAAAATGCTCTAACTCCAAGCAAAAGTCGTCCCGGCATCTCTGTGTTGGATTCTGCGGTTTATAAATCCATCACTGACTTCTTAAATAAGTATATTCAGGAAGAAGAAGACAAAAAAGGTTTATTTAAAGCGATTCTTAAGAATTCATTGGGATTATCGCCACGTGATGCAATATTTTTTGTTGACCAGGGTGTCTTGGTGAAACAATTCCAAGAATCTGAAACATCACAAAACTCCATTGGACAACTTTCCTCCACAAGTCAACGTCTCCATGAAGGTTTAGATAAGACATTTCTGAAAGAAATTGAAAATATGGCACTTAAAAATGGCTTAAAAAAGAATATGGCGGAATTGATTGTGTCTTTGCTTAAAGGACCTCTTAATGTTTCAGAACACGATAATCTATATTTTGCAAAAAATTTTGTTCCAATTTTGCAAGAAAAATTTCTTGATTTTGTACCTGATGATAAAAGAATCCAAAACCCAGAAATTAAGCAAGCATTAGCAAACTATATTCTAAGAAATCATTTCAATGATTGCACCAACCATTTTGCTAAAGAGATTATCGGAAAACTCATCAACAAAGAACAAGGTGTTGATGCGTTTATTAAATTTTACAATGGTGATGTTAGCTTTTCACCGGAAGGAAAACGTTACACACGACCGGAAATTATGGATAAAGATGGAAATCGTTGGAATAGTGCAACTATTTTTCAGATTGGAATGCAACGAAAAATGGGCTTGGATAAAATTGCACGTAATATTGAAGCGATTCGCCTCACAGAAGAGTCGATTGCAAAATGCAAAAATAACATTAAAATGCAAGAAGACTTTATTGAGAATAATTTATCTGTTATCGCAAGCTTTGAAGCTGAAATTCAGAAGAAACTAGATATTTCAGGACAAGCAAAAGAAAATATCTTTGAACTTAAAAGACGATTGCAAAACACACAAAAAGGAACGGCAGCGGCAACAGAGATTCAAAATAAAATCAATGCACTTTCGATTCAAATTAAGCAACTTGACCGCGATGAGAAGCATATTTTTGGAGAAAAGAAAAAATTAGATGCTGAATTAGAAAAAGCAAAGGCAAAGATTATCACTTTAGAAAAAGATCAAGTTAGCTATGAATATAAACTAGGTAAAGATAAAGAACAAAAAGAGCAATTAGCGAAAAATCAAATTCCGCTTGAACAACGTTACAGTATTGTTGTTGAAGCTTTCTCTAAAGCCCTTTCTTCGTTCAGAGGATTCTAGCTTTGTTGAGTGATTCATTATTTTATAATTAAGGAGATTATATGATTGAAAGTATTGTGGCAATGCAAAATACAAAAAGCATTAAGGACATTGACATTCAGGATAAACGCGTTTTAATTCGTGTTGATTTTAATGTGCCAATGGATAGCGAGTTTAATATTAGTGATGATTCAAGGATTCGAGAAACAATCCCCACAATCAACTACTGCATTGACAATGGTGCAAAAAGTATTGTACTAGTAAGTCACTTGGGACGCCCTGTAGGTAAAAGTATAAATTTTTCACTCAAGCATATTTTAAAACGTTTAGAACGACTCTTAAATCGTGCAGTTACTTTTGTCGAAAGTGTTGAAAATGTCCAATCTGCCCTTAGTCTTCTACCCAAAGGCGGTATAGTCTTGATTGAAAATATCCGCTTTTATGAAGGAGAAGAAAATAATGACCCAGAGCTTGCAAAAGCATTAGCAAAACTCTGTGATGTTTATGTGAACGATGCCTTTGGAGCATCCCATCGTAAGCATGCATCGACTTATGGTATCGCAACATATGTACAAAATAAAGTTTCAGGATTACTATTAAAGAAAGAAATTGATTCTTTCTCCAAAGCACTCAAGAATCCTCTCAAACCTGTTCTTCTCATTGTTGGTGGCTCAAAGGTCTCCTCAAAATTAACTTTATTAATTAATATTTTAGATTCTGTTGATAAAATTATTATTGGAGGAGCAATGAGCAATACTTTTCTTCAGGCTGTGGGTTATGATATGCAAGAATCATTAGTAGAAGATGCGTTAATGGGTGATGCTATTGATATTTTGCGTTCAGCGAAATCAAAAGGTGTCAAAATCTACCTTCCTGTTGATGTTGTTTGCACAAATGATCCTAAGAATCCCACAGACATTAAAATTACCCCTGCACAAGATGTTCCGCAAGGAATGATGAGTGTAGACTTAGGACCCGCAACTGTAAAGCTTTTCAGTGAGGTGATTCGATCATCTGAAACTATTATCTGGAATGGTCCAATGGGAGTTTATGAAGTCAGTCAATTCTCACGTGGCACGTTCTCACTTGCGCACGTTCTTGCAGATACTTATGCTTATAGCGTGATTGGTGGGGGCGATACTGCAGATGCAATTGATAAAGCGGGAGAAAAAGATAATATGAGCTTCACTTCTACGGGAGGTGGTGCAAGCCTAGAATTACTTGAAGGCAAGGCACTTCCCGCGTTTGAAGTATTAGAGAAACGAGACCAATAAATTTTTATAGTTGTCTGTTTTTAGCACATCCATTTTAGGGTGTGTTTGTTACTCTTGCGTAAGTGGCTTCATTGCTAAAAAAGAATCCATCTTAAAAATTCTAAGCAAAAAATCCATAAAAATAAATCCATCAAGAGTTAACCCAACCATTCTTAATAAATAAACTAGTATAAGTTTTACGAGAGATTCAGGGAACTATCCAGCGTAATGCCCTCTAAGATAGGGCTTATAAACACCTCTAATCGCGACACCAAAAGCATTCAAGGGCAATCTGAATCGCTTTGCAATTCTTTTTGATTTTAGCCACTTTTGGCGTGGAATTGCAAAAAGCATCTCATATTCCTCACCACTTTGCATTTGATGGCTAGAGAATTTGCGCAACATTCTTACGCCACAATGATTTTGCTTACACAATCGTCTTAATTCAAATGCTAAACCATCAGAAATATCGATTCCAGCATGCAAACAATCTCTCAATGGAAGAGTGATAACGGAATGTGGAATGGGTTGCTTGAACCGCTGATTTCTTCGACTTTGACTATTTTCAAACTTATTTTGACGCATCAAACACTGAAACGTTTTCTTTGAGTCTCCAATCGTTCCACTAAAGGCAAAAATATCCCCTCGCTTAACACCCTTACGCATCACCCAACGATAACTTGAAGACTCTAAGCAATTTTGAAAACGGGGTTGAGAAGTTGGAGAATGAAGAATTTGGTAAGCCACTTGATTAGAATATTGTTGTGACATTTTCTGCCCAATCAATGTCCAATGAAAACCCAAAAGCGGAGAAACAATACTATCCCCCCCAACAAGCAAAATACCATAATGCAAACATGCAGCATCGACTGCCTCAGCAAGATGGCATACATCAGTTGCCGAAAGGCTCTTAGGTATCGTGATACATAATAATGCATAACGCGGAACTGCACCCATCGCATAAATATCAGAAACATTCACACTAAGAGATTTAAAAGCAATTTCTCTCAAAGAAAACCACTCGCGTTTAAAATGACTTCCTTCCACAAAGGAATCTGCGGCAAAAACGCATTTTCCAATTGCCACAGCATCATCGCCAATCCCCTTTACACTACGACCATTTATAAGAGTTTTTAAAAAAAGATCTTCTCTATCGATTCTATTCATTGATAAAAGTTATAAAAATTTTTCGCAAGTTTCTTGGATTTTTTTAGCGACTCTTTGTGCATCAACAATATCCATTTCCTGATGGCATGGAATTGATAACTCAGCTAAATAAAACTCCTGTGCTTTTGTGGTTTTTGTTGTATCGGCACCATAGCACTTATAGCTATTAATTGGCTTATAATGCACCTGTACACCGATACCATGTTGCCATAAAAGCTCAAAAATATCTTCTTTTGCACACCACAAAGAAGAATGCAACAAGATAGGATAAAGATGGTGGGTGCTTTGAATGGAGGAATCTTGACTAAGAGTCTCTACCCAATCTAGCGACTTAAAAAAATTATCATAAAACTCAACTAAAACCCTACGTTTATCAACAAAAGCTTGAAGTTTCTGAATTTGTGAAATACCTAAAGCAGCAGAGAGTTCATTAAGACGAAAATTAAAGCCAAACTCTTCAACCTCACTATTCCATAATCGTCCCTTTTGAACACCGTGTGAATGTAACATTCTTGCACGTTCCGTTAAAGAATCATCCTTGAAAATCACCGCCCCTCCCTCGGCAGTCGTAATCGTCTTTATAGCATGAAAACTAAAAACCGTTGCATCAGCAAAAGAACCAATCATCTGATTACAATAAGACCCGCCGAAAGAATGTGAAGAATCTGATATCCACAACAAATGACGTCTCTGTGCAATATCAGCAATTTCCTTGACTGCAACACTTTTCCCAGAATAATCCACACTCACTATTGCTTTTGTCTTTGGAGTAATAAGAGATTCTATCAAATTCTCATCAATATTTCCATCTGATTTAATATCACAAAAAACAGGAACTGCACCTAACGCAAGAAGCATATTGGAGGTTGCAACATAGCTATTCGGCGTGGTAATAACCTCATCACCCGGCTGAATACCCAAAACACGATAAGCGACATATAAGGCTGAAGTCGCCGAATTCAAAGCAAGAGCAGAAGGCATACAAGCAACCCTCGCTACCCGCTTTTCAAACTCAACAACACGCATTCCCTGCGTTAAATGTGAACTTCTCAAAGCATCACAAACCGCCTCTACATCTTGACTCGAAATAGACTGTTTACTATAAGGAATCATCAACTAACCTAAAAGCGTATTCACTTTTTGCTGAAGATACTGTGTATTAAAAGAATTTGCATACAATGCCGCATTTTGCTTTAGTTTTGCCTGATTAGCTTCATTATAATTTTCTGCCACATCATTATCCTGCTGATTACTTTCGGATGCAGTCAAGTTAACAATCGCCACAAGATTAGAATTCACACCATGCTCAATCCCATTCATAATAGCACCAATATTTGCACGTTCCATATTGACATTATCCAAGAAACGCAAAATACTGGATTGGTTATTCACATCAACTGACGATGTATTTGGTGCATTCACATTCAGTGTTACAGAAGAATCATTACCTGTTACGAATGTCATTTCAGAAGCAAAAACATTCTTACCATTAAAAGATGCCTGCATAACAGAATCTTTCATGCTTGTTCTAAGTGCATTTGTTTCAGATTGAATCATTGCCTTTTGTGTTTCATTTAACGCTCCGTTACCAAGCTGCACAGATAACACATTAATCCGGTCTGCAGTAAGCGTCATATTATTGAGGGTAGAATCTGCAATTTGCAACATCCCAATCGCATCATTAGCATTCTTAATCCCTTGTGTCAAGCCCGAAATCTGAGACAACAATGAATCAGCAATCATCATACTCGCCCCATCCATTCCATTGAGGGCACGCATAGCAGCGATATTTTCAAGAGACTTGTTCTCTTCTTCTTTTGCCTTGTTTGCATTATTAACAGCAGTTGAACCAACGCTCTGTACTTCTCCGACTTTCATTACTAACTCCTTTTATGGTGTGTTTATTATAGAAGTCTACCCCTTATAACTGCTTTAACTTCCAGTAGTTATATCGGCTTTTTCTTCTTAAACAAGAATCAAGCAAATTTCATTCCACAAAGGCACTTGCATTCTTAAGCGAATTAAAGCAATTATTGTTCCAAATATTTCGTATGAATCTTATTTGCAATAAAATCAATATTTTTCATCATCTTTTGATGAAAAGGAATTACGCTACGAACACCCTCTATAGTAAATTCATTTAAAGCACGATTCATACGTGATATAGCCTTTTCACGCGTCTCTCCCCACACAATCAACTTACCAATCATAGAATCATAATGCATAGGAATACTATAACCCTCATACGCATGTGAGTCAACCCGCACAAATTGTCCACCAGGAACAATATAATGTTTAATTTTACCCGGACTTGGAAAAAATTTCTCAGGGTCTTCAGCAGTAATACGGCATTCAATGGCATGTCCTCTAAATTGAATGCTCTCCTGAGGAGGAAGTTTCTCACCCTCTGCAATACGAATCATCAACTCAACAATATCAACTCCACTCACCATCTCACTTACCGGATGCTCCACCTGCAAACGCGTATTCATCTCCATAAAATAGAAATTCTGATTTTCATCAAGTAAAAATTCAAATGTTCCTGCACCCTCATATTGAATAAACTTTGCAGCTTCTACTGCTGTATTCAACAACCTCTCTCTTGTTTCTTTATGTAAAGCAAGAGCAGGAGATTCTTCAATCAACTTTTGGTGACGTCGTTGCACGGAGCAATCCCTCTCACCAATATGAATTACATTCCCATATTTATCTGCTAGAATCTGCACCTCAATATGCTTTGGTTTATCAATAAATTTTTCCATATAAATTGTTCCATCACCAAACGCACTCACCGCCTCACTCTCTGCTGCTAAATAGGCATTAATAATATCTTCTTCCTTATAAACCACACGCATTCCGCGTCCACCGCCACCACTAGCAGCCTTTAAAATAACCGGATATCCAATTTCTCTTGCCTCTTGTTTAGCATGTTCGTAATCTCGCAACACACCATCACTTCCTGGTATAACAGGCATTCCAGCACGTTTCATTACATCTTTTGCCTTGCTTTTATCGCTCATCAATTTCATCACTTCCACGCCCGGACCAATAAACTCAATCCCATGTGCTTCTAAAATTTCGACAAAATTTTGATTCTCGCTTAAAAATCCATAGCCCGGAAAAATTGCATCCGCTTCAAATAATTCTGCAGCAGAAATGATCGCCGGAATATTTAAATAACTTTCGCTTGACTTATCTCCGCCAATACAAACCTTTGCATCCGCTAAATCCAAGTAATGGGCATCTTTATCCGCTGTAGAATGCACAGCTATAGATTGTTTACCTAATTCTCTGATTGTCCTAATAGCACGTAGAGAAATTTCTCCACGATTGGCAATTAAAATTCGTTTAATTTCGCGCTTTTTTTCTTCCATTTCAATCCAACCCCACAAATCTTAGAGTTTTTCAACCACAAATAGCACAGTACCATATTCAATCGGCTGTGCGTCTGAAGGAACAATATCAAGAATTTTACAATCAAATTCAGCTTCAATTTCATTCATAATCTTCATTGCCTCAACAATTGCTAAAGTATCGCCTCTCTTCACTTTATCGCCAATATTGACATAGGCTGAAGCACCTGGTGAAGGTGAACGATAAAATGTTCCAACCATTGGTGAAGTAATTTTTTCACCCTGAACTTCTGTGGGGTTTTCCGCTTTTGCCGCTATTTGAGGAACTTGCGGTACACCAGCCACTTGAGCTGTTGGAATGCTATATGTTGGTTCACTTGCAATGATTGATTCCACTCGATTTGAATTTGGTTTTTCTAATTTCAAGCAAAAATCACCAATTTGTAAGTGCATTTTACACGCTTGTGTTGAATCAAACGACTCCATCAGCTCCTGAATTTCTTGTAGTTTCATCGTTTTTACCTCACTTTGTTTAATATTCTTAAATAAAATTCGTTATAATACCATAAAATAAACAATGTTTAGGAAAGATGATGGGCTTGAAAGAAGATTTATGGATACAAGAGCAATCCTTAAAGCATGGAATGATAGAACCTTTTTGTGATGCACAAGTGGGGATAGGGGTTGTTAGCTATGGATTAAGTAGCTATGGATACGATATTCGTGTCAGTAATGAATTTAAAATTTTTACAAATATTAATGCAACTGTTGTTGACCCCAAGAATTTTCAAGCAACAAATGCGGTAGATTTTTGTGGTGATGAATGTATCGTTCCCCCTAATTCTTTTGCTCTTGCACGTACAATAGAATACTTCAGAATCCCACGCAATGTTCTTGCAATTTGCTTAGGAAAAAGCACCTATGCACGTTGTGGTATCATCGTAAATGTTACACCTTTTGAACCAGAATTTGAGGGTTTTATCACCATCGAAATCAGTAACACAACACCTCTACCTGCAAAAATTTACGCAAATGAAGGCATTGCACAAGTCCTCTTTTTCGAAGGGGATAACCCATGCCAAACCAGCTATAAAGACAAGAATGGAAAATACCAAAAACAACAAGGTATAACCCTCCCCAAAATCCTTTAATTTGAGGTATTATGATCACTGAACAAATGAAGGCTATACCCTTTTTCTCTTCTTTTTCACCATCACAAATCCAAGAAATAATTTTATCAAACCATTATGTATGTTACCCAAAAAAGGCGATTCTTTGTTATGAATGCGACACCCTAAAATCTGTTTATTTTTTGTTACATGGGCGCATTAGAGTTTATAAAATAAATCGTTTTGGACAGGAAATCTTTTTATATCATATTCGCCAAAATGGTTTAATTACCGGATTATTTAAAAATATCTCATATGGAAATATAGAATTTGTTGAAGATTCAAATGTTCTTATTATTCCGCAAGAATCGTTTTGGAATCTCGTTCGTAAATATTCATTAAGTTCCCCTCTTTTACAACTCCACCAAGACTACATTATGCGTTTAGAATCCATCATTGACCAAGAAATTATTTTTGATGGACTTGCTAAAGTTTCTCATTTTCTTGACCAACACCTAGATGAATTTAATGCACTCAAAAAGCAAGAAATAGCCGCTTGTTTAAATATTCAACCTGAAACCCTTTCACGTATTCTTAAAAAATTACATCGTGATAATATCATAACAACAGATTCGAGAGGAAATATAGAGATTATTCAACAAATAAAATTAAGAAATAATTACAGAACGGAGGAAAAATGAATTCCATTGTTAAAGAACTCACATTTATGGGTATTGTGATTACTATTTGTATAACTACACTTATCAGTTCCACACTATTGATTAACTCAAAGGGAATTAGCGATGCTGAATTAATCAATATCGCAGGAAGCGAACGTATGCTAACACAAAAAATGCTGAAAGAATTATACACTCTTGATTTTATCTCACTTTATACAACAACAAACACCTTTGAAGAACGACTTGCTTTACTAGAAGGTGGGCAACACAAGGGTATTAAAATTCCTAATGATAAAAAAATTAAAGAGCAATTAGAGGCAGTCAAAATTCAATGGAACTTATTCCGCAAACAACTTGAAAATTTTAAGCATCACATTTACCATTCCTTAAGACAAGAACACATTCAACAAGAATTTGATAGCTATCTTTATTTTTATGGTAACGCACAAATTTCAGAATTTGACCGCGAACTCACAGATACAAATCTTGTTCTACTTTGGCTCATTGATGACCTTGTTACACTTTACACAGAAAAATCAATCGCTACGCGTGAATACTTAAGCCTTTTTCAGTATGTTTCTGCCCTCATCCTACTCTGTGTTGGTGCATACGGAATGCGACTCATTTGGAATATTAAAAAACAATTTGATGACTTTATTGCAAAAAGCAAACAAATTGCATCAATGGACACACAAACTGCTATACAAAGCCCCTTATTTACACAAACAGGTAAAGAGGAAAATGAATTCTGCCAAGTCGCATTACATTTAAATACATTCCTAGAACGTCTTAATATCGTTAAAAGTAGCCCTGCTCAAGCTAAAATGTTAAGTGAAAAAATTAGCAATGACATCAATGCAATTATTGACGATATTAACCATAATATTAACGAATTGCATTTGAGTAATGAGGAGAAAAACAAATTGATGAATGAAATTAATATTTCAGAAAATATCGCCATTGAGTCAAGCGAACAGCTCATCACAACAGCTAAACTTTTAGAGCAACTCAAAGAATCCCTTGAAAATGTAACACTCTACTTGAATAATCCAAAATAAAGTTGCCCTAAGGAAATACATCCATCATTACTAGGTAGTTTTTGATGAATAATATAGGGAATTTTTCTTTGTTTAAAAATCTGCAAGGTACTTTTCAATAAAACTTGGTTACAAAAAACACCACCACTTAACCCAACCGGAATAACACGTTCCTCATTCTCAAAGATATATTCAACACATTTCACTATCATCTCAACAATTGTATGAAAAAAACGCGTGATAGAGATTTTTGCTTCAATGCCTTGCTGTCTATCTCTAAGCATTGCGACAATCATATCAAGAAAGTAAATTTTATTCTTATTTATTTCAAAAGGATAGGGATTGAAAGGAATATCAACATAATCTCCCTCTAACATTAAGCCACATTCTCCATCATAAGTAACTTCAAATGGGGGATAAAAAATCATAGCCACCGCATCAAAAAGTCGCCCCATAGAAGTTGTTATCGGAGAATTCAAGTCCTTTTGATAAAGCTGATAAAGAGCTTTTTTTTGGGTTTCATTAAAAAAGGAAAGAGCGGGAATATCCATATCCCACACCCCTTCTTGATAAAGCATAAATAATAAAGAAAGAAGAACTCTTGCTGGTTCTTGTATCGCCCTCTCACCCCCTAAAAGCTTAAAAGGTTGCAAAGAAAAATAATATTTGTATTTCTTAGGAGTCGCTAAGAGAATCTCACCACCCCAAATATTCCCGTCATCGCCAAAACCACTCCCATCAAAGACAACACCTATTATCTCTTGAATGCCATACTCTGCCATTAACGCAAGTGAATGGGCGTGATGATGCTGAACAAACAAACTATTTTTAGCTCCCTTAGCCATTTTGTGTGTCCGATAAGATGGGTGTTTATCGGCAATAAATATATCTGGCTCTGCATAGTGACTTGTAAAAAAATCTTTTGTTTGCAAAAATAGATTCATACTCTCGACATTCTTCAAATCTCCAATATAAGGACTAACCAACATTTTATCCAAAAAACCAAGCCCGATTGTTCCTTTTTGCTCTGCCCCTAAACCCATCACTGGTTTCGTGAATTTTTTTTGGTCTGGAGTAGAAATCATCAAAGGAGCAAACCCTCTCCCAACCCTCAAAGGATAAGGTTTTTCATCAACAATCGTAAATAAACTATCATCAATAGAATGTGCAATGATACGATTATCATCAACACATAAATCATAAACATCTAATATTTTATTTAAATCCTCCAAACAAGCAATGATAGGCTCTCCGCTTAGATTTGCACTGGTAAAAATAATGGGATTTCCAAATTCCCTCAAAAGAAGATGATGCAAAGGAGAATAAGGGAGAATTGCACCAAGATAAGGAGTTTTTGGGCTAATATCCATCATCGCTAAAGAAGTGTGGCGTTTAGGTTTGAGTAAAACAATGGGAGCAGCAGTGCTTTGCAATAATTCTTCTTGAATAACAGAACAATTCGTATGTTCACGGATAGATTCTAGATTAGGAAACATCACAGCAAATGGCTTTTGGGGTCGTCTTTTACGCTTCCTCAAACATTGAATAGTTTTTTTGGAATGTGCATCGCAAATCAAGGTAAATCCCCCTACCCCCTTACAAGCAATAATTTTACCCTGCCTTAAAGATTCTGCAAGAAAAGCAAAGGGATTGGGTGTATTCAAAATATTATTCTGCGAATCTCGCACAAATAAAGTTGGTCCGCATTCTGGACAACTATTGATTTGTGAATGAAAACGAAAAGATTCTGCAGAATGATACTCTTCTAAACATTTTTGACACATTTCAAAATATCGCATTGTTGTTCGATGTCTATCGTAAGGTAGATGTTGAATCAAGCTCCAACGCGAACCACAATCAGTACAGCTAATAAACGGATACTTAAAACGACGATTATTGCAATCTAACATTTCCTTTAAACAACGTTCACACATAGCATAATCAGTGGGGATATGGACAAGAGACTGGGATTCTTGATTACTCTTTTCAATAAAAAAACAATGATATTCCTTCGCATTTACCTCCACACATTCCAAGGAATCAATTTGAATATGTGGGTGTAAATCTTTTTTAATACTGTATAAAAAATTCTCAATTTCTTGTTCATCTCCCTGCAAAAGAATTTCGACCCCAGACATACTATTCCGCACAAAACCACACAATTTTCTCTTTTGAGCATTTTTAGCTATAAAAGGGCGAAAACCTACACCTTGAACTTTACCTTGTATATGAATTTGAAAACTTTTTTTCATCATATGTAACCTTATTTTATTATTTCCCTAATATAAGGATATAACTTTTAAAATTTTAACATAGACTAAGTGATAAATAACTATCATTAGCCATCATTAATAAAATAATCCCTCTAAGGAATTCTAAGAATTGCTGTTTTTGGATTATTCTGTTAATGGAATTTTTTAGCTAAAGCATACAATCTGGGTAATATTACCATCTTTTGCATGATGATTTACCCAAAGTATGGCTTTTTGGAGTCTAGTTATGAAAAGTGTTTATATAGGCAATATAGTCTATAGTGCTTCCGAAGAAGATATGCGGAAGCTTTTTGGGCAATTTGGCGAGGTAATTTCTGTTAAACTCATTAATGACAGGGAAACAGGAAGACCTAAAGGATTTGGATTTGTGGAGATGGATGATACGGGTGCATTAAAAGCGATAGAAGCGTTAAATAATACTGATTATATGGGACGCAACCTTCGCGTAAATGAAGCAAGACCAAGAAAACAGATGTAAAGCGGATTTGAGTAGCTTTTCTTGAATATCTGAACTGACTCTGCACTTTATTCTTTTGATAATGTACAGAGTCATTCTACTGCATTCCAAAGAAAATTTGAAATTATTTCTTTCTCTGAGGGTGCGTTATTTTTTTGAAGTCTTACATAAGTAATTTGCGGACAAATTCATTCAATCTTTTGCCATCTACACTCGCTCCCATTCTTGCTTTCGCCTCTTTCATAAGCTTTCCTTGTTCCTTTATATCTGTAATGCCCAGTGTTTGAATCATTTCTTGAAGAATGCCCACTAATTCTTCATCACTTAATTGTGTTGGCAGATACCCTGCTAAAATATCTACTTCCTTTTGCTCTTTTTGTGCCAAATCCTCGCGATTACCCTGCTGATAAAGCCCTATTGCATCTTTTCTTTTTTTAATCTCACTCGCAATAATTTGATAAATACGTTCATCGCTCAATTCAATCCGCTCATCAACCTCAATCTGCTTAAAGGCTGCATTCAAAACGCGTAAAGTATCGCGTTTAAAATCATCTTTATTCTTCATTGCCTCTTTGATGTCATTCAAAACCTGTGTCTTAACACTCATCTTTTTCCTTTAAAACTATCAATATTATTGTTATTAGAGAATGCAAGAATACTTCGATAATCTACATTCCCGCACGAACAGCAATTGCTGCAACAATTACTGCAGCCTCATCAGAAGCATCTCGCTCCTCTTTTGGCATCAATTCTGCTATCCTTTTTTCCAAATAGGAAGTGTCATATAATCCTTTTCTGAATTCTTTATCCTTGCAAATATTCATCAAAAAAGGAAGTGTAGTATGTACTCCACGAATTTTAAATTCTCCTAAAGCACGTTGGAGTTTCCTAACCGCAAGATCATAACTAGATGCCCGCACAATTAACTTTGCCACCATAGAGTCATAATAAGGTGGAATAACAAAATCTTTATAAATACAGCTATCCACACGCACAAAAGGACCCAATGAAGGATAATAAGCAGTAATTTTTCCTGGGCTAGGCACAAAATCATTTCGTACATCTTCAGCATTAATCCGCACCTCAATCGCATAACCTTGATGATGAATATCAGATTGTGTTAAATCTAAAATCTCGCCACTCGCAATTCTAATTTGCCTTCCAATTAAATCAAGCCCCGTAATCTCCTCCGTTACACCATGCTCAACCTGAATCCTCGTATTCATCTCCATAAAATAAAAACGATTGTCGTCATCAAGTAAGAACTCGACTGTTCCTGCATTCTCGTAACCCACAGCCTTTGCAGCTGCAACCGCAACCGCACCCATACGACGTCTTAAATCATTGCTAATAGAAGGTGATGGAGCAACTTCAATTAATTTTTGATGACGTCTTTGAATGGAACAATCGCGTTCAAAGAGATGAACAGTATGTCCATAATTATCAGCAAGTATCTGAAATTCAATATGTTTGGGGTTAACAACAAACTTTTCCATAAAAACCGCGTCATTTTTAAAAAATGCCATCGCTTCGCGTTTACATGCATTGAAACTATCTTGTAAATCTTCCTCCTTATACACAACACGAATACCACGTCCGCCCCCTCCACTACTTGCTTTGAGGATAACCGGATAGCCAATTTTTTGTGCATAAAGTTTGATGGTATGCATACTCTCTGAATTCAGTGGCTCTGTTCCTGGCACAACTGGAATTCCATTCTTAATCATCAGTTCTCTGGCTGCATTTTTATCTCCCATTTTTGCAATAACTTCGCTACTTGGACCAATCCATGTTAAACCTGAATCTCTAACTTTTCTTGCAAATTCAGCATTTTCACTTAAAAATCCGTAACCCGGATGAATTGCTTCTGCACCATTTTCTTTTGCCATCTCAATAATTTTATCTGCATCTAAATATCCAGCAATTGGATCTTCGCTAATCTCATGAGCTTCTGAAGCCATTTTTACATGCAATCCATCTCTGTCTGCACGCGAATAAATGGCAATACTCTGAATGTTTAAGTCATTACAAGCACGGATAATCCGCACTGCAATTTCACCTCTATTTGCAATTAAAATCTTCCTAAACATCACTCCCCCTTTTTTAAAGCCTGATTGTAGCAAAAACAGCCTTTAATATGCTACAATCTTTTAAAATTTTAAAAAACTCTTTTCAAAAGGATACCTCTTAATGGACATTTATCACAGTATGATTCTGGGTTTTGTCGAAGGATTGACAGAATTCTTACCTATTTCTTCAACTGCACATATGCTAACAACCGCACATTTATTAGATATCGATCAACAACACAATTTATTTAAAAATTTTGTTGTTGTAGTACAATTAGGTTCAATTCTTGCCGTACTTGTTTTATTTTGGCAACGTTTTGTTTCAGGGCTTTCTTTTCTCTCTAAGCTTGCTATCGCATTTTTTCCTACAGGAACGGTTGGCTTTTTGTTTAGTGACTTTTTAGAAAAAATTCTCACTTCAGGTATCATTCCTTATACTCTCATTCTTGGCGGTTTTATTTTTATTATTGTCGAGTATCTCCACCGTAATAAGATTTATGCCATTCAAGATATTAACTCTATTTCATACAAGCAGGCCTTTATTATCGGTTGCTTCCAATCGTTAGCAATGATTCCAGGAGTTTCAAGAAGTGGTGCAACAATTATTGGTGGACTCCTACTAGGCTTCAATCGTGGAACTGCTGCAGAATTCTCCTTTTTGCTTGCCTTTCCGACAATGCTGATTGCCTCTTCGTATAGTATTTTTAAGCATCATGAAGCCATCAGTATAGAATATATTGAAGTTTTACTTGTCGGTATGCTTGTTTCATTTATTTCTGCCCTTTTTGCAATCAAATTTTTTCTAAATTTTATTTCTAAATTTAGTTTTATCCCTTTTGGAATATATCGTATTTTGTTGGGCATTCTATTACTCTATTTGGGGCTTTAAGAAAAATTTGCTATGATTCCAAAAAATAATAAATAATATTAAGGAGTGATATGCCACCTCAAACAAAAATTTTAGACCTCAAGACTTTTGATAAAGAGAATACAATTTTTATTGATGTTCGTACAAGAGGCTATTATCTTATCAGTCATGTAGAAAATGCTATTCATATTGAATCCGCCGAACGTATCGGTTTTATTGCTGAAGAAAACCGCGATAAGCAAATTGCACTTTACTGCCATAGTGGTTCTGTCGCTATGAGTTTAGCCGCAAAGCTAGAACAAGAAGGACACGATAATGTTGTTGCTATCAATAAAAATTTTTTCTACTTACCTAAATACGGGATTCCCATTGTAGGAGAGGGTGCTACAAAAATATGAGCTATCTTGTTCCTTTAGGTGTCGCTGCCGCTTTACTGATGCTTTCACCTTTTTTCAGTCGCTTAACAAGAATCCCCCCTTCAGTGATTGAAATTTTGCTAGGTATGGCCGCCTTTTACTTCGGTATTTTAGACCCATCTGGAGTATTTGTTGCAGTGGCAAAGGTTGGTTTTTTCTTTCTAATGTTTTTAGCCGGAATGGAAATTGACCTCAAGGAATTTTTTAAACTTGGAAAATCCTTTCTTAAACGGGCATTCATTTATTTTTCAACAATTTATATTCTTAGTGTCATCATAGCAATTAATACGAACTATTCCAATTTTTATGTCATTGCTTTTCCTGTCATGTCTGTAGGTATGATTATGGCACTTTTAAAATATTATGGAAAGAATCAAATTTGGCTAAATAATGCCCTACAAATTGGGATTTTAGGAGAATTTTTAAGCATTATTGCCCTTGTTTTAGTCTCCGGATTCTATCGCTATGGCTTTACCTTTGAACTTTACAAAACACTCCTTGTTTTATTTTTATTCTTAGCGGTTGTGGGTGTTTTATTTATGATTGCAAAAATCATTTTTTGGTGGTTTCCACTCTTAAAACTTTATTTTATTCCAAAAGAAATTACAATGAACGAGGATATTCGCTTTAGTATGATGCTCTTTTTTGTAATGATTGCCATCGTTACTTTCTTAGATATTGACCATATTTTAGGTGCATTCTTTGCAGGAATGATCATCACAACTTTCTTTCGCTACAATAAAGAATTACCCAAAAAACTCCACGATTTTGGTTTTGGATTCTTAGTGCCATTATTTTTTGTCTTTGTTGGTACCACCCTTGATATCAATATCATCTTACAAAAGCCCTATCTTTTTATGGATGCAATTCAACTCATTTGTATTATGCTCTGCATTCATTTATGTGCAGGATTCCTTGCAAATCGCCACTATCTCAAGGATTGGAATAGTCTTCTTTTAAGCTTATTTAGCTCATGTATGCCTCTGACATTCCTTGTCGCTTTTGCAACACTTGGGCATGATATGGGTGCAATTACCTCTGATGAATATTACACCTTTGTCATTGCCGCATTAAGTGAGGGTATTCTCTTTGTCATTATTATCAAATTCTTGAATATGTATCGCTTAAAAAACGCTTTACAGCATATCAAGCAACATAAAGAATCTAGCGGGAAGAAGCCTTAAAATCACGCATTTCTTTTAAATATAAATGAATAGCACGTATTTCTGAATCCTCTAAGTAATAACGTGGCATAACACGTGTCCCTTTTTTTAGAGTGGAGGCAAATTGTGAATAGTCTAAATTATTAATCACACCACCACTTAAAATTTGCATACCCTTTTTATTGTGGTAAATGGCAATTTCCCGACCCTCACCCTCAAGCCCATGGCAACTGACACAACCGATACCACGCGGATTCTCATAGAGCATTCTTCCATATTCAAATTGTGTAATAAAGCTTTCATCTTCCGCCCATAAACATAAAGAAAAAAACAAAATTAAAAAAACTCTCTGCATTTTGTTCCTTTTAATGAAAATAAAACCAAGTTTTCCCTATAATATCACACTTTAAGTTCAAAGTAAAGGGAAAATATGCAACTCCTTGATGGCAAAAAAATTGCAGAGAATATCGAGCAACAATTAACACAAGAAGTCAATCTTATCTACGAAAAATATCAAAAAAAACCAATTTTAGCCGTTATTTTGGTTGGGGATGACCCTGCAAGTCAAAGCTATGTACGTATGAAAAAAAAAGCAAGTGAGAGGGTTGGCATTCAAGCTATTCTACATTTATTGTCTCGTGAAACAACTCAAGAAGAATTAGAAGGCCTTATTCAACAGCTCAATGATGACTCAAATATCAATGGTATTTTAGTACAACTTCCCTTACCCGCCCACCTGAACACCCATTCCATCTTGGCAAAAATTTCTGTCCACAAAGATGTTGACGGATTTCACCCTTACAATGTCGGACGAGTGATGTCTGGACTAAATGCCTTTATTCCTGCGACACCAAAAGGCATAATGACCCTACTGAAATCCTATAACATTCCTTTGCGTGGAAAAAATGTCGTGATTGTTGGGGCAAGTAATATTGTCGGAAAACCCCTCTATGCTCTTATGTTAAACGCGGAAACAACCGTCTGCATTTGTCATATTTACACGAAAAATCTCACATTCCACACACAAAATGCAGATATTGTTTGCGTGGGTGTAGGAAAACCTAACCTCATTACAGCAGGAATGGTCAAAGAAGGTGCGATTGTAATTGATATTGGTATCAACAAACTAAACCATCACATTGTTGGTGATGTTGACTTCAAGAATGTCTCTCCGCTATGTTCGTATATCACTCCTGTTCCAGGTGGTGTTGGACCAATGACTATTATTTCTTTACTGGAAAACACTCTTATTGCTTTTCGGCAACAAAACTAAGGAAAATATATGAAACTTTGGAAGTCAAGTTTACAATTTTTGAATAGCTGGACTGGCACACTTCTTATCGTCCTGTTTGTTATTTTTTTTATTACACAATCTTATATTATTCCTAGCGGAAGTATGAAAAATAGTATGTTGATTGGTGATATGCTTTTGGGTAAAAAATACGCTTATGGCGTTATACTCCCCCGTATTCCATGGCTGGAGCTACCTATTTTACCTGACTTCAATGGTAATGGACACTTAATAGAAGGAGAACATCCAAGACGTGGGGAAATTGTTATTTTTCGCTATCCCTTAGATGACCGCACAAATTATGTTAAACGCGTTGTGGCTGTAGGCGGTGATGAGGTGATTTATACCAAAAAAGGTTTATATTTTCGCCCAAAAGAAGGGGATAGTTACATTGCAGAACATTATGCCGGCAATGAAAAACGAAGTTTTTTTAATAATAAAATTTTTGTTTATGACCCTTATTTAAATGAACATCCGGGTGTTCATTATGGTAACCACGCACTAGATACGCCAAATGCTTACGACACCCTACGCTATTTAAGTGAAAGCATTGCAATGGAAGTTTACAGTCAGGGTAATGAAATTTTCTTCCATTATAAGGTCGAAGAGGATCATTTTTTTATGATGGGTGACAATCGCGATGGTTCCAGTGATTCTCGTATGTGGGGAAGTGTACCTTATCGTTCTTTGATTGGAACTCCTTGGGTCATTTGGATGAGTATCGATGATGACTACAAAGTTCGTTGGGATAGACTTGGAAAAAGTATTGAAGAGCTAGAATTAAAGAAAAAACAACAAATTCAAGCACAAAATCAAGAGAGTAATCATGCCCTCAAAGAAGCTGCTGAAGAATTAGGACAAAAGGCTAATCCATAATGTTTGAGAATTTCGATATAGCAAAAATAATCATTGCCATCGGTGCATTGATTATTGCGATTGTTGGACATGAATTAATGCATGGCTTAAGTGCTTATCATTATGGAGACAACACCGCAAAACATTATGGACGTTTAACGATCAATCCCATTTCACATATCGACCCAATCGGCACTCTCATTCTCCCCTTGATGCTTTTTTTAATTGATGCACCTTTCTTGTTTGGTTGGGCAAAGCCTGTTCCTGTTAATACAGAAGTTGTCTATAAGAATGGTGGCTATAATGCACTTACTGTTGTCGCTTTAGCCGGAATTTCTTACAATTTCTTAGTAGCTTTACTGGTGGTAATGATATGGAATTTTTTACCTCCTGTTTGGTTAGATGATATGCTCGGAACTTTTTTGGAACAGCTTTTGCTGATTAATGTTGTGCTTGCTGTAATCAACCTATTACCATTTCCATCTTTTGATGGTGCACATGCTTTATGCTATCAGTTAAGTCGCTTCAAACTTTATGCGATTCCTCGTCTTTATGAGAGGATTGGTATGATGGGTGGCACTTTAGCATTTATGCTTTGTTTGGCTTTTGAACCAACAAGACAAATTTTATTTGTTCCTGTGCAGGCGGTGTTAGCATTCCTGTTGCATATTGGCACTTTAATATAGGAGAGAGTAATGAAATATATTATCGCATCTGACCACGCAGGATTTGAACTCAAAGCATACCTAAAGAGTTTCTTGGAATCTAAAGGTTTTAATGTGCTAGATATGGGAACGCACGATGTAAATCGTGTTGATTATCCTGATTATGCGAAAGAAGTAGCACAAATTCTAGCACAAGAAAAAGAAGCAAGAGGGATTCTAATTTGTGGAACGGGTATTGGAATGAGTATTGCTGCTAACAGATTTGCTGGAATTCGTGCGGCTCTGTGTCATGATGCTTACACAGCTCAACTTTCTCGACTCCACAACGATGCAAATATTTTGTGCTTAGGGGCAAGAGTGGTTGGAATAGGGACGGCAGAATCTATCCTTGAAGCCTTCATTCAAACAAGTTTTGAAGGTGGTCGGCATAGTCATAGAATTTGCAAAATAGAAACAGCTTAGCAAGGAATTTTCATCACACTTAAGGAGAGAAAAATGCTCTATGAATGGCTCGTTGTTGCTGCAATTATTTTATTTGTAGTCTTTGTTACCGTAAAAACTCTTTATTATCGCAGTATTGCACAAAAAGAGGAAAAAAATAGTGCTGTGTTAAAATTGACTTTACAGGAAGCAGAAATTCTGATTCGTAAGCATCAATTACAACTACAGAGAGGACTTGGGAATATTGATATTCTTACAGATGAAATCACTTCATTACGCAATGAGGTTAAACTCTTAAAGCAAAGAAATTCGCAATATCGTGTAGATAGCGAAAAATACAAGAATCGCATTAAAGACCTAGAGCAAAAGATTGAAGCCTTATTGTAATCTTTAAATAAAAATGAGGGTTACCTCCTTTAGGTTTATCTTATCTTGAAAGGATTCAAAATGACGGAAAAAGAAAAGAATTTTATTCTTAGGCATATTCGTTCTATCCCGGATTTTCCAAAACCCGGAATAGTATTCAGAGATATAACAACTTTACTGAACCATGCAGAGGCATTTGAGTTCTTAATGCAAAAACTCACAGAACGTTACCAGACTTATCCACTGGATTATATTGCAGGGATTGAGTCAAGAGGGTTTATTTTTGGTGCAGCTCTTGCTTCTCGCCTTAAAAAAGGTTTTATTCCTATTCGTAAAAAGGGTAAACTCCCCTCAACGACAATCACTGAAAAATATGCCCTAGAGTATGGTTTTGATGAAGTAGAGATTCACATTGATGCATTCAGGGGTGAGGAGGGTTGTAAAGTTTTATTGATTGATGACCTCATTGCAACAGGTGGAACTGCAGAGGCAGCAGTCAAGCTCATCACTTCAGCAAAAGCAAAGTGCATTGAGGCATGTTTTTTACTAAACTTACTTGAATGTCAAGGAACAGAAAAATTAAAAAACTTAACACCAGTCTACACAATTTTGGATATTTAATGGATTGTTCTGCTATAATTATTAGCGGAGAAACCAATAAATCAAGAACCTCTTGTGCAATAATAGACTCCAAAAGTAAGAGGTTGGGTAGCATTTTAACGGAATCAGCTTGTAACATAATGGCGTTCACATCTTAGTGTGGTTTTCGAATGATTAGGCAAAATATGATACCATTACCGATAAAAAATATGTTGCTTTTGTGAGGTTAGTAAGAAATGTTATTGTATTAGGAGAAAGAAGATAATGTTACAAAAAAGAATTACTCGATTTTTAAGAAGCTATTTTTTATTTATCATTGCTGGAGTACTTATTGTTGGGTTGTTCGCCTATAGTTATTATTCAGACTTTTCATTTGAAGAATTCATCACAAATTTATGGGAAAATCACTTAGAAGACTGGGGTTATTTGATTCTTTTTGTATGGAGTTTAATTGAGGGGGAATTAGGCTTAGTTTTTGCCGGTTTGGCTGTACATGATGGAAAAATGCACTTTATTCCGACAATTATCATCGCAGGCACTGCTGCATCCATTGCTGACCAATTCTACTTCTATATCGGGCGATTCAATCGTAGAGGTATTCAGGATAAACTTTCTTCCCAAAGACGAAAATTTGCCCTTGCAAGTCGTTTGCTACAAAAATATGGCTGGTCAATCATCTTTATCCAACGTTTCTTATATGGAATGCGAACAATTCTACCCATGAGCATTGGCGCAACACGTTATTCAGCAATTAAGTTCTGTATTATCAACTTAATCAGCTCATGGATTTGGGCATCGATTGCCGTTGGACTCACTTGGTATTTTGGAACAGAAATTTTTGGCATTATCGATTGGTTTGCCGACAACCCCTTTATCTTAATTGGTATAGCCGTTTGCTTTATCTTAGGCGGTTGGTGGCTTTTTCACACACAAACACAAAAAAAGGAAAGAAAATGAACATACAAGCAAATAAGCTCTCTTTACAAGAGATTCAAGCGGACGCGACTTTAGTTTTTATTTTGAATCAAAACTTAGAACATCGCTGGGTAGAACAAAGTGTTGATTTTACATCAGTAGGCTTTAAGGCAAAGGAAGATTCTAGTTTTTTTGACCCCACACATAAGATTCTTTATCTCGCTCTAGAACGATACGATATTGATTTATTGCGTGAAGTAGCAGCAAAGGGCATTAGAACTCTCAAAAAATACCCTTTTACCTCATTTAAATGCGGTATCTGCGATGACTCTAAGAATCCAAAAGAGGCATTAGAGGCAATTTTATCAGGTTTTCTACTCGGAAACTATGAAAACAATGCGTATAAAAGTAAAAAGGAAGAATCCAAGCTTAAGAAAATCATTTTTTCTCTGGAATGCTATAGTGGTCAACAACTCCCAAAAAACATTTTTGAATCCTGCTTAAAAGACGCTTTAGCAATGGCTGATGGCGTGAATCTTGCACGTTCTTTAGTTAATAAAATTCCAGAAGAGGCAACACCTGAATTTCTTGCGCAAACTGCAAAAAATTTAGCAAAAGAATATGATTTAAAAGTAAAAGTAAGAGATGAAAAATATTTATTAGAACATGGAATGGGAGCATTTTATGCGGTTTCAAAAGCAAGCGTTCACCCTCCAAGACTCATTCACCTCACCTATTCCCCTAAAAAACCTCTTAAGAGAATTGCACTTGTTGGTAAGGGTCTAACTTATGATAGTGGCGGATTAAGCTTAAAGCCTGCCGATTATATGGTTACAATGAAAGCAGATAAAAGTGGTGGTTGTGCCGTACTTGGCATTATTAACGCTGTAGCAAAAATGGGTTTAAATCTTGAAATTCATGGTATTATTGGTGCAACAGAAAATATGATTGGTGGAAACGCCTTTAAACCTGACGATGTCTTAACCGCAAAAAACGGTAAGACAATTGAAGTGAGAAATACAGATGCCGAAGGGCGATTAGTTCTTTGTGATTGCTTATGTTATGCACAAGAATTTGAACCTGATTACATCATTGATATTGCAACACTCACCGGTGCATGTGTCGTTGCCTTAGGCGAATATACTAGTGGAGTTTTGGGTTTTAATCATGAGTTAAAGGAACAATTCTTGAAAGCTGCAAAACATAGTGGTGAACTTGCCGCTACTCTTCCCTTCAATCGCCATTTACGTAAGTTGATTGATTCTAAAGTTGCAGATATTTGTAATATTAGCTCTACGCGTTATGGTGGCTCTATCACTGCTGGATTATTTTTGGGTGAATTTATTGAAGAGAAATATAAAGATAAATGGTTACACTTAGATATTGCAGGACCCGCTTATGTTGAAAAAGAATGGGATGTTAATCCATTTGGTGGTAGCGGTGCTGGTGTGCGTATGGTTTTGGAATTTCTTAAAGGACTTGCACGACACTAACTATTATTGTTAAGGATAGTCTATCTTAACATCCAAAATATAATAAACACAAAAAAGAGTACATAAAGAACAGATTTCGGATTTGTATGATCACTCTTGCAATGTTTGTGTTAATTGTTGTGGAACTCCATGTGAGTATTCCACGCAAAACTGATAAAATAGATTCTAAAAGGCAAAGCTTTATTAAATAAAAAGCTTAAAAATATACTCAAACTGGTGTTATTTCCAACAACAGACAAGAATATAGGGTGGATTTTTTATAGCAAATTGCCTGCACACATCATTAAAGGTATGCGAAAAGCTTTTTTAAAAGAGACTTAAAACGAAAATGTCTTGTGATTATCCATGTAAAGATATTATAGAGATTAAAGATTATATCTCATACACCCACTAAAGATATTTCTAAAGTTTTTAAAAGCAAGAAAATTAAAGACAAAGTTAGGCTTAAAGTTGAACTAGATTTTTCAAACTATATACAAAAACACTTTATTTAAGCTACAAGAATAAATCAAAGCAAAAAATTACCCCACAAACAAACAATCTGGCTTTAATAGATATTAAGATGGTACGCCCAAGAGGATTTGAACCTCTGACCTACGGCTTAGAAGGCCGTTGCTCTATCCAGCTGAGCTATGAGCGCACAAAGAATAATGACAATGGTACGCTCGGAGGGAGTCGAACCCCCAACCCTCAGATCCGAAGTCTGATGCTCTATCCAATTGAGCTACGAACGCATTGACTTTCACAATTTAAATGGGGTGGGCGACGGGGGTCGAACCCGCGACCCTCAGTGCCACAAACTGATGCTCTAACCAACTGAGCTACGCCCACCAGAAATAAATAAAATAGGTTAAAATGAAAATGGTCGGGGCGAAAGGATTCGAACCTTCGACCCTCTGGTCCCAAACCAGATACTCTAACCAGGCTGAGCTACGCCCCGACTTTGTTTTAAGGTCAGCATTATAAACCATTTTAAAGTATTTGTCAAGAATATATTCTCTTAATTATATTTGACGCTTTTTATTCCTAATAACATAATGTATGATATAAAAATTTTAGAAAAAAACCTATGTTAAAAGTAAGGAAGTGAGAAATCTAAAAGAAACTGATTTTAAAATGCTACCTTAATCCCTCCATAATCTAACAATTTTTCTATTTTTTAAATATAAAATATTAAGGTTTTAATTTAATATGCATGTAAGGAGATATTCCATAATCTCTTTACGCAACTCTAAGATATTGCTTTGCCGATAAGCTTTAGAGGAAAACAATCCACCGCATTAACAGCCTTCTTCATTCAAGAGTTTGTATATATCACAACCTTCTTGTTCTCCCAAATCACAAGCCTTACTAGCATATTCCTTTGCTGTACTATAATCTTGCCGAACACCTTGTCCAGTAAAATACATAGTCGCTATAATAACACAACCAACACCATCTCCAAAATCACAAGCTTTTGTAAAATATTCACTTGCTTTTTTGTAGTCCTGTTTTACACCTTGTCCATTATTAGACAAATCCCATAAGTTAACACAACCGTCACGATTCCCCAAATCACAGGCTTTTGCGTAATATTTACTTGCTTTTTCATAATCCTGCTTTACGCCTTGTCCATTATTATACAAACCCCCTAAGTTTTCACAACCAATACCCTCTCCCATATCACAGGCTTTTGCGTAATATTCTCTCGCCTTTTTATAATCCTGTTTTACGCCTTGTCCAACATGATACAAAACTCCTAAATTAACACAACCATTACCATCTCCAAAATCACAAGCTTTTGTAAAATATTCACGTGCTTTTTTGTCGTCCTGTTTTACGCCTTTTCCTTCATCATACAACAACCCTAAACTATTACAATCAACACCATTCCCCATCTCACAAGCTTTTTTGAAATCCTCAATTTTATTCCCAAAGCTCACACCAAAAAAACAAACCGCCACAAGTAAAATTTTCAAAATGTGCCACATAAACCCTCCTAAATATACCAATAAAAACAATCCACCGCATTAATAGTCTTTTTCGTTTAAGAGTTCGTAGGCATCACAACCTTTTTGCTCCATTAAATCACAAGCCCTGTCATAGTATTCCTTTGCTATGTTATAATCTTGCCGAACACCTTTTCCATCAACATACATAGTCGCTACAATAACACAACCAACACCATCTCCCATCTCACAAGCTTTTGTAAAATATTCACCTGCTTTTTTATAATCCTGTTTTACGCCTTTTCCTTTAGCATACAAATCCCCTAAGTTTTCACAACCAATACCCTCTCCCATATCACAGGCTTTTGCGTAATATTCTCTCACCTTTTTATAATCCTGTTTTACGCCTTTTCCTTCATTATAAAAAACTCCTAAATTATAACAACCATTACTATCCCTCGAATCATCACAAGCTTTTGCATAATATTCACTTGCTTTTTTGTCGTCCTGTTTTACACCTCGTCCTTTAGCATACAAATCCCCTAATTCCTTACAAATTAAACCACTTCCCAAATCACAAGCTTTTGTAAAATATTCACTTGCTTTTTTGTCGTCCTGTTTTACGCCTTTTCCTACTTGATAAAAACGCCATAAACTTTCACAACCATCACGACTTCCCAACTCACAAGCCTTTTTCAAATCTTCAACTTCACTCCCAAAACTCACGCCAAAAAAACAAACCGCCACAAGTAGAAATTTCAAAATCCGCCACATAAGCTCTCCTAAAATACCTTAATATTAAAGACAGCCCTAACAATTCCTGCAATGTGTAACATTTCTTGTTCTTGTCTATTGAGTAAAATTGTTCCATAATTTGGGTTACTAGAAATAAGTCTTGTCCACTGCCCTGTCGGGTCAATCTCAATCTGCTTAATGTAAAGCTCATCACGCACAACTGCGATCACAATATCACCATTTTTAGGGATACATTTTCTTTCAACAATGACTTTATTGCCATCTTCCGCATAAGGAAGCATAGAATCGCCTACAATCTTAATGACTTCAAGATTATGGATATTCACAATCTTGCATTCACGCAACAAAGCAGTATCTAGCTCCATGACTTTGCATTCTAATTCGTAGTTTGCAATACCATATCCCGCTGAAGCATTGATAAATGGGTAGTAATTAACCATTATAGCGGATTTTTTATGTTGCTTCAATGTATCTTTTTGATAAAATCTTGTCAAAATGATTAGCTTAACCTTATCAGGTAATCCTCTTACACGATAATTATTAACAGATTCCATTTTGATACCCAAAAGTTCCGCTAGTTCTTTATCATTAGCACAATTGAGCAATTCTTTAGCCTCTTTTACGCCCATATTTTCGATAAACTGTTCATCAAAATCAAAGGTAATAGATTGAGGCATTGAATTTAAACGCTTATTTTTATCCTCTTGATATTTTAATGTAGCGTGGGCGGTTAATTGCTTTTTATTTCTCCAAGAAGTTGCAGAATGAGGAGTATATCCCATTTTTTCGGCTACAGCTTCTAAACTTTTAACACCATAAAAGCCTTTCATTTCTTCCACAAGCACCTTAAAATCAGCCATATCAAGTCCTTTTAAGTATTTTTTATACATATTTTTACAAAAACTATTGACTTATGTAAAAAAAATACATATAATTTCACTATCAAAACATTAAAAAATGTTTTGAAACACATTAAAAATCCTCCTTGCAAATCCTATTCCAAAACAAGGAGGAAGTGAAAAGTATCTCTTGAATTAAGAGATTGCCATTTTAAAAAATTGTTCTTTAAAAACTAATTGTCAAATATTCCTAGAGTTTGCATTCAAAACTAAGAGATAAAAGGAGCTTTATGCAACAAACTGATGATGACTTAGAAATTTACACCATCAACATTGATGAGGATGAGCTAGACGAAATCTCCTCTAGTGAATCAGAAGAGTCTCACTCTGAAGACTCACCAATAGGGGTAAAATGGGTAAATGACAGAGACTCCTACACAATGGAGTTAAATAGCATTTAGTGAGAGTGAAGGAGACGGCGAAAAATTCTATCCTAGCTCTAAAACTTGTAGTAATTGTGGATATATCAATAATGATTTAAGTCTCAAAGATAGAATATTTCAATGTCCTAGTTGTGATATAAAGATTGATAGAGATTATAATGCTAGTTTGAATATTTATAGAGTTGGGGCATCAGCTCTTAGTGGAGAATTTGTAAGACCTGTAAAAGTAGGCTAGACTTGTTGATACTAGAAACCCCCTATCCTAATATTTGACCACAAAGCCCACAATAACTTCAATGCAATCCCTTGCAATATAAATTAAAATTAAAAGAAGTAAAGCGAAAAGCCCTTCTTTATGCTACAAAAAAACTAAATTGTGTTGGGAAAAATTTTTGCAAGGGCTTTAAATGTTAATGCGGAAAGAGGTAATTCCTTTAAGCAAGTGCGGTTAAAAAAATTCTCATTATTTAAACCCTGCATTATTTCTTGTGGAATCTGATTTTTATCAGATATTTCTAAAATATAAATATGTACTTGAAGAATATATTTCGTGTAAGAATGTTTAAAGGAATGGTGATGTTGAAATAAATTCAAATATGGAGATTCTTCCAAATTTAAAAGATTATATAATCCGTAATAAAGTTTTGTATTGCTTTTTTGCAAATAAATAAAATCTTCAACAATCAGCACTCCTAAAAAAAGTGCTTTAGGCTCTAATGCTGTCTTTTTTGGTGTTGGATATATAAGAGGATTATTTTTACCTTCACAATAGCATAATAATGGGCAAATCAAGCATTGTGGGTTCTTAGATATACATAAAGTTGCCCCCAAATCAAGCAATGCCTGATTGTAATCAAAGCTTGAATGTAGACATAAAAGATTCTTTGCAATATCATTTAAATTCCGCAAAGATGGTTGCTCCAATGCAAACAATCTCGAAAAAAGTCGCCTAATATTTCCATCAACAAAACTCACAGGCTTTAAAAAACCAAAACACAAAATTGCACCGGCTGTGTAATCTCCAATACCCGGTAAGCTTTTCAATTCTTCAAATGTTTGCGGAAGTTTTGCATTATATTGTTTAAGACAAATCTTTGCACTTCGATGCAAATTCCTCGCCCGCGTATAATAACCAAGTCCCTGCCATGCTTTCAGCACTTTTTCTTCATCTGCTTTTGCAAGAGATTCTAAAGTTGGGAATTTTTCTAAAAATGGGGCATAAAACCGCTGTTGCACAACATTCACCTGCGTCTGTTGCAACATAACCTCACTCACATAAACCTTATAGCCCCTCTCTACATCATCTGATAAATTACGCCATATAAGCTCCCTGCGACCATATAAGGCATACCATCCCAAAATGGCCTCATGAAAAGCCGATAACTGCTCAAAAATCTTACTCAATCTATCAGTTACCCTCGTAATTGCTCCAATCGTTCGTGTTTTGTTCCAATTTCTGTAATTTGAATACCAAAGTTACCATCAACAATCACCACCTCACCCTTTGCAATCACTTTATTATCAACAAGAATTTCAAGCGGATCGTTTGCAAGTTGATTTAATTCAACGACACTCCCAATATCCATCGCAATCACATCCTTAAGAAGCATTTTCTTTTGTCCGATACGCACTTTAACAGGTAAATGCACATCCATAATCATATTAATATTTTTCATCTCTCCACTAGAAAGATTTACGCTTCCACCTGCTGATGGGGTAGCTGGAGAATCAGATTCAAGAGTATCATTCTTTTCAAAATTACCAACAAAAGCTGAATCTGCAATAAAATACAATTCATTATTAATCTCGTTCAACGAAAAACTAAAGGTTAAAATTTTTGCATAAGAAGAGAGATTCAATTCACCTGACGCGACAGACTCTACCTTCTCTGGAGAAAAATTCAGTTTGGGTAACTCCTTTTGTGAAGCAAGTGCCGTACTGACTGCACCTACAATATTAGAAATCACCTCTTTTGTTGCGTCCAAATCATCATCAGTCATTTCATCTTTACTACTTCCATCGCCTCCGAGCATTAAATCTGAAATAGCCGTGCCAAGTGCAACAGGAACGGCCATTGCCACACCACCATTCCCGCCACTCACAGCAATTTTAACAAGTGCTACAGGACCATCGATAGTTTGGGAGGTGTTACCCTCACCCTTGAATTCCACATCAGGAGCAGAACCAGTTAACCCCTCAATCGTCGCCACCACTTCTTGCGTAATGAGTTTTGCAAAATCTGTCATCATATTTATTCACCCTCCCTTTCTTTCATCTCCGTCACACGGCTCTTACGTTGTGCTTCAAGCATTTCAAGAATCTCTTTAACTTGGTCTTTTTCAGTTTTAATAATTTCTTTCACCTTGATTGTTTTGCGGTATCTTTGCAAACCAATGCTAGAAATATATTTTTCGCGTCCATTCACATTTACAATAACAGTATCATCAGCAGCCCTATCAAGTCGCACAATATCACCCTTCTTCAATTCTAAAACCTCATTGAGCGTGAGTTTAGTACCGCCTAAAATTGCTGAAAGTTCCACCGCAGAACCACCCAACAATGCTTGCAATTCTTTGTTGCGACTTTTCTTAGAACTTGTCTCACTTAGCATTAAGTCCCTACTTGCCAAACGAGAAAGCACAGACTCTAAAGAAATAACAGGATAACAAAGGTTCATCATTCCACTTGAATGCCCAATAATAATCTCCATAACTACCATAATAACAATTTCATTTTGTGCAACAATTTGCACAACATTTGGGCTTGATTCTTTTGCATCAACGCTAGGAAAAACCTCCGTAACAGGTGCCCATGCCTCTTTAAGGTTTTGCATCATTTGCTTAAGAATCGTATCTAAAAGATTTAGCTCAATATCACTAAACTCACGCGTTGACTCATAAGGATCGCCCTTACCCCCCAACAATCTATCAATCATTGGAAATGCAATACTTGGATTAATCTCTAAAACACCTGTTCCGTCAAGAGGTTTTAATGAAAAAACATTAAAACTCGTTGGGCTCGGTAAAGACATCAAAAACTCTCCATAAGTCATCTGGTCTACAGAGTGCAGCTGAATTTCCACAATACTCCTCATTACCGCTGAAATTTGACTCGAAAGATTCCTTGCCATCTTGTCATGGATTCCACGAAATGCACGCAACTGCTCCTTGCTTACACGATTGGGTCGTTTAAAATCATAAAGAGTAACCTGCCTTTGGGCAAGAATGTCATTTTTCTCTAAAACTTCAACATCACTGGAAGCTTCATCATCATCAACAACTTCCAAAAGGGCATCAATTTCTTCTTGACTTAGTATATCAGCCATTATAACCCTCCTAATTGTTCAAATTTATGGCGAATTTTACCCAAAATCTCCTTATGAATCTGGGAAATTCTGGATTCTGTAATTTCTAAAACTTCACTAATCTCACGCAAACTAAGCTCTTCAAAATAATAAAGCTGAATGACTAACTGATCTCTCTCACTTAGCCCTTCCATAATTTGTGTAATAACCTGAATCAGCTCCTCTTCTTCTATCTGAATATCAGTCGCCGTATCTGTGGAAAAGTTCAACTGTTCATCAAGTGGAAGGGTGGCATAAATATCTGATGCAACTCTAGCATCTCTGATATGATCAATATCCTCATTCAATAGTTCACTCAAATATTGATCACTTGGAACTTCATCATGCAAAGTCGCATACTTATTTATCTCAGTTTCAATAAGACGAATAAGACGACGACTTGCACGACTCACCACATCAAGACTTCTCAAATAATCAAACATAGAACCCTGTACCCTTGTTCTTGCATAACCCCAAAAGGAATCATTTTTGTTTGCATCGTAGCGACGCGATAGCTTGATGAGTTCCTCTGCTCCTATGGAAATTAAATCATCTACATCAACACTACTCGGTAAGCGTTCTTTCATACGAAAAGCCATTGCACGAACAGCTGGAAGATAAGAGACGGCTAATTCATCCTGAATCATCCGTATTTCACTTTGATATGCCTCCCTACTCATGACCATACTCCCTACCATAACTTCTCTAGCTAGAATCAATCTCTAGCCGCCTCCTCATTTTTCTGGGAATTCTCCTCGTTAGACAATTCCCCCTCCTCACTTAATTCATTCATTTTGATAGTATGAATGAATTCACGCACACGATTGACCATTTTCTCTCTACGCTCAAATTCCTTAATAAAGTATGCCAAAGTTTTATCGTGATGTTCTTTATGAAGCCGTTTGCGTTCAAAATTAAAAAACATCAAATAAAAGGACATAGAGAGCGTAATAAGAAGATAAAAACCAATCGTAACCAGCCCTGTCCAAATGACAATCATCTCAGGAGAATCAAACTTTAAAATCGCAAGAACCAGTCCAAAGAAAAAGCCATTCACAATAGCAAAGCTAATGTAGTTATCAAACTTCATATGGCACTCCCATAAAGAGAAATTGACGCTCAAAACTGCTTTAAAATCTTCTCAAAGAAGCGTCCAAAGCGCCCGTCCTCTTTAGGTAGCACTTTTCGTTCCAACTTTTGAGCTAAATGGCGTGCAATCTCTTCAAGTTCCACACTAGGAGTGCTAAATGGAGAAATAGAGGCAAACAATTTCCTCCCTTTCGTCGCTTTTGTAACAATTCCATCATAGGAGAGAGCACCTAAGAAATCTAATTCTAAAGTATCAATATGCTCCCGTGCAACCTTATTAAATTTATCAAAAATCGCCTGTGCTTCCTTAGAATTCTTCACCATATTAATCACAACAAAAAGTCTATCTTTATTGCGAGAACAAATCTTAATCGTTGCGTAAGCGTCTGTTAAGGCGGCTGGATCGGTCATTGTTACCACAATCACTTCATCACAAGCCTCCAAAAAAGATTGCGTATGCTCCCCAATTCCAGCTCCAGTATCCACCAAAACAAAATCCAAATCATCAAGCAATATCGAATCTTCAATAATACGATCGAACATTAATTCACCACTGTATTTAAGAATCTCCGCACCACTTTCACCGGGTATCAAAAACAAACCATCAGATTCAATTGGAATAATAATATCCCTTAAAGAACATTCACCCTTTAGGGCGTGCAAAAGATTCTTCTCACTTTTTACCCCGAAAATAATATCAAGATTCGCTAAACCAATATCTGCATCAAAAATAGCAACCTTAAAACCTAACTTATATAAAATATAAGATAAATTACTGCATATCGTGCTTTTACCTACCCCCCCTTTACCGCTTGTAACAGCGATGAATTTAGTCCCCTTCTCATTCCTCAATCTCTCATTTTCTAAAATAAGTTCTTCAAGTTTATGAGCCTGGTTGCCTAATGACATTACTCAGCCTTCTTAAATCCATCAAGCAAACAATCAGTCAGATATTCGCTACTTGCAACAACCAAATCATTGGGTACTTCCTGCCCAATAGAAAAATAACTAAGAGGCTTTTTAGTCTCATGAACAAGTGAAAATACATTTCCAAAACCTCTAGTTTCATCAAGCTTAGTAAGAACAAGCGTATCAATATCAAGAACAGAAAAAGTGTGATAAATATCCTTTAAATCTTCATATTTTGTCGTTGCAGAAATCACTAAACTTACGTCAATTGCACAATTTGAGTCACTATTAACAAAACTTTTCAAAAGATCAATTTTTTGTTTATCATGTTGGGAGCTACCCACAGTATCCACTAAAATATAATCACAATACTTTAGGCTATCCACCGCTTGAACAAACTCACCAGGATCAACAACCGTATCAATGCTTAACTTCATCTTTTTTGCATAAAACATCAGCTGGTCCACCGCCCCAATCCTAAAAGTATCAAGCGTGATAATACCAACCTTATACTTTTTATTCATCATAAAAGCATAACGTGCCGCAAGCTTTGCAAGAGTCGTCGTCTTACCCACCCCAGTCGGTCCAACAAGCATAATAATTTTTTTAGAACCAACCTCCAAATTTTCAGGACGACAATAAACCATTTTACGCAAAACTTCACGAAAATAACGTTTGATGAATACAGAATTCTCGCGCATTTTCAGTGGCATTAACTCTAAAGTTAGTTGCATAATCTTATCTAAGTGACTACGATAAATCCCACTATTTTTCGCTAAACGATAAATTTCAGCAAATTCTTGAGGAATCATTAAGCCCTCTTTTTTTGGCCCCTCTTTATCCCACACCATCTCGCCAAGAATCTTCATCTTATCATTTAGCTTATCAATCTCTGCCTTAATTGCTTTAAGCTCTTTGATTTCATTTTTTGTTGATTCCGCCTCTGTGTTTCCCATATTTTGCCCAACAATTGGGCGAGAAAGCTCCTTATTCAGCTTGTTAGAAAGAGAATGGTTCTTTTGTGAAGTCGGTACACCCGCAAGCTCTGAAATTTGACGTACTGTATCTGAAAGTTGCAGTAAATCGTCACTTTCTTCACCCAACCCCAACACAGGTGTAAGGGCTGGAGCTTTTTTTGCATTCCGCTTTGCCTCTAAACTTTTCTGTGCAATTTCTTGTAATCTCTCACTTGCATTATTGCTTTTTTTGGGAGGCAAGGAAGGAGGCATACTGGGTTGTGCCTCCTCATCAATAGCAACTTGCACCTCATAAAGTGCTGGCTGTGTCATTGTCTTTTTACGCACTTCCTTCGTCTGCAACACCAAGGCTTCCTCTCCATGCTTTTGCTGAGCAATCTGCAAAGCCTCCGTTGGCGATTCTCCCTGATAAGTATAAACTTTCATCTACTTTCTCCCTAACTCATTTCTAACCATAACGGTATTATAACACTTTCTCTTTGCTTCCAAGCCTTGTGCGGAATCGTTAACGTTGGGGTTTGAATGTGATATCTTCCAAATGCGATAATATCAATGTCAAGTGTTCTTGGAGCATCTTTAAAAAGCCTTTTTCTTGGGCGATTAAAACGTCTTTCAAGATAGCTCGTATAAGCAAAAAAATCCTTATATCCATAGCTTGTTTTGACACGAATCGTTGCATTATAAAACCACTCTTGTTCCTCATAGCCAAAAGGAGGATTATAGTAAAGGGGTGAAGTTGAAAGAACTTCAATATGTGAATTTTCCTTGAGTTTACCAACTAAAGACTGAAAGTATCCTATCGTATCCCCACAATTTCCACCAACACCTATAACGACCTCAAAACGTTTTGCACACTTTTCCTTTTCATACAAAGGAAACATTTTATCATAGCGGATGTGTCTTACTTTAGGGATCTCACTCACCATTGGACTCTCCACAAAACCAAAAATAGTCGCTACATATCAACATCATCAAACTTTTTGTTCTTGCGTTTTTAAACGTGCAATCTCATTAAGAATTTGTTGCATAGCAATCAAAGCAAGATGATAACCAAAAGGACCAAAACCTGCCAAAACACTCGAGGCAACTTCTGCTGTTAAGCTATGTCTACGAAATTCTTCCCTTGCGTGGATATTGGTAATATGCACCTCAATAACAGGCAACCTCACCGCCAATAATGCATCACGAATCGCAATAGAGGTATGTGAATAAGCAGCCGGATTAATGATAATCCCATCAGCATCACCCAAGCATTCTTGAATCCTATCAACAATCTCACCTTCAAAATTACTTTGAAAAAACTCAATCTCCAACCCCTGCTGTTTAGCGACTTCTGCCATATTTTGGTGAATATCCTCCAAACGCATAGGACCATAAAGATGTTGCTCACGCATTCCTAGCATATTTAAGTTAGGACCTTGAATGACAACAACTTTCATCATTTACCCCCTTAGGCTTAAGAATCAAAAATATTCCCCATTATAACAAAGGAAACCTAAAGCTTAACATAATTTTTCGCATTTTCTCTTAAAATATGCTTTATTTGCAATATTTTTACTTTCTATCAAGTTTTTAACGTAATTAATTAAATCATCGATGCTCACATTCAATTTTTAGCCCACAACAAAAAATCCAGTCTTACAACTCTATTTTTTATTTTTTCTCTCCCTCTCCTCAAGCCAATCAGGCTTTTGAATCTTAGGTCGTTTTGAGGACATATAATTTAAATACACACGAATTGTTAACACAATCACTAAAAATGTAACAAACGCGGAAATAATTGTCCCTAATGTATAGTCTCCTGAAAACATCATAATCTTACTCCTTTTGTTGTTGGCTCATCATTGAAATATTCTCCAATTCTAATTCCTTAAGCAATGAGAATAGAGCAATAAATTGCTTAAAGGCACTCTGAGAATCCCCATAAATCGCTATTGGTGTTTTTTTATCAACAAGCACAAGCCTATTTCTGATCTGCTCCAAACTCATAGGGGTTTGTTCAAAGATAAAATCCCCTTCTTCAGTAATACTCAAGGATATCTCATTCTTGAGTGTCTGCCCCTCTTGCGTAATTTGATTTTCCACCAGACTGACACGATTAGTTTTAATAAAGCTTGTCTCCATTAAAATAATAACCAATAATACAAGAATAATGTCAATAAACGGAACAACATTAATGCCCTCAATTTTTTGCATTTTCATTATCAATCCCGCTTGTTAAGAACTTCCCATTCTGTAAGAATCACTTCACTTTTTCGCACAAGCAAATTATAGCAAAACAAAGAAGGAATAGCGACAAGCAATCCAAATGCTGTTGCTTTAAGTGCTAAGGCTAAACCTAGCATAACTTCTTCTGAATTTGAGCTATTCTGATGCACTTGCACAAAAGTTAGCATCACACCAAAAACCGTTCCTAAAAGCCCAACATAAGGGGCATTTGTCGCGATTGAGGAAAGTAACGTTAAATGCTTTGATAACGCAATTTCCAATGTACCTTTTTGCGAAAAAGACTCAAGCTGGATGGAGCGATAGAAAGAAATGCGTTCAAAAACTATCGCCAATGCAACAACACTCATTATTCCTAAAAGCCCTAAAACACCATAATCTACTATTTCTTTTAAGTAGAATTCCATTACTTTTTAACCCGTTTAAAACTAACATTGTTAATTATATTCATCTGTTTAGTCCGCTCCCTTCCCCTTCTTTGTTTTTTAAAAAGAAGATAACAAACCACACAAGTCAAGATTGTTGCAAAAATAATCTCAAAATACATTACCCCCACCTTTATCCATTAGTATCTTTTCAGCTCAGCTCTCGCCTCCCTGTCCGCAATTCTGCGTTTGATTGTTTCGCGTTTATCATGCAAGTCTTTTCCTTCCGCTAAGGCAATTTCTACTTTTGCACGATTCCTTGCATTAAAATAGATGGATAATGCAACAATCGTGCGTCCCTTTGTGGAAGTTTCGCCCAAAAGCTTGTGGATTTCCTTTTTGTGTGCCAATAATTTTCTCGCCCGCCTTTCATTAGGCTTAAAATGTACATAAGTTGTTTCTAAAAATGAAATATGTGCATTCAGCAAAAAAAGTTCGCTCCGCATTACGCGTACAAAACTATCCTTAAGATTTACACGCCCCGCCCTTAAAGCCTTAACTTCACTCCCCTTTAATTCAATTCCCACCTCCAGTGTCTCTAAGATAAAATAATCAAACCTTGCTTTTTTGTTAGTTGCAACAATCTTCTTTTTAGGATTTACTTGTTTATTACTTTTACTATTTTTTGCTAATAATTTATTTTCAACCATCTCTACGCCTTCAAGCGAAAGAAACTACTCCCACTCCCACTAAAAAAATATCCATCTTCACGATAGTCTTCTAATTCTTCATAAAGTGAAAAAGCACTACGAGCAAGATCATTTAGTTCAAATAAATCCGAAAAACCATTTAAAATTTCTTCACTTTTTTTATTTCCCCAAGTCTGCAACAAATGTGTATCAAAAACTTGCTTAGGCAAAAAATATTCACTATAGTGCCGGTAAACATTTGCTGTATTGCAAAAAACAGGCGGTGTATAAATCTCTAGCTCTGGTACTTCCTCTGTAAAAGGTTCAAGAATTTCCCCTATTCCTTGAACATTCGCACTTTCTAACCTACTCCAAAAAAATGGTACATCAGCCCCAACTTTCTTTGCAATTTGAATCCAAACAGATTCTTCTAGTTGAATATTCAAATACTCTTGCACCATACGCATAAATGTTGCTCCATTAGAACTTCCTCCAGCCAATCCAGAACCCATTGGAATGCGCTTAAAAATATGGATATGGAGATGATTTAAGGCCTCTTTTTGTGCTACAGACAAAAAAGGCTCTAAGGCTTCTTTTGCAGTCTGAATCGTATTTTTTTTAGACAACTGCACAAAATCACCACTTCCTTCAAAGCTTACACAAAATTCTTTTGCACCCTCTCTCAGACTCAAGGTATCAAACAAAGAATCCACACGCAAAAAACGCGAAAATAAGAGATGATAACCCTCTTGATTCTTGCCTGTAATTTTTAAAAAAATATTGACTTTTGCAAAAGAATCCCATTCCACTTTTTATTTTCCTTTATTTTTTTGTGGCACATTAGGGATTTTTACATGTGGCGTTCCATTTTTATGTGGAAGAATTTTGCTCAAATGCCCTAAGCTCTCGTTTGCTATTTCATTTCCACTGATAGATTGTTTGTTTTTATCCGCCACCATTTGCCGTAATTCTTCACGCAAAATAACAAACCGCGAAGGTGCTTCAAACCCAAGCTTCACAGTTCCCCTATCAATAGAAACAACCTTAATGACAATTTCATCACCAATAACAATGCTTTCGTCCTCTTTCCTTGCTAAAATTAACATTTCTCAATCCTATTTAAAAGATATTTAACCTCTGATTTTTCTACCCGTATTATAGAAAAAAAATCCTCAAATTCTACTATAAAACATCCGGTAGAGTCCACATTTAAATCAGATTTTTTCAATTTTTTTCCTTCTAAAAATGATTCTTTCAAGTTAGGAACACTTAAAATAGGGTATTTTATCAATTTAAGAGGATTTAATTTAACAATAGAAATTTTTTGCAAAATTTGTTTTTCTGGATGATTTTTTATAAAAATTTCACCTTCGTAACAACGTTCTAAACTGCTCAACACCCCAGAGACATTCAAACGATTCGCAATCATTTGCCCAATAGAACGTACATAGCCACCCTTACTTAAAGCAACTTCAAAGGTTAAAAAAGGGTGAATATAGTGGATAATCCTGAAAGAAAAAATTTGCATTTGAATAGAATCTAACACCACTTCCTTGCCTTCTCTAGCAAGCATATACGCTCGTTTCCCTTGAATCTTTTTTGCACTAAATATAGGTGGTGTATAAGTCATTACTCCTTGAATTTGTTGTGTCGACTCTTGAATATCACACCAAGAAAAAGGTGGAATGCAGGTAACTGATTCAATATTTTCAATATCTAGCGATTGACTCTTTGCCCCTAACCATAAAGTTGCACGATAACATTTAGGTTCTACGCAAATATGAGGTAAAAGCCGTGTATATCCCTCTGTGGCAACCAATAAAACGCCTTTTGCGAAGGGGTCAAGTGTCCCGCTAAACCCTGCTTTTTTTACGCCAAAAATTCTTTTTATGCGTCCCAAGAAATGATTAGAACTTTCAAAAATCGGCTTATAGGCAGCAAAAATTTCTCCTTGCATTCTCCTCCTTTTGAGTTTTATAACGCAAAATTGTAACCTTAAAAATATTAAAAAATGATTTGCAAAAAGTGGCGTTTTTTTGTTAAGATAACATTTCATTAAGGAGGCAATATGGAATTTTTGGAAAATTACTTTGGGAGCATATTGAATGCCATTTTTACCCTGCTTATGCTTAGTTTAGCATGGGTAGACTACAAAAGTTTTAATACGCCAAGACATCGTGATTTTAAATCCATCATTATGAGCACAGGAGTCTTAGGGACTTTTGTTGGAATTTTTGTGGGCTTATTTGGTTTTAATACATTGAATATTCAAGATTCTATTCCCTTACTTTTGGAAGGTTTAAAGGTTGCTTTTTACACCTCCATTGTCGGTATGGGTATTTCTATTGCACTTTCAATTTTACAAAAAGGCAAAGTGAATCAGCAGGATTCAGCAGATCAATTTTCTTTACAATTACAAAAATTTGATGACTTGACATACTTACAAGATTTAAAAGAATTAAAAATTCTTCCCCAAATTCTTGATGCTTTAAATACCCAAAAACACAATATTGAGGCTTTAAATGAAGGTAGAAAAGAACATTATCTCGCATTAGAAGAAATGACAAAAACACATTCTAGCACATTAATTGAATGCCTAAATCACCAACATCAACTCTTAAGCACACAGCTCCAAAACGAATTTGCAACACTCTCACAAACATTAAAAAAAAGTGTTGAAGAACTTGCGAAGGGGGCAAGCGAACATTTGGTTGAAACTCTAGCAGAAGTGATTAAGAATTTTAATACAAACTTGAATAATCAGTTTGGAGAAAATTTTAAAGAATTAAATATAGCGGTTGGAAGAATGTTAACTTGGCAAGAGCATTATCAGCAAAGCATTGAAACAAGCCAAGAAACCTTAAAACAAGCTGTGATAGCAATAGAAAAAAGTGGTGATACATTGAGTCGCATCACAGAACACCACCATCAAACACAAACATTCTTCAATCAATTAGGAGAGATGATTCAACAAACAAGACAAGAGGGAGAAGTTTTATTTCATAGCTTAGAGAGTTTTGCAGGCTTAAAGAAAAATGCAGAGGATATGCTTGAATCTTGTAAGCAAAGCTTTGAGATTTCAGTCAATACTTCAAGAGAGATTGAAGCAATTTTAAAGAACGCATTTAATGAGAGCGAAGAGACTCTTAAACAACGCATTTTAAGAATCGGAGAACAAAGCAGTGATATTATAACTAATTTGCAATCGCATTTTCATGCATTTAGCGAACATTTTAATAGTGAAGTAATTGGTATCTATCGGCATCTAAATCAACAAATTCAGGAGGATTCTGCCTTATTCATTGAAAATATGAATACCCAAAGTGGAGAATTTAAGCAAGGTATTGCCGCTTTACAAACAACGGGGGAAGAGAGCTTTTTACATTTACGGGAAAATTTGGAGAACCTCTCTAAAAATAGCGCAAAACAATTACAAGAATCCATCGCCCATAGTGAGGAATTACTCAAAAATCGTAGCGAAGCCCTAGAACAGCTGATTTCAAACCACACAAAGAGTGTAAAAGAAAATTTTCAAGAAATTGGAGGTGAATTTTCTAATGTGATTCAAAATATTGGAAATGGTGTGAATCATCTACAAGAAAATTTACAACAAGAATTAACGCACACAATGCAGAATTTACGCAGTGATTTAAAAAACTTCAATTCACACTTAAACACAGAATTAATGCAAACAACCCAATCATTTAAGGAAAAACTAAGTCAAGATTCATCTATTCTACTTGAACATTTACGGAAAGAAGGCAAAGAAAGAGAGTTGCTATTCACTGCCCAACAACAATTTATCGAAGAACAACAACGCATTGCAAAAGAAGGTATTATTGCTGGAGCAAATGCAATGGTGAAACAAAATCGGGCTTTTTTAGAAAGTGTTGGGACACAAACAAAAGAATTCTTCACACGTTCTCTAAATGAATGGAAACAAGAACAAAAAAATGCTATTGATACAGGGCTTGAAGATTATCGCCGACTCTCTCTTGGCTTTAATGACTTATTGCAAAATTTACTTGGTCATCTAAATATGTTGCAACATGGTATCAGTCAAGGTGTGGCGGAAGTGAGAGAATCCCTCAAAAAGGCTTTTAGCGATATGATTATGGAGATGAAGAAAAGTAGTGATGAATATAACCATTCTTCATTAGCTATTATGGAATCTAACATTTCAAGCATTTCAAATAAAATCACAACATTACAAGAACTATCCCATCAATCCATGGAACGCATCACTGCAGATTATATTGCCTCCTTAAAAGGTGCAATGCAGGAAAGTGCAAATATTCCCAAAGAAGTAAGCGTACAAATTCTTTCAGAAGTGCAGAATCTCCAAAAAGCAATCGCAGCCAATATTCTTACAACAAATCAGGATATTTTGCATAATAAAGAGGAAGTGAGTGCGATGATTGCACAGGTGAATTCCTCTTTACAAAATGAGTTAAATTCTGCTTCACAAATCAATAAAAACCTACAAGAATCTCTACAAAAACTAGATGAATCCCTCTCTCACCTCACAGATGGATTCAAAGGTGATTATGAATGGTTTTTACGCCGTATTAGTGATTTTATGGGTAATCGCAATTAAGTGGAGAAATGAATGCAAAGAGATAGTCAATGGATTAGTATTTCTGATATGATGGCAGGATTAATGATGATTTTTTTACTCATCACTGCCTCTTATATGTTAATTTCAAACAATGCACGACATGAGCTAGAAAAAAGTAATGAAGAGCTAAAAAAACTAAGCGATAAAATGAGCCTCATCGCACAAGAGCATTATGACCTAGAATCTGCCTTGTATGTGGATTTAATGAAAGAGTTTAGTAAAGATTTAAAGCAATGGAATGCCCTCATTGATGAGGGAAATACGATTCGTTTTCGCGAACCCGATGTCTTATTTGGAGCAGGTGAAGGAGAAATGAGGGAAAGATTCAAGCAAATTTTAGATTCTTTCTTTCCACGTTATATTGCGATTCTTTCTAGCCCAAAATATCGCAACCATATTGAAGAAATCCGTATTGAAGGGCATACTTCTAGTGAATGGAAAGCATCTAGCCAAATTACGGAACGTTATTTGGAGAATGCTTCTTTAAGTCAAGCAAGAGCATTTTCCGTACTTCAATACTGCTTTTCTTTACCTCAAATCGCTAAAGATAGGGAGTGGCTTATCAGTGTGTTACGAGCAAATGGGCTTTCTTTCTCAAAACCTTTAGAAAACGATATGCTTTCGCGTCGTGTAGAATTCCGCACAATTACAAAAAGCAAACAAAAAATTGAACAAATTTTGAATGTAAGTCAAGAGAATAATCTGAATGAGGAAATCCAGAAGAGTTTAGAGAAAGAGTTTAAAAAAGGTACAAAAAATGAACAATAAAGCACAAGAAATAAGTATTAATCCAAAAGCTATTCCCTCTAAACCCACACAAGAATGCACAAAAACAAAACAGGTAGAAGAAATTGAACAACTTGCACATTTTTTACTAAAATATGCGATTTACTTATTTGGCTTTGGAGCATACTCTGCGAGAATTATACGTTGTGTTGTGCGAATTGGTAATGCTTATGGATACAATGTTCATATTTCCATCTTTTTTCGCAATATTACATTAACTCTCAGTACGCCAAACTTGAATTTAGCTTCAACTTATGTGCTTTCAAGTCCACCTATGCCTTTGAATTTTGGGGCAATTGTAAAACTATCTGCCTTAAGCTGGAAAGTACATGATGAAAAAACTCCTTTTACTGAATTATTACAAGAATTTAATCAAATCATCCAACTCAAAAAAAGAAATATTTTGCAAGAATTATGTTTTGTTCCCTTATCTAACGCTTCTTTATGTAAAATTTTTGGTGGAGATATAGAATCCTTTATGATTGTATTATTTTCAACCACACTAACACTTATTTTTCGTGAGTATTTCATACGCATCAAATTAGATATGCGTTTATTAGCAATTATTTCTGCATTTATGGTCTCATTTTTTGCATCCTTATTTCAACAAATTTTAAGTACAGAAACATTAGATATCGCCATTGCTGCCTCCGTACTCTTTTTAATACCGGGAATTCACTTTATCAATGCCACTTTAGATATTTTAGATTCGCACATTCTCACAGGTATTTCGCGTGGGATTGATGCAGGGATTATTATTGCCTGTATTGCTGCAGGAATGTATTTAAACTTATATTTAATAAGGATTTTGAATGTGGGCTGAATTCTTCCAATCCTTTCAAGAGGCTATTTTTGCTGCTCTAGGAACATTAGGATTTGCCTGTATCGCTAAACCACCTATAAAAACGGTTATTACAACAGCATTCTTAGCAGCAATTGTTTTTGGTTTGCGTTATTATCTACTCTATTTTTTATCTTTTAATATCGTTGTTGCAACTTTTATTGCCTCTTTATTTGTTGGATTTAGTGCTTTATTTTTTGCAAGAATGCTTAGGGTTCCTGCAGAAATTATCTCTTTACCTGCCGTTATTCCAATGATTCCAGGAATGTATGCATATCAAACCATCCTTTCTTTTGAAGCATTTTTTCAAAATAAAGACGCAAACAAGGCTGTTGTATATTTGGTTGAAATGATGAAGAATCTTCTTACAACAACCTTTATCACTCTTGCTATCGCCATCGGTATTACTCTCTCATTATTTGTTTTTTATGAACAAAGCTTGATGATGACACGTTCTCTTAAACATGATAAACGTTCTTTTTGGAAATTCTTAAAATCTGAATTTTAGCTTAAACATAAGCTCCAATAGATTGAAAATGCCCATTTTTCATAAAACCGTGTGTGCACTACTAAAAATTTATGCTACAATGCGAATTTTATTAATAAGCTTTGTTGAGAGAAATTACTTTTAATGATTCAGCTAAACTGCTAGATGAATTTATAATTTAATCGGGCATTAATAAAAGCTTAAAAAACAAGGAGTCCAAAAATGAACAGTATCAGAATTAAGCTAGCACTCATTGCTGGCTTTACTACCCTAGTTTTAATGATTGTTTTGGGGATCACCTCATACGTGTTTAGCAAAGAAGCATTGATTGATGAAGTTTTAAAGTCTACAATTAATGATGTTCGGTTGTTAAAGTCAAATATTGGTGATTTTGAAAGAGACAATTTATTAGCTATTTCTGATTTACAAAAATTAATTTTGCAAAAACCTACTTCAGAATTAAACTCTGAAGAAGCATTCATTGCGAGTGTTGGTCCTCATTTGCGTCCATTCAAGGAAGGGGGACAGTTTTTGGCAGCTTTCATTGGACTTCCTAGTGGAAAAATGGTTGTCTCGGATACAAGTACACCGGAAGATAGCTTATATCGTGTTTATGGAGGTGATAGCTCTTATATGGCTAGCTCAAGACCATGGTATCAAGGTGCAGTAAGCAACAATGGTTTATTTGTAAGCGATATTTATGTTGATTCTGAAACAAAATTACCCTGTTTTACTTATGCCATTCCTTTGATAAAAGATGGAAAATTAATAGGAATTTTAGGGATTGATTTACCAGTTACTAACATTCAGCGACAAGTTGAGAATTTTTCAAACAGAGTCTTCATTTATGATAATAGTTTAACAATTTTTGCATCTTCAGATCAAACATTACTACTAAAAAAAGACCCAAATATTCCCAATATCGATTCTCTTCTTAGAGCAAATGGAACATTGGTGCCTCTCCATTATTTAAGAATTGAAGATAAGATGGATCGTATTTCAGTATGTGACTTTATTGAAAGTGGGGCAAGATACACAATTTGTGCCACCACATCACCTGCAGAAATTAGCCAACCAGCGACAGAGATTTTCTATATCAATCTTGCATTAATGGTCATTATGGGAATAATTTCTATTTTAGTGCTTTATGTGATTATGACATTTTATTTGAAGCCAGTTAAGGCTATACAAGATGGATTAAAAAACTTTTTTGAATACATTAATCATCGCACAGAATCGGTCAACCTAATTCCTATTACCTCTAAAGATGAATTCTCTAATATGGGTGAAATGATTAATAAAAATATTCAAATTACGAATAAAGGTTTAGAGGCTGACTCCTTGTTAGTTGGGGAAGTTGTGCACATCGTTCAAGAAGCAAAAGAAGGACGTTTTGGTAAAACAATCGTTCAAGAAAGCTATAATCCACAGATACAAAAAATTAGACTTGCACTTAATGAGATGTCTGAAGCTCTTTTTCAAATGGTCGGCAATGATCTCTCAAGAGCAGCCCAAGTTTTCCATTCCTATGAAAATAATGACTTTACATTAAGAATTCAAGATGCACAAGGCTTAGAAAATGGCGTGAATAAACTTGGAGACTCTATTGCAGAAATGCTAAGAGTATCCGCAGGTTTTGCACAAGAATTAGAAAGTAAATCTAAAGAATTAGAAAGCACTATTCAACGACTTTTACAGGGTTCAAATACTCAAGCTTCCTCATTA
>NZ_NHYN01000059.1 GCF_003288845.1 Helicobacter monodelphidis | reverse complement strand
AAAGCAAGAATTCAGCATAAAGACATATAATAAAGTCCTATTAGAAAAAAGGAAAATGATGGCATTAAACTTGAATAATATTTTAATCCTTGCACCTTTACAATCCGTAACATCCTCCTAACTAAAAATATAAATTTTTAATATTTTTATAAAATAAATAAGAAATATATTTTAAAATGAATCATTACATTTTAAATGTAAAAAAATTTATTTGGAGTTGCTATGCAAAACACTCAAATTAATACAGAAAAGATTCAAAATGAATCAAATAGTATTGTGTATCAAGGCGTTAAAATTGGTTTTGATGCTACGCTAGAAAGTATGATAACTCAAGAAATGCTCGATTATATTATTGAAGGTATGGAAGTACAACATTCAAGAGCAGCAGCACAACCTGTAACAGCAGTGAAAATTTTAGGAGTTGCTTCAACAACAACGCAGGGTCGATGGGAAGAAATCAAGAGAGGGCAATTAAGCACTAATATTGACCATGATGGAAATATTTATGTTGCAACGGCAACCTATGGCTATACGGCTAGTCGCTACGGTAAATATAATAGCCATGTAATGCCTAACTATCAAACAGATATCAAGGATAATGACATATATATTGACCATTTTGATTTAAGCGGAACACAAGAGGCTGGACAATTTGTGATTGAAGCAATGGGCATATCAGCACGTCTTTATCAAGATTCTATTATGATTGTTTAAGCTTAGAAGGGGAGGGCTTCCTCCCCCTACTATTCTAGGCATTCTTAGAGTATACTTCTTTAACTGCATCTTTTAAACCTGTTAATGTCTCCACCTTTTCTTTTACAGCTTCTGCGGAATGTCCTTGTTTGTTGTCTATCCTCATTTGAATACTTTTGTCAATCATCTTAAAGAATTCGTCCATTATTCCCTTTTTGGTTGTAGAATTAAAGGTAGGAATTGCATTGGAAAAGACATGTTCATAACTGCCTGTCATTGCCTTTGATTGGGAGAGGCGCTGGAAAATATATGATGCAAATATGGGAAATGTTTCATCGTGACTTAATGTCTCATAATGCTTACTCGCCGCCCTTGCTTCTTCAGTTAGCCCTGCTTTATTGAGTTCGACTGCAAAAGGATTGCCTAGATGTCTATATAAAAACCAATCTCGTTTAGGATTTCGTATAAAGCCATCAATTACCTCCCCATTCTCATCAAAAACAATTTCATTTCTTCTCAGTGCTTCTGCAACTTGTTCTTCTGTGATATTGTTGCGTTTAATTTTATTAGGATTAAACTTCTCATTAATGTGTTTTGTAATCCTTGCTATTTTTTCTGCTTCTGTTTCTTGTGGTTCTTTGTTTTCTGCCTTTTGAGGAGAGATAAGACTTAAAATACCTAAACCCTCTTTGAGTGGAGTTTTAATCTTTTGTATAGAATCATTTTCTAGCCAATTTGTAGATTCTTTAGT
>NZ_NHYN01000058.1 GCF_003288845.1 Helicobacter monodelphidis | reverse complement strand
AGGATAACTTCACAGAAGATTCAATATTGCAAAGAGCTTTAGAACTCCAAACAAAACAGCAAAGAGGAGAGCTAGAAAACTTCTTTACACATCAAGAAGGCAATCAAGGTCATTTTATCAAAAGATATAGACAATCCAACAACAAGGAGGCACAAGATGAAAAATGAACAAAGAGGTATTTACAATGTAACTTTCAATGAAAAGAAAGCTACACCTATAAAAACAGATATAGAGCTTGTAGAGGAAGCTATTATTAATGAAGTGGTGATTATGTGAAAGGGTATCACAATCCTGATAGAGATAGAGGGCTTGGAGCAGAACACATAAAGTTGCATCTTGATGATAAAGCACAAGGTGCTATTAGCATAGAAGAGCTTGTAAATCTAGGCAACTCTTTAAGAGAATATACAAAAAAGTTTAAAGAACCATATATAGACGATAGAAATGCAAAAATCTATGAATGGGAAAATGACGATGGGGTAAGGTTTAGGGCTATTGTAGATAAGATACCTATTCGGCAGATGGGAGGGCCACAACTGCCACTCTCCCCATCTAACAACCAAATTATAACATTTTATTCTGATAGAAACTTAAATACAAGAATGGTTTTTAAGAACCCCCAAGTCGATTCTTATTACACACAAACACCACAATCCACAGAAGATTCAATCCTACAAAGAGCTTTAGAACTCCAAACAAAACAGCAAAAAGGAGAGCTAGAAAACTTCTTTACACATCAAGAAGAAAACACAAATGAATCCAAATCTAAAAAAGGAGAAAAGCAATCATGAGTGAAAGAGATCTGAAAATATTTGAATTATATGGCAAATTAGCTGAACTTTTAGGAGACAAAGAGGCTATTGCTGATTTAACAATTCTATTGGAGCGACATCCTGAAATGTTTAGAGATAAACAAGACTTAGAAGAAGTGATTCAAAAAGTCATTAATGAGCCTGAAATCATCATTAAAAATCCTAATGCAAGAAGCGATAAAGACTTTATTGCAGCAAAACAACTAGATAATAAAAAAATGGGTGATGTTGGATTGAGGAATGATAGTGGAATAAATGTTATTTTTCACGCAAATAAGAAAAAGATAGAAGAATTTGAAAGATTACAAGACAAAATAGAAAAAGGTAAAGTGCAGGTGGTAGGGACGCCCACTTCCTACACTCAAGCCCAAAGTCTTGACGGGCTGGTTCAAGAGAACAGTTCACCTGCTGAACCCATTATACCACAAACTACAAATCAATGTCAATCCACAGAAGATCCAATCCTACAAAGAGCCTTAGAACTCCAAACAAAACAACAAAAAGGAGAGCTAGAAAACTTTTTTACACATCAAGAAGAAAACACAAATGAATCCAAATCTAAAAAAGGAGAAAAGCAATCATGAGTGAAAGAGAATTAGAAATATTTAGACTCTGTGAGCAATTAGCAAAACTACTTGGAGACAAAGAAGCTGATTTTATACTAAGAGATATTGATAATATGGTGATCTTTGCAAAACAAATCAAGGATAAAGAATATTTCACGAGTATAAATCTTGAAACGCAAGATTAC
>NZ_NHYN01000057.1 GCF_003288845.1 Helicobacter monodelphidis | reverse complement strand
TATGCTATAATTTTTTTACTTAATATTTTTTTAAATATTACTCAATCTTTCAAAATTATTTTATTTTATTTGTTTTTATGCTTCAGTATGTTACAATCTGTGTTAGAACATTCACTCCTTAAAGGGATTCACAATTGAAAAAAATTCTTTTCACTTTTTTACTATTTACGCTTTTTGCTTTTAGTTCTGATGAGCTAAATATTGATACACTCTTTAAAAAGCAAATTGGCTTAAGAAGTATCACAAGCTTTTCTTTATTAAGCACAGGTAATGAGCATTCCTACTATCTCTATCCCAACATTGGCGTCAATGGTAATACTGCTATTTGGAATGATACTAAGCAAGCATTTTTGCAACAAACTTTTGTTTATACTTTATTTCCTAAGTTAGACATTATTGTATCTGCAGGTGGAAGTTATGCAAGGCAGGAGTACACAACATTTGATACAAGCGAATTTGCGACACAAAATCAATTTGGCTTTGATTCTTCTTGGATTGGTCTTAGCTATACTGGAGAAAGCATTGCTGATCTTATACCACAAATCACAATTCAAACCGCAGTAATCCAACGAGAACACTCATTTGGAGGATCTAAGAATTTTTATTTTAAATCTCAAAATGTGCAGGGGAGTTTAAGGGGCTATAGCGATCCTGTTGTATATAGCCTTTACGCAGGATTTGGTTACAATCAGCCTAGAAAATTCAATACCCTAAAAATTGACTATGGGCATAGTGTTTACATAGGTGGCGACCTTTCTTTAGTTTTAAGCCCTAAGATTACTCTTGATATGGGCATTGAGCAACGATTCCAGAGTGAACAAAAAATCAATGGCAGAAAAAATTCTGAAATTCGTTCTATTCCCACCTTAAGCACAGGCTCAACTTATAGTCTAAATGCAGATACCGCTTTTGCGATTAATGCAAATTTTGGGGGGAGCTCAGCTGCCCCTGACGCAATTTTTGGGGTTAGCTTATGGAAAAAGTTTTAAAAGTTTTATGCTTATTATTGTTACCTTTATCCTTAAATGCAGAATTTATCGTAAAATCGTATCAGGAGCTAAAGAATCAAAAAGTGGTTCGTCAAAATTACGAACAATCTTGTGGTGCTTCCTCTCTTGCAACACTCCTAAATTTAATTGATAAAAAACAATATACTGAACTTGATTTGCTAAAAGTGATGAGCCAAAAAGAGCTTTATACGGATATGGTAAGTTTTGCTGATTTAAAAAGTGCAATCCAAACTTTAGGTTACGAGGGACAATCCTATAAAATTCATCAAGACAACCTAGAGTTACTCATTCAAGTTCCATTACTTGTTAAGATTGAAGATGATCCAAGATTTCCGCATTTTGTCGTCATCATCAACCAAAAAGGGAATTATCTTGAAGTGCTTGACCCAAGTCATGGAAGCTATATAAGTTCTAAATCTCAATTCTTTAGCATATGGGATCGTCATAAAAAGGGAGGTTTTGCATTAGTCGTCGTCCCTAAAGCAGGACCAGGGGAATACAAGCTTAATATTCCCTCTTCAAAAGTGCATTTTGAAAAGAAGCCTTTTAAAATGTTCTAATACAAATTGTAACATATTGAAGCATAAAAACAAATAAAATAAAATAATTTTGAAAGATTGAGTAATATTTAAAAAAATATTAAGTAAAAAAATTATAGCATA
>NZ_NHYN01000056.1 GCF_003288845.1 Helicobacter monodelphidis | reverse complement strand
CATGGGGCTATCAAGCTATTAAAATTGACAATAACTCAACATCAGCAACCCTAACTTTAAATGGTAATGTTGCAGCAGATAGATTTAATATTACTTCAGAAGGTGCAAACCTTAAAACACTCACAATCAATGGAGACTTAAAATACTCTTCAGCAAGCAATTATGATCAAAATAGAGACAAGAGTGATGAAGTCAACATTAATCTTCGTGATGCAGCTCTTGGAACAAACATCAAACTTGGTGGCTTAAAAGTAGGACAAGGCACTGTTCAAATCACTGGTTCTCAAGGTAAAGATACCATTGAATTAGCAAAAGGTATCAATATGGATAGAATCCACTTGAATGGGTATAATGCAGCGGTTACTAATGCTACAAAAGCAAGCTTTGAATTTACTGCCTCAGCGGCTACAACTGCTGCATCAGGTAACTCAATTAAAATTACATTTGGTACTGCAAGTGTAACACTTACAGGTGCTAATGGTGCTGCTACTGCTGATTTTAACAAAGCTATTGAATATATTTTTGAAGGAAAAACAGTCGCTGACATATCTCAAGGTGGTAAGTTTGCAATTACTAGTGCTGATATAACTGCCTTTCAAAGTGCTATGACTAATGCTGGAGTTACATTTACTAATGGTGGTACTGATGGTGATGGTAAATTTAAATTGGAAGCAAATACTGTTGGATCTAATGTAACTGTACCAGAAATTAAGCTTGAAGCAACAGGAGCAACCGTCGCTCAAGGTACATCTACGCCAGGTACTGACAATTCTCCTGCTAAGAATGCAACTTCTTATATAACTGGACTCGATCAGAACAATAACCACTATGAGATTCAAGCTGGAGGTGACTACATCGATGTTGTGAAGAACTTCCAACTTAAGTATGATAATATAGATGCTACTGTAGAGGGTGCTACTATAGCGGTTGCAGGTAGTGCTGCTGCAGTAACATCCCTTGCAGCTCACATTAGATTCTTAGGTGTAACAGCCTCAGGTGATTATGCTACAAATAAAGCTGAAACAGGTGTCTTTACTCTAAGAACAGATTTAACCGGTGCAGATCAACAAGCTGCCTTAAATGCTATTACATTAGGAGATATGCTCAAAGCAGCAGATGAAGCTACAACAGCTGCAGCAGGTACACAAGTCGCCTTTGTATTTCAAGGAAGCACTTATCTCTTCATACAAGGAGATGCTAATAACACTACTGTAACCAGCAAAGATGTGATTATTGAATTAGAAGGTGTGAGTGCTGCACACATCAATGATATTATTGGTAATGTTTCATAATGTTGCCTTTTAAACTTTAATCTTTACAGATAAAGTGAATCAAGGTTAAGCCTTGAATCCCTAGACTCAGTCTAGGGTTATTATATTTTCAACTTGAGTGTCCAAACACACCCTCTTTTGTCCTCCCTCCCTTGCTATTGTCCTCCTTTGCAAGGGAGAATATTTATTCTGATGTATTTTTTAGAAAATCTTTTATTGCTCTGTTATGATTTATCTTGCAAAATCTTTTAAATATTTATCTTCACAATATAACTCTTAGAATATTAGAGGTATAATCATCAATGTTAAGGAGTGGCTTTCTTTTTATGCAATTCTAGTATAGAAAGGAGGTTAAAGATGAAAAGTGTTTTACAATTACTAACAGAAATTGTAAGGCTGATTAAAGAGCTTCTGACACTCTTTAATCTATTCAACTAAATACATAAGTTGCTATCTTAGTATTCCCCCACTTAGTTTCTCCTTAACAAAGTGATTTATACTAGAATTGTGGGGGATTCTGGTATTCAAATGTGTGTATCTCTATCTATTATTATTTCTTACTTTTGATTCTTTAAAGATTATCTCTACTCTTTTTTGTTTGAATAAG
>NZ_NHYN01000055.1 GCF_003288845.1 Helicobacter monodelphidis | reverse complement strand
GCGTTGCTTTAAAGTGTATTTATGAGCGTTTTTGGTTTTTGCTGGATTTTTTGAGAATCAAAAAATCAGCACACAAGCGTAAAATAGGGCTTTTTGGGATTGTTAGAAAGGTAACTATTTTTTAAAAAATTAAGTTTCTATTATATTATTTTTGCTATAATCACATTGCCCCAAAACTGCAAGGGAGTAGGGGCAAAAACACATAAAGGCGTTACTATGAATAAACATAGCAAACGCTCGTTTGTATTATATCTAAACTTCAGGCTTTTTGGGTTTAAAGTGAAGATTAATATTAAGCGGTAAGTCGTAAGGGGGCTTGTGTCCCCCGCCCTTTAGGTGTTGAAAAAACAAGGCTTACACAATGAAAAAACCTACAAAACCAATCAAAAAACGCACACAAAAGGCGGTAGTAACCCAAGATAATCGCTTCATATACGCTAAATACGATATGAACGCTAATGAAATGAAGTTTTTTATGTGGATTGTCGCCCAGCTCCATAGTCAAAAAGACCAACTTTTTCAAATATGTGAGATTCCACTAAGTGAGATTATGCAAATATGGCAATGGAAAGACAATAGCGATGGTTACCAATATGTGCGTAATATGTGTTATTCAATGTCAAAAAAGGCTTATGTGGAGGATTTTAAAATACTTGATGAAAAAACAATGAAAGAAGTTAGTGTGTTTGAAGCTATGCCACTATTCAAAAAAATTCGCTATCAAGAGGGACAGGGTTATATAACCTATCAACTTAATGATAGCCTTGTGGAATATCTCCTTGATTTAAAGCGAGACTTTACACAACTCAAATTTAGCGATATTCAACAAATGAAATCCGCATATAGCATTAGAATCTACAATATGCTTATTTGCGAACTCAAACAAAACCGCCAAAGCCTTAAGATAAACCTTGCAGTTTTACAAAATATCCTTGAAGTGCCTAAAACACTACAAGAATACAAGCATTTTAATCAAAAAGTGCTTACACAAGCAAAAAAAGACATTAACGCTAAATCTAATCTAGTTTTGTTTGAAATTAAGACTTTTAAGACAGGACGCAAGATAACTGATTTAGAATTTATCTTTGACTATAAAAACAATGAGAAACGCATAGCAAGAGATGATAAGAAGAAAGAAAGCTTTAATTTAGCCTTATATGATGCCTTAGAAGCATTTATGGGCAAGACTATCTACATCAAAGACTACGGTAAGCTAACTTGCGAAAGTAAATTTTATGATGAGGAGCTGAAACGTGTGTTTGTTATTTGCAAACACATCGAAAGCGGTGAAACAATCAACTTTAGAGTAAGAAACTTTAAGAACATTAAATCCTTAGAAGCATACAAAGACAAAGCAGAGGAGCTTTTCTATCTTGATAAGAAGGCAATAGAAAAGCTAAAAAAAGCGAAAGAAAACATACAGGCAGGTAACTTATTTCAAAATTCACACAAAAAAATCTGATTTGGCATTAAAAAAGTTACCTTTAGCGTAAAAAAAGTTACCTTTAGCCCATTTTTCTAATCAATAACCGTCTATTTACTGCACTTTGAAAATGTCATTTTTTTACGTAAACAAGATATGGAAGAAAAATTCACATTCACGATTTTTTAGTAGGTTTTTAGCGTAAAAAAAGTTACCTTTAGCCCATTTTTCTACATTTTTCTAATCAATAACACCCATATATTGAAAATAATTAATCACTCTTAAAACATTGCAAATAAAGCACTTATAAGCCTAAATATCCCACCAACGATTTACTTCACTTTGAGAATGTTACTTTTTTGCGTAAACAAGAGTAAACAAGAGAAAATATTAAACAAGCGCGCGCAAGCGCGCCGCACACATACGCACAAAACTAAAATCAAACTCAAAAACTGCCAATGAAGCGACTAAAGTCGCCTTACATAGGGCATTGCGCAATTCGCTTTGCTTTTGCGCGCC
>NZ_NHYN01000054.1 GCF_003288845.1 Helicobacter monodelphidis | reverse complement strand
AGGATAACTTCACAGAAGATTCAATATTGCAAAGAGCTTTAGAACTCCAAACAAAACAGCAAAGAGGAGAGCTAGAAAACTTCTTTACACATCAAGAAGAAAACACAAATGAATCCAAATCTAAAAAAGGAGAAAAGCAATGAGTCAAGATGAAGTGATAGAGGAAGTAGAACAAAAGGCGTATAGACTTAAAACAGATAGTTTAAGAACTATATTACAAAAAAATGAGATTCTTAATACCTTATTAAAAATCCTTATGCTTGTGGGCATATCTTGCAGTGTGATTCTTGCCTTTAAAGAATCACAAGCCCTATTTTTCTTTGTGATTAATATGGCTCTTATTACGATAGGGATTCTTTATGGTTTATATTCCTCAAGTGTTGAATCTCATGAAAAAAATGAATCTCTCATTGATAATGATCCAAGCAAGAAATATATGATCTGCTTAGGCTATGAAGTCAAAAAATTTCACGGAGATGCCATAAAGAGTTCAAGAGCTATAGGGAATAAAGTGCGTCCTATTTTAGTTAATGCTGAAGTGATGAAAAGGCATTTATTGATTATGGCAACTATTGGTGCTGGAAAGTCTGTCTTAATGAAAGGAATGGTTGAGCAATTAGCCATTCTAGGTGGTGGTGGAATGATTATCGATGGCAAGGGAACAGCTGAATTTGCAAAAGATATTTATGGTCTTTTTGTCAGCATTGGCAGAGAAGATGATTTCTATCATATTAATTTTTTGGATATGGATAACACACACACGATTAATCCTTTATGTAATGGTAATGCGATGAGTCTTTATGAAATGCTCATTATGCTTTTGGTAGGGGAGGAAAATGAATGGAAAGATCGGCAAAAAGAATATATGAAAAACATTTTGAAATTGCTTGTTTGGAAAAGAGATTATGAGAATATACAAATTGACTTTTCAATGGTTGCTGAAATTTTACCACTTGAAACTCTTACTTTAGAAGCTTTAAAGTATAAGGATAAGGCTAAAGATTTTATTCACTTGGAAGATTTTTGTCAATTTATTTCAACAACAATCGGTATTGATTATCAGAGATTTTTAAAAGGGGTAGGGGAAGAATTTGAGAAAGAAGTTAAAAGAGCCTCTAAAAACTTTGATATTCAAGGTGTTTATAACGCTAGTGTTTGTGTAGAGGGATGGAGAGGAGTCATTACAAATTTAAAGTCAGATTACGGAAGAATCTTTAATGCCCCAAAACCTACAATTTCATTATGGGAAGCCACTCAAAAAAACAAATTCATTTTCATTACTCTACCTACGATGGCAAGTGATACAACACCTAAGCAAATTGGAACATTACTCTTAGGACTCATTAAAAATGTTGCACAAGACAAAGCAGCTAAAGCTGTAGAGCCTCAAATTCCTTTTGTCTGCTTTTGTGATGAATTGGGGAGCTATATTGCTGAAGGCTATGGGCGATTAGAATCTAAAAGCAGAAGCTTAGGAATCTCCATGTGTCCATTTTTTCAATCTCCAGCACAAATTGATGCAGTTGGCAAAACAGTAGGTTCTGAATCTTTGGAGAGGAAAGAAATGATTGATGTAACAGGAGTGCATATTCTAATGAAAAATATGCATCCAGAAACAACAAAATTCTATGTTGAATTTGTGCCAAAAATCAAAAAGCTTGTCAAAGATTATTCTAAAAGAAGAAGTTTTGCAAAGGGGGCAGGGGCAGTTGAGGACAACTACAAAGAAGTAGAAGAAGATGCGTTTAAGCACGAAGAAGTTATCAGAATGAGCAATGGGGAAATGATGGTTTTTGCAAGTGGGAGAATGTATAGAGCAATTGCACAATCAGAAACTTCACTATTTAAAAAAGGAAAGAAAACAACCTATGAGGGTAGAGATATGAGTAAAAAAATTCCTCTTACACAATTTTTACCCAAAAATCTTTTCATTCAAGAGGTTAAGACTTATGGTGGAAAATGGCTAGATGAGCATTTAGAAAAACTTCATTCTCAAGGAGAAAAGCAATCATGAGTGAAAGAGATCTGAAAATATTTGAATTATATGGCAAATTAGCTGAACTTTTAGGAGACAAAGAGGCTATTGCTGATTT
>NZ_NHYN01000053.1 GCF_003288845.1 Helicobacter monodelphidis | reverse complement strand
ACAGAAGATTCAATATTGCAAAGAGCTTTAGAACTCCAAACAAAACAACAAAGAGGAGAGCTAGAAAACTTCTTTACACATCAAGAAGAAAACACAAATGAATCCAAATCTAAAAAAGGAGAAAAGCAATCATGAGTGAAAGAGAATTAGAAATATTTAGACTCTGTGAGCAATTAGCAAAACTACTTGGAGACAAAGAAGCTATTGCTGATTTAAGTTATTTATATGGGCGACACCCTGAAATGTTTAGAGATATGCAAGATGTTTCCAATGTGATTAAGGAAGTAGTGAAAGAGCCTGATTTGATTACCAAAGCAAAAACACAAGGTGCATTATTGGCAATAAAACAGCTTAATCAAAAAAAGATAGGTGAAATTGCGATACAAAATGATAGGGGAACAAATGTTATTTTTCATGCAAATAAAAAGAATACTTCTAAAATGAATACTTTTATGAAGAGTGTGCAGGTATTGGTGGAGACGCCCTCTGCAAATGCAGCACCCACATGGTCAGACCGTTGCGCTGATAAATCAAATGATTTACCTAAGTGCAATAAAGCACCTTCAATACCTACCACTATTATACCACAAAACCCACAAACGAATCAAAATCTTACTAAAGATTCCAAACAAATAGAACAAATAGACTTTATAGAGAAATTCACAGAATTTACAAATAAAAAGAATACACAACAAAATAACTCTCAAGACAGAGAGACAATGAATAATAAAGAATTAGAAATTTTCGAATTAAGCTTAACCTTAATGGAAGCTTTAAGTGGTGATAAAGAAGCTATCGCGGATTTAACAAAGCTAGTTTCAAACCACCCCGAACTTTTTAAGAATACAGAAGATGTATCAAAACTTATTAAAGAAGTATTAGATTCTCCAAATTTAATCTCCAACAATCATAAAGCGAAGCAAAACAATGATTTATTAGTTGCCAAAAAATCATTACAAGAAACACCGCATAAAATGGGAGATATAGGCATAAGAAATGACAATGGAACAAATATTATATATCACGCATTAAAACAAGATAGCAGACAATTTGATAGGCTTGTAAGAAGAGCTAATAAACTAGGATTGCTGGTGGGGGCGTCCTTATCCCACACCTCGAGACCTGCCGAGCTGGACGCTGACGAAAAATCATCTAGTGCAAATGCACATTCAGCAACCCATAGTGACATTATACCACAAACTACAAATCAATATCAATCCACAGAAGATTCAATATTGCAAAGAGCCTTAGAACTCCAAACAAAACAACAAAAAGGAGAGCTAGAAAACTTCTTTACACATCAAGAAGAAAACACAAATGAATCCAGATCTAAAAAAGGAGAAAAGCAATCATGAGTGAAAGAGATTTGAAGATATTTGAATTATATGGCAAATTAGCTGAACTTTTAGGAGACAAAGAGGCTATTGCTGATTTAAAAAAGCTTTATGAGAGACACCCTGAAATGTTTAAGAATATGCAAGAAGTCTCTAGCGTAATTGCAGAAGTGGTAAAAGAGCCTGAAATTATCGTTGATGCTACGCACTCAAATAAAGATACTGGGATATACAAAGCAGCAAGACGATTAGGTGATAAAAAAATGGGTGATGTGGGTATTAGGAATGATGATGGAACAAATGTTATTTTTCACGCTAACAAACAAGATAAGCGACAATTTGATAGATTGCTTAGGAAAGCTGAAAAGAATCAGTTATTGGTGGAGGCGTCATCTGCAAATGCAGCACCCACAAGGTCAGACCATTACGCTAGTAAATCAAATAATTTACCTAAGTGCAATAAAGCACCTTCAATAACTGACAAGAGCATTGTATCACAAACCATAAATAAATATCAAATTGTAAATAAGCGAGAAAATGAAAGTGTAATCTTAAAAAGACTTGATGATGGGGATATAGAATTTGTTGACAAAAAAGGCACAACAAGAAAACTAACCCAAGATGCACAAAATCTATGGAAGCAAACTTTTGAGCTTGATAGCATTGAGCAAATATATATCCCAAAGCAAAGCAAGGAGGTATTAGAAAGTTTAGGCTATAAAGAGTTAAAGCTAACAAAAGGGAGTTTGCTAAAACTTGTAGAAAAAGACAGAGTGCAATATATCCCACAAATCAAAGAAACACTAGAAAATGCAGATTTTATACTAAGAGATATTGATAATATGGTGATCTTTGCAAAACAAATCAAGGATAAAGAATATTTCACGAGTATAAATCTTGAAACGCAAGATTAC
>NZ_NHYN01000052.1 GCF_003288845.1 Helicobacter monodelphidis | reverse complement strand
TCTTCCTGCCATTCCATGGTAGATAAGTTTGATTGTTTCGTGGGATGATAAACCTTTGGGGGGGGGGGCATAATACTTAGCGGCTGAAGTAATCACACCGCATGTAATGCCATAGTTTTTACTATATTCTTCTGCAAGTCCATTACAGACTGTATAGACAATATCAGCTTGAGGAAGATAGGTTTTACAAAGCCAATGTTTGTAAGGCGAAAAATAGAATCTCCACCAAAAGGAATGCTCAAATTCTCTAGGTGCATATTCGTGCATATTTGCAATGATTTTTGCATTCTTTTTGTGCTTTAGGGCTAAAGGCAATGATTCTTCATTATGAGCAAGGATAATGTCAAATTCCTTACCTTCAAGCTTAGAATCTGCCTCCTTAATTTGTGGCAAATTCCAATACACCCGCTCAAAACATCGCCAAAAAAGCCAAAAACGTTGAATCCATTTCATACTCAATGTCCATTTAGGCTTTTGGATTGTAATAAATTCAACATATTCGCGTTTGCAATCTACATATCCCAAACCCGTCAACCGATATTTTTCACACAATAAATCATATTCTCTGCGTAAACGTGGTTGTGTTTGGTGATTATGAAAATGCAAAATAAGAATTCTTTTCATTATATTAGCTTATAATCTTATCCAAAAACTTCTTTTTAAATTGATAGATTTTTTCATTATTTGCATAATCGCGATAGCTCTTTATTGGGCTTTGCATAATCTCCTGCCAATCTTGCTCGCTTAATTGAAGATGGTTAAGAATTTCTGATAAATCTTTATCAAAATCACCCTTGTAAGGCGATTCTTTGAGTTGTTCAATCGCCTGTTCTCTTTGCATTTCTCCAGATAAAATAAGGCTCGAAAAATGTGGTCTCCGCTTATCATAGCCAAATTTCGTAGGTAAAAAGTAGGTCTGAAAAAATTTTGTCCATACCGATTCACAATGCTTATCCCCATAACCTTGCCAACCATATTCCAAACCCAATTCTTGCAACGCTTTTTGCTTGTTGTATGGAATATAATTCAGAGGTGAAAGCACATGCATCTTTTTAATAAATGGATAATAAAAATAGTAATCAAAAAAACTAACGATAGGGTATTGCTTAAGCGGTCTTTTACCAAATTTGTGATGAATGTCTTTGAGTTGTATTGAATCAAGTGCAAAATGTGCCCATGAGAACGGAAATACAGATTCAGTAGCATAATTAGCACCATTCAAAACATAGCGAATCTGGTGTTTTGTGGCATATTGATACAAAGAAGCAAAAAAAGCATGGTCTTGTGGAACATCGCAATTAACAACACCTGAACGCAAAAATGCCACTTGCAAATCACGCATTTCATCTAAATCAATCGTAATAGTATGAAGCTTAATATCTAACTTATCAACTAATGCTTGAATATTTTGGGTCGCAATACTTGAATTCCAACCCGCATCAACATGCACGGCAAGAATGCGTAAATCATATTCCTTTTTTATATAATGCAATAAATAGCTACTATCTACACCACCGCTTAAGCCAATAATAACATCAAATTCTTTATTTCTACTCTCTTGCTTAATCTTATAAACCAAACCATCTAAAACTTCTTTTGTGCATTGCTTCCAATACGGTAAAGTAATTTCATCAAATCGGCGACAATGATTACAAATACCTTGTTCATCAAAGCGAATTTGTGAATCGCTAGTATCCATTACACAACGATTACAAATCTGATATTCCATTTCTATACTCCTCAAATCATTCAAAACATATCTAACATAATCGTCAATTTGCATAAAAGCTTAATTCTCAAGAAGTAAATTCACCATCTCAAGCAACTTTTCTCCCTCTTGCTCTGCATTTAAAATTTGTGCTGTTTTGTTAGCATTTTCTTTATAGTGCTTAATATCATCTTTTGTGAGTTTGTTTAAAGATTCTGCCATTGCTTCTTTAGTGAAGTCTTTTGCAATAATGCCTAAATCATATTGTTGAACATATCTTGCCATTTCTTTGCTTGGTCCTATAGCTATGGCTAATCTTGCTTGGATAAATTCAAAGAATTTATTAGGAAGACACATTTGTAAATTATAAGTTGTGGGTGGAACTAAAAAAAATCCTATATCATATTGGGTTGTAAAAGGAATAATCTCCTCAAATGCAACAGGATTTAAGATTCTTACATTACTTCTTGAATCCGCCATTTTTTGTAACACCTTATAATAATCTTGATGATAAGTTGGCACAAGCATTAAATCAAGACTAAAACGTTCATCAACATAATCCATTGTTTCTATCATTGTGTGAATATGGCGGTCAGGACTCACCATCCCATGATGGACAATGCGAATATGCGAAGAATCTATAAAATGCGTTGGAAAGGAAAAAAAATCCATCTGTCCCATACTTGTCATTTTTCACTCCTTAATAGTAAATTCACCATCTCAAGCAACTTTTCTCCCTCTTGCTCTGCATTTAAAATTTGTGCTGTTTTATTAGCATTTTCTTTATAGTGTTTAATGTCATCT
>NZ_NHYN01000051.1 GCF_003288845.1 Helicobacter monodelphidis | reverse complement strand
TAAGAATAGCTATTAATAAGAAGTATTAATTAGAAGTGGTTAATAGATAGGTGCCCTAAAGCATTTATTAGAATTTTTATGCTAGAATAAAATAAAAGGTATTTTATATAAATTATGATATTGTCATTATTGGTGGTGGACATGCAGGGATTAAAGCAAGTATTATTTCTGCAAAATGGGAATAAGGCTTTACTACTCACAATATTCTTGTAGAGCAGAAGATTGGTGTAGCAAGTTGTACCTGCTACTGGTATTGTGGACTTGCTATAAAGGACTTAAAGAATTGATGCATTAGGTGGAAAGTAATGGAAAGAAAAGCAACTGATGAATGTGGCATTTTTTATAATTTAGAACCACCCTAAAGCCATTATGTCCGTTAAGGGGTCGTTACTCAAATTGATATGGATATATATTGTATATTTATATGAAAGATTTAATTCTGTAAACTCCTATTTTAAAATATTACGAATATACAGAGCCATATTAACGAAGAAATAAATAATAATATTTTTATAAAATATTTTACTCCATATATGAATAAAATGAAACAATATTATAAAAATAATATAAAATATATACTTAATGGATAAAAGTATCCCTTAACTCTTTAAATCTTTATAATTATTAATTTAATAATAATTTATAAAAAAATAAAAAATTTTATAGATTATTTAATAAATAATAGTTGGATTCTAAAAATAGCACAAAATCTCACATTAAACTAGAATATGACAATGATGAGATTATTAATATTTTATATTATGGAGTTTTAGATTTACCATATTTGGTATTATTATCTGCTTTGCTGTATTTTACACACTATTATTGTATTGTAGATATTGCCTATAGTAAATATTATATAAGGGCAGAAAACTTTTATTCACTCTTTTTTCCTTATTCCTTTATAGTATGTATCCCCCATATTTATATCTCTATATCTTATTTTTACACTCATTTAAGCTTCTATGATACCTTCTACAATACAAAAAGCTTTACTACACAAAAAACAAATGCATTATTATCAAACGCTATCCTGCCCCTAATATCACACCAATACCCCATCAGGAAACCTATAAATAAAGAAAAAAGAAAAGGTATTATGCTGATACAATATTGCTTAATTGAATAAAGCAGGAGTCATATGGCTAATTTTTCTTAATTCTTTCCATCAAATAAATATCTTTAAGTTTAATTCATCAAATCAAATAAACTCTTATAAAACTTGACGATAAAATGTATATACCACATAAAATAAGAACACAAAACAATAAAACCCTTAATAATCTTAATATTGATTTTAATAAAATAGACAATTTTAAAAAGGAAATAAATGCCAAATCAAACTTTGCAAAGTAAATAACACAATATACCTTACATTTCACTTGTGTATCTGTAAGGATGAATTTGAAAATATTCCTATCACAAGAAGAGAATTTTATAATATAGTACTGGGATTGATGCCTCATATACGCTTTAGTGCTAAGCAAAACTTTAATGGATTACAAAACGTATATATTTATTATTTACAGGTAAAACCAAAGTGGATATTTTATTTTTAAATATTTTTATTTAAATTTTATATTTATGTGATTTAAAAATTTAGATATAAATTATTATAAATAATACTTATAAAACTCTGCCGATAATTCTTTATTCCTTCTTTTGTATTGTTGATTTCTATAGGTAGATTTTCCGTCACTTAAAATCCTTATTTTTAGGTATTTTTGTACATTTTAATAAAAACTTTTATTTGAATCACTGGAGCATAAGTCTAATTAAACAAACCAAAAAAGCTTAAAGAAGCCAAAAATAAGTTATAAATTGTCAAAACAATTTACTTAATTCGCTTTTCTATCTTTGTCATTACTCATTTTTTGGATTTAAATTAATTGATTTTAGTTAATTTTAATTGAAAATAAAAAGCAAGTAGATTGCACCTAGAAAACCCTATATACCTTGACTAAAAAATCATATCTCGAAAATCAAAAAAGTAAAAACCCACACTTTTAACTAATTTGCTATCACATAAGCTTTTTTTGGATGCCAATACTTCTTTTAAATACTGTGTTTATCTTCATTTATTATTGTAAAGCAAATATTTAAAATTTTGTAGAATAAATCAGAGTGAAATGTTCACTTTGATTTTAAGTGGCTAATTACAGTATGCGAAAGCAAATTCATAGACCTAAACCTGCTCCATTGCCTTCACAAAAGGGGTGTAAAGCATTTAAATCAGACATTAAATCTGCAAATTGTGCATCTGATCAATTCCATCAAATTTACTGCACCTACTAAATTTGAAGTTAAAAACTGTCTGTCAAAGTCTGTCTGTGGTATTCCAATATCAAGCAGATTTAATATTTTGCCAATCACTTTATGAGACCCCATTCTTTTTTATATTCTACAACAATTTCTTCGGCTGTGGCTTCCTCTCTTTCAATTCTCACAAGATCGATAACATCTCCTTCGTTTGCATACATATCCTCTATAGCGTGTCCACAAATGTTTGACTTAATTCTGTTATATTGCTCCTCATTTAGCCTGTCTTTATATTTATCCAATATCGCTAAACTTTCCTCTAAACTATACACTTCTGGGTATTTTTGCATATTCTCTCCTTTAAAATGCGATTGCCATCGCTTCG
>NZ_NHYN01000050.1 GCF_003288845.1 Helicobacter monodelphidis | reverse complement strand
CAGAATGTAGAAATAGCGAATCATTCTAAAGATATAAGCACAGCAGTAGATAATGTAGCAGCACAAATACTAGCAGATGTGAATAAGAAGAAGTTTTAGGGGGAGGGGTAAAAATTGAAAGGGTTAATAGAGTTCTAGTTTGATTTATGATTGTCTATTTTTCTTAAGCTATAATTAAGAAGTAGCAATACAAAAATAATTGAGTGTCTTAAGGAGTTTTAGAATGAAAACAATAATTGACAAGGCAGATTCTAGGGGATTTGCACGATATGATTGGCTAGAAACTTACCATACTTTTAGTTTTGCAAACTATCACAATCCAGAGCGAATGGGCTTTGGGGCGTTGCGTGTGCTGAATGATGATATTATCGCACCAAAAATGGGCTTTGATATGCACCCTCATCGCAATATGGAAATCGTTACTATTCCGCTATATGGAAAGCTCCGACACGGCGATAGTCTGCAAAATGCAGAGACTATCACTTATGGCGATATTCAAGTGATGAGTGCGGGTAGCGGTATCGTCCATAGCGAATATAATGCGAGTGAGAGCGAGCCTGTGGGGCTTTTGCAAATTTGGATTCTACCAAAAACTAATGGCGGGACACCGCGATATAATAGCTTTGATATTCGCTCCAAACTTCGTCCAAATGAGCTTTGCGAGATTATCGCACCAGATTTGGAGACGGCTTTGGGGCAAGATACTTGGTTTTTGCTTGGTGAATTTGAGCATGAGACAAAGCTCAATTATACGCTTCATAGTAAGCAAAATGGCGTCTATATGTTTGTTATCGAAGGCAAAGTGAGTGATTCTAAAGGTGATTTGAGCTTAGGGCGACGCGATGGAGCGGGAATCTATGAGGTGGAAAGTCTTGCTTTTAATATAAGCAAAGATTCTAAGATTTTGCTTATCGAAGTGCCGATGTGAGCAAGACCTAAAAAATAAATTTTTGTATAATATTGATACATATGTATCCAAAGGTTTTGCAAAATCATTTTAAAATATTAAAAGGTTATTTTTGCGGGTAAAATGAATTGATGAATTTCTATTAATTATTGCAAAGTGATTGTAATGATGACCAGCAAATTATGGAAAATTCCTTAATAAATTTTGCAGATGGTAGTCGACGGAAATATTTAAGTTATAATCTCATTAATGTATTTTTATTAGTTATTTCTCTTTTTCTATGGAAGGCATTGCTTGTTTAGTGACTTGTCTTATTTTTTGTAGAGTTATCTGAACCCCCCTATTTTTGCTTTAGATAGATAATTAAGTTTGAGGAGTACCGAAAAAACTACGGATATTAACATATATTTAAAGTAAAAAATTTTACAATGCTTTTCCTATTTTTGTTTTTACAACATAAGGAGTGTAAATGGTTAGTTTCTACAATAACCTTAAGATTGGCACAAAGTTGATTCTTATCGTATTGATTATTTTTGCTATACTACTTGCGACTGTTAGCGCATTTAATTATCAGAGAACATCAAAAGAAACGGTTGAGGTTTATGGGGGTATTCAGCAACTTGCATTGAATGCGGCTTATAATACAATTAACATTACAATGGATATTGAGGCACAACAACATTTGAAAATGATTGCAGAATCTCTAATGCAAGTTGACCACAATGATGTAGTTACACAGAGAAACATTTTGCGTAAGGCATCAAATCTTATCGAGTATCCTTCTATTTATGTTGTCTATGATAGTGATGGCAGAACCCTCATAGAGGATTTTAAACCTAACAATCATTCCCCTGTGTCCACTGAATGGGATAATCTTGGAGAATTAAGGGATAAGACTTGGTATCAAGAAGCAAAGAATACAAATAAGCTAATCGTAACACCAACATACGAATCTAGTGCAGGTGTGAATAAAGGTAAACTTCTTTCTACTGTTGCGATGCCGGTTACAAAGAATGGACAATTTATAGGAGTTGTTGGGCTTGATATTTTTGTTGATGCTTTTCAGCGAAGATTCCAAAATTTTAAGCGTCCAGAGCTCCCTAGTATGAGAATCTTTATGACAGATAGCACAGGGCGGATTTTTTCTCACGATGACCCGGCAATTGTTGCTGACCCTACTCCAACAGTAGCAGAAATTGCTTTAATGGAGGCTCTAAAGACTAGCAAAGAGGGTAAAATCTTTTATCGTTCTGAAGGTAGAGGGGAGACTATATCGTTTTATAAGCAATTTCCTTTTGGTTGGACAATTGTTTCATCTGCAAGCGTGGGTGATTACACGGGTGCTATCAATGCGGCATTAGTTTCTGCTTCGCTTCTTGCATTGGTTTTGATGGTGTTAGGGGCTATCATTTTATTCTTTATTCTTAAAAAAATGCTAAAACCTTTAGCCTTGATTAGCGATGGTTTACTTTCGTTTTTTAAATATCTCAATCATGAAACAAAAACTGCCCCATCCCCTCTTGCAGAAAGCAAGGATGAGTTAGGGGTAATGGCTAAAGCTATTAATGTGAATGTTGAACGCACCAAGCAAGGTTTGGAGCAAGATGCAAATCTTGTGAAAGAGTCGCTAGATACGATTGAATATACAAGAAGTAGTGGAAAAGCAGAAAGACGTATTATGAATGTTGGGAGTAACCCACAACTTAACGCATTGAGAGATTCTATCAATCAGCTTTTAGAATTACTTGCAACGGCTGTTGGGAAGAATTTACCAGAGCTCAATCGTGTATTTGATTCCTATGCAAAACTTGATTTCACTACAGAAGTTCAAGATGCAAATGGACGTGTAGAAATTGTTACCAACACACTTGGAGAAGAAATAAGAAAAATGCTTCATACTTCAGCAAACTTCGCTAAAGACTTAGAATCTAAATCAAAAGATTTAGAAGAAGCAGTAAGA
>NZ_NHYN01000004.1 GCF_003288845.1 Helicobacter monodelphidis | reverse complement strand
GCATTTATGAATGTTCTATGCCCTTTTGTGCTTAGGTGCGGGGGCGGTTTGTTTTTTTGGGTTGTGTGTGGGCGGGGCGGATTGTTTTTTTTCTCCAAATTAGCGAGAAAATAGCTTTTGCCAAAGTCAAGCAAATACACGCGATTATCCCTATCCACAAGGATATTACTAAGATTAATTGTGCATGGGCATTTTGGTTGTTTTTGTATGGTGGCTTATATTGCAAGGGTGCAAAAAGTAAGATTCTATACAACAATAAAAAGAGCAAAACCGCTTAGAATCTTTCTTTAAGACAAGTTGCATACGATTGCTCACCAAAATAAATATTAAAAAATAACGCAGAAATAACAAGAAATCCTATCTTTCTCACAAGCTATCATTCAGCTTCCTAGCTTTAGAAAATTAAGATAGAACCCCATGTTTTTAAGACACCAATTCTATAATTTGATTGACTTAGTCCCGCGATTCTACTTCTTCACCTCTTTTCTCACTTCCGTGATACTCTTGCCACCAAACCCATAATTATCCGTGTCGATTTCATCGATAATGACAATAGTTGAAGCTTTGTTCTTTTTTAGCACTTTGGCTAAAAGATCGGTAACACCCTCTATAATCTCCTCTTTTTGCTCCTTTGTAGGCTCTCCATTTTCTTTTGTGATTCTGATATTGACAAATGGCATATTATTCCTTTTTAATTTAAAATATTTAAGTCTAATCCTAGTCAAATTTTTACATTCAAAACATTTTCTACCTTTTTATAACCTCTAAAAATAAGAAAAGATATAAAAAATTAAAAAATCCTAAAAGAAGAGAAAAATTTTGGAAAATGGCAAAGGAGAAAAAAGGGGGGGAAGGTTATTTCACCTCAAACCTAGTGAAAATCCCTCACACAAACAACTACGCTACAGCAACTTTCTTTCTAACTTCCTTGATACGTGCTGCTTTACCACTACGATTACGCAAATAATAGAGTTTTGCACGGCGAACGCGTCCAACGCGTAAAAGCTTAATACTCTCCAAGCTATCACTATATAGCGGAAATATTCTCTCCACACCCACTCCATTTGCCGCTATTTTACGAGTAACAAAAGTTTTTCCTGCACCCTCACCACGAACTGCGATACAAATACCCTCAAAGTACTGAACTCTACTCTTATCACCTTCTTTAATATGGATACCTAGCCTCAAGGTATCCCCTGCCTTGAATTGTGGAATCTCTTTACTGCCTATTTGTGCCTTTTCAAAATCCGCAATGTACCTATTTTTCATTTACATTCCTTTTGGTATAGTAAGTATTTTTGATAAAGATCTGGGCGGTAATACCGCGTTTTTGCCTCTGAAAATCTCACTTTTAAAGCCTTTATTCTAGCATGATTTCCCTTTGAATACTCTGAAGGTGGCAAGAGAAAATGGTCTATTTTTTGCCTAGAAAAACATGGAGGCTCTAGCAAATATGATTCAAAACTTTCTTCTTTTAAGGATTCTTCATTTCCCAATACACCGTCAACATACCTTGAAATTGAATCACAAAATGCCAAAGCAGCAATTTCTCCACCTGTCAAAACAAAATCACCTAAACAAAAAACCTCATCAGCACATTCTTCAATTACACGTTCATCAATTCCCTCATAACGTCCACACACAAAAACGATATGCTTTTTTTGTTGTGCAAGTCGCTTAGCATCGCAACTCCTGAAAGGTTTAGCAACAGGAAGAACAAAAACAATATGTGCATTTTGGTCAAGCGAACGAATATGCCCCAAAGCATTGTACAAAGGTAAAGAATCTAAAACCATACCCGCTCCACCCCCAATTTGAGGAGAATCCACCTTATGATGACGATTTAAGCTAAATTGCCGAAAATTAATAATAGAAAGGGAAATTAACCGCTCATCTATTGCTCTTTTGAGAATAGAATCCTTAAAATAACCCTCAAGCAATGAGGGAAAAAGCGTTAAAAAACTAAAATGCATCAACTCGCCTGCAAAATATCTTTAGCCCCTTGAGTGATGATTTTTATACACTCCGGACAACCCACCACCCTTGTTGTCTGAACAATAAAACGTTCGGTGTATGGAAGCATAAAACGACTCGGCTCACCCTTTTTTTGTAAATCCTGATGAGTCTGAATCACCAAATAATCGATATCACCGATACGTTCAATCTCAACTACCTCTCCTAAAGTCTCGTTGCTTTCGATAACACTAGCCCCAATAATCTCAAACCAAAAAAACTGCCCCTCTTGCAAGGCACACCATTGACGTGTTTGCTCTTCAGAACAACTTAAAAAATGCCCAACAAAAACTCTTGCCATTTCAGGTGTGGTAATATTTTCAAAGAAAATAAGGGATTGCTTAGAATCATATTGCTGAATGACGACAGACTGCCGATTGCAAAAAAAAGACCGTCCAGACAAAATAACATCTGGAAAATCGCCTAACAAATAAAGCTTCATTGCACCTTTTAAACCAACACTCCGCCCTATTTTACCAACAATGACTTTTTGACTCATTAAAAATCATCAACGGCTTTAACCGTAATTTTATAGGAACAACCATTCTTAGCTTTACAAGCTGCGACAAGTGTCTTGATTGCTCCTATCATCTTGCCATCTTTACCAATCAAGCGACCAGTATCCTGGCTCGACGCAAAAATTGTAATCTGGATAAAATTACTCTCAATCTTTTCACTTTCAACACGTACAACAGAGGGATTAATAGCTATCTTATGAACAAATTGTTCCACAAATCGTTCAATCACGCTTCTATCCTTACGCTTTTGATTGGTGGGCTGTTTTATGACCTGTTAAAATTGCAACTCTTTCACTCATCTTTGCACCAACACCAACCCAATACTTCAAACGCTCCATATCAAACTTCACTCTATCTTCTTCTTTTAATGGATTATAATAACCAATAGATTCAATCCAGCCACCATCTCGTCTTTTGCGACTATCTGTTACGACAATCCGATAGAAAGGCTTTTTTTTGCGACCCATTCGGGTTAATCTCACCACAGTCATAATAACTCCTTGAATATTCTATAAAATAAAAACGCCATTTTAAGCCATTAACGCTTAAAATTTCACTAGATATTTAGAAAATAGTATATTCTTTTAAAATTTCTATCTATTTTCTCCCTAATTGCCCCATCTTAGCTTGTTGCATAAGATTCATCATATCAGCCATTCCGCCTTTTTTATTGGAAAACTTCTTTGCTATCTTTGCTGCATTATCAAATTGCTTAATTAATCGATTTACATCAGCAACACTTAATCCAGCCCCATTTGCAATCCTTTTGCGACGACTTCCATTCAACAATGAAGGATCTTCGCGTTCTTTTGGTGTCATAGAATTCACAATTGCACGAATATGTTTAATCTCCACTGAATTTTCCAAATCGACATCTTTCAGTGCACTTGCCATATTGCCCATTCCAGGAATCATCGATATAATAGACTGCATAGAACCCAGTTTCTTCACATTTTCAAGCTGTGCAAGAAAATCATTAAAAGTGAAGCTACCCTTTTTAATTTTTTTGGCAACTTCCTTTGCCTCCTTAGGAGAAATAACGCTTACACTTCTTTCTGCCAAAGTTGCAATGTCCCCTGCTCCCATCAAACGCCCGACAACACGTTCAGGAATAAAAGGCTCAATATCAGCAATTTTTTCACCATTACCAATAAAACGCAAAGGTAATTCCAATTCATACGCCACAGAAAGTGCAATCCCCCCCTTGCTATCGCCATCAAATTTGCTTAAAATCACACCGCTAATACCAATTTCTTGATGAAAAGTTTTAGCAGCACGAATACCGTCTTGTCCACTCAAACTATCAGCAACATAAAATGTTTCAAAAGGATTAATTGCATTTTTAATTGCTTTCAATTCTGCCATCAATTCTTCATCAATCGCTAATCGCCCAGCAGTATCCAACAAAAGCACATCATAGAGCCCAGATTCCGCTTGTTTCAAAGCTTGTTTAGCAACCTCAACGGGATTACTCTCATTATCCAGTGCGAAAAAATCTACCTCAACTTGCGTACTTAATTGCCGTAATTGTTCCACAGCAGCCAATCGTTGCAAGTCACAAGCCGCGAGCAGAATTTTTTTACCCTTACCTTTCAAAAAATGTGCCAACTTCGCTGTTGTTGTTGTTTTACCACTACCTTGAAGTCCAACCATTAAAACGATTGTTGGTGGCGTATGAAAAAATACAAACCCCTGATGGCCACCTCTATCTAAAACTGCATTTAAACCGCTTTTAATTGCTTCTAAAAAATTCTCCCGCCCGATACCTTTTTGTTTTGTTTGAGACTCGACATGCCTTAAAAGCTCCTTGACAACCTTAAAATGCACATCAGCCTTCAATAATGCCTTTTTCAAATCGTCTAACGCCCGCTTTAACGACTTTTCATCGTCGGAAAAGCGAATTTTATTGATTGCACCCTTAAAGGATTCACTTAAGGTATCAAACATTACTTTACTCCTAATTTTTTGCCCACCATTTTAGCTTAAAAATAGTTAATGTCGCATTAAGGATAGCTGGAACTCTGTTTGCTTGTGAGTTGCAAATTTTTTCAAGGCAAGGAGACAAAAAATGCGTTTTTTTATAACATTCTTAATAATGTGGAATGTGGGCTTTGCAGCAAATTTTCAAGGATACGAATTTAATGATATTTCCGTTCGTTGCCCAACAGCGGGGAAAAAAGCTCCACAAGTTACACGCGTAGAAGTTGTTAGAATTCTCTCAAATGGAGGTGGCATCGAAAACTTTGACTATGGGCAAACGCGTAGTTACCAAGAACACAACGATGATGAATTTAAAATTGTTACTCTCGTTTGTGGTTATGGTGGAGGAAGTAGAGATTTTGCAACCTATGGTGGAGCACCCTCAAAAATTCTTGCAACAAGGGAGATTGACACTAATCGAGATGGAATTGTTGATGGCTTTTTGACACTCTGGGATGTCGGTGGTAAAATTACAGGAACACAGTTCTTCTATCAAAGTCCTTCAGTTGATGGTAGCGGTAGCAAGAATGTCACTATCTTTATCCCATAAAAGGAGCTATATACCGTGCAAAATACAGAAAAACTACAACAACGATTAGAATCTCTGAAGTTACAAGGAAACAAACAACAAAAATCTATTTCCTTGCGTGACGAGAAATCCCAAAAGTGGATTGCAGAAAACCTTAAACTTCTTTCCATTCCTAAAGAATCACTGGAAACAACAACAGAAATTTTAGAAACACTTGAAGATATAAAAATTGTTTGGTTGCATATGGAAGAATGTTCAGGTTGTAGCGAAAGCATTTTGCGCAGCTCCCTACCCACATTTGAAACTTTGATTTTTGATGTTATGCGGATTGAATACCACGATATGCTAATGGCAGGTAGCGGACATCAATGCAAGGAAAATCTGGAACGTATTGTTAAGGAAGGAAAATATATCCTTCTGGTCGAGGGAAGTATTTCATTAGGGAGTGGTGAATTTTATGTTACCATCGGTTCAGGGGGTAAAAGTGGGGCCGATGAAATTAAGGAATTAGGAGAAAAGGCTCTTGCCATCTTTGCTGTGGGTTCTTGTGCTTGCTATGGAGGCATTCAAGTCGCTTATCCCAATCCAACCCACGCCTACCCCATTAAAGAATTATTACCACACAAAGATATTGTGCAAATTGCTGGTTGCCCACCAAGCGACCGTAATATTGCGGTTAGCTTGATGAGTTTTTTTCTATTTGGTGAAACTCCTGAAAGTGATGATTTGGGGCGTCCACTCTGGGCTTATGGTAAATGTTTGCATGATTTATGTGAACGAAAAAGTGCATTTTTAGCCGGTGAATTTGTTGAAGAATTTGGTGATGAAAAAGCTATAGCAGGGGCATGCTTATATAAGGTTGGTTGCAGAGGTCCCTATGTTTTTAATAATTGTCCAAAAATCAAATTTAATGACAAAATCAGTTGGCCCATCGCTGCCGGACATGGCTGTCTTGGTTGTTCAGAGCCTGATTTCTGGGATACAATGGCACAATTTGAAGAGCCAATGGGAAATAATATCTACCATTTTCCAACACCTGTTATTCAGCCCAAACTACCGCCCTATCAAACTTGTAGCACAAAAATACCCAATTATTCACTAGAATCCTTGAATCAATCACCATTCTTAACCAAAGAACACACTTTAGGGATTGTACTTGACCACAATTATGAAAGCTACTTGTTTTGCTCTCAAGATTCTCAACTTGTTGCAATCAGTCAATTTGAATTTGAAACAAATCCACGTTTGCTTCTTGAAAAATTACAAAATAAAACAAAACAACAAGCCTCTTTGTTTCAGAATTACTCTTTAAACTTTAAAGACGCTTATACATCATTACCTCCATTGGCAGAAGAAATGAGTAAAAACTTATTTGATTTTTATAAAACTTTAGCTCTATGGATAGGAAAGAATGAGGATTTTTTTGACTTAGCTCATGCTTTTCATCACCCACACGAAAGTCTCTATCCGCTCAAATTCAAACAAAAAGATAATCTGTGGCAGGTTGATTATTCTAAATTTATAATAAATTATCTTGCATACGCCATTGGTGGGCTTGATTGCTACGGGCTTGCGTATGGTGCTATTGTTAGCTATGCAAATGATATTGCGGAGGTTCTTTTAGAGATTACCAGACAACAAGAAACACAGCATTTATGGCTATGTGGTGATGGATTTGCCGATTCTTTATTGCGTGAAAAAACCCTTAAAAAACTAAAACCTTTTCAAGAAAGAATCTATATTTTAGTCTAAGGAGATAGTATCTAAACTATTGAGCAAATGTGGAAAATGGGACAAATAAGGACGAATATGCAGAGGGATCTTTAAGGTACGCATTCTTTCTTTAAACTTCCTATGTTCTCTTAAAGAATGCTGGATATGGTATTTTTTGAAAGGAGACACAAGAATATGGTTACGAAAAATACCCACGGCAATTTCTCCACCTATCACTCCCTCAAAAGATTGTTTAAGTATCTCTTCTCTTTGCTTTAGAGATGGAACATAGCCTAGAATCTTGCAAGCCTTTGTAATGGCCTGTAGGTTTTGTAAATCACCATCCATTAAAAAGAAAATTAATTCTTCTTGAATATGAAATGTAAAAGGATAAAGAACTCTGCATTCTTCCTGTAAAATTTGAAAGCTTTGAACAATAGGCTTCACATGCGCATCAATAAGACTTTGTGGAAGAATCTGGCGAATCTGGTTGCGTTTATATTTTTTATCATTATTAGATTCATCTTCAAAAAAATGATGGTTATTATCTTGCAAAAATGAATATAGTACTGATTTTGGCGTATGCAACAAAGGACGTACCAAAAAATAAGAGGTTTTTAACCCCCTCTTTTCTAAAAAATTTGCCCCAATCAAGCTAGACAATCCCCCACCCCGCAACACCGACATCAACAACCATTCTAAGCGATCATTTAATTGATGTGCAAGAATCAAAGATTCATAGCCTTCTTTTTGAATAATTTGTTCAAAAAATTTATATCGCACCCGCCTTGCTTCATGCTCAAAATTATATACAATGCAAGGTGAAGAATGAATAAAAATCCTTTTTTGATACTGCTCTGCAAGTGTAAGTGCATAATCTTGTTCCAAACAACTTTCAGGACGTGTGTGGTAATTGACAAATGCCATATCAAAGGAAATATTATGCTTTAATAATAAAAAAAATAACGCTGAAGAATCAACACCGCCAGAGAATGCAAGAAGATTCTTTGTTGTTTTTAAGGTATCGTATCCCAATAATTCAATCATATTTTTGCACAAGTGTTGCAATCAAAAACCCCTCATCAGAGACTTCTGTGATACGTGCAAGATAGTAGCCAAGATTCAAATCGCCTTCATATTCTACCTCATTGATTAAAATTTCACCATCAACTTCAGGAGCCCAACGCATATCCCTTGCTTTATATAAAAAATCATACTCGCTTTCGCCCTCTAAAATCACTGGTATTATAGAGTTCTTCATCTTTTGCAAGGATTGCTTTTGCTGTTGAATCACAATAGAATCAAGCTGCTTCAAACGTTGATGGATTATTTTTTGGCTAATCTTAGATTCAGCTTTATTCTGATACGCCCAAGTCCCCTCTTCATCAGAATAACCAAAAAGGTTGACACGGTCAAAGCTAAAATTATTTAGAAATGCTTTCAATTCATTGAATTCTAATTCACTCTCTTCAGGATAACCCACAATTAAAGAAGTACGAATAAAAGAATCCGGAATATCCCGCATTTTTGTTAAAATCTCCAAATGTTTTTTTGCGTTCACGCCTCGTCGCATACGTCTCAATACAGAATCTGAAATATGCTGAATGGGCATATCAAAATAATTTTGAACAATGGGTGATTGGGCAATGCAGTCAATCAACTCAAGGCTTGTGGTCGATGGATAGAGATATAAAAAACGCACACTTCGAATACCTGCTACTTGCTCTAAAGCCTTAATTAACTGGATCAGCCCATCCTTAATACCCTTATCAAGCAAATATGAGCTTGAATCTTGTGCAACAAATGAAAAATCGCAATAACCCTTTGCTATAAGATTCTGTACTTCTTTGACAATGGATTGAATGCCACGCGACTGCAATTTACCTTTAAATTGTGGTATCGCACAAAAACTGCACTGCTGGTTACAGCCCTCGCTAATCTTTACATAAGCATGAACCACAGAAGCAGTGATTACACGTTCATGGGAATCATCATTTAAAAATGTCTGTGGCGTAAACTCTCCCTTTCTTTGTTCAATCATCTCTAAAATATGGTCATAATCGCCCACTCCTGTGATAATATCAATCTCACTCATCTCTTTTTGAAGTTCCTGCCGGTAGCGTTCCGATAAACAACCACTAACAACAAGAATTGCACCCTCCTTTCGGTCACGCATTGCATCAAAAATTGCTCTTAAACTCTCTGACTTTGCAGCCTCAATAAAACCACAAGTATTAACAATAATAACATCAGCTGAATGAATATCATCAATCACCTCATAATCTTTAAGTTGCCCTAACATCACCTCACTATCAACAAGATTTTTAACGCAACCTAAAGAAATTAAATGCAACTTCTTAGATTCTCTTTGCATTTTAGCCCTTTAACCATATTTTTGCTGTCTGCTTTAGGGATTCCACATTCTCACTTGCAAAATATAAAACTTCTGTATCGGGATACTTTTCAAGCGTATAGCAAGAAGTGATATATTCCATAATTGCCTCTCCTGAGTGAATCAAAAGAGGTTTATTGGAAAAATATTCACTCAATGCAGTTGCCAACATTGGAAAATGTGTACAACCCAAAATAATAGCGGCGGGAATAAAAGATAAATGCTTAAAATAATAATCAAAAATAGAAAAAAGCAAATCTTGTTGTGTAACACCCTCTTCAACAAAAGGGACAAATAAGCTTGTTGCGATACTATACACACATTTATAACCTAAATTCTGTAATGACTCCGCATATTGATTACTTTTAATCGTTGCTTTTGTGCCAATCACCAAAATAGGTGCATTCTTATCCCGAATACGATTCGTTAACGCTAACACGCCTGGCTCAATAACACCAATAACATCTATTTTTGCCTCCTGCTTCAATGTTTCAAGTCCAAACGCACTTGCAGTATTGCAAGCAACAACACACAAGTCAATCCCAAATTCTTCCAAAAAACGCAAAGCCTCTAAAGAATAGCGAACGATTGTTTCACAATCTTTCACACCATAAGGCACCCTTGCAGTATCTCCAAAATAAATAATCTGTTTGAACGCATGGGAATATAAAAGACTCTTAAGAACACTCAAGCCCCCTATACCACTATCAAAAACCCCTACTCTCAAAAATTAACCCTCATTCATAATACTTAAAAATTCTTCATTATTTTTTGTACTACGCATTTTTTCATAAAGAAAATTTAATGCCTCAACTTCATTATTCATCTGTTGCATTACATTTCTTAATGTCCAGACCTTTTGCAGTTTCTCGGCACCTAACAAAATTTCCTCTTTACGCGTCCCCGATTTTAAAATATCCATTGCTGGATAAATTCTTCTATCAGCAATATGCCTTGCAAGGACAATTTCAGAATTTCCTGTTCCCTTAAACTCCTCAAAAATGACTTCGTCCATTCTTGAACCCGTTTCAATAAGGGCAGTTGCAATAATCGTTAAACTCCCACCTTGCTCAATATTTCTTGCTGCACCAAAAAATCGCTTTGGTTTATGCAAAGCATTCGCATCAACACCACCACTTAAAACCTTGCCACTGCTTGGCGTTGCAGTATTATAAGCCCTCGCTAAACGCGTAATGGAATCTAGCAAAATCACAACATCTCGCCCCATCTCTACACTTCTTTTTGCCTTTTCAACAACCAATTCTGCTACACGAATGTGATTAATCGCTGGAACATCGAATGTAGAGCTATATACATCACCTTTTACGCTCCGCTCCATATCTGTCACCTCTTCTGGACGCTCATCAACAAGCAACACAATTAATTCAACCTCTGGGTGATTGCGTTCAATTCCTTGTGCAAGCTCCTTCATTAACTCTGTTTTACCTGTCCTAGGAGGTGCAACAATCAAAGCACGTTGCCCCTTACCAATCGGCGAAAACAAGTCAAGCATACGACCCGTAATTTTACAAGAGTCATATTCAAGTTTCAGTTGTTGCGTGGGAAAAAGTGGCGTCAAATTGTCAAATAAAGGACGGTTCTTCATCTCTTCAAATGCTTGATAATTAATTGCCTCAATCTTTAATAACGCATAATAACGCTCTTGATCTTTTGGAGGACGCACCTGCCCTGTAACAATATCTCCATTGCGTAAGGCAAACTTACGAATCTGGGTGTTGCTTACATAAGCATCATTTTGCGAATCTGAAAGATTCTCATTCATCGCCCTCAAAAATCCATGCCCCTCACTCATTACTTCAAGAATACCGGTGAACAGGATATATCCACCCTTACTAACTTGTGATTTTAAAATTTCAAAAATCAACTCTTGACGACGATACTCTTGTGGGTTTTCCACACCCAACTCCAGAGCAATTTTTAAAATATCTCCTAAAGGTTTTGCACGTAATTCTTCAATCTTGTAACCCTCTACAGGCGTGTGTGTCCTTGTTTTCCCATTAGAGGAGGGTTCTTTTACTTTTGCAGTATTATTGCTTTCGCTCATAATGTTGGAATCCTTTTTGCTTAGGAAGTTTAACTTTCACTTTTGGGAAAGATTTTAAGGTAGAAACGAAGTTCAAATTTGTTTCCGTGTTCCAGAATTTTAATCAAAAAACAACTATTCTGTCAAGTGTTTTTAAAAAATCTGATGTTTTAGAGTATCTTAAGACTTTTATCTAAAAACTTATCTAATTTTTAAGAAAAAAAAGCTACAATGAGAGAATACTTGTAGTAAAAAGGAGTTTATCATGAGAATTGCTAGTTCATATGCACCAGTCATGCCTGTCGCCACGGAGGGCGCTGTATCTGCAATCAATGCGACTAATCCTCTATATTCGGCAGCTTACACGCCCACACAATTTGATTGGTGGGGTATTATATCAGCACAGTTAGGTACACGTGTCACGGATATGCTGAAGGAAAGTGTTTATGGTTTTCAAGGTAATTTTGCAAGTACCTTACAAGAACACAACACAAATCCAGCAGAGGCATTTCGCTTTGCCCTAGAAAATGAGATTCGCTATGCACAAAGACAACAATTTACACTTAGCCAGGAAGCAGAAGCACAAAATACGCAAATCAAACGGGCTATAATTGAGGTTAAATCTGATTTGTGGCTTGAAGAAGAGGCACGTCAAGCAGCAGCAGAGTTAGCAAAATTAGAGGCTTTAGAAAAATCACAGTCTGCAGAATCTATTGTAATAGAAGAATCCAAGACAGCTGAAGCAACGCAATCTATAAAGGAGATAAAGGATCAAGCACAAGCAGAAGAAATTAAGGATTCTGAATCTAAAGGAGATATTGCCACCGAAAAAGGTGCTGACGGAGAACCTCTTGACCACAGTGAACAACAATTTTTGATGGAGCTAAAAGCTACTGATGCACATGTAAGAAGTCATGAAGCCGCACATTTAGGAGCTGCCGGAGGATTGGCACGTGGAGGGGCAAGTTATTCTTATACAAAAGGACCTGATGGGAATCTGTATGCGACTTCTGGAGAAGTATCTATTGATACCGGTTCTACAGGAGACCCCAAAAAAGATGTGCAAAAAGCAAGACAAATTCAAGCCGCAGCAATGGCACCAAGTGACCCAAGTCCTCAGGATTATCGCGTCGCAGCGAGTGCTGCAATGATGGAGATGAAAGCACAGATTCGGCTTTCCCAAGAATTCTCGCAAGAGATTCATAAAGAGGAAGGGCGCAAGAGCTATCAAGAAAATGTAGATTCTCTGGAGCGTTCACGCCGGGCTAACCCCCCCTTTAGAATTGTTGCCTAAAGCACTCTAGTCTCCTCAACGCTAGAATTATTTTTTAGCGTTGTCTTGCCTATAATGAGCACCGATTGAGTCTTCCCTTTGTAAAGCACTTTGAATGATTGATTTTGCCGTCAACAGACGCAGACGCAATAAGCGACCAATATTACTCTGCAACATCACCTCAACTCCACCTAATGCTTCATTTAATCCACGCTCTTTACGGATAATTCCTACCTTATTCCACATTAAATTACGCAAGATTTTCTTTAAATTTCCATCTTGCTCTTTCTCCAATGGCTCTTCATGAAGAGGAAATTCACGCATGCTTCGTTGAATAATTTCCTTATTTATAATATCTAAGGCTGCTCTCTTTGCAAAAACTAAACCTTCAAGCAAGGAATTACTTGCCAAACGATTCGCCCCATGCACGCCTGTACAAGCTGCCTCCCCCAAGGCATAAAGGTTTTCCACACCTTTAACACGTCCATAAGTATCCGTCTGAATCCCACCCATTGCATAATGGAATGCAGGAGAAATAGGAATTTTATCACCCATCTTGAAACCAAAAAGCATTAAGTTATGATAAATATTAGGAAAACGTTGAATAAAAAATTCCTCTTTAAAATTTGAAATATCTAAAAAAACTTTACACTGATTTTTCTGTTGATAATCAAAAATTGCCCTTGCAACGGCATCTCTTGGAGCAAGCTCTCCCCTTTTGTCGTAATCAAACACAAATCGTCGTCCATTTTCATCAACAATTACTGCTCCCTCACCACGTAAAGCCTCACTCAATAATGGCTTTCTTGGACGCGAAGTATCTACAAAAACAGTTGGGTGAAATTGTAACATCTCCATATCTTTCAATCGTAAGCCATGCTCTAAAATCATACCATGCAATTCACCCGCAACAGTATAGGCGTTTGTGTGATACTCAAACAAGCCACCAAGCCCGCCACTTGCAATAATCACAACAGGTGCGTATAAATTATAATTCCCTCGTTTTGTCAAAACGCTAACCCCATAGCAACGATTCTCCTCAATCAACAATTCTGTAACGGTTGCATTTTTCCATAAAGTATGCGGAATTTGCGTAATAAGATGACTATGCAAAACACGTCCTGTACAATCACCGCCCGCGTGAATAATACGATTTGTAGAATGGGCAGCTTCTTTTGTGAAAAGCAATTTTCCATTCTCATCACAATCAAACGGCACATGCCTTGCAATTAAATCTTGTAAAATTTCTAAACTCTCTTTACTTAAAATTTCAACAGAGTCTACATTGCACATTCCAGCACCCGCATGCAATGTGTCTAAAATGTGTTGCGCAATATCTTCTAAATCTTTTGCAACAGCAATTCCACCTTGTGCATAAAAGGTATTACATTCCCAAGGTTGTTCTTTACACAAAATCAAAACGCGTTTTTCCTTAGGAATATTCAAAGCCGTATACAATCCAGCTACTCCTGCTCCAATAATAATCACATCATAATTGAGTCCCACTTGATCCCTTTATTAGCAATTCACCATGCTCAAGCGTTCCATCATCAATCATCGGAACACTCGGCGATGGATCTCCATAAAGCAATTCCAATCCTTCCTTTTTTGTAGGAGTATGGTAATACGGGTCTGATTTGTATCCACAGCCTACCAAAAAAAAAGAAAAATATGCTATCATTACACCATGAAAACAGCACAACAAATTATTCATCATTTAACAGATTCTCCCCCGTTCGCCAAACTTAAGGAACAAATGAGCCTTAAGAGCCTCTTTGCAGAATGTATGCCCTCACTCTTGCCTAAAATTTTATACCTAAAAATCAACAACAATCGGCTACATATTTGCGTGAAACATCCCGCATACAAAAGTGAAATCAATTATAATTTAAACACAATAAGAGAAATATTAAAAATGACTAAAGGAACGCATTTTGGGGATTTAAGCTTTATTGAACATATTGACATTAGTGTGGTCTATCATCAGCAACGACAAGAAGAATACATTGAAGAAAAATGTTTTATTGAAAGTGCGGAAGGGGAATTCAAAAATAATGCAAAGAATCCACGCATTCATAAAATTTTTGAAGAAATGCGTGAACAAATTTTCAAAATCCATCGCTTAAGTCAATGTGAATTTGGAAGTCATGAATGGCGAATCAACCAGTAATTCTCCCACAAAGCCTTAAAAAAAGTATCAGTGAACTCCCTCAATCAAGTGGGGTTTATCAATATTATGACAACCGCCATCAACTCCTTTATGTTGGCAAAGCAAAGAACCTCAAAAAACGCGTGAAGAGTTATTTTGCATTCACCCCCTACCTCTGCCCTGCCCCAAATCTCTCTATACGTATCTCCAAAATGATTAGCCAAACAACACAAATCCATTACTTACTAACCAATAATGAACAAGATGCACTGATTTTGGAAAATTCACTCATCAAACAACTAAAACCAAAATATAATATTCTCTTAAGAGATGATAAAACTTTTCCTTATATTTTTTATGCCCCATTTGAAGAATATCCGCGTTTAGAAATAACAAGAAAACTATTTAAAGATTCAAGAATCCGCTATTTTGGTCCTTATACGATGGGTGCAAAAGAGTTACTCGATTCTTTATATGAGGAATTTACATTGGTGCAACAAAAAAGTTGCTTAAGGGGTAAAAAAAGTTGCTTGTTTTACCAGATTCAACGTTGCAAAGCTCCATGTGAGAAAAAAATTACACAAGAAGAATACAGAATTATTTTTGAAAATGCACTCTATCACCTACAACACCCAGAAAAATTAAATCAACTTCTTAAATCAAGAATGCAACATTATGCTAAGGAATTACGCTTTGAAGAAGCAACGACATTAAGAGATAGAATCGCCAAAATTCAGAAAATTCAACACCATTCACAAATTGACTTTGCAAAATCTGAAAACCTTGACATTTTAGCTTCTGCATCACAAAATGGTAAAATTTTACTTTTGTGGTTATTTATGCGTGAAGGAAAAATTATCTCAAGCAAGGAGCAGATTCTAAGAGGGGAACACACTGAAGAGGAATTATTTAAATCTGCGATTATGGGACATTTTAAAGAAAATATACCTCTCCTTCCCCAAGCCATCCTGCTACCAATTCGCCTACAAGAAAAAACTTTACTAGAAAACTATCTTCATCAAATATATAAACGCAAAATAAAAATTATTACACCAAAAAAGGGGCAAAGAAAAGAATTAGTTATATTATGCCAAAAAAATGCAACTGAAAGTTTACGCTCACAACTCCTAAAATCTCAAGAGGAAGAAAATATTTTAGAACAAATTCAACAACTCTTTAAACTTAATTTTATTCCATCAAGAATTGAATGTTTTGATACTTCTCATTATCAAAAACAAGCACCTGTTGGCGCAATGATTGTTTATGAAAATGGTATGTTAGACAAAGAATCTTATCGACATTATCGATTAGAAGGGCAAGATGAATATACACAATTTAAAGAAATGCTTTTTCGTCGTATCCAAAGCTTTGAATCTAATCCACCGCCAGATTTATGGCTACTTGATGGTGGAATTGCACAAATCAGAATTGCCCAAGAACTTCTTGAAAGTTACGGAACAAGGATTGATGTTTTGGGTATCGCAAAACAAAAAGTTGATTCTAAAGCTTATCGTGCAAAAGGTGCTAGTGCAGATATTATCAGAACCAATTTGGATGATTTTCATCTTTCACCCAATGATAGACGACTACAATTGTTACAAAAAATTCGTGATGAAGCTCATCGTTTTGCCATTACCTTTCACCGCAAAAAGAAACGCGAAGATGACCGCCACATCCAGCTATTAGAAGCATCTGGAGTAGGAATATCGCGCCTAAAGAAATTATTACAATACTTTGGAAGTTTTGAAGCTATTTCACAAGCAAGCCTTGAAGAACTTTCACAGGTTGTGGGTGAGAAAATTGCCCAAAACATCAAATCAATTCAAACGCCAAGTAATAGGGATCTCTAAAATACGTTCTCGATTTGGGGCAGGAAAGGACATAGAGGCAGTTTTTAAAACTGATAATGTTTGATTATTGAGAATCTCATGTGCGGTTGTATGTGTGATCCTTAAATCTGTTATTTGCCCTTGTGCATTCAACGCCATACGCACAATAACCCTCCCAGTCAATCTCATTCTTAGAGCAATACGCGACCATTTTTGATGTTTAGCAATAATATTTGCAACCTCAATCAAAAAAGGATCATTTGTATTCCCACCAACTCTTTCTAAGGTTTGTGTTTTTTGAGTAGGTTCTGTATTTACAGATTGTTTAGAATTATTTATGCTTTTATGAGAATACTTCTCTATATTACTTTTATGTTTATTATCTGCTTTTTTTTGTTTTTTCTTTGGTGTTTTAACAGGTTTTGTAGACACAACTTGTTGTTGTGGCTGTGAAGCCACTTCAGACTTAGGAGAATCTTGAACTGGGCTAATGGTTTGCAAAGCCGCAAGAGAGAAGGCAATCTCTGACTTTTCTTGAGAGGGAAGCATTATGTGGGTATTTTGAATCTCCAAAGCAGCAATCACTAGAGGAATGTGCAACAAGGAAGCACCAAAGATGCCAACAAAATTAGAATGTGACTTAATGTTGTTCGGTAATGATTTTAAAATTTTCATGCTGATACCTCTTTAGAATAATAATGACTTGAATAAAAGAATCCAATGGACTTTCCTTATCACCCACTAGATAAATCCATTCTTGACGTTGTAATTGTTGAATGTAGTTTGAAATTTCTTCCAAATTCGTCAAAACATTATCTAAATAAAGTTGACCTTTTTTATCAATCTTAAGCTCAACGCTTTTAGAATCACTCGACAACTTTTCTGTTTGTGCTTTAGGTAGGGCAATCTTAATTTCTCCCTGTGCAATAAAAGTTGAAAGGCTAAGCACAATTGCAAGCAAAACAAGAATTACATCAATGAATGGTACAATATTCAGCCCATCGCTATGTGGCATTTTCATGAAGTTTTCCCTGCTTGATAAAGATGCAAGAGTACGTTGACGCGTCTCATTAATGCATGATAAATCATCAAAGTAGGAATAGCTACAAATAAACCTAAGGCTGTCGCTTTCAAGGCTAAGCTTAAACCAATCATAATCGCTTGAGTCTCTAAACCACCTGCCTGCCCCATATCATAAAACACAATCATAATCCCAATCACTGTTCCTAAAAGCCCTACATAAGGGGCATTAGAATAAATGATATAAAGAATAGAAAGATTGTTAGTTAAAGCTACCTCTAATTCTTCTTTTGAGTTACACTTTTCAATGTCATAACGACTTAAAAAATAAGCCCGCTCAATGCTAAACCAGCAAGCACAAAAACTCATCAAGCCCAAAATAGCAAAAATAATGTAATCAATATATTCCTTGAGGAACTCCATCACCTATCCTTATTCTTTTTAGTATAGTGATTTTACATTATTTTAGTATTGATTGTCAAGACTAATATTAATTTATAGCATTATAATAAATATTTCCCTTGAAAGATACGATAATTATTGTTATACTTCATAAAAAAGGAATTAGTATGATTTTAAAGATTATATTTATTATTATTTTATCTAATACATTTTTTGCATTCTCGCAGCAGCAACAAGATTTCAATATCATCAATCAAAAGTTAGAATCTATTTTTAAAAAATATGGAGTAAAGGGCGTTCTTGTTATACAAGCTGGTTTTTGCAACCAAGAAGAAATAGAAAAATGCCCAAAATATTCCACAATATATAAACAAAATATAAAAAATAATAGCAATGATTTTAATCGCTCAAAAATTCGCTATATGCCCGCTTCCACATTTAAAATCTATCATTCACTTTTTGCGTTAGACTCTGGGATTATCCCTAATGTAGACAAAAATTTTTATCATTATTCTGGAGAAAGTGTCGCAATAGAAAGCTGGAAAAGTGACGCAAATTTAAGAAATGCTATGCACAAATCTCAAGTTCCTGCTTTTCAGCAAATCGCACAAAAACTTGGTAAAGTAAGAATGCAAAACTATCTCACAACCCTCCATTTTGGTAATGAAACCATCGGTGAAAAATTAGATTATTTTTGGCTTGATAATAGCCTAAAAATTAGCGCACAAGAACAAATAAGCCTTATCGGGCGATTAAGTACACTTTCTTTACCTTTCAGCAAAGAAAATCAGCAACAAGTTATCGATATTATTGCGTTAGAAAAAGGTCAAAATTATACCCTTTATGGAAAAACTGGTTTGACTCGATTTGATTCCTCTGGTATTTCTTGGTTTGTAGGATTCTTGGATTATAAAGGTATTATTTATCCCTTTGCATTCAACGCAGATTCTCATTCATTGCATAACTATACACATGGAACAAATACAAAAAAACCGCAAATTCCATTTGTTAAAGAATGTTTAGAGGAAATCATAAATATAAAATTTGATAAAATATAAAAAGTAAAAATATATTTACATTACAAAGGTAAATTGCCTATTCAAAAACATCAATCAAGAATCTTAACACATTCAATCGTCAATATTAAGACTGAATAATATTACATTTCGGTAATGTTGACTTCAACCACTCCAATTCTTCATCTCTAAAAGAATTTGGGCTTAGGTAAATCTCCTCTAAAGAATGCAAAGAAGCAATTTCTCTAGGAAATTCACTGATAGGATTATTGCTAACATCTAACCATTTAAGGTTTGTTAATTGTCCAATTTCTTTTGGAATTTTTTCTAATTGATTATCTTTTATCAATAAAGATTTTAAATTATTCAAGTTTCCTATTTCAGATGGCAACGCTCTTAATCTATTACTCTCCAAACTTAAAATCTCCAAATTCTCAAGTTGACTAACCTCCACCGGTAAAGATTTGATGCTATTATTCCATAAAAATAATTTTTTCAAGTTCTTGAGGTAACCAATTTCAGGAGGAATTTCAGAAATTTTATTATTATACAAATCCAGCTCTTCTAACTGTGATAATAGCCGAATTTTATTAGGAATCTCCAAAAGTAAATTACTGCCTATAGCAAGTCTCTCAAGTTTCTTTAAGGAAAAAAGGCATTCTGGGAATTGAGTCAAAAAATTATTCCGCACCGAAAGCCTCCTAAGATTGTGTAAATTCTGAATACTTTCAGGAATCTCAATCAAACAATTACTACTTAAATTTAAGTTTCTTAACTGCTTCAACTGACCTATTTCTTCAGGAATTTTGCTAAGTTTATTCCAACCTAAGCCTAATTCCTGAAGATTAGTGAGGCGACCAATCTCCTTTGGCAGTGTCGTCAGGTAATTATTATAGAGGTCAAGTTTTTGGAGTTTTGATAACTGAAAAATTTCTAATGGAAGTTCCATAATACGATTATTATATAAATCAATTTCTATTAAATTTTTTAAAATATCTTTATTTTTTGGGAAACCTGTGTAATAAATATGTCCATCATAAGTTAAGTTTTCCTGGTAGCTCTCAATATGATTTTTCGTCGCCCATAACACCAAAACATCGAGATATTTTTCCATATTCTACTACTCCTTTGCGGTGTATTATAGCACTAACAACATTAATAATCTTTAACCATAAATTTGCTTTAACCCAAAATATTAGGCGTTAGAAATCAAGAATCGAAATATTAAGCAAAATAATGTAAAATACGTCAACAATTACACAAGGATAAGATAATGAAAGTTTTGTTACTCAAAGACGTTCAAGGGCTAGGCAAATCTGGCGAAATTCATGAAGTTAAAGATGGTTATGGACAAAATTTTTTAGTCAAGAAGAATCTAGCACACATTGCAACAAATGAGGTAATCAACCGCTACAAAGCAGAGATGAGAAAAAAAGCAGAATTAGAGGCTGCAAAAAAAGCAGAGTATGAGCAAATCGCTACAAAATTAGCAAAAATTACCTTGCTTATTTCCACAAAAGTAGGCAAGAATGGTATGCTACAAGGTGCAATCACAAAAGAAGATATTGCAACACTTCTTGAAAAACAACACAAAATTCAGGTTGACAAAAAAGGTATTGAGCTTACCTCCCCTATTAAAAGCACAGGTTTATATGACTTAGAAATCAAGCTTGGTGCTGGGATTAAGACAACTTTCAAACTTGATGTACAAGGGGAAGATTAATGTTTGATGCAACAACCATACTTGCCTACAAAGGTAAAAATTGCTCCGTTATTGGTGGAGACGGACAAGTAACATTAGGTAACTGCATTATGAAAGGAAATGCAACCAAAATTCGGACACTTTATCATGGAAAAATCTTGAGCGGTTTTGCAGGAAGCACTGCCGATGCATTCACGCTATTTGATATGTTTGAGCGCATTCTTGAAAATCGCAAGGGCGATTTAATGAAATCTGTTATTGATTTTTCTAAGGAATGGAGAAAGGATAAATATTTAAGAAGACTTGAAGCCATGATGATTGTGCTTGATCGTTCTCATATCTTTATCTTAAGCGGAACAGGAGATGTTGTTGAGCCAGAAGATGGAGTCATTGCAGCAATTGGAAGTGGCGGAAATTACGCTATTTCAGCAGCAAGAGCTTTGTATAAATTTACCTCTATTGAAGAAGAAACACTCGTTAAAGAATCCCTGCAAATTGCGGGTAATATTTGCATTTACACGAACACAAATATAAAAACATTAGTACTAAAAGATAAAACAGAGGAGAGCAAACAATGAAACAAGAAATGACGCCCAGGGAAATTGTTTCTTATCTTGATGAATATATTATTGGACAAAAAGAAGCAAAAAAACGCGTAGCTATTGCACTTAGAAATCGCTATCGCCGTAAACAATTAGACAAAGAATTGCAAGATGAGGTCGTACCCAAAAATATCTTAATGATCGGTTCAACTGGTGTAGGGAAAACGGAAATCGCACGTCGAATGGCAAAAATTTTAGGCTTACCCTTCATTAAAGTTGAAGCAAGCAAATATACAGAAGTTGGCTTTGTTGGACGTGATGTAGAATCGATGGTTAGAGACCTTGTAAATGCCTCTATCATGCTTGTTAAGGAAGAACAGAAAGAAAAAAATCAAGCAGCAATTCATGATTATGTGATTGATAAAATTACACAAAAATTACTTCCAGCCCTACCAAAGGGTTCTCCGCAAAATAAACAAGATGAGTACAAGATTGCTTATGATAAAAAGAAAAAAAGTGTTTTAGAGGGTAAAGAGGACCATCTAAAAATTGAAATTGAATTGCCCAAAAAGAGCATTGAATTTCAAGAGGGGAATTTACCACCTGAAATTGTTCGCATTCAAGAATCAATCACTAAAGTTTTTATGAGTTCTAACAAGGAGTCTCCAAAAAAGGAAGTTACTGTAGCAGAAGCCAAAGAGATTCTGAAGGTTGAGGCAAGTGAAGAACTCTTAGATATGGATTCTATACGACTTGAGGGTTTAAAACGGGCTGAAGAAGATGGAATTATTTTTATAGATGAAATTGATAAAGTTGCTGTTTCTGGTAATGGTTCAAGTCGTCAAGATCCAAGCAAAGAAGGAGTTCAAAGAGACTTACTTCCCATTGTTGAGGGTAGTAGCATCAGCACAAAATATGGACAAATTAAAACCGACTACATTTTATTTATTGCAGCTGGGGCTTTTCACCTAAGCAAACCAAGCGATCTTATCCCTGAATTGCAGGGAAGATTCCCTTTAAGGGTGGAGTTAAACTCTCTTGATGAGGAAATTTTATACCAAATTCTTACTCAACCTAAAAATTCTTTACTAAAACAATATATTGCCTTAATTAAAACTGAAGAAGTTGATTTAGAATTTGAAGATTCTGCCATCAGAGCCTTAGCTAAACTTTCACAAAAAGCAAATGAAAAAACTGAAGATATTGGTGCAAGACGGCTACACACTGTACTTGAAAAGGTGCTTGAAGAGGTCAGTTTTAAGGCCGATGAATACAAGGGACAAAAATTTGTCATCAATGAAGAAATGGTACATCAAACACTAGATGACCTCATTGAAAACACAGATGTCGCTCGCTACATTCTATAGATTGTTGTAAAGTATTAAATGATTACGAAGGCGGGTTTTGTCGCTCTTGTTGGGCGTCCAAATGCAGGAAAAAGTACACTTTTAAATACACTTGCACACGAGCATTTAGCGATGGTTTCGCATAAGGCAAATGCCACACGTAAACGCCTAAATTGTATCGTGTTGCATCAAAATGCACAGATTATTTTTACTGATACACCAGGCATTCACCAACAAGAAAAATTACTGAATCAGTTTATGCTCAATGAAGCATTGAAAGCATTAGGGGATTGTGATTTATCGGTATTCATTGCTCCTGCTACAGATAATGTCCAACATTATAAAGATTTCTTAAGCCTCTGTAATCATCGTAGGCACATTCTCCTTTTAAGCAAGATTGACACGATTACGCAAGCAGATTTACTAGTAAAAATTACGGAATATCAAGCTTATAGTCATCTCTATGAAGCCTTAATTCCCTACTCTGCCACAAAAAAAATTGGCATAACCTCCTTACTTACAGAAATTATCAAATATTTACCTAAATCACCGCCACTCTATGATGAAGAAATAATTACTACAGAGAACTTCAGAGAATTATATAAAGAAATGATTCGGGAAGCCATTTTTGAATATATGAGTGATGAAATTCCCTATGAAAGCGATGTCCAAATTCTCGCCTTCAAAGAATCACCGCTGTTAGATAGGGTAAAGGCCGTCATTGTTGTTGATAAAGAAAGTCAAAAAGGCTTGATGATTGGTAAAAAAGGTGAAAATATCAAAAGAATTGGTCGCAAAAGTCGTGAGTTAATGGAAGCCTTGAGTGAAAAAAAAGTTTTTTTAGAACTTTCTGTTAAAGTTAAAAAGGGCTGGAGCAAAAAAAAGGAATTCTTAGCTCAATTTGGTTATAATTTTGAGTAATAATAACCTTAAAAGGAGTTTTTTTATGAGGATTTTTTGGTATTTGGTTTGTTTATCGGTGGCTGTTTTTGCTACTGATTTTGATTTTGTTAAAGCGTATCGGCAAGGCGGAATACAAGCGATTGAAAATGCCGTACATAAACAACTCATGTCTTATGATTACTGGCTAAATTCTTTATCACAAAACGATATTCGCTTTGGCTATTATGAAAGTGTTAAATTCGTCTTTGTTGCCGATAAAAAAGAATCCACTTTAAAACTTTTTGACATTAATGAAGCACATCAGCTTACAGAAAAATATTCCAATAATGCTCTCATGGGTTCTAAACCCGGTGATAAACTGGTTGAAGGTGACCTAAAAACACCTATTGGTGCTTATGATTTAACTACAAAGCTCACAAAACTTGACCAATTTTATGGACCCCTTGCCTATGTAACTTCCTACCCTAATCTTTATGACCGATTGCAAAATAAAACAGGCTATGGAATATGGATTCACGGGTTGCCTTTTAATGGGGATAGAGAAATTAATACACGTGGTTGCATTGCTATCGATAATACACAATTACTCAATATTGATAAAGAAATGAATATTAAGAATGCTATTCTTATCACTGGCGATGGAAACTTAACAGAAATGACAAAAGAACAAGCAGCAAATATTCTTTCAGGATTATTTCAATGGCGGAATGCATGGGAAAAAAATGATTTTGAAACATATATTGCATTCTATGATAAAAACCAATTCAAGCGGTTTGACAAAATGAAATTCAACGATTTTAAAGACTACAAGAGACGTATTTTCTCAAAGAATGAATCCAAAACGATTGAATTTAAAACCATCAATATTTCTCCATATCCTAATGAAAAGGGTGAACAATTCTTCAGAATTTCTTTTTATGAGAAATACAGAGCATCTGGAGGCTACCGATTTGAAGGAAACAAAGAACTATATGCAAGATTACAAAACAATAAGCTCCAAATTGTTGCGGAACGTTAACTGTATTTTAGGCTTGAATGTATTTTTTAGGCATTCAAGCCTAACTAATAATCATTTATGCGGACATCGTAGCAACTCAACCTTTTTCTTGCTACTAAAATAAAATATAGACTTCTTCTTATCACTCAATACATCATTTGCAAAAATGAAACCTCCCAAAAACACTACCATTATAACACTTAAAATAGTTTTCAAATAGTCTGTATCGCCTGATTATTAATGTCTATCTTACCTAATGTTAAAAATCAAGATTGAAACATTGCGGCACAAGATTTTCATAAAGTCTGCATAATTAAACTTAAAATATTATAAAAATTTATATTTTATCTTGAGAAATGAACGCACACTCAAAGTAATATTAAAACAAGCACTCTATTTTATAGAAACTTAGTAGAAATTTAAGTGAACTCATTACAGAATTCCTCAACCAACTTAAATTAATCAAGCCCCCACTTTTTGGATTGGGGGCATTTTTGAGAATTTAGAAGTTCTTAGAATAAGAATTAAATATTTATAGTCCCAAAAGCTCCGCTACTCTCGCGCCATAAGCTGCATCAGCTTTTTTGAAATGTTCGATTTGTCGTTTTTTAATCTCTACTGGCACACCTTCCATATGTTCTTTGATATTTTGGCAGAGTGCTTCTTTTTGTTCAGCATTCATCAAGCGATACAAATCTCCTGCTTGGCTATAATAATCGCTGTCATCGTCTCTGTGATTGAATCTATCCATTACGCTACCTTCTTGTATATGCAATGGTGGCTCAATAGCGTTTTTATCTTCGCTATACTCATCAAAATGACTTGGTTGATAGTTTCTTGCATCACCAAAAGTTCCCATTTGCATATAACCATCTCTATGAGTATTGCTCACAGGTGCGATAGAGGCATTTACAGGAAGTTGGTAATGATTAATGCCTAATCTATATCGTTGTGTATCACCATAGCTAAAAAGTCTGCCTTGAAGCATTTTATCAGGGCTATATCCGACACCTGGCACGATATTTGCAGGGTTAAACGCAGCTTGCTCTACTTCAGCAAAATAGTTCTTAGGGTTTTGATTGAGTTCCAAAATTCCTACTTCAATCAATGGATAATCCTTATGACTCCAAGTTTTTGTGAGGTCAAAAGGATTGATTTTATAAGTGTTTGCTTCAGATTCTGGCATAATTTGCACACAGAATCTCCATTTAGGGAAGTTGCCTTTCTCAATATTGTCATATAAGTCTCTTTGGTGAGATTCTCTATCTTGTGCGATAATATCAGCAGCTTCCTTATTTGTAAGGTTGTGGATTCCTTGCATTGATTTGAAATGGAATTTCACCCAAAATCGTTCATTTTTTGCATTGATAAAGCTATAAGTATGACTACCAAATCCGTGCATTTCGCGATAACTTCGTGGAATACCTCTATCACTCATAAGAATTGTTACTTGGTGTAAAGTCTCTGGGTGTAAGCTCCAAAAATCCCATGACGCAGTGCTATTGCGCAAATTTGTCTTAGGGTCGCGTTTTTGTGTATGAATGAAATCCGGGAATTTTATCGCATCTCTTATAAAAAATACCGGTGTGTTATTCCCTACAATATCCCAATTTCCTTCATTTGTGTAAAACTTCAATGCAAAGCCTCGCACATCTCGCTCTGCATCGGCTGCTCCTCGCTCACCTGCCACGGTTGAGAATCGTAAAAATGCTTTTGTTTTTTTGCCCACTTTGCTAAAAATATCAGCCTTTGAATATTGTGTAATATCATTTGTAATAGTGAGTTCGCCATACGCTGCACTACCTTTTGCATGGACGACGCGTTCTGGGATTCTCTCTCTATCAAAATGGGCTAATTTTTCTAAAAGCCAAGTATCTTGCAAAAGTGTTGGTCCTCTTTTTCCTGCAGTCATTGAGTTTTGATTATCACCGATTGGCGTTCCTGTTGCGGTTGTGAATTTCTTGTTCATCGTTGTCTCCTATATTTTTAAGATATTGAATTATAGAATACTTTTACTTAAAGAAAAATTTTATCTACTAAAAATTTTTTTAATTAGTTTAAAAATTGTTTACAACGATGAAGTAGAATTTGATTTTTAATTTTACTTTTAAGGATAATCGATGAATCGAAGACAATTTTTTGCATTCAATGCACTCTTGCTCACGCAAGCAATTTACGCTTCCAATCAACAAAGCCATCATCAAGGGCATTCAACACATAAAATTCACAATACACATTCTGAAACACCACAGCCCATCGTTATATCTCAAGACATTCCTTTATTAAAAAAGGAACTTTTTCCTAGCAAAAAAGATCTTAAACCTTTACCTTTACTCAAAAATGAATCTTCTAAACAAGGTGTCTTTCAAGGGACAATCCATATTCAAGAATCTAAAATTGAGATAATCAAAGGAAAACCTACTACTTTTATGACATACAACGGATTAATTCCGGGTCCAAAAATAGAAGCTTTTGAAGGCGATACCATTCATATTCGTGTCATTAACCACCTCAATGAACCCACAACAATCCATTGGCATGGACTTCCTGTTCCACCAGAACAAGACGGCAATCCGCATGATCCAATATTGCCTCATCAAGAAAGAATTTATCATTTTGTACTTCCTAAAAATTGTGCAGGAACATACTGGTATCATCCACATCCTCATTACATCACTTCAAAACAAGTAGCAAGAGGCTTAGCTGGAGCATTTGTCGTAAAATCTAAAGATGCACTTTCGGATTTAAAGGAACAAGATTGGTTAATTAGTGATTTAAGATTGAATCAAGATGCACAAATTCCTGACAATAATATTTTAGATTGGCTTAATGGGCGCGAGGGTGAATTTGTCCTCATTAATGGGCAATATCAACCTAAAATTCAAATTCAAGGTTTAGAGAGAATTAGAATCTATAATTTATGCAGTTCACGTTACCTAAAACTACATATTCCTAACACAACCTTTATGCTTGTTGGCACAGATGGCGGGCTATTAGAATCTCCACAGGAATATAAAGAATATCTACTCTCCCCTGCTGAACGTATTGAAATTGTTATCAATGCACCTAAAAGTGGAGAATATGCACTCCAAAGCCTGTATTACAATCGGCAAAAAATGATGGTAAAAGAAGTACCTGAAACATTAAATCTTGCGACTATCAACCTAAATACAAACAACCAAAGTATCACGCAACTACCCAAAACATTACGCAAATTTCAAGCCTTAGAAAAGGCGATTAGTCACAAAAAAGTTATTCTTAGCGAAATGGATATGGATCATCATTCAATGGATGCAGAACATATGGCAACAATGCTCACCTCTATGTTTTTAATCAACGGAAAAACCTTTAGCTTAAATCATGTGGAATTCCAAAGTAAAATAGGAGAAGTAGAAGAGTGGGAAATTATTAATGAATCGCACATGGACCACCCATTCCACATTCACGGCACACAATTTGAATGCGTAGAGTCAAAGATTCAAGGTAAAAGCACGAAACCAAATTATCGTTGTTTAAAGGACACCATCAACTTGCGTCCATATGAAACAATTAAGCTAAGAATGAAGCAAGATTTCAAGGGAAAAAGAATGTTCCATTGTCATATCTTAGAACACGAAGATTTAGGTATGATGAGTGTTGTAGAAATCATTTAACCCAAAACCATTACAAAAAAGGAATCTTTTGTAATGGTTAAAAGCCCACAAGGAAGAACTATTGCTTTAGATTCTGCTCAAGTGTATCTGTAAAAATAGATGCCGCACCGCCAGTCTTCTCATCAGCTTTCTTAAGCAAATTCTCCTTTGTCGTAGTAATTTTGCTTTCAATATTTTGTTGTGTTTTTAATTTCTTCTCCTCAATTCTTTCTTGCAAAGATTTTTCAGGAAGAGAAACCTTACCACCTGTTACATTTTGAAGTTTTTTATCCGCTGCTTGCTGAATTTTTTGCTCAACTCGATCACTCACCTCTTGTTTTGCTTTTTCTCCCTTTTCTGCTGCAACTTCACCTAAAGTTTTTCCACCAATTGTTGTCTGAATCAACACATCAGCTCCCTGCTTTATTGCCTCTTCTTTGATCTGTTCTTTGTCTGCAGCCCAAGCAAAACCGCCCACACACAAAATTAACAAATATGTATTCCAAGTTTTCATTAATTACTCCTTATTGAAAACATAATAATAGCATAACTTTTCCAAATATTTCCACTAAAGCTATTTTAGCAAATACTTAAAGCTTTATAAATACTTAATTTATTCTCTAAGAATACTTGTGCCATTTTCTTAATCTCTGCCTCATTCTCTTCTTCACTCTCCAACACTTTGCCAGCTACAACCAACTTCCTACCTTGAGGCTTATAAATATCTAATATATGTTTCGTTAAATCATTCACATTTTTCTTTTGGTGTTCAGTATAAGCAAGAATAAAAAGCTGTTCCGTATCAGACATAGAAATAGCTGAAGCCGTTGCTGGAGAAGCAACATAGGCATTCCCATAACCCTTAGATTGTGCATAAAATAATGCTTTATTGAATGCGTCACATTGTTTTTTAATTTTTGATGTAACTTTTTGCGTAGGGAGCAAGAATTTTTTCTGAATGAGAATAACCAAAGAAAGCAAAAATTGCTGATAAGTGAGTTTTGATTTCTCAAGAATCTCTCTTCCAGATTTTGGGCGACAAAGATCACTACCCAAGCACTCAAGTATTTTTGCATAATTTTCCTCACTTAATTCTGCCTGACCGCGTGAAGTACCCAACTTGTAATCAAAGTTTGAAGTAGGTTCTATAAGGGCATATTCAATCTCTAAAATGCGTTCAACTTTTTCTGAAGGACTTAAGGGAAGTGCACCTTTAACGAATAAGTCAACACGGAATTGTTTATTAGTATAATAATCTCTTAATTGTTCTTTAAAAATCTTATCTTTGATGGTTTTTAAGAATGCAACACCTTCTGGTGGAATAGTTAAATCATCATATAAATCAATAGGCTTCCCTGTGCAAACAAACTGACATTTTGCAATATCCATATTCTGCACCATATCAAAAAAGTAGCAACAATTCCACCCTTCATTCATATATTCATGTGCAATATAGCTAGACTTTCCGTTAGTTATAAATTTTTTTAATTCCTCTAAAAGGGCATTATTTTGTGGATTATTCTTAGCATACAGCGAACCTGTTTTTAAAAATTCTTCTAAAAATTTTAACGCACCTTGTATTTTATCTTCTGGCCTACCTGTAGTGTAACGATTGTAGAGTGCCAAAAGTTGCCTTGTTGGATACTTAGGCGACCAGCCTGGAAAACAATTATAGCTATTATAAACAACACCACCGATTTTCAAAAATTTACGGATAATCTCAAGAATGATATGTTGATTCTTTGGGCTAACCCAAGTCCAAACTCCATGCAATACAATATAGTCAAAAAAAATTTTTTCATCATTTAAACGTTCTAATAATTCCTCAAAACTATCATTCAAAATACGCAAATTCGCATGCCCTGTTTTTGCCTTTTTTTGTGCCATCAAGGCATGAGTGGGGTTAAAATCTGTCCCGATAAAACTCCCTTGTGTTGTCACTGCATGGATATTCAGACTACTTCCACGTCCAAAACCCAATTCGAGGTAGGTAAAGGTATTCGTATCGTTTGGGGGGGGGGAATTATGTTGGCTATTTGGATCAATACCAGATAATACACGATTAAAATCCAATAGCAATGGATTCATCTCTACTACATAACCATCAACATACTCTATTTCTGTAAAATATCCATCGCTCCAACTTGCTTGTGACATTTTTATTCTCCTTTAAACATACTACGAAATCTAATACCGATTTTAGCATAACCAAACCTAAAAATCAACGCACCTAATCCCATTTTTTAAGCGGACAAGTTGCCTCTTTATAGCAGATTTTAATATTCATAAAACAGCCACATTCTTTACAAACTCTTGCACGAGTGAGGCGAGTGCAAGAAAGACAAATTGCAAAACGTTGCTTTTGTTTGCTTGGCGGAGAGTAAGGAGAATCACCACGATAATAATACATAAACTCTGCTTTAAGTGCCTTCCCAATGTGAAAAGAAGATGGATTAAAAATTTTTTTAAAAATAATAAAAATCCAAAAAAGACAAAAAGCAATAATACATTGCAACAAAGCTGAATGGATAAAAAAAGATAAAATAATAAAAAATAATATCCCGATACTTGTGTAAAAGATATAACTTGAAAATCGCATAATTGTTGCTCCTGACAACAAACTCACCACATCAAAACAAGCAATAGGCAAAAGACGCAAACAAAAAAGTGTAATTCCACCATAAACGCGTAAATACGCTTTCTGTCGGATAATCCAAGAATGTGGAAATTGATAAGTGATTCCCAAACACAAAAAACGCATTAATAAAAAGTTCAGTAAAGAAGAAAATAAAAGCCCCACAAAACAAATCATTGTGCCAATCCATTCTCCGTAAAGAAGTTGACTCACAACAAAAAGTTGCTCACTAGGAATCCAAAATAACAACGCTTGAAATAAAAATAGCATAATAAGGGTTATAAAAATAGGTATATCCAAAGATTCAATCTGTTGCTTAAGAAGATTTGGATAAGGATTATCTAAAAGTATCATAAAAGAATTGGCCTGGTTCTGCCAAAAAGGGGATAATTGATACAACAAAAAAAATCCAGCAAGAATTGCAAAAAAGCTCAATTGTAGGTAATAGATTCTTTTGATACTCATAGAGGGCTTTATTGCTTAAATAATGATGCTAAAGTACTGATGTCTGCCTTCTCTTCTGTAGCATTACTTTGTTGTGGTACAAGAATATTATTTTGCTCAATCAGTTCAATTTCATAACCAGTCAGCATTGTTGCTAGACGAATATTAATCCCATTTTTACCAATCGCTTTAGATTTTTGTTCGCCTGGAAGCATTACAATCGCCTTCTTTTGCTCGGAATCTTTTGATTCTTCAATTCTCACACTCGAAATAAGAGCTGGAGCGAGTGATCTTGCAACAAACTTTTCCCCAATTTCTGAAAACTCTATACAATCAATATTTTCATTCTTTAGTTCCTTGCTAACAGCATTAATGCGAACACCCTTAACGCCAACTGTTGCACCAATAGGGTCAATTTTTGGACTATTAGAGCTGATAGCCACCTTAGAACGTTCGCCCGGAATACGTGCACATTTGTGAATAATTACTTCTGAATCGTGAATTTCAGGTACTTCTAGCTTTAATAATTCTTCTAAAAATTTAGGTGTTGTACGTGAAAGCTCAATAGCAATCCCATTCTTTCTATCAATGCTAACAAACTTCAAAATGGCTTTTACAATGCTACCCATTTGGAATTTTTCACCCTTAATACGATTTTTCATCGGCAATAATGCCCGCACTCCCTCAATATCAACAAAGGTATTTTCTTTATCATCAATTCGCACAACTGTTCCTGTAACAATTCTGCCTATCTGAGATTGGTATTTTTCAAAAAGCTGAATTTCGACTAAATGCTGAATATGAAATTCCAACTCTTTAAAAAGAATATTCACGCCAGTATGCCCCATCTCCTCCAATTCAATATCATCATGAGCCTCATCACCCACCTCAAAATCTTTATTAAGTTTGTATGCCTCACTCAAGGACATAAAACCCTGCGGGTCATTCTCCAAACGTTTATCATCATTTTCAACAATCACTATTTTTCGATAAAGAGAAATTTTTTTTGTTTCTGTATCTAAATTTGCACCATAAGTATAATTCTCATTATGGACTTTCTTAGCGGTTGCAATCAATGCACGTTGGACAGCTTCTGTTACATTCTCAACCTTTAAACCTTTCTCGCAAGCAATTAATTCTATAATGTCTACAATTTTTTCCACTCAAATACTCCTGAATTGAATTCTTGAATTATAGGCAATGTTTACTTCATTACGCCTTTAGTGGTTGCTTCAGAGAATCTCTCCAAATGCCCTTCTGAAACAGAAACCAATAAACCCCAGCACGTAAAAAGGTCTCAAGACTCATAACTAAATAAATCATTTCTATACTCACTCCAAAATACCCAATTACAGAAGCTGATAAAATTCTTATTCCCCAAATCGAACAACTATTTACAATTAAAGTAACTTTTGTTGCTCCTGCCCCCCTCAATGCACCATCAAGGATAAAAATCATTGCAAGAGGAATTTGCGAAAAACCGATATAAAAAAGATAAAGAGCACTGTATTCAAGAATTCTTATATCATCGTTAAAAGGACGTGAAACAAAAATGGGTGCAACAATCAACACAATCCCTAATGTTCCCATAAAACTCATACCCAACCATAAAATCATCTTAATACATCGCTTCGCTTCTGCCTCTCTTTTTGCCCCTAAATTCTGCCCCATAAGACTCATAGCCGCAATCATCAAGCCAAAACAAGGCATAAACACAAAAGATTCAACGCGACTACCAATCATATATCCAGCAAAGGCTTCTTCCCCATAACCTGCAACAATCAATGTTAAAATTGCCATAGAAGTGATGGTAAAAAGCCTCTCTAAACCACTAGGAAAACCGATTTTTAACGCTGCCCATATTTGTTCTTTAGAAAAAAAATAGAGCCATGAAAGAGGGTATCGGGCAGAAAAAAGAATCGCAACAAGCACCAAAGTTTCTGCAATATTCACAATAAGATTCGCAATGCCTGCACCCTTCAATCCTAAAGCAGGAAAACCAAAATTACCTTGAATCAACAAATAATTTAAAAGAATACTTAAAAGTGTTGCAAGAATCTTCACGCGAAAAGGTGTTTGCGTATCTCCACTGGCACTCATCGCTGCAACAATTACAATTTTTGCAATAAAGAATGGGATAATATAAATAACGAAAGATAAATATTCCCTTCCCAATTCTTTTGCTTCATTGCTAATATCTCTCAAGAGTAAGAAAAAAGGTGAATAAGTAAAAAAAGCTAAAAGAAAAACAAAAATACTCACAATCAATGAACAAAATAGCATAGAACTTGTAATTTCTGAAGCAGATTGATAGTCTTTCATACCAATTTTGCGAGAAACACAAGCATTTGTTCCAACATTAAAAATTGTCGTAATAGCATAAATATACATAAAGTATGTTACAGATGCACCTAATGCACTGATTGCCGCACCACCCAAGCTTCCAATAAAAATAAAACTCACAAACATAGAAACCAAATCAAGCATAGACTGCAAAGCAGCAGGAACAGCTATTCTAAGAATTTTTTTAAGGCGAGCATGTTGCGTCAACGTCATTGTGAATCCAAAAACCTTTGTGTTAATCCCGCATAAGCGTCAATTCTCCTATCGCGTAAAAATGGCCACATTCTACGCACTTCATGCAAACGTTGTCTATCTAAACAAACATAAAGAATCCCCTCTTCTTCCCCTAACTCTCCAAGTAACTCACCTTGAGGACCAAAAACAAAACTATTACCCCAAAAATGAATCCCATCTAAAAAACCGCTTGTATCTTTTTCAAAACCAACGCGGTTGCACGCCATCACAGGAATACCATTAGCAATAGCATGCCCTCTTTGCACAGCAACCCACGCTTCTTTCTGTCGCCTTTGCTCCTCTTCTGAATCTTGCGCAAAATAACCAATAGCGGTTGGATAAATTAAACATTCAGCACCACCTAATGTCATTAATCTAGCAGCTTCAGGAAACCACTGATCCCAACACACCAAAACACCCAGCTTTCCTACAGAAGTTTGAATAGGTGTAAAACCTAAATCACCCGGTGTAAAATAAAATTTTTCATAAAAAGCCGGGTCATCTGGAATGTGCATCTTGCGATACTTTCCTGCAATTCTTCCATCTTGTTCAAAAACAACTGCCGTGTTGTGGTAAAGCCCGATAGCCCGTTCTTCAAAAAAAGAACCTACAAGCACAACATTGCATTCTTTTGCGCATTGTGAAAAGATTTGCACATCTTTTTTAAAATCTATTGCATAGTCGCAAAATGCAGGATTTTCACTCTGACAAAAATATTCCGTGCAATGCAATTCCTGAAGCACAACTAACCTTGCCTCCTTACTTGCAATGCGTATTGCCTTAAGAGTAGATTCAATCATACTTTCTTTGTCACCACTGAAACACTGCTGAATCAGAGCAATAGGTAATTTATCCATATCGTTCCTTATTTAGTATTCATCATTGTCATTGCCATACTCATCATCATACTCATCACTACCATCATCATAGTCATCATCATCATAATAATGTTGATGTCCATACCCATACGACTCATCGTCGTCAATATCGAAATCTTCGTCGTCATCAAAATCCCATTCTTCATCTGCCATATCTATCCTTTAAAATTGATATTGGTATTGTAAAAAGAGAGTGTTTCTCTGTGCTTTTGCGCTATATTCGCCACCATAACGAATACCAATTTCATGGTTTTGTGCAAAACCCACACCTAATCCTGCTTCTAAAAGTGCTGTTGTTGCATCAACTTTACCTTTTACTTGATAAGATTGAGACAATGTTGCACCCATCAGCATATCATTCTTGTATTCACGACTTGCAAGAACATGCCTAATTCCCCCGCTCAACATAGGGGCAATAGAAAATCTCGTCCAATGAAATCGCCTATCATAGCGGACTAACCCCATAATGTAGGGAAAATTGAGTGTTGTCGCTGAATAACGTTGATTGAATTGTGCAGAAGTAAAATCTTCGAAACCATAAGCTTGCATTGAAATAGCTTGATAGCCCAATCCAACTTCAGGTGTAATCACCCCTCCACTATCAAGATGAATCGCATTCGCAATAAACACTTCTGTATTAAAACCAAATGTATCTGGAGAAGTCTTGATTGTACGGTCACCATTGGGAGTCAGAGAGTAATCATGGTTACCATAAAGCAAGTTTGCATTGATATGTATGTAGGTCAACAAAGAATCGCTTTGGGCTAAATCAGCCTTAAAATGCCCGCCTGCAACAATAAAAAAACTATCACTTTCAAGATTGATACCTTGTGTAAATGCTGCCTTTTTCAGTCTATCTTCTGAATAACCAACATGAACACCATAACGAAATCCCTTGTATTGCTTTGAAAGTCCACCAAAAATTCCTAAACCATCGCCCTTAATACGCGTTCCATTATCAATAGAAGGCGATTTTAAAGAAACACTTGTAAAATAGGGGGTCACAAAAAGCATTGTATCCTCACCAACCGGCTTAAAACCACCTTGTGTCGGGGTGCTATAGTAAATAGGTTCTTCAAAATCACTACGTATCAAATTATTGTTTGCATACAATGCAGATGATGGCACAGAAGCAATTTGCATTGGAATTTCATACATAATGCGTAAATTTTTATTAATGTTTGTAAATTGCATTCCTGCAGTCGCCATTGCGTAATAAATTCCATGTACTCCAGCAGCCGCACTTAAGCCACCAGTTCCACCCGAACTTCCGCCAGAACCTCCGCTACCGCCTGAGCCTCCAGAATCTCCGCCAGATCCACCGCTACCACCTGAATCTCCGCCTGAGCCTCCAGAACCTCCGCTACCGCCTGAATCTCCGCCTGAGCCTCCAGAACCTCCGCCAGATCCACCGCTACCACCTGAATCTCCGCCTGAGCCTCCAGAACCTCCGCTACCGCCTGAATCTCCGCCTGAACCGCCAGAACCTCCGCTACCGCCAGAGCCACCTGAACCTGAATCTGCTAAAGTATTTGCTGCGACTAACAAAAGAGTATCATTATTTGTTTGGTGATAAATTTGCGTTAACCCACTCTCTTGCTGAACGCTAAATGGTTGATATTTTGAAGTTTGTCCTAAATCAATGAATGTGTCCGCACCAGCACCGTATAGGCTACTTCCGGCTACAATACCCATTGAAAATGTCCATAATTTTGAACGATTTTCGCTCATTCCTTGCCTCCTTAGTAAATCCTCTTAAATCATTATTAAATGCGAATTGTAACGAATTTTTCCTACAAGCAGATTAATTTTGTTATAATGCAAACTCGATTTTCTAAAAACAAAGGTTTTCAATGAAAGCATTATTAAGCGTAAGCGATAAAAGCAATATTGTATTTTTTGGTCAGGAACTTCTAAAACTAGGCTATGATATTCTTTCTACAGGTGGAACATTAGAAATTTTAAAAGCGAATGGAATTCCCGCACAAGAAGTCAGCGAATACACACAATCTCCAGAATTATTTGATGGACGCATTAAAACCTTACACCCAAAGATTCATGGCGGAATTTTATTTCGTCGTCATCAACCATCAGATTGCCAAGTAGCAAAAAATGCAGGTATTCAAGGCATTGATATTGTTTGTGTAAATCTCTATCCTTTTAAGCAAACCATTCAACGTACACAAGATTTTGATGAGATTATTGAAAATATTGATATTGGTGGTCCTACTCTTATAAGAGCTGCAGCGAAAAATTTTGCTTCTGTTTTAGTTATTACTTCACCTAATGATTATGAAAATATTATTAAATCATTAAAAGAAAATAAAAATAATCTTGAATTGCGGCAACAAATGATGATACAAGCCTTTGAACATACCGCAGCCTATGACGCAATAATTGCAAATTATATGAATCAACGTTTTAATGGTGGTTTTGGGGCACAACATTTTATAAGTGCAAAGAAAGTTGCAATGACAAAATATGGCGAAAACCCTCATCAAAAAGGAGCAATTTATGAATTTGAAGATTATTTTAGTCAGCATTTTAAATGTTTGAAGGGCGAGGCAAGCTTTAATAATCACACAGACTTAAATCAAGCACTAAAAATCGCGACAAACTTTGGCGATAAACCGGCCATAACAATTGTTAAACATGGCAATCCATGCGGTTTTGCACTGAAAGATTCCTTAATGAGTTCATTTCAAGCCGCATTAATGTGCGACCCTATTTCCGCCTATGGTGGTGTCTTAGCAGTCAATGGCATAATCGATAAAGCATTGGCAGAACAAATCCATTCACACTACTTTGAGATTGTTATTGCAGGAAGAATCACAGAGCAAGCCTTGCAGGTTTTTGCAGATAAAAAACGAATTAAGTTATTTGAGTTGGGCAAAGATTGGCTTTTTGTTAAGCATGACGCTTATGACTTTAAGCATATTGAGGGTGGTTTTGTATTGCAAGAGACAGACAAAGTTTGCAGTAAAGAGATTCTAAATGCAAAACAAGTGAGTAAGCGCAAAGCAAACGAACAAGAAATGCAAGATTTAAATATTGCTTATCGTTTAGCGGCTTTGGTGAAATCTAACTGTGTTGTTTACGTTAAAAATAGCACAATGGTTGCAATTGGAATGGGTATGACAAGCCGTGTCGATGCAACAAAAGCAGCGTTGCGTAAAGCACAAGAATTAGAGCTTGATATCAGTGGAGCAGTCTTAGCATCAGAGGCATTTTTTCCTTTCAAGGACAGCATAGAAGCCGCAAATAGTGCAGGAATAAGTGCGATTATTGAACCCGGTGGTTCAATTCGTGATAATGAGGTCATAGAATCAGCAGATTCTTTTGAAATTGCACTTTATTTTAGCGGTGTGCGACATTTTTATCACTAAATATTAAGGATTAGCTAATGAATTTAACATGCAGTCTCAATGATTTTAATGAGGCAAAACAAGTTATTCCAGGTGGGGTGAATTCCCCTGTAAGAGCCTTTAGGGCGGTAGGTGGAACTCCTTTGTTTATACATCACGCAAAGGGTGTACATTTATATGACGAGGACGGTAATCGTTTTATTGATTTTGTACAAAGTTGGGGACCACTTTTATTTGGGCATTGTGATACTGAAATTGAAGAGGCAATTATCGAGGCAGTCAAACGAGGTTGTGGATATGGAGCACCGACAACACTTGAAACACATCTTGCAAAACTTATTATCTCTTTGGTTGATGGTGTTGATAAAATTCGATTTGTCAGCAGTGGTACAGAAGCGACAATGAGTGCTATTCGTCTTGCAAGGGCTTATACTCAAAGGGAGGATATTATTAAATTTGAAGGGTGCTACCACGGACATAGCGATTCTTTATTGGTAAGTGCTGGAAGTGGTTTAGCGACTTTTGGAAATCCAAGCTCCCCTGGTGTCCCTAAATCTCTAACTCAACATACCCTAGTTGCACGTTACAATGATATTGATAGTGTTAAAAAATGCTTTGAGGCAAGTGGTAAGGTTGCTTGTGTAATTATTGAGCCAATTGCAGGTAATATGGGACTTGTTCCTGCACAAAAAGATTTTTTAAAGGCACTCAAAAACCTTTGCGAGCAAGAAGGTGCATTACTCATTTTAGATGAAGTGATGAGTGGTTTTCGTGCAGCTAAAGATGGTTCGCAATCTTTTTATGGCATTCAAGGTGATTTGACAACCTTTGGAAAGGTGATTGGTGGTGGAATGCCTGTGGGTGCATTTGGAGGTAGAAAGGAGATTATGAATCTCTTAAGCCCTGATGGTGCGGTATATCAAGCAGGAACCCTTAGCGGAAATCCTGTAGCGATGGCGGCTGGAATTGTAGCTTTAAGTAAAATTATTAGCAATCCAAACCTTTACGATTATCTAGAGACATTAGCTAATCGCTTAATGGATGGATTCAAAATGGCAGCGCAAGAAAATGGCATCCTTTTACAAACAGCAGTCAGAGGGAGTATGTTTGGATTCTTCTTTAACCAAAATCCTGTATATAATTTTGATGATGCAAAATGTTCTGATACACAAATGTTCGCTCGATTTCATCAAGCATGCCTTGAAAAAGGTATTTATCTTGCTTGTTCTCAATTTGAAACCGGCTTTATTTCTGCTGCTATGCAAGAAGAACACATTGATATGGCCATTAATGTTGCAAGAGAAGTTTTAGCAACAATCAAATAACCACTTCTATTATGCTCTATGACTCAGCCGCTTTGGTTGAGTTGCTTTAGCATAAACGCTAAGCACAAAGTTTTATTTTTATATTTTGTCCATCTTTTGCAATCATAGCATATTATTTAATAATTTTTAACTATATCCTAACTTATGATATTCCTGTATCCTGTTGTTTGTATTTTTTTAATTCTTACAAGCTATCTATATGCGATAAATATGATTAATATTGTATTTTATCTTTAGCAGTTGTATGTTTTAACTACGCCATACAATATGGAGTTTTAACCTAGTTAAATAATTAATGATTTTATCTAGTAGCAAACGAAATTCATCTCTTACATAAAAGGAAAAATTTTTCTTGCATATTTATAATAAAATATAATTATAAAAAACTATAATATATATTTTAAATTCCTATTAATAACAAATTATATTCCTAATATTAAAATATTTTTAATAATAAAATCTGTTTTAAGTTCCTTAAATAAGTAATTTTAAAGAATAATTGAATATCGATTAAGTATTTATGTATTCTTAAAAATTAAATACTATAATACTATTTTACATAATATTATTATCTTCTATTTTTAATAATAGAAATTAAAAGGAGCATTAATGTCATTACCAAAAATTGCAACTTTTGTCGCTATTGCCACTGCTACCCTACTTGCAATCGTTAAACTTATCGCTGGCATCTTAAGCGGTTCTGTGGGCTTACTTGCTTCTGCTATTGATTCTTTACTAGATGTTGTTATTTCTATTTTTAATAGTTTTGCTATCAGCATCTCTGAATCTAAAGCTAATGAGCAATATAACTATGGTAAAGGTAAAATAGAGGCTTTGGCAGGTTTCCTAGAGGGTTTAATTATTGCAATTTCAGCCATCTATATTTTTTATGGTGCAATAGAAAAATTATTTCAAGATAAACCAATTGAGTATTTAGATATTTCTATTGCTATAATGATTTTTTCACTTATTATTACAATATTTTTATTTTATTTCTTATTGTATGTTGCTAAAAAGACCAATAGTCTTGTAATTAAAGCAGATGCTTTACACTATAAAACAGACCTACTCACAAATGCTGCAACGCTTTTTGCTTTAAGTATTATTGCAATAACTGGATGGGAAATTGTGGATTCTATTTTTGGAGGAATCATTGCCTGCTATATTTTATACAATGCTTATTCTTTATTGTTGCAATCTGTTAGAATCTTACTAGACCACTCTGTAGATCAAAAATACGTCAATCAAATTAAAGAAATCCTTGAGCAAGAGACTGAAATTCAGGGTTATCACCTCTTACGTACACGCATTTCTGCTTCCTGGAATTTTGTAGAAGCACACTTGATATTCAAGTCTGAGCATTCATTTACAAATGCCCATCAAATCGCCCATAACATCGAAGACAAAATTAAAGAACTTGATAAAGCCCAACAATGGAGCATCACACTTCACTTAGACCCTGATGATGATTTAGAGTATGATTTAAAATCCTCATAAAATTTATCATTCGCACTTTTATCAACAATTGTATTGTAAGAACGTGTGAGTGCGACATAATAAAGATTGATTTCATTTTCATACTCCAAACGTTCCTTTTGTGTAGGATTTTTACATTGAAAAAAATATTCTGAAAGTTCACTTAAAGCACAAAAATCATCTTCAATGCATACATGATTAAATTCTAAACCCTTAGCGGTATGAGCCGTGAGGAGCAGAGTCTGCCCACGACTAGGTTGCTGAAAAAAAGTCATCGCCTTGTTAAAAATATCTAATAAGTATTGACGGTATTTTTTAAAGATGAAAATAGAATTACACAATTCAGTATCCTTAATAGAGTTTGCATACTCTTCTAAATCTTCAAAATCAGAAAATTTCTTAATCCACGTACATTGCGGAAAAATATTTTGGTATTGTTGATGATAAAAATAAAATACACTTAAGGTAAGAGCAAAAATCTCTTGTGGTGACTTAAGAGTTTTAAGAAAAGAAGTTTCCGTCATAGCAATAATATCAATAATTTTAGCGTTTGTACGCGTAATAATTGCTGATTGCTGATTACGACTTGATATATGATTTTTAGCAGATACAATACGAGTAGGTTGATGCTTGAATTTCTCTAAAAAGAAAACAGCCTTATCTAGGTGTTCTTGCGGACAACGAAATGAATAAGTTAATGTCTGGGAATAATCTGCGGTAATTTGTTCCATCGCATTTATTGCCCCCCTAAAAAAATAAATATTTTGATGCTTATCGCCCACAAGAATCTTACGAGTTTGTGCAGAGTTGAAAATGTCAAGCGTTACATCATTAGTATCTTGAGCTTCATCTAATAAAATATAATCAAATCGTTCTAAATTCCGTTCTTGTGGTGAAAGCAATTGATACTCTTTTAAATAAAAAGAGTGCGTTAGAGGAATTCTCCCCTCCCTCAAGAACAAATAAAACTCTTTTATAGCCTGAGAGTGTTCTTCTTTTCCTAATGCCTCTAAGGTGTAATAGCTTTGACAAAACTGATAAAACCCCTCTGAAATCTGTCGTAAAAATTCAAAATCATCGCGAATCCCTAAAATTTCAGCAATTTCTAAGGGTTTATATTCAGGACGCACCCCTATAGATTGATAGTGTTCAGAAATAATTTTCTGATAAGCTAAAGAGTGAACTGTTTTTGCTTGCATATTAGCAGGAACAAGAGATGCAAGCTCATTTACAACAGAGCGATTAAAAGCTAGGTAAAGAAACGAAGAATGTGAAAGCACTCTTGCAATCTCTAACAAAATAAGTGTTTTTCCAGCCCCTGCAGGAGCTTGAATTTTAAAAACCTCCCCCACCCGCATTTTTGATGCAGTTTGGATACTTTGGAGTTGTTCCTGATTAAGAGTGATTTTTATGCTTTATCCTTCTTTTTTTTATTTTTTTTCTTTATCTCTTGTTGTGTTGAATGAGTTTTTGTCTTTTTTGCAATAATAAAACGCAAAGCATTTAGTTTGATAAAGCCAGCAGCATCCTTTTGATTATAAACACTATCTTCCTCAAAAGTGCTATACGCCTCATTAAACAAAGAACAAGCAGATTCTCTCCCTAAAACCATCACATTACCCTTATAGAGCCTAAGATACACCTTCCCTTCCACTCTTTTTTGTGTATAATCGATGAGCTTTTGCAATGCCTTTCTTTCTCTTGAAAACCAATAACCATTATAAATCAAAGAAGCATAACGTGGCATAATTTCATCTTTTAGATGGGCTTCCTCGCGATCAAGGCAAAGGGATTCAATTGCACGGTGAGCTTTAAGATAAATTGTTCCTCCAGGAGTTTCGTAGCAACCACGCGACTTCATACCCACATAACGATTCTCAACTAAATCTAAACGTCCAATGCCATGCTTTGCACCCAATTGATTTAAAAGATCCCAAAAAGCACAAGGGGAAAGTTTTTTACCATTAATCGCAACACCATCTCCTTTTTTGAATTCAATGCAAATATCCTCTGGTGTATTTGGTGCTTTTAGCGGTGAAACACTCCATCGCCACATACTCTCTTCAGGCTCTTTTTTAGGGTCTTCTAAAATTTGCCCCTCATAACTGATATGCAACATATTTGCATCCATCGAATAAGGCGACTTCTCCCCCTGCTTTTCAATAGGAATTTTCGCATCTTTAGCATAACTTAAGAGTTTTTCACGGCTATTTAGATTCCATTCTCTCCAAGGTGCAATAACTTGAATGTTTGGGTTTAATGCATACGCACCAAGCTCGAAACGTACCTGATCATTTCCCTTGCCTGTCGCACCATGCGCAATTGCGTCTGCACCAACCTGTTTAGCGATTTTAATAAGATGTTTTGTAATAAGGGGCCGTGCAATACTCGTGCCTAACAAATATTCACCCTCATAAATTGTATTAGCACGAAACATAGGAAAAACAAAATCCCTGATAAATTCCTCTCTTAAATCCTCAATAAATATGTGTTCAGGCTTAATACCCAATTCAAGAGCTTTCTTACGTGCAGGCTCCAATTCTTCACCCTGCCCAATATCAGCCGTGAAAGTAATCACTTCACAACCATAATGATCGCCCAACCATTTAAGAATCACACTTGTATCCAACCCACCAGAATACGCCAAAACCACCTTTTTGATTTTCTTTGCCATGACTTCTCTCCTTGAATCCTCAAAATAGATGCTATAATTCTACCATAAAAAATTAAAACGATTGAGAAAACAAGTCTTAAAGGATAAAAAATGCGAATTGATGCCTTTATGAATGCGACAAATATTGTCAAGAGGCGAAGTATTGCACAAGATATGATTGATAATCGTGTTGTAAAGATTGATGGAGTTTGTGTCAAAGCAAGTCGTAATGTGAAGGTTGGCGATGTGATTGAAATTGCTTTTTTTGAAAAATCGCAATTCTTTAAGGTTTTAAAAATTCCTGAAATAAAAAATGTCCCTAAATCGTTGAGTTACGAATATGTAGAGAAAATTGTTTCATAAGGAGGAAGAATATGCGACAATTAACAAAAGAAGAAGAATATATCATTCTTCATAAAGGCACAGAAGCACCCTTTAGTGGCGAATATTGTCATTTTAACGAAGCAGGAATGTATCATTGCAAACAATGCGATGCAATCTTATTTAATTCTTGCGATAAGTTTCCCTCACATTGTGGATGGCCTAGTTTTGACCAAGCTGTTGAAGGACAAATTACCTACCAACTTGATGCGGACGGACAACGTACAGAAATTGTTTGCAAGCAATGCGGTGGGCACTTAGGACACATTTTTGAGGGTGAAGGTTTTACGCCGAAGAATCGTCGCTATTGCGTTAATTCTTTATCGTTACTTTTTAAAAAAAATAAATAGCATATTTTTTACTCTCTGAAGCCTTTTTTGTGCAGTTTTTGTGTAGAATGTAGAAAATGAAAAGGAGTGTTAAATGTCTTTATCTGTAGTTCTTACTCAAGAGGATATTCCTGTTATTCAAAGAATGGCAAATTGTATCCGCTTTCTAAGTGCTGATATAGTGCAAAATGCAAAAAGTGGGCATCCAGGCGTTGCTATGGGGTTAGCAGAGGTAATGAGTGTTTTAACATTACATTTGCAACTTTCGCCACAGAATCCAAAGTGGCTGAATCGCGATCGCTTAGTATTTAGTGGTGGGCATGCTTCAGCTTTAATTTATTCCTTGCTACATTTGTGGGGCTTTAATCTTCCACTGGAGGAATTGAAAGCATTTAGGCAACTTGATTCATTAACGCCCGGTCATCCAGAATATGGCATAACCGATGGGATCGAAATAACAACAGGTCCGCTTGGGCAAGGGTTAGCCAATGCAATAGGATTTGCTATGGCAAGACAATATGCAGCATCTTTACTGAACGAGGAGCAAGAAATTATTAATCACGACATATATTGTCTATGTGGCGATGGAGACTTGGAGGAGGGGATTAGCTATGAGGCATGTTCTCTCGCAGGGCATTTAAATCTTTCCTCGCTAATTGTAATTTATGATTCAAATCGTATTACTATTGAAGGTGATAGCAGTATTAGCTTAAGTGAAAATATCACTCAACGTTTTGAATCACAAAGGTGGGCAGTTTTTGAGTGCGATGGACATGATCCAATCGCTATCAATACAGCTATCAATGCCGCAAAAATCGCCAATAAACCCTCCTTAATTATTGCTCACACCACTATCGCAAAAGGCTCAAAGAATCTAAGCGGTTCAGCCAAAACACATGGTGCTCCTTTGGGAGCAGAAGAAATTGCTGCATCAAAGGAAGCAAGTGGCTTTTGTTGTGCTAATGATTCTTTTTATATTCCAGAAGATGTTTTATGGAAATTTAGAGTTTTGCAGGATATGGGAAACGCCTTAGAAAATCAATGGAATCTGAAACTCAAAAAAATGAGTCAAGCAAAAAAAGATTTGTTTCATCAACTAATTTATCCTGATTTTAATGCCATTACTTTTCCGCAATTCAATGAAGGGGAAATGCTTGCAACGCGTAGTAGCAATGGACAAATCCTGAATGCCATTGCTAAAACAATTCCGGGCTTCTTAGGGGGAAGTGCCGATCTTGCACCTTCTAACAATACACACATTCAAGGGGAAGCAGATTTTCCTTTGGGGCGAAATCTGCACTTTGGCATTAGAGAACACGCAATGGGTGCAATCACAAATGGACTTGCTAATTATGGACTTTTTCTCCCTTATTGTGCAACATTTTTTGTATTCAGCGATTATCTTGCACCATCAGTTAGAATTGCCGCATTAATGCGTGCAAAATGTTACTATATCTGGACTCACGACTCTATTGGTGTTGGTGAAGATGGAGCAACACACCAACCTATTGAACAATTGAGTCATTTTCGTGCAATGCCAAATCTATACACATTTCGTCCTGCCGATGCACATGAAAATGTAGCTGCTTGGAGGGTTGCTTTAAATTTAAATTCCCCCGCAGCCTTTATTTTAACGAGACAAAATCTTCCGGTAATGGAGAAATGCCTTGTTGAAAATGTGCAAAAAGGTGGCTATATTCTAAGGGGTGATGTGAATCCAAAAATTGTGCTTGTTTCCAGCGGTTCTGAAGTTTCTTTATCGCTTGAAGTTGCCCATCTTTTAGAACAGAATTCTATTGCTGTACAGGTCGTGAGTGTACCATGTTTTGAATTATTACTAGAAGAGATACATAGGGATAGGGAATATAAAGAATTGTTGTTTCCAAACCACTCTTTGGTAGTGGCGATTGAGGCTTCAAGGGGGCTAGAATGGTATGCATTTGCCGATATTTTATTTGGCATGGAAAGCTTTGGAGAATCTGCACCGGCAACAGATTTATTTAAGCACTTTGGTTTTGAAGCTTCAAATATTGTTGAAAAACTTTTGCCATTAGTCAATAATGAATAAACTATATCTATTTAGCAATGGACGCTCATTGCAATCTTTTTATAAAAAGAATGTGAAGAAGAATGGGGGTGGGATTCTACCTGAAGCAAGACTATGGGGTGAGTTTTTGCAATCTCTGCTCCTTGTCCCCAAAAAACGTTTGTTGCCCTCCTTTTTACGCCCCTTATTTCTAGCAAAAGCAGCAGAGGGCATAGAGACTACGAAATTAGGATTTGATTCAGCCTTTTTAAACTTTTTGGAACATAGCCATTTTATTTTTCCATTCTTAGATGAATTAGCAAGTGCGTTGGTTAATATAGAAGATATCCAAACCCATGATATTTATGATGAATATGGAGAACATTTAGCGATTATTCAAACTTTGTATCATAGTTATTTATATCTTTTAGAAAAATATAATTTTTATGATAAACTTAGTAAAAATGGAGAAATGTACACACCAATCATTCAACATTACGATTGGATTGAATTTTTTATGGAAGGTTTTTTATCTCGTTCTGAATGCAAGATTTTAGAAAAAATTGCCTCTTTTACTCCTTTATATATCCATACTTCTGTGGATAATTATAATCAAGAACATATTCAAGCTACAATGGGCATTCCTTTAGAAGTAGGCTATCGCCTTTTAATTCATTTTAATGAAAAAAAAATTATTAGTCGCCAACCTTTAAAACGTGATATTCAAATTGATGCCTATGAACTAAAAGATGCAATGGACGAGGTTGCTCTGAGTATTGAGTTGATTCATCAGTGGGTTGAAGATGGAGTCAGCCCTGATGATATTATTATTGTCTTACCTGATGAAAGTTTTGCACAATATTTAAAAATTTTTGATACTTATCGGAATTTTAACTATGCTTTTGGCGAAAAAATTTCAACCACCTTTGCCTATCAATTCCTTGATGAAATTTGCCAATATATCTATTCTCTAAATACAGATTATCTACCATATACTGAATATTCTTTATTGCAAAAAGAATCCTTGCAGAAAGTTATAGAAGATTCTTCTGTGCTGTTTTCAAAAAAGGGTTTGGGTTCATTAGAAAGTTTTATTTATATTTTACAAAAAGAAAAAAGTCTTTATAAAGTTGTAGAATATTTAGAAGAATTTTACTTATATACAAATGAACTAAAAGAACTTTTTTTAAATATCCCATTTGTTGAAATTTTAAAATTTGTCTTATTATATTTACAGGATAAAAGAATTGATGATACACAAGGTGGAAGAATCCGCGTTATGGGAATATTAGAAACAAGGGGTGTCGAATTTGATTCAGTAATTGTTCTAAACTTCAATGAAGGGCTTGTCCCAAAACCTCAAGAAAAAGATATTTTTCTTAACTCACTACTACGCAAAAAAGTTAATCTACCTACAAGAAAAGATAGGGAAAACTTGCAAAAACATTATTATCTATCTCTTTTTTCTTTAGCAAATAAAAGTGTAGTATGTTTTGTACATGATGAAAAAAAATCAGTCTCTCATATGGTCCTAGAACAACAACTTAAAAATGAAATCTCCATCAAGATTCACCCCATGCAAAATTACAAAAACCGATTGTTAGGGCAAGCCAGAGAACATCAACACATTATTCCTACAATTGAAGATTCTTTATCCAGAATTATTCGTGAGCAAAATTTTATTTTTTCATATACTTCATTAAATGATTTTGTGAAGTGTAAAAGAAAATTTTATTATGCTCATGTACAAAAACTCAAAACTAAAGAAGAAGTTATTATTGGCTCTATCATACACCATTTCTTAGAACAAGCCTACACCCATTACCAAACACCTGATGAAAGAAGGGCTTTTTTCTATCATCAGATTCAACAAGCAAAAGGTGATTATAGTGAAGTAGAATACTTTAATTTAGAACTTGCTGGACAATATTTAAAAGTATTTTTTGAGACAGAAAAACAAGATTATCAAAAAGGTTACAGGACTTTATTTTGCGAGTATCCTTTCCAATATAATTTAGAAGGGATTTGCTTTCATGGAAAAATTGATAGAATTGATAAAGCTACTGATGGCTCAATTATATTAATTGACTATAAGTTAAAGCAAAATTTTAAAATTGCCACTCAAGACTTACAATTTACACTTTATAAAATTGCAGCACAACAATTAAAAGAGACAGAGGACTCCAAAATTTCTGCATTCTATTATGATTTATATCATGGTAAAAAAGTCAGCGAAGATGAAAAAAATATCCAAGGATCTTACGAATTACTCCAAACCACCCTGAAAGAATTACAACAAGATTTAATCTGTTTTGATCTCACAGAGGAAAAAAAAGATTGCTTATATTGCCCTTATGCTACTTTATGCGATCGCGATTAAGATTCATCCTACCTAAAAAATCAAATTAAAGGATAATAATGTTTGTTGCAATGTATAGTATTTTCGTATTCATCGCTATCGGTTATATTGCGAAAAAGTTACACCTATTAGGTAATAGACAAAGTGGAATATTGATGGGTTTTTTATTAAATTTTGCTATCCCAGCACAAATTTTTAATGGTGTTTATCACGCTGATATTGACCACAATTTTCTATTAATTTGTATCATTTCTTTATGTAGTAACCTATTGGTAGCAATTTTATTCTTTATATTGGGTAAATTACTTGCGTTTAACAAAGGTGATATTATTGCTCTCTGTATGCTAGCAACGCTCGGAAACACTCTATTTTTAGGCTTTCCACTTGTTGAGGGCATACTAGGTAAAGACTATGCTAATCAAGTAATTATTTACGACCAATTTGTAACCGGTATTCCTTTTGCATTTCTTGCTCCCATCGTGCTTGCAATGGGTGGACAAGGGCATTTTTCTATATTTGGGGTGTTCAAAAAATTACTAAAAAATCCCTTATTTTTATCATTAATTTTCGGATTCTTGCTCCGATTTTTACCTTTTCATATTCCCGATGAATTTTTTGCACCCTTAAAAAGTATTGCACAAACTGCAATTCCTCTTGCTTTATTTGCGGTGGGTGTACAAATCGATTGGAAAGGAATTTTAAATTGGAAATTAACAGCCTTATTACTAAGCGGAAAGATGATTCTTGCTCCACTATTTCTTGCTAGTTTTGTGTATTTTACATACAATGAATTTCAAGATATTTGGCGTATGGCATTAATTGAAGTCGCAATGCCCCCACAAATCAGCGCCATTGCTGTATTATTACGTGCAGGATTTAATAGTAAACTTGCCTTGAATGCAGTCGTGCTGGGTATCCTACTAAGCTTTCTAACCATTCCTGCATGGCTACAATTAAGTTATTTTTTAGGATAAATTAAAGTTTGCTGGAGGAGTTTTTCTAAATTTACATCACCACCAAAATATTTTTCATAGATAATATAATTTGCCAGTACACGCATACCATAAAAACGTGTCTCCTCGTAAGGAATGAGCTCTAAACTTAACCATGGCTCATATTGGCGATTCTTTAAAAATAATTCCTCTTTTGCTAAAAGTTTGCGTAAAAATGTCGGACCCCCATTGTAAGCATAAGCAACAAAAAGAGGATGTTTGTATTCTTTTTGTAATTTACGGATATAATGGCGTCCCATTTCTAGTGCAATCTTAGGTTGAAATAAGTCATTATATTCAATGTCATTACGCCCCATTTCTTCAGCAAATGGTTTGACATAAGCAGGCATAATCTGCATCATACCCAAAGCAAAAGAACGAGAGATTAGAGTCGGGATAAAATGACTCTCCTGTCTAGCAATTGCTAGCACAAAGCTTTTTTGCTCTCTACTATCCCAAGAAACTAGATTTTCAAAAGGAACAATAAAGTAATTTATTGTAAATTTATTTATTTTTTGCATAAGAAAAGCCAATTGAGGCATTGTTTCTTGATAGGAGAAATAAGGAATTATTTCTGTGAGCTTTGCAACATCTGTCGTACTTAATTGAGTAGATGAAATATTTTGCCACACATAAGGATCAGTCGCATCAAAGGGTGGTTTTTGTGTAGAAATGGAAGGAAGGGAATGCACAATCTTAAAATTAGGTTGTTGAGCAAGTTTCTCAGCCGCAAAGAGACTAAAAATATTCACATGGTTACTAGCAAGAATCTCCTGTAAAAATTGCTGATTCTGGGTGATAAGATATTGCCACAATAGTGCACGATCAATAAAAAAACGTTGTGCTTTACTGTTTTGGACACGTTGCATATACCGCAAAGCTTTTTGTTTAGAACCAAATTGTAACTCATTCAAACCTAACAAAAAAAGGGTATTGTGTGGAGCTTGGATAATATCGCTGTGTAAAAGAATTTTTTTCAAGGGAGTAGAATAAGCATTCAAAGCAGCCGTATTTAGCATATTAAAGAATGGCTGATGATTTTGTTGACTTAATTTTTCAATCACAGGAATTGCTGATTGTTGTGATATTCTTTGTTTCTCTTTAAGGCTTAGGGCATCGTATACCATCGTAAAAACAACTGCATTAGCTTGTAAAATTTCCTGGTAAAATTGTGATGAACTTAAAATGCGAATCGCCGAAGAAAGATGAGGATAAGCATTTGCCAACTTATCAGCTATAGCTATTGACTCCTTTTTAGGCATTGTCTTAAAAAGCTTTAACTTGCCAACAGAAGCTAAAGAAAGACATTTCTCATCTTCTTTAAAAGCACGTTTAATATCCATTTTGCTACATTCTATATCTCTTGGCATAGGCTCTTTAGAACCCAATCGGTCAAGAACTTTATTTAAGTATGGATTTTTTGCATTTAAAAGTGCATAGGCGGTATGAATCTGCTGACTATTGAGTTGATTTTCATTAAGATATTGCCAAATATAAAAATCACGGACGATACCTTTAGGCTTATCTTTAATATAAAAATCAAAGAATGCTTGACCTTTGAGTGGTGCAACATTTTGCGATGCAACAGGCTTGATAATAGAATCCGCACACAATTGCACAATAAATAGAACAACTAAAACAACATACCTCATACACATTCTCCTTTAAATATCAATCAACCTCGCAATAAAGGGCTACTTCAATCAAAGATGTTTCATCAACAGCTTTATGAATCTTGAAGCGATAACCAAGATTCCAAGATTCGATTAAAGGTTTAATTTCCAAAAAGTCACTAGGTGAATGATAAATACTTAAAATCATAGCTGGTTTTTGTTGCACAATCGTTTGTTTTGCCCCTTTGAGAAATTCCATCTCAAAACCCTCAATATCAACTTTAATAAGGCTAACTTGAATATTATGTTCAGCAATATAAGAATCCAGTGTAATCACCTCAACTTCCTCGCTATCATTACCATGATGTGCAACAAAGCTTGAGGCACTTCCATTCAAATTAATATATATTTTCTCTGTTTTTGAGCCTAATGCTTTCTGTATGGGGATAATTTTGTTACTTTTATTAAGTTCTATAGTTCTTAAAATTTTTTGAAAATTCCCTTGCGTTGCCTCAAATGTATAAACTTTTTTGTTAGTGTACTCCTGTAAAACTATAGCACTATCGCCAGTAAATCCGCCCACATCAAGGATATGTCCTTGTGCTATTTTATCCAAGTGTTTAAAGAGGTGCATACTATGTTTATGCCAAAATACGCCCACTTCAAGATGAGAACTACTTACCCAATAACCATTATAAAAATACGCATCATCTGCAAATTTAATAATATTAGGATAAAACTCCCTTTGGATTCTGTAAATTTGGTTTTGTTCCTCTTGTGTGAGATTGAAAGTAAGAGTTTGTTTGGTAAGGTAAGAATATTTTGCACGTGCAAGAATGCGGTTGATAGTTTGTACGCTTTCTGAATCTAATCCTTGCATTAAGGTTTGGAGTTTTGTGATAATATGAGGGTCAAGGCATAGCACTTCGCCCAACTTACGTTCTAGCTGGTTACTAATAAACATTTGAATGCATTGACGACGAACACGTATACGCCCCTTCCACAAACGAACACCTAAAAAACGATAATCATTACGATAGAGCTCATCCCCAACACAAGTTAAACCCTCATTGATAGGGATTATCTGCAACAAAGGAATATAAAAAAGAAAGAATGACCACCGCTTAGTTTGTTGTTCTATAACAATACCTAAGAATTTAGAGGATATATTTCTACCCATCTATTTTAGAGTTCCTTTTTAATGCACTGGAATTCAAGTGATAAAAATGGTTTGTTGGTCCATTACCCTGCCCCAATTTTAAAGAATGCAAAATTGCTTGAAAAACATAATCTTTAGCATTTTGGATAGACTCTAACAGGGGATTATTAAGGGCTAAATTTGCAGCAATAGCTGAACTCAGCGTGCAACCTGTACCATGAGTATTTGTTGTTTGAATCTTCTCTGCACTCAAAACATAATATTCTTTACCATCAAAAAAAACATCATTAGCCCCCTGTTTACTATGCCCACCTTTTACCAAAACACTTTTTGCACCCATTTGATAAAGCATTGCTCCTGCTTTTTTCATATCCTCTTGGTTATCAATCTCAAAACCACACAATTCCTGTGCCTCCGGAATATTAGGGGTGAGGACATCAGCAAACTGCAGAATTTTTTGCTTAAAATCTTGGCGGTGAGCTTTTGGCATTAAAGCAAAGCCATTTTTAGCAAACATTACAGGGTCAATCACAACATTTTTAGGCTTAAGATTACGAAGATGATGTGCAACGCATTCCATAATTTCATCAGAACCTAACATACCAATTTTTGTTGATTCTGGAGGAATATCTTCAAAAACAGCTTGAATTTGGTCGCTAATAATTTGCGATGGAACATCAAAACTTGAAATCACACGAACAGTGTTTTCAGCAACAACACTCAAAACAACACTCATACCAAACACACCATGTGCACCAAAAGTTTTCAAATCAGCCTGTATCCCTGCCCCACCGCTACAATCACTACCAGCAATACTTAGTGCGGTTGGGATAGGCGAAGTCGAAGTATGAGTTTTCATATATTATTGTCCTTTATGGCTTATAAATTCTATTAAGGATATCTTTTATCCTTAATAGCAACATACTAACATTTTTTAGTAAATGGGGGTAGTAGACTTTATCCCCCCTGCATCTATACGGGGATAAAGAAATAATCAGTCCTATCAAATGGCAACAAAAGGTATTTTTAAAACTTCAGCCGTTTTAGAGCGATATTCATTAAAATGGGCAATATCTTCTTCTAAAGTATGCTCATAAGAAGGAATCATCTCTTGAAGTTTTTCTTTCCAGTTCTGTGTGTATTCCTTTGAAAAACAGCGTTCAATGACTTCTAACATAATTTCTACTGTCGTCGACGCACCAGGTGATGCACCCAACAACGCTGCAAGTGAACCATCACTAGAGGTAATCACTTCCGTTCCAAATTGTAAGCTTCCTCGACCTTGTGCATTGCGTTTAATGACCTGGACCCTTTGTCCTGCAAATTTACCTTCCCAATCTGATTTTTGTGCTGAGGGCATATAGACATCAAGCTTTTTCATACGTCCATCTTGACTCATTAAAACTTGCTTAATAAGATAGATTGTGAGAGGAACATTATCTATTCCTGCTTGGAGCATAGGAATCCAATTACTACTTTTAAGTGATAATGGCATATCAAGCCAACTTCCATGCTTGAGAAATTTCGTGTTAAAACCTGCATAAGGACCAAAAAGTAACTCTCTTTTACCATGAATAATGCGTGTATCAAGGTGGGGTAGAGACATAGGAGGAGCACCTAAAGAAGCTTTACCATAAACCTTTGCGTGGTGCTTAGCAATAACCTCTTGGTTTTTGCAAACAAGCCATAAACCACCCACCGGAAAACCACCATAACCTATTCCTTCCGGAATACCACTCTTCTGAAGAAGAGGAAAAGAACCTCCACCAGCACCCAAAAAGACAAATTTTGCCTTAACTTTTTTTTGCGTATGGTTTAGAGTATCTTTAATTTGCAAAACCCATTCATTTCCCTCTTTATTTAAATGCGTTACTCTATGATTTAAGTGAATTTTAAAATTCTCTCTTTTAGAAAGAGAATCCTTAAGTTGATGCACCATTTCACCAAAATCAATATCACTTCCTTCTGCCATATAAGTTGCAGCAACTTTCTGATTAGGATTTCGACCTTCAATCAAAATGGGTGCCCATTGTTTAATTTGTTCGTGATCTTGCGTATACTGCATACTTTTAAAAAGGGGAGATTTAGAAAGTAACTGAAACCTCTTTTGCAAGAAAGGAACATTATTTTCAATCACAAAACTGATATGAGGGAGAGGATTGATAAAAGTGGAAGGTTCTTTGAGAATATTTTTTTGAATACAATAGGCAAAAAATTCCTTGCTTAGTTCAAAGCTACGATTAATCTTTAGTGCCTTTGTAATATCCACACCTCCATCAGCAGTTTCTGGTGTATAATTTAATTCGCACAAAGCTTGATGCCCAGTTCCTGCGTTATTCCATACAGCACTACTTTCCAACGCAACATCATCAAGCATCTCATAAAGAGTAATCTGTAAAGAAGGTTGCAATTCTTTTAAAATCGTGGCAAGAGTAATGCTCATTATCCCACCGCCTACGAGAGCAATTTCTGTTTCCTCAAGGTTCATTTCAAACTCCTTTTGCAAAATTCCATTCTCTAAGCATAACTAATTTTACTTACAAACGAGGTTATTTTAAGAGAAAAAAGGAACTTTTTTAGATAAATATCCAGTTTTTAGCTACCCGTTCCTATAATACTATCTCAAAAAAGTATCAAAAAGAAACAGGTAACAATATTTATGGTCGTTCATACATTGTTTTCTCTTCTAAACGTCGTGCTTCAAAGCCACCACCTAAAGCCTTATAAATGCTTAATGCAGAGCTTAAGAGGTCAGCTTTAGCAACACTCAATTCTAATTGTACACTTAGCCATCCCCTTTCTGCATCAAGCAATTCTAAATGCGTTGTATAACCAGCTTCAAATCGTGTCTTTGCAATTTGATAAACTCTTTCTTGCGATTTTGCTTGTGCAATAATTGCATTCAGTCGCTTTTCAGAATTTTCCCTTGCTACAAGTGCATCTTTAACCTCAGAAAAAGCCTTTGCGATTGTTGCACGATAATTAATCAAAGCTTCTTCCTTCTTTGCTTCTGCTTCTAAAACACGATTAGAAGTCTTACCAAAATCATAGATTGGACCCTGCACGCCCAACCCCACACTTCCTGTTGTTGCCCCAAAGAGCTTTCCCATTTCAGACGAACTCAATCCTGCTAATGCAGAAAGAGAAAGTATCGGAAAATACGATGCCTTTGCAACGCCAATAGAATGATTTGCAGCTAATAAATTTTCTTCTGCCATTTTGATATCTGGGCGGTGAGAAATAAGCGTTGAAGGCGTTGCTAGAGGCACAACAGGCACATCTGATGGTAAAGATTGACTAATTCTCATCTCTCCTGCTACAATCTCACGTGCACTGCGTCCTAACAAAATGCTAAGAGAACTCACTACCTCACTTTTTTGACGAATAATTGCATATAGATTCGCCTTAGCACTTTCTAGTTGCACCTTGGATTGTTGCAAAACAATTTCTTCAATTCCACCCACTTGATATTGCTTCAGTCGATACTGATAACTTTCTTCATAGGTTTTAACAGTTGATTCTAAGATTTTTCTTTGATTTTCAAGATTCAAAAGTAAAAAATAAGTATCAATTACACCTGAAATAACACTCAAACGAACCGTTTCTTGATTAGCTGCAATTGCAAGCAATGAAGCAGTTGCAGCCTTGCTACTCTCTCTTACTCTTCCCCATAAATCTATCTCATAACTCAAAACAGCACTCAAAGAAAACGCACCAACGCTACCTCCGCCCATTCCTCTAGGGTCAGAATCTGCTGAATACTGATTCTGGGCAAAATTTCCGTTATAACCAATTGTTGGAAAAAAATCTGCATTTGCCATACCTAGCACAGCACGTGCCTGTAAAACACGAGAAGCGGCAATTGCATAATCTGTATTCTTACGCAATGCCTCCTCAACAAGGAGGTTAAGATTAGAATCACCAAAATCCTCCCACCATTGATTACTTAAAGCTCTATTACTGGGAGTAATACCCACGCTAAGGGAATGACTCCCATCAAGAGTTTCATAATTTGTGGGGGTATCTAAAACTTCTTTCTTTAACTCTGGAGTTAAAGAACAACCCGCCAACAATAGCCCAATAAAGGTATTCACTAGAAGATTTTTTTTCATCTCTATCCTTATCATGATTGCGTCGCTTTTTTGCCGCGTACAATATCATTGAGACGTTCAAATAAAACATAAAAAAGTGGGACAAAGAAAATTGCGATTGTAGAAGCCGCAGTAATTCCTCCCAAGACGCCTACCCCAATTGAATGTCTTGAAGCAGCGCCCGCACCAGAACTTAATACAAGCGGAATTACACCAATTCCAAAAGCAAGCGAAGTCATCACAATCGGTCTAAAACGCAATCTTGCTCCCTCTAAAGCCGCCTCAATTAAATCTTTACCTGCATTTCTTTGCTCCATAGCAAATTCAACAATCAAAATTGCATTTTTAGCAGATAAACCAATCAGCACAACCAATCCAATCTGGAAGTAAATATCATTGCTAATACGTGGGTCAATCAAATTCCCCATAAATGTGAATAAAATTGCACCAAATACCGCAAAAGGCACGGCAGTGATCACAGCAAAAGGTAATAACCATCGTTCATATTGTGCTGCCAAAATTAAGAATACGAAAATAAGTGCAAAAATAAACGCATTCATACTAGAACCACTAATTTGTCGTTCTTGATAAGAACTACCCGCCCATTCAATCGTATAACCTTCATCTAAAACTTCGTTTGCTACTTCTTCAATCGCCTTAATTGCGTCACCTGAGGTAAATCCTGGTTTTGGTTCTCCTGTAATCTGTGCTGCTGGAAAAAGATTAAAACGATTCATAATACTAGCACCTGTAATACGATTAAAAGAGAGTAAAGAACTTAAAGGCACCATTTCACCACTATTGGAACGAACAAAAACTTCATTCAAACGTTCAGGACCACTGCGATAAGAGCCATCAGATTGAATATAGACTTTATAAGGACGTCCATAAAGATTGAAATCATTGATGTATGCACTACCAAAAATAATTTGCATTGTACTAAAAACTTCGCTTACACTTACACCAGCGGCTTTTGCCTTTTCTCTATCTAAATCAACATAGAATTGAGGAGTATTTAAATCTAATCCTGTGCGTAAATTAGTCAACTCTGGACGCTGTGAAGCTTTTGCAATAATCGCCTGAACACGTTTATTTAATTCTTCATAGCCTGTTCCTGCACGATTCTGCACATAAATTTCAAATCCTCCTGTTATACTCAAACCCATAATAGGTGGCGGATTCAAAAGCATTACAATCGCCTCTTTATTTGTTCCCATAAACATACCGGTTAATTGCTGTGCAATAACTTGAGCGTGTGCCATTGCATCTTTCCTTTGATCCCAATCCTGCAACGAGACAAAGAATGCTGAAGCATCAGATTTCAAAGCTGCATTCAAAAAGTCAAATCCACCAAAGGCGGTCACATATTTAACATTTGGGTTTGCCATCAAGGTTTGAACAACCTCATCACGAACTTCAATCGTCCTTCCCAAAGAGGAAGCAGGAGGAAGAATAGCCACACCAAAAATAGTCCCTTTATCTTCTGGAGGTACAAGAGAACTAGGTAACCTTGAAAAAAGTGCATATGCTGTTGCAAAAATCAATGCAATAGCAAGGAGGCTTAAAAATATATGATGCAAAACAAAACGAACACCTTTCACATACATCTCTGTCGACCAATCAAAAAATTCATTAAACTTTCGCACAAACCAAAAAGGTTTTGGCTCTTTTTCTTTGATAAAAATCGTACATAATGCTGGAGTAAGTGTTAATGCGACAAATCCAGAAAGCACAACTGAAATCACAATAGTTACTGCAAACTGCTTATACATTTGCCCCGTAAAGCCACCCAAAAATGAGACAGGAATAAACACTGCCGAAAGTACCAAAACAATAGAAATAACAGGAGATACAATTTCACGCATCGCCTCAATGGTTGCATCTTTAATTGAAAGCCCTTGCGATCGATGGATTCTTTCAACATTCTCAATAACAATAATGGCATCATCAACAACGATACCAATGGCTAACACCAGCCCAAAAAGCGTAAGGAGGTTAATGGAGAATCCTAAAACCATCATTCCGGCAAATGCACCAATAATAGATACCGGCACGGCAAGCAGAGGAATAATTGTTGTTCGCATATTTTGCAAGAACAAATAAACAATGATAGCAACCAGCAAAATAGCTTCAATGAAAGTTTTTACAACCTCATTAATAGCGACATTCACAAACTTCGTTGTATCAAAAGAAATTTCATGGGCTACCCCTTGTGGAAAACGTTGTGCTATTTCTGTCAATCTTTTATTAACAAGCTCTGAAACTTCAAGTGCATTTGCACCAGATTGCAAAAATATCGCTACAGGAATGGTGGGCTTACCATTAAAACTTGCCTCAAAACTATAATTGGCAGCTCCAAGCTCAACATTTGCAACATCTTTTAAACGCAAAAAACTTCCGTCATTCTGTGCTTTAATAATAATATTACCAAATTCTTCAGCATCAACTAATCTCCCCTTTGTTGTAAGAGTGTACGTAAACATTGGTTTGGAGGCTATCGGTTCTTGTCCAAACTGCCCAGTTGCAAATTGAGCATTCTGCTCCTTGATAGCCGCCATAACTTCAGAAACAGTAATTCCAAAAGAGGCAAGTTTGTCAGGACGCATCCAAACACGGATAGAATAATCTTTGCTACCAAAAATTTGTGCATCACCTACGCCTTTTACCCTCTTTAAATCATCTAAGACATTGATCAAAGCATAATTGGAAAGAAAAATAACATCTCTTGAATCATCAGGTGAGTAAATAGAAACAATCTCTAAAATACTTGATGAACGTTTTCTTGCCGTAATACCTTGTTGCTGCACCTCTACAGGAAGAGTGCTCATTACAGATTGCAACCGATTGTTAACATCAATTGTCGCTAAATCTGGGTCAGTACCAATCTCAAAATAAACATTAATACTTGCCATACCGCTTGCTGTTGCCACAGAGGAAATATAAATCATATTCTCCACCCCATTGACGGCTTGCTCAATAGGTGCAATAACAAGATTTGCAAGCGTTTCAGCATCAGCACCCGGATACATTGTTGAAATACTCACTTGAGGTGGCGTAACCTGTGGATATTCCTCAATTGACATATTATAGATAGAGAGTCCTCCAGCAATGACGATAATGATAGAAATAACGGTCGCAAAAATGGGTCTCTCAATAAAGAATTTTGAAAACATTATTTGCCCCCATTGTCTGCTTGTACAGGTGCATTAGGGCGAATCATCATTAGGTTATTTAAGATTAATTCATCGCCATCTTCAAAAAGCCCCGTGACAACAAAATCTGAACCGATTGATTGTTCAATGCTAACAGGCACCATCTGTGCTTTTCCTTCCTTAAGCAAGTAGATAAAAACACCTTGTGAAGTTTGCAGAATCGCTTTTTGTGGAATTGTTGCAGCATTTTGAAGCTTCACACCCTCCACTCCAACGCGCACAAACTGTCCAGGCATAAGCATTTTTTTCTCATTAGGGACAATCGCACGTAATTTCACGCTCCCAATTGTTTCATCAATACGACTATCAATAAAGTCAATCACACCTTCATCAAGGACATTATTCATTCTGTCAAGAACCTTAATTTTAATCTCTTCCGTGCTTAATCCCCCTGAACGCATACGTGCAATAGTATTCATCAGGGTAATGTCTGCAACAGCAAATTCAATATGAATGGGTGCAACTTGTGTAATTGTCGTTACTGTAGAATTTCCACTAATACCAACATAAGTCCCGATATCCTGCAATTTCATACCACTCATTCCACTAATTGGGGCTGTAATTGTTGTGTAACCCAAATCTAATTCGGCTCTTTGTAAAGTTGCTTCAGCATTAGTAACATTTGCTTTTGCAGACTCATAAGCAGCCAACGCGTCATCTTTTTCCTTTTGACTAAGAGCTTTTTGCTCAAAAAGAGTGCTAGAACGTTCCCAATTTCTTTCAGCTTGCATCAAATTTGCTTTTCTCACCTCTAGTGCTGCCAATGCCTCTTGATATGTTGCTTGATATTTATCTGGATCAATTTTATACAGGGGAGTTCCTTGTTCAACATACTGCCCCTCTGTATAAAGTTGCTCCAAAAGCGTTCCAGACACTTTAGCATATACTTCAACCGTCCCAATACTACGCACTCTTGCAGGATATTCAAATTGCAAGGGTTGGTCGCCCTTAGAAATTTGCATTGTATTTGCTTTGATTGCCGGCATTTGTTGCCCAGCACCTTTTCCTGCAACTCCTTGTGCATTTTTTGCCTCCTCAGAGCCACCACAACCACCTAAAAACACTACGCCACATAAAAGTAGTGCTATATTTTTTTTGAATGACATCAATTTCATCGTCAACCTCTTTACTTAGATACCATAAACAAGGTACATTTCATTGTATTAATAATGTAAAATTTACAACATCAACGGCAAAATGATACATTATGATTCCTAATAAAGTGTAATTTAAATTACACTTTTAATTCTTACCTCATACCAGATCGTAAAAAAACGGCGACATTTTAAAGCATATTCCCTTAAAAATGAATTTATTTCTTAAAAAGATAGGTTTAAGCCAAAATAATTTTATTAAAATTAATACAGGATTAATTAAAAATAGGATAGAATGTCTGTTTGAAATTTTTATAAATTTTTGTCGAAAGGATTTGTTATGGCTAATCATAAATCAGCGGAGAAAAGAATCAGGCAGACTCTTAAACGAACAGAACGTAATCGTTACTATCGAACCCGCATCAAAAACATTGTACGTGCGTTAAGAGAGGCAATTGAAGCAAATGATTTACCTAAAGCTCAAGAGTGCTTTAAAGTTGCAAATAAAGACTTACACAAATTTGTAAGTAAAGGAATTTTAAGCAAGAATTCTGCTGCAAGAAAAGTCAGTCGTTTAAATGCGACACTTAAAAAATTTGCAATAAAGGCAGCATAATTTTAAATGTTTGCAAGTAAACTTCAGCCTTTTATCGACCGCTATTCGGAAATCTCATCGCTCCTTCTTTCTCCAGAGGTGATGAATGACATTAAGAAAATGACACAATTAAGCAAAGAACAAAGTTCTTTAGAATTACTTGTTATTAAAGCACGTGAATATCTGGAATCTAAAAAATGCTATGAAGACAATAAGTTGCTCTTTGATGATAAAGAGTTAGGGGACCTCGCCAAAGAGGAAAATAAGGAGATCGAGGGGAAGCTAGAGAGACTAGAATCTGAGATTAAAATTCTTCTTATCCCTAAGGACCCTAATGATGATAAAAATATTTACCTCGAAATTCGTGCAGGAACAGGCGGTGATGAAGCGGGAATTTTTGTAGGCGACTTATTTAAGGCGTATTGTCGCTATGCGGATACTAAAGGGTGGAAGGTTGAAATAATCAGCTCCAACGAAAATAATGTAGGTGGCTACAAAGAAGTCATTGCTCTCGTGAAAGGAAACGGTGCTTATTCGCGCTTAAAATATGAAGGCGGAACACATCGTGTACAAAGAGTTCCAGAAACGGAATCTCAAGGTAGAATCCATACTTCAGCCATCACAGTGGCAATTATGCCAGAAGTTGATGATGTTGAAGTTGTTATTAACCCCAATGATTTACGTATAGAGGTTTTTAGGGCGGGTGGACACGGCGGACAATGCGTGAACACAACAGATTCAGCAGTAAGAATCACACATATTCCAACAGGTATTTCAGTGTCGATGCAAGATGAAAAATCTCAGCACAAAAATAAAGATAAGGCATTGAAAATTCTAAAAGCTCGTATCTATGAGGCAGAACTAGAAGCACAGACCAGGGAAAACTCTGAGGCAAGGCGTACGCAAGTCGGCAGTGGCGATCGTAGCGAACGTATTCGCACATATAACTACCCGCAAAATAGACTAACTGACCACCGCGTTGGCTTGACACTTTACAGTCTTGAAGAAATTATGCTTAGCGGGAATTTTGATGGTGTTATCGACCCAATCGTTACCCATTTTCAAGCGGAGATACTGCAAGAAATTTCCTAAGGGCTGATAATTACATTTACTCAAACTATATTTACTTTAGTGCCATATTCTTGAATCCAGACATAAGAGGCTATTTTTGCCTTCACAATAACTGGAGTTTAAAAAATGATCGTCCGCCCACAACAAACCGCTTAAAACAGCAGATAGTACGATAACTAAGGCAAAAATTAATCGAAACATACTTTGCTCCTTTCTGATTATATCAGCAAACAAGCAAAGTTTATTCCATAGGATGGAGTAATCTACTTTCTATATTCATTACAGAAAGTATGCTACAATTTCATCTATTATTCTATAAAACTAAGGGAGTCAGAATGCGATTTATACAATGGGTTGGACTTGTTGTTTTGGCGATGGTTGCTTCTTTAAAAGCTGCACCAAATGATATTGATGCAACAATGGAGATTATTAGGCGCAGTGGGGCATTACCAACAATCAGCGTTGAATACATACAAAGTGACAGCAAAAGTAAGCCGATGGTGGCACGTGTCCATAAAATGCTAGTTGGAGATCTAAAGGTCAGTGGACATTTTAGTGTTCAAGAAGAAACTTCTCCAAGTAATCTTAATGCATTGAATTTTGATAAATATCGCTCCAATGCTGTTCATTTTGTTGCAAAAGTGAATGCAAAGTATGACGGAAAAGCAATCTCAGCTCAGCTATATTTTTATGATGTCAATAAAGGACAAGAAATTTTTTCAAAACGTTATAGTGTGGGACAAGATTCACATTATCCATTACTCGCACATAAAATGGCGGTTGATATTAATCAGCACTTGAATTTTCCTTCACTAGAATGGATGGAGAGATTTGTTCTTGTCTCTAAATATATTAGCCCCAAGCGAACACAAATCTTACTTGCCGACTATACCCTAACCTTCCAAAGTGTTCTTATTGATAATAATTTGCTTAATACCTTTCCTAAGTGGGCAAATAAAGAGCAAACAGAATTCTATTATACAAAATATTTAAAGCGTCCGACACTTTTTAAGTATAATATTCAATCAAAAAAGGAAGAACAAATCTTAAATAGCAAGGGTATGCTTGTTGTATCAGATGTCAGCAAAGATGGAAATAAACTTCTTTTAACAATGGCACCAACAAGCCAATCTGATATTTATCTTTATAATTTAGGCAATAAAAAATTGACGCAACTCACGCGTTATGCAGGTATTGATGTAGGTGCAAGTTTTGTTGGTAACGAGAGTAAGATTGTTTTTGTTTCAGATCGCTTAGGCTACCCTAATGTATTCACAACAGACGTTGATGGTTCAGAAAGGGTAGAACAACTTGTTTATCATGGCAATAATAGCAATGCAGCAACCGCATTTGAAGACTATATTGTCTACTCAAGTCGGACTTCGAGCAATGAATTCGCACCCAACTCCTTTAACCTCTTTTTAGCTTCCACAAAAAGTTCTGCTATTCGCCCCTTAACAGATGGTGGAATTAATCAAATGCCAAGATTTTCTAAAGATGGTAAATCCATTTTATATATTAAGCACACGCCTGCACAAAGCTCCTTAGGCATTATCCGATTAGATTACAATAAAAGCTATCTTTTTGCACTTCCAAAAGGTAAGATTCAAAGTTTAGACTGGTAAATTTATCTAAAAATACCCACCCTTCCTTTTTAGGGGGTGAAGCATTAGCCTTCCAGGCAAAATATTTGTTCACTTTCACAATCAATACGGATTTTTCTACACCGTAAATAAAGATTAAAGTTCTCCTCTCCAACACCAATTACTGCAGGAAGTTGCAATTCTGAAGCACGGATTGCCATGTGTGAATTTGCTCCGCCATAGCATGTAATAAGCCCAGCTATATTCTTAGTAAATAAATAATCATAACCCGGATCAGCAGATGGGATAAGGACAATTTTATGCATTAAATGTTCTGATGATTCTTGTGCGGTTTCTGCCGTAATGCTTTTTTGAGTAATAAAATTAGGAGAAATTTTTGAAGAATGAAAACTAAAAATATCTTCACCATCAATAATAAGTGGCGGAAGTTTAAGGGCTAAGGTGAGATTGAAATTTTCCTTATTAATTTTAATCTCATTTAAAAGTTTTTCACGTGGGCTGTCCTTATAAAGGCTTGAATATAAACCTAAAATACTTTTTATATCCACATGAGCCATATCTTCCACAGAAATATCTAAATAATCTCCTAAATCTTTAATATAGCTTAAAGTTTGTGAAAGCAGCTTTGAAAAGGCAAATTTCACAGATTCACGTCCCTCAATCACAATTTTAAAGAATGCAAATAATGCCCTTGCATCAATTTCTAAACCATTTTCCTTAAGGGCTTGATTGATGGCTTGCTCCTCTGTTTGCGTAAGGTTAAAAACAATCGGTATCGACGAGGAAGTTGTATGCTGCGTTAGTGAATGCTTAAAATAACTCTCAAAAGCTTCATCATAACGTGGCGAAAGAATATTATAACTCCCCGCACGCAAATGCCCATATTTAGCTAAGAACACTTCTTTATTGTGGGGTAAATTCTGAATATCATCAGTTAGCTCTTTACTAATTGTACGCAAGGAAGCAAGAAAATTTTGCCTTCGGCTAGAGCTTAAAAGCTTTGTTTCTACAAGTGAATTGAGAAGTTGCATTGCAATGAATGCTGCACGTGCAATTCCTGCAAAAGGCAAAGTTCCAAAACGTTTGCAATCCTCAATTAACCAATAAATCTTATCATACAAGGACAGTGAAGAACTTACAATCGAATGAAAACGCTCCTCTAATAATGAAGCACGTTGCAAATCCTTCAAGTAAAGCCCATTCTTAGGATTTAAAATTTCATTGGTTAATTCCAACAATGCAAACTCGATTCTTTTAATTTCATTCTGATTAAAGCCACAATCAAGAAGTTCTTCTAGTTTTTGAGGGGTATTCAAATCATAACAAGAATGCACAATTTCAAATTCAACTTTATCATGAAATTGAGGCATTCTCGCCAAAGAATCTAAATAAAAATTAACTAATTTTTGTGCAATTTCTTCATCAAGTTTTTTAGGGATAAAAGAATTAAAAGATAATCGTACATCAATATAAGGAACACCCAAGAAAGAATGCATAAGAGGATAAGAGCGCAAATTGCGATAACCATAATTATCGCGCTGGTATGCCCAAATATGATCAGTGATAATTTCTTTATATAAACTTAAAGCCAATGTTTTTGGCTTAAACCCAATCATTTCAGCAGGATTCCAGTCAGGCATAACACCAAAAATTGCCCGTTTTCCTAGAATATGTGGTAATTTTTGATTCAGGGTATTAATACGTCTACAAAGGCGCGAAAGGGCATTTTCTGTAACATAATGATAAAAATTAGGTTTATTTTCCATTACTAAAGGACGTACTTGCAAACAATAAAGCACACCATCTGCAAGAGCAAATTCAACATCTAAATAGGAGTGCTGAAAACTTTCTTCCAACTCTTGCATCATCATAATAATTTTTGCAAAAATCTCATTTTTTGGAGGTTGAGCATAGCGATAATGACAAAGGCTTTGTATTTCAGCATTAATACCACTTGTGATGCTATAATGAGAGCCACTTGTATCATAGCTAATTGTGTAGTAAGGAGCAGCATTTTCTTTATCCACGCTAAAGCAAACACCACAAAGTGAAATTGAAGAAAGCATAGGTTGAATAAGAATTTCATCATCAGCCAAAGGCATTGACTTTCCAACTTCCAAGATAGCTGATTTAACCTGAACAAAGTCATTTGGAATATTTGCAAGACTTAAGAATGCACCGGCATTAGAATGGTTTTGACTATCCTCTGATTTTGAAGAGCTACGAATAATCAAAAAATTTGCCTGAAGATATTGGATTTGCAAATAAACTTCTTTAGGATTATGATTGAATTCTTCTAAAGAAGTGATAACAAGAGGAAGAATCTTTGCACTTGAAAGCCGATGGTAAAGGGCTTTAAGATTTTGTGCCTTACTCTTAAAAGTGAGTGAATCTAGCATTATTCCCTACCCCTGTAAACTTTTGCACCCAACTGCGTTAATTTTTCCTCCAGCTGCTCATAACCCCGGTCAAGGTGATAAATGCGATGGATGCGAGTTTCACCCTTTGCACTTAAGGCAGCTAAAACTAAAGCACTTGATGCACGCAAATCTGTAGCCATCACATCGGCACCTAAAAGATGTGTCTTACCATGCACATTTGCACAATTGCCATCAAGCGTAATTTTTGCCCCCATTCTTTGTAGCTCATTCACATGCATAAAACGATTTTCAAAGAGTCGTTCAATAATTTTACTTTCGCCTTCTGCTTGAGTTGCTAATGCCATAAATTGTGCTTGAACATCCGTAGGAAACCCTGGATACTCAGTTGTGATAATTTCAAAGGGCTGAATACTGCTTAAAGATTCAATACTGATGGTATCCTCTTGTACATACAATGTAAACCCAGCTTCTTTCAATTTGAGAATAATGGCTTTGAGGTGTTCTGTGCAAATATTTTTAAGCGTGATAGCTGATTGGGTAATGGCTGCCGCACAAAGATAAGTTCCAGCTTCTATGCGGTCAGGAATAACATTAAAAGACGGAATATTAAGCAATTCTCTGTCACTTCCCTCAATAATAAGTTCATTAGAACCAATACCTTCTATCTGCACGCCAGATTCTTGTAAAACCTCACACAATTGAACAACTTCAGGTTCTCTTGCAGCATTTAAAATACGTGTTTTTCCTCGTGCAAGAGCAGCTGCCATCACAATATTTTCTGTTCCAGTCACGGTAATTTTTTCAAACTCAATCTCTGCTGCTTTTAGCCCTTGTGGTGCTTTTGCAATAATATATCCAGACTCAATATGAATGGTTGCACCCATTTTTTCTAAAGCTTTAAGATGTAAATCTACAGGCCTTGCACCAATTGCACACCCACCCGGCAGAGAAACCTCACAATGCCCAAACCTTGCCAAAAGAGGTCCTAATACCAGAATAGAAGCACGCATTTTACGCACAATATCATACACAGCCTTTGTTTGATTAACAGATGTTGTATTAATGCAAGCATTTCCCGCTTCAAAATGTGTTTTTGCACCTAACATATTAAGTAAAGTGATAAAGGTTTGAATATCCACAACCTGAGGAAGATTGTGTATATGAATGTCGTTTTTTCCCAGTAGTGTTACGCCCAAAAGTGGTAATGCAGCATTCTTAGAGCCAGAAATATGAACCTCTCCAGAAAGCCTTCCTCCTCCTTGAATACATAAAAAATCCATATTAATCCTTACTTTTTCTTATTTTTTTCACGACTTTTAATTGCTCCACCGATAGCGTGTTCAATTTCTTTTTTAAAATTGCGGTTTTGCACAACAAGAGCTTCGGAAAACTTTGCAACTTTATCAATCTCATAAAAATCTAGCAAAGCAAAACTTGTGATAAAACGTAAGCGCTTTTGGACATCTTCACCTTTTGGGTCTAGTCCTTCAAACTTTGCAAAATTTTTATTGAATGCGTCGAGTGCCATTTGCTTTTCTTCTTGAGTATTATCAGGGTTAATTAGGGTAAAAAGAAAATCAATATTCTGTAATTTTCGTTCAATTTTATTCGCCTCCATTCGAGCTAGCTTTAAATGCTGGAGCATAATAATTAAAGTGGCAATGATGACGGTTGGAACACCAACAACAGTAACTAATGCCCAAACTAAAACATAAAACTTTATATCATACATTCCCGCTAACCTTAATGGTATTTTCTGTAAAAATCATTAGTTGCCTCCACGAAACCATCAATACTACCGCAGTCATAACGTTTTCCTTGAAATTTATAAGCAAGCACCATTCCTTTCTTGCATTGCTCTAAAAGAGCATCCGTAATTTGAATTTCTCCATTTTTTCCAGGTGGTGTTTGACGCAAAATATCAAAAATGTCAGGTGTAAGAATGTATCTCCCAATCACTGCAAGATTGCTAGGTGCCTCCTCCTCTTTTGGTTTTTCTACCATATTATCTACCATAAAAATCCCTGAATCAATCTCTTTTCCACTAATGACACCATACTTATACACCTCACTCATCGCCACTTCTTCAATTGCAACAACAGAGCAACGATAACGTTCATAAACCTTTCTCATTTGTGCAAGAACACTTTCCCCTTGCGGATTGTCACATAAATCATCAGCCAAAATAACAGCAAAAGGTTCTTTTCCAATTAATGTCTCACCACTCAGAATTGCGTGCCCCAACCCCTTCATTTCAATTTGTCTTGTATAAGAAAAAGTACATTGCTGAATCAAAGAGCGAATCTCTGTAAGGTAAGATTCTTTAGAGCTACCCTTAATTTGTTGTTCTAATTCATAACTAATATCAAAATGATCCTCAATAGCCCTTTTTCCGCGTCCTGTAACAATTGCCATTGTTTTAATGTTTGCTGATAATGCCTCCTCTACACCATACTGGATCAAAGGCTTTGAGACAATCGGAAGCATCTCCTTAGGCATAGCCTTTGTAGCAGGCAAGAATCGTGTACCATAGCCCGCTGCCGGAAACAAACATTTTGAAATCATAAATCCTCCTATAAAAGTTGATTGCAAAAAGCAATATGAAATTGTTTAGCCACACGCCCACTTTTTCCACCACGTGAACTTGCAAAAACAAGCGCTCTAGAAAAAAGGGTATCATCAATGGGTTTGCCAAAATAATATTCCACCTGTTTGCGATATTCTTCAATACTTGAAGCATAAAAACCAAGACTTAAGCCGAACCTATCACTAAGACTTAATTTTTCATCAATTTGATTTTGGGCATGCAACTCTTGAGTATAGAGAGTTTGATTGTCACTTTGCAATTCCTTTATTAAATGATGACGATTGGAGGTTGCATAAATCAACACATTTTTAGGAAATTGTTCGAGCGAACCTTCCAAAACGCTTTTGAGAGCTTTATATGATTTATTAGGTTTCTCAAAAGAAAGATCATCGCAAAAAATTATAAAATAATAATTATATTTTCTTAAATTATCCATTAAAATAGGTAAAATCTGTAAATCATCACAATTTACTTCCACCATTCTTAATTTTTTAGATGAAAAATGCTCCAATGTAGCTTGAATCAGAGATGATTTTCCCATACCTCTAGCTCCCCACAATAAAACATTCATCGCTTCTCTTTCCTCTAAGAATGCAATAGTATTTGCAAAAAGCTTTTGTTTTTGTGTTTCAACACCAATAAGCCATTCTAATTTCGGGGGTAAAAGGTCGCGGATAGGGTGCAGATATTTTCCATATCCCCTCCAAGAAGCAGCAGAATAAGTATCCCAATCACAATTTAATGCATTCTTTTTCATATTTCTCACACTTCCCTTTCTCACTTTTTTCTTTTTTATTTTCATTTTTGTGTGTAGAAGACTTAAATATGAAGCTAATGCCCTCTTTTTGGGTGTATTTAACCTCTACTTCCCCACCCCTTTTAAGTTGTCCAAAGAGAATCTCGTCACTGAGGGGTTGCTTAATCTCATCAGAAATTACTCTCTGTAAAGGTCTTGCACCCAACTCTGCACTATAACCATGTTCTGCAATATAATTGAGAGCAGAATCTCTTAAGGTAATTTTTATATTTTTATGGCTTAACTGTAAATTTAAATCATCAATTTCTTTCTGCACGATGGATTTAAGTTCTTTTTCTGTGAGGGGTGAAAAATAAATAATACGGTCAAGGCGATTACGAAATTCAGGCGAAAAGTAATGCTTAATTGCCTCATCATGTTTTGTGGTGGCATCTTTCTTGAATCCCGCTACACCACTTTCTTGAGAACCGACATTAGAAGTCATCACAATAATTGTATGTGCAAAATCCGCTTTTCTACCATTATTGTCACTCAAAGAAGCATTATCAAGCACTTGTAATAAAATATTCATTACATCAGGATGAGCTTTTTCAATTTCATCAAGCAATAAAAGTGTATGTGGATGCTTACGAATCATATCTACAAGCATTCCACCATCTTCATAACCCACATAACCTGCTGGAGCACCGATAAATTTAGACACACTATGCTTCTCCATAAACTCGCTCATATCAACACGTTCAAAATGAATGGCTAATTCTTTTGCAACTTCCTTTGCTAATTCTGTTTTTCCCACACCAGTTGGACCGGCAAATAAGAATGCACCCACCGGGCGATTGGGCATATTCAAACCCGCACGTGAACGTTTAAGTGAATTAACTAAATCTTGGATGGCCATTTTCTGTCCAAAAATACGTCTTTCTAATCGCTCTTGCAAGTCTTTTAGCAACGCACATTCATCACTTGATGCATTAATATCTGGAATTTGAGCAAGCTTACTAATTGTTCGTTCAATTTCTGCAATATCAATAAGAGATTTTTGTTGCATTTTTGCAACCGCCCCAGCTTCATCAATAATATCAATAGCCTTGTCGGGCAAAAAACGATCATTGATGTAGCGACTAGAGAGTTCAACTGCTTTTTTAAGAGAATCTTTCGTATAAGAGACCTGATGGAATTTTTCATATCGTCCAATTAAGCCTTCAAGAATCAATGTTGCTTCGTGAATAGTCGGTTCTTTAACATCAATTTTTACAAAACGTCTAGAAAGAGCTTTATCCTTTTCAAAAAATTGACGATATTCGCCGTAGGTACTTGCACCGATAATTCTAATTTTACCGCTACTCAAAGAAGGCTTAAGAATATTGGAAGCATCGAGAGAACCCTCCTTATTTGTTCCTGCACCTACCAAAGTATGAATCTCATCAATAAACAAAATAATATTTTCCTGTTCTTCAACTTCTGCAATTAACCCTTGCAATCTTTCTTCAAAATCACCTCTATAGCGCGTCCCTGCAATCAACTCCCCCATATTCAGGCTAAAAATCTCGACACCTTTTAAATAGTTATCATTGAGGGCTTGAATAGCTAAACCTTCAATAATAGCACTCTTTCCCACACCAGCCTCTCCGATAAGAATGGGATTATTTTTTTTACGCCTACCTAAAATCTCCTTAATTCTTTGAATTTCAAAATCACGTCCAATAACGCTATCAATCTTACCTCTCTTAGCTAACGATGTGAGATTTCTACAATAAAGCTCCAGATAGGCAATACTCGTTTTTTGTTCTTTTTCATCATCTTGTTGCTGTAAACGCTTTTTAATATCCTGATATAACAAATCTTCTTCAATATCTTGCAAAAGATCATCATCTATTTCTAAAACTTCGCGTTCATAAATATGCTTAATTTGTTTTGGAGTAGGTGTATTTTTGGAGATTTTTTCCCAAAACATTTTTGCACTCTTATCACTACAACATAATTCTGTAACATAAACTTTAAGAATTTGTCCAGCCAATGTTTCTTGATGCTCATACAAAGCTAAAATAATAGGCATTAAAATAATTTCAAGCGATCGTTGTCGCTCTTCTTGACTCAGATTCTTGAGAGTTTCTTTTAAGGATTGCTGTGAATCTTGTGTAAAATTTTGCTCATAGATAGGCGTTTCAACGCCCTCAAAATAGTGCAGACCTAATTCCTCTTGAGAGGTTCTCCGCACCTCATTAATCACCTCTGTAAGATCAGGAGAAATAGCTAAGGCTTTCTTAAAACTTTCAACTTCTATTTTTTCCTGATTTGTTCCAAAATTTGCGTTTAATTCTTCCTCAATCATACCAATAATAGTACCATGTGAAAACTCTGTCGTTTGAAAGAAGGGTTCAAATAGGGATTCTTTCAGTAAAGCTAAAAACAAATGTTCACATAGAATAAAGCCATCATTTCTTTCTAAGGCAATTTGAAAAGACTGCTGAAAAAACTTCTCTCTCAACTGACTAAAATCTTTTTCTGTCATCACTTAACATTCCTCTATTTCAACTCTCAACGGAAAACCCTCTTCCTGTGCATACTGCAAAGTTAACTCTCTTTTTGCTCGTGCAACTTCATAGCTATAAGTTCCAGCAATACCAAAGCCCTGACGATGAACTTGAAGCATAAGATTAATCGCCTCTTCTGTATTTTTTTTGAAAATATCCATCAAAACCCATACAACAAAAATCATTGTTGTTTCATTATCATTCAAAATAATAACATTAAAACGCGATGCCTTACATTCTTTAATCTTATCCCTTAAAGAGATTTTTACCTCCACGCTCAAAATTACTCATTTCGTATTTTAATAAAAACAAGGCAAGAAATAACGCCACAACGCGTATTCCCTAATTTAAATTCTCGATAACCTACAGACGATTCAATTGAAACAAGATAAATCACATTATCTATTTCAATAAACTCGATTTTAGACTTTGGATTCTTGAGGTCACATTTACCTTCAAGGTCAAGAGCATTTAAATCAAAATCTTGACGCGTTGTTGCAATTAAATTCTTGTCTTGGTCAATAAAAAGAGCGAAAATATCACTCCCATTTTCTAGCAAAAAAGATTCCTTTTGCAAGATTGAAAAAAGAATATTTTGAATACTCTCACCAGAAACAATAAAAGCAATGCCTCCCAAAAAATTCCCACGAGAATCACGAATGGGTGACGAAAAAGTATAGCTAGGTACTTCAATGCTACTAAAAGCTGGTACTTCAAAATTAGACAGATGGTAACGATGTGTTTTTGTCATTCCTCTTAATGCACCAATAATCTCAGTAGAAACAATATTACGTGTTCCTTTCACATGATGAGAATTCGCTAACACAACACCGTTTGCATCAAATAAAACAATATCACCATACGAAGGATAAGCTGTGTTAATTTCTTCCAACTTCTTTAGAATTTTACTTGTACCTTCTGTATCAATTTTATTTTCCAAATAAGTTTTAAAAATACTTGATTGGCTCATCCATCGACAATCATTAGCCTTTTCATAAAGATAGCGGTCAAGCAATTCCACAGAGGATCTTGCATAGTGATCGATTGTATTATAGAGTGAAGAAAAAATCCCTTTTTGCAGATTCTGGATGGATTCAATACATAATGTGTTGATTTGGTCACTCAAAAGACGGATATTATCTAAAATCGGATTAAGTGCATAAGAACGGCTCTTTGAGGCGATAATCTCACCATTAATCACCACATCACCTAAATCCTCATTGATATTTTCTGCTTCAAGCACTACCGCGTCAAGATTCTCTGTTCTTAGAGAACAACCGTTTTGCATAAAATTATCTGGAATATTAAAATTTTGATTAACATTCCTCGAATCAAAAGCAACCTGCAAGGGAACAATACGACAAAACCTCCAATTTGCAGTGATATTTTTTTGCTCTGAAATAAGAGTATCTGCGACAAGGGCATGACGTTTACCAATATCTGTAAAGCGAATATTGTCGCGTTCTGAAAAAGTTACTATCTGCCCAACAGGAAAATAACGTTCTTCATCACTAAAAACTACATTACTTTTTGCATCCAAGACAACAAAGGCAGATTGTGGAAGATGATATTTGAAATGCTGACAAATTTCTGTCAACTCACCTTTTAAATCAAAAACTGTACCCAATGCACCTAATATATGGCCATCTTGCTTTTTGACAGGAGCAATATTAAGGAGCTTCCTCTCATTGTGATAAAAATCTAGAGATTCAAAAATCTCCAAAGATTCTCCCTCCCTAATAGCATTTCTAATGCTACTATTTGTAGTGGTTTTCTCTAATCCATCTTCTAAGGAGAGAAGAACATTTCCCTCAATATCAAATAAAATAAGATTGTGATAAATCGTGTAAAGCTGAATATAATTTTGCAAGTGTTCCCGAATATCTTGCATACCCTCTTCACTGCGTTCTTGCAGAAAATTTGCCAAACGACTACTTCTAGCAAGAGCAATAACATCTAAAGACCGCTCGCCAATAGTATGCAAAAGGAGGCTAGCAATAATATTTGATGAGACACTTGCCTCCTTAAAACGATTAAGAAAATTCTGCTCAATCAATGTATTAATGAGTCTATCTTGCAGAGAATTAAATTTTTGCTGAGTTGTTCCCATAAATTGAAATAAATTCTCTGCAATATCCAAAGAACTAATTTTTCCTGTGAGGGTAGTTTTGCCTAATAAAGAGTTCAAGGAGAGGAATTGCGTCCTATAATGTGCAATGTCTGGCATATAGCCACCTAAAGTGTTGATGGTTTGTTGTTCCATGATGTAATTTATGCTCCTAACGACAGAATTCTATTTGTGGCTATTTTATCTATTTTTTGATAAAAATATGGCTTAATTTCGATTGGAAATGAAAAATTTCATTTTTTATCCCTTAAATCCATTATTTATCATTATTTACACAAGTTAAACATATAGTATTCAAGCACTATAAATTGCATTATTTACAAATGTAAATAGACTATTTTATTGCCACTTGCCATCTTAATTATTTGTCTAATTTGTTTTTGTGAAGAATGAAATATTATAATGATATTATTTATAAAGAATATTTATGTTTTTTTAAAGAGTTTTCACATATGATTCTCAGAAGATTATATTCTTTATATCATTTAGGAATTGCTTTTTATGAAAAGAAAATGGTTGCTCAAAATAGGAATGGTAACTTTAGCTGTCTTTGTATTTAATATAGATTTAAATGCGGAAGAAATTGCATTATCTCACTTTAGTAAAGACAAACAGAATGCTTTGTTGCTTTCAAGTTCCGGTTACAAAAATACTGGCTATCTTACACATGCCCTGCCTTGGTTAAAAAAATTTGTGGCAATCAATAATCTTGAGGGAAAAAGGGTAGCTTTCATCCCCTATGCCGGAGTAAGAAAAACTTATGATGATTATGAAATGCAAGTTAAGAATGCTTTAATAAGTTTGAATTTAAATATTATTAGCGTGCACAGAGGTAATGCAAGAGATGAAATCCGAAAGGCTGATGCAATTTTTGTCGGTGGAGGGAACACTTTTGAGTTAACCCATCAACTGCACAAAAATGATTTAGTAGAAATTATCACCAAAAGAGTGAATGAGGGTGTACCGTATGTGGGCTGGTCTGCTGGCTCTAATGTTGCAGGTGCAACAATGAAAACAACAAATGATATGCCGATAGCAGAACCCCAATCTTTCAATACCTTTAATATCTTTCCTCACCAAATTAATCCCCATTTTATTTCTGGCAAACCCATCGGACATAACGGAGAAAGCAGAGAAGAAAGACTTGAGGAATTTCTGATTCTTAACCAAGAATCTATCGTTTATGCCTTACCTGAAGGTGTTGCACTCTGGTTAAATGGCAGAAAAGCTAAGGTTTTAGGAATGGACAAAAATACACCTCTTTTAAAACTAGAATATAAGAAAGATATTCAAAAAATTTCTATTGATTCTGAATTTAGTTACTGACATTCATTAATATAAAATCTTTCAGAAATTTATTAAACCAAGAAGTAGCACAGTGCGTAGGGTTACACATTTGTTGCAACTTGTAAATATTTAAACACATCAACTCGCTACTTACCTATTTGATAAACAGAAGTGTATTGTTTAAACTTGCTAAAAACTGCGACGAATCAGCTATTGAATATTTTAATCCCGTTTTATGTTTTGGTCAATATCTCTATAACGCCTACACATTATTAATCATTCACTCCAAAGCAAGAACCCACCATACTCACTAAACAATATAGCCACAAAAGCGACACTAGGCGAAAACTACCTCAAAATAAACAGGGAAGAATCGAAAGAAAAAAGGCCACCAGCACTACAAGAAGATATGCTTCAACACACCCCAAATGCTGATGGAAAGCAGGATTCTAAACTCTTACTTCAACAAAAACTCAGAATCACAATCACTAAGCTTGAACATTCAAGCGACTTGGCTCCATAAGATAGGAAGTGTCAGTTGCTTGCTGTTGTTGCTGTTGTGTAGCCTGAATTTCCTGTGCTCTAGCTTCTTCCATCCTTGCTGTCTCCTGCTGAGTCTGCTGTGCATTCATTGCTGAATACGCACCTGCACTATTTCCTGCACCAACTGACATTGCAATTGCATCCATAATTTTTCTCCTTTTTAATGAAATTCCTCCATTTTACCTTACACCGACTTAAAAATAACTAAATATTCCTACCTTCCTCAAGATTCGAGTTGGAATAAGATTTCCTTGACAATCTCATTAAGCCCTTGTTTATGAAGAATATCATAGGGTTTTAATGGAATTTTAATCAACAAAAAAGACTGAAATTGTTGTTCAATTTGCTGTAAATATTTTTCACTCATTTCAAAACGTTCTTGAAAAAAGGAATCCTGGCTAGGGGGTGGAATTTTATTAACAATAATTGCATAAGGTTTTAAATTCTCTTTTTTTAAACTCTCAACTGCTCTTTGCGTTTCTTGAATAGGGAGAAACTCCGGATTTAAAACAAAAATAATTCCACACTCCTGTGGGTTATGTAATTGATTAAAAAATTTTGTATAAATTAAATACCGTTCTTCAATTCTATCTTTTAGTATATTTTTGCCTTCAATATGTCCAACAATTCCTTCCAGATGGCTACTCTTTTCCTGCTCACTCAAAAGAGTTTGACTCCAAGAACGTAAAACTTTTGGTAATGCAAAAAGCCTAAGAGTATGTCCCGTTGGTGCTGTATCAATCACAATTTGCCCCCATTCTTCTTGTGTGATAATACGAATCAATCGGTCAAATAAAGCCGACTCTTGTGCAACACCACTCTCTTTAATGTTTTCATAATAAGAATCCATCATATGATAAGATTTTGCTGTAATAAAGCTTTTTGTTGCAGTTGCCACAGAATCAACATACTCTTGCACTTCCTTAAAAGGATCGATTTCCAGAATAAATAAATTTTTATCAATTTGTATAGCTGTCGGTGATGGCTTAAAAGTGAAAATATCTTTCAGATTATGAGCAGGATCAGTAGATACAAGTAAAGTCTTTTTGTTTTGCGAAGCAGTAAATGTCGCAAAGGCACTCGCAAGAGTACTTTTACCCACACCCCCTTTTCCACCAATAAATACTATCTTAGGCAAAGCTACAGACATTCTCACCCCCCATCAACAGCAATTTAAACATGGAAAATGATCAAATGGAGAATGGGGCAACCCCATACGTTTATGCCAATCATGAAAACGCGGTGCTAGTTCAGGAAGCATCTCTAGCGTATAAAGCATAAACGGGTTAGGTATGCCCATCATTTCAGAAAATGTAATAATCATAAAAAAGTCATCAATCTCACGCTTTTCCTTAATTAAGGCAGGACGATAGCGAGAGAAATAGAAATTTTCAAGACCTCTTGAAAGAGAAGCAAACCATCTTATCCCCACCATTACGATTTCTCTTTAAGGGTTTTGCTAATTGTCGAGAGTGCTGACAAGACAACAAGCACCGTTACAACAAGTACCAAGACATCAATCCCAAACAAAAGCCAATTTTCTGCCAAGTAGAATTCTTGTGCTTTAATCATCGCACCCCAAAATGCCATTGCAAGAATAAAAACAAGCGGAACAAGCACAACCAATGAACCACCGACTTTTTTGTTTTTAATCAAAATCACCGCAATAGTCAACAAAGTTAAAGATGCAAGAATCTGATTTGTCGCTCCAAAAAGTGGCCAAATAGCAACTTCATTGCTTCCGCCTTCACCAATCCCATTAATTGCCATTAAGAATGAAACACCAACAGCAACACAAGTAGCGACAACATTCTTCTTAAGGAATGGAATCTTATACATCTCGCCCCACTCTTGAATAATATAACGTTGCAAACGAATTCCCGCATCCATTGTTGTTGCAGCAAAAAGAATCAACATTAATGAAAAAAGTGTTTTTCCTGCATCAAGGGGTAACCCTACACCTTCATAAACAATCGCTCCACCACCGCTTGCAAAATTACCTGGACCACCCTTAAAAAGTGTTGTCCAAGTTTCAGGATTTAAGCCTGCATTTGTACTCAAAAGCCCAATACCTGCGACACAAGTAATGATTGTTCCAAGTGCCAAACTACCTTCACCAACAGCACCTAAGTAACCTACAAAACGAACATCTGTTTCTTTATCAATCTGTTTAGAAGTCGTTCCACTTGCAACAATACCATGAAATCCACTAATTGCACCACACGCAATTGTAATAAATAAAATTGGCACAAGCATTCCCCAATCCCCCATTTTAATTGCAGGAATAATATCAGGTGCTAACACCGGCGGATTAACAATCAAGATTGAGCCATACAAAAGAGCAAGCCCAATAACAAGTTGAACACCATTGACATAATCACGCGGTTGCAAGAGCATCCAAACAGGTAAAATAGAGGCAATACCCGCATAAACAAACAAGATAATCACCCATTGACGCAACGGATCAAGCCCACCAACATTTTCTGGTAAATAAACGGGTACAGCAACACCAATTGGTACAAGGACATAAAGTAAAACAACAGCGACAACTGTTACAAGCGTAAGATTCATTTTAAAGCGATAAATCGCTTGTCCCATAATCAATGCAATCGCAATCGCACCCCAAGCAGGGATAATTGTCGTAGGATATTCTACTGACTCCTTAGCAATAATCACACCAAAAGCAGCATTCACCATCAAAAGTACCAAAAAAATGACAACCATAAAAAGTTGTCCCACTTTTGAACCAACAACCCTTTGACAAACCGTCCCAATAGATTTTCCTTGATGTTTCACGCTTGCCCAAAGTGCAGACATATCATGAATTCCTGCAAAAAAAACAGTACCCAAAACAACCCACAAAAATGCGGGTAACCAACCCCATTGCACGGCAATAGCAGGTCCAACGATAGGTGCAGCCCCAGCAACGGCGGTAAAATGGTGTCCCCACAAAACAAACTTATTAGTAGGAATATAATCCAGATCATCACGTAATGTATGCGAAGGGGTAATGTTTGCATCATCAAGTTGCAAAACCTTTCCGGCTACGAAGCGAGAGTAAACAAACCAACCAAGTGCAAACATTACGACACCACTCAACAAGAGAACGAGTGAACTCATAGGTAGCTCCTTTTAGAAAATTAATGTTCCCATTGTAACCTAAATTTCTCAAGCTCCCTCTATATTTAGCCCATTATAACAAAGAAATTAATCTAAATATTACCAAACGAAACAAAACAACCCTTATTAACTCTTAAATTCTATTCCCTATGTCCCAACTTGCATTTTTGTGGATGAAACTTTAAAAAAACCTCTTTTCCTGTTTCAATGCTTTCATACATAGCAATAATTAATTCAAGACTCTTTCTGCCTTCCAGCCCATCAACAAGAGCTTTTTTGTATCTATGGTCTAAATTTCTGAAATTCTCTATATTTAGTCCATTATAACAAAGAAATTAATCTAAATATTACCAAACGAAACAAAACAACCCTTACTAACTCTTAAATTCTATTCCTTATGTCCCAACTTGCATTTTTGTGGATGAAACTTTAAAAAAACCTCTTTTCCTGTTTCAATGCTTTCATACATAGCAATAATTAATTCAAGACTCTTTCTGCCTTCCAGCCCATCAACAAGAGCTTTTTTATTGTGCAGAATTGCATCAACAACATGAAGATAATACTCCTTATGCCCAAAGCCATAGACATTAGGTGGATTCACAGAAAATTTTTGCATTACCTCATCATCACTTGCAAGCGGTGTTGTAAAATTCCAATGCACAATCTGATTAACAGCAAATCCACCAATTTCAACACTACCATACTCCCCTAAGATTGAAATACTCCCTTCTAAATCTTTTGGACGCGTTGCAGTTGTTGCTTCTATAACGCCCAATGCCCCATTACTGAATTTAACAAGAGCAATTCCGGTATCCTCTGCTTCAATTTGGCTTAAAGCCGTACGACTTTTTGCAAACACACTTTCAACATCACCGAGCATCCATTCAAGTAAGTCAATATGATGGCTAGCCTGATTAGTAAAAACGCCACCGTCCATTGCCCAAGTTCCCCTCCATTTTGCCTGATTGTAATAATCTTGATTTCTACACCAACGCACACGAACGCTACCCATAACAAGTTTACCAAATCGCCCTGCCTCTAAAGCTTCACGCAACTTTTGTACGGGAAGATTATAACGATTCTGTTTTACAACAAATAGCTTAATGCGGTATTCATCACAAGCCTTAATCATCGCATCAGCATCTTCAAGTGTTAAAGCCATTGGCTTTTCAACAATAATATGCTTCCTATAAGGAGCAATCTCTAAAGTATTATGTGCATGCTCACCACTCGGTGTCAAAATCGAAACAATATCAATTTGTACGCCACATTGCTGCATCATTTCCTCTAAGGAATAAAAATAAGGGACGGCATATTTTTCTCCAAATTCTTTCGCACGTTCTTTGATGATATCGCATACACAAACTAACTTTGCACCCTCTATTTCTCCCTTACTCAATAGTTCCGCATGCCGTATGGCAATTCTCCCGCAACCTAAAAGTGCGACTCCTAACATAACACTCTCCTTGAAAATCCTCTTAGTAAAATTTTTGTTATTGTAGCATAGTTTATTTTGTTTTTTATAATTTACGCTATAATTCACGATTACTCTGTAGCTTTTCTAGTTTGCCACATAAAAAAGCAAACCAATATCTAATCATTATTTAAGGACATACAATGCCGCATCAAAAAGAACCCTTTCGCTTAAATTCTCTTAAGGACATTCAACATATTGAATGTATTATTGAACAACAAAAACACGACCATTCATCTAAGGGGCTTGTTTTTTTTGGGAGTGCAAGACTGCAGGAAACAAATCAGCATTATCAAGCTGCTTATCGTGTAGCTAAGGAATGTGCCAAAAAGGGTTATTTTATTATCAGTGGTGGAGGTGGAGGTATTATGGAAGCGGCAAATCGTGGAGCTAAGGAGGTTGGTACGCTTTCAGTTGGGCTTAATATCCGTCTGGCTTTTGAACAATTTCCAAACCCTTACCTTGATATGGAAATTATGTTTGAAGAATTTTGGTTAAGAAAATTATTCTTTGATCGTATTGCGTCTACTTTTATTTTATTTGCTGGCGGTTTTGGAACGCTTGATGAATTATTTGATATTTTGGTTTTAATACAAACCCAAAAACGGACAAAGCGTCCGATTATTTTATATGGGGAAGAATTTTGGCAACCCATGATAAAATTTTTTTCAGATTCTTTATTACAACAAGGTTGCATTAACGCAAATGAATTAAATTTATTACAGATTGCAAATTCGACAGAAGAGGTATTGAAGATTTTATCACCCTCAAAAGATTTAAGAAAAAAAATGCTTGAGGGTAAAATATAGCGACATTTATCTTATTTTCAAAGAGTTTTCTATACAATAAGCCCCAAAAATTTCAAGAAATAAAACAACAAAGAGAAATCAATGAATTTATCAAAAATAGCAAGTCTTCCAACACGTTGGGGTAAGTTTTCGGTTCAAGTTTTTGCAAATGGGCATAAAGAGCATTTTGTGATTTTTAGTCAACCTTTACCTGATAATCCACTTGTGCGAATTCACTCTGAATGCCTAACAGGTGATGTTTTTTCATCAATGAAATGTGATTGTGGGAATGAGTTAGATTTAAGTATGCAAAGAATTGCAAAGGAAGGCGGAATGCTTATCTATTTGCGACAAGAAGGAAGGGGTATTGGACTTTTAAACAAAATCAATGCTTACGCTTTGCAAGATAAGGGTATGGATACTGTGGAAGCAAACTTATCGTTAGGCTTCAAAGAAGATGAGAGAGACTATCAGTGTTTAGAGCGAATTTTTCAAGAATTTGGACTTCAATCTATTCGTCTACTTACAAATAATCCGCGTAAAATTGAGGCGATTCAACCCTATGTTAAACAAATTGTGCGCGAGGAAATTATTGCTCCAAGCAATGATTATAATGCACACTATCTAAAAGTCAAAAAAGAAAAATTAGGGCATTTGCTATAGGTATAATGAATGCGTATGAATTTAATTGATTACGAGGAAGCAGTTAGGCTTATTTATTCCTCTTTACCACAAAATATAGGAGTTCAACGCGTTTGGCTTTATGACGCTCTAAATCATATTCTTGCAGAAGATATTTTTGCTCCTTTTAATATGCCTGAATGCAGACGTTTAGCGATGGATGGCTATATTTTCTCTTTTTCTCAAATACAAGAGATCTTAAGCCATTCCCAAGATGAGGTATTTTGCTTTAAAGTTCATGCAACATTGGCTGCACAAAGTGATTGGGAAGAATTTCAAGAACCCGTTGTATTAAAAGCTTTTACGGGTGCAAGACTACCAATTTGGGGAGATTGTTTGGTGTTAATTGAAGAAATTATACGTACGCAAGATGAACAAATTTGGATTTCTCGCAAAATTTTAGAAAACCTCAAACCCCTTAAGCATATTCGTGAAAAAGGTGAAAATTTTTCTGTTGGAGAGATTTTATTGCAAAAGGGTACGCATGTTCAAGCCGCTGAAATTGGGTTACTTGCAAGCTTAAATCAGCTTTTTGTACAGGTTTATCAACAACCAAAAATAGCAATCTTATGCGGAGGAAATGAGTTGGTTGATATTGGAGAATCCCCATCACAATCACATTTTGTACGTAGTATTAATAACCATCTCCTATATAGTCTTGTATTGCAAGAAGGAGCGATTCCACTCACTTACCCGTTATTTAAAGACGATAAAAAGGAAGCTTTAGAATTATTACAACAAGCCTTGCAACAGGCTGATTTAATTCTTTTTAGCGGTGGTATGAGCTATGGAGATTTTGACCTTATTCCTTATCTGTTGGAATCTCAAGCCCAAAAAGTTTATTTTTATGGTGTCAACATGAAACCCGGAAAACCTACTGCTTATGCCACCATCAATGACAAACCATTGTTAGGGTTAGCAGGTTTTCCTAATGCAACTTATATGGGATTTTATTTATTTGCACGTCCAATCATCAACGCTTTAAAAGGTAGCACATCACAGAATACAACATTTTATGCTACACTTCTGCAGGATTTCTTCAAAGATGATCCGCGTGTAGAATTTCGCCCAGCATTTATTCAATTAAAAGATGGACAATTTTATGCCTCATTAGAAAATAAAAAGCATATCCATTCTGCAGCCATTAATAATCTCTGTGGAGAAAATAGTGGTTTTGTGATTGCAAAAAAAAATCACTATAAAAAAGGGGAACAAATTGAAATAATCCCTAATCGACAACTATAAATAAGGATGTGACATATGGTGCGGGTGAAGGTAGAATTTTTGGGACCATTACAAAGAGAACCTTTGGAATTGGAAGTAGAAAATCTCAAAGAATTAAGGCGACTTTTAAGGCGTGATGATTCTTTGTTGGATTGGCTTAGTGAATGTGCAGTTGTGATTAACGATGAGGTGGTGAATAGCCTAGATTACCCCCTTGTTGATGGTGATATTGTAATGATTTTACCGCCGGTTTGTGGAGGCTGAGTCGTTATGGAAGGAATGGCATTAGAAACGGGTGGCATTTTGTTGCATGAACCTCAATCAAGTGAACTTTTAATTTTTGAAGGTGCACTGGAATTGCTCACTTTATATGAAAGGTGGAATAGTTTTGCACAAAAAAATAATTATGGTGCGGTGATAAATTTCAGTGGTATCGTACGACAAGAATCTGAAATGAACAAAGAAGAAGATGGCTTATACTTTGAAATATATGAGCCCCTACTTGTTAAATGGTTTGATTCTTGGCAAGAAAAACTAAAACAAAAAGGAGCATTTTTGTGCATGGCACATTCTAAGGGATTTGTAGGCGTAGGGCAGTCATCTTTTAGTGTCTCCATTCTTTCATCAAAACGTTCTACCGCTTTGCAAAGTATTGAAGAATTTGTAGAAGATTTTAAAGCAAATGCCCCTATTTGGAAATATGACCAAATCAGCCATCAGCGATTTTTTGCAAAGGCACGAAGTCAATCGATTGCAGGTAGTGGATTGTTTGGAGAGCTAACATATTTAGATTCAGAGTCAAACAATGAAGAATCTAACACAGAAGAGAATAAATGAAAAAAATTTTTGGTTTCAGCGGTGCTTCTAATAGCGGAAAAACAACACTTATTTGTGATATTATCCACTTCCTGAAGGGTTCTATCCGTGTTGCTGTTATCAAGCACGACCCAAAAAATAAGGCGGAAATTGATACAAAAAATAAAGATTCTAGCTTGTTCTATGACGCTGGTGCAGATGTTTCAATTCTCTCCCCAACACAAACAATGATTCGCTTCCATCAAAGCTTAAATATTCAGCAAATTGCAAATAGCTTCGATGCAGATTGGATATTAGTTGAAGGCTTGAAAGAATTAAAAATTCCACGCTTAAGCGTCATGAGACATCAATTAGATTCTAGCTATTTTTCAGTAAGTCAAGGACTTGTTTGTTTTCAAGAAATTTTAGGTTCTTACTCCAAAGAAGATTTTTGCGGTTTACAAATTTTAAAACGAGAAGATTTGCAAGGCATTGTAGACTTTATCCATACCCACGCAATGCTGATTAAGGAGGACTAATGGATACGATTAAGGTGGGAATTCTTACTTGTTCTGACCGTGCAAGTGCGGGTACATATCAAGATGAATCTGGCAAGGCAATAGAGGAATGCTTAAGACGGTACATACGCAATCCTTTAGATATTTTTTATATTGTCTGTCGTGATGAACTAGAACAGATTACCAAACATCTTTGTGCTTTTAGCGATGAACAACATTGTGATTTAATCGTAACGACAGGTGGTACGGGTCCTGCAAAACGCGATGTTACACCAGAAGCAATGGAACATGTTTGCGATAAAATGCTACCCGGTTTTGGGGAGTTGATGCGACAAATCAGTCTTTTATCTGTTCCAACAGCAATTCTCTCTCGTCAAACCGCCGGTGTTCGTGATTGTAGCTTATATGTGAATCTACCGGGCAAACCAAGCTCTATCCAGGAATGCCTAGAGGCCGTATTTCCTGCTATTCCTTATTGCATAGATTTGATTGGCGGTGCTTACATTGAAGCTAACGAAGATGCTATCACCGTATTTCGCCCAAAACAAAAATCTACATTTGCAATCAAGGAACGCGGAAAAATGGAGGTAGCCCCCTTTATAAATTCTCCCACAATACCACAAACGATCCAAACACCAAAAAAATTAACCCATTTGAATGCAAACCTACATCCAACAATGGTTGATGTCAGCCATAAAGAATCCACCATTCGCAAAGCAACAGCTTGCGGAAAAATCACAATGAGCCAAGAGGCTTTTTTAAGTGTTGTTGAGGAAAAAAATAAAAAAGGCCCAGTGTTGCAAACCGCTATCATTGCAGCAATTATGGGTGCAAAAAAAACAAGTGATTTAATTCCTATGTGCCATCCCTTGCTTTTAAGTGGAATTGAGTGCAATATCAAAGAAGATAAAGAATCTTGTGCATTTTGGCTCTTTGTAGAAGTCAAGAATCAAGGCAACACAGGAGTGGAAATGGAGGCATTAAGTGGTGTCAGTATTGGACTTTTAACAATTTATGATATGGTTAAAGCGATTGATAAGGAAATGTGTATCAGCGATATTATGCTTTTACAAAAAAGTGGTGGGAAAAGCGGAGATTTTGTGAATACGCACATTCAAGAAAGATAAAGGGGCATTTATGTTTGGAATGGGTTTTACAGAAATTCTTTTGGTTGCAGTTGTCGCCATTATTGCTTTGGGCCCTGAAAAGCTACCTAAAGCAATGGTGGATATTGTACGTTATTTTCGTGCATTCAAGAAAACATTAGATGATGCAAAACAAACTATTGATAATGAAATGCGCTTGAGTGAGTTAAAGGAAGAAGCATTAAGTTATAAAAATAGCATCCAAAAAAGTTTAACAAATGTTACGCAACAAATCAATTTAAATGAAATCAAAGAATCTGCAAATCTTAAAGAAATTATGCAAGAAAAAATCGATATTTCCCCTTCAACACAAGAATCAAATCATATCAAAACAAAAGATGCAGAGATTTTGGAAAGCCATTCTCAATCCCAAATGTCCGCCCAAACAACGCACCCACAAACGCAAAATATTCAAGAATCTACCCCAAATAAGATTCAGCAACAAGTTGTGAATATTCCACAAACACCAAAATCTATAGGATTCAAGACACCAAAGCCCTCCATTTCCACAGAATCATTCGCTAATTCAGCCATTACGACAGGGGCATTGCACTCAAGCCTTGAATATTTAAACCAGGAGGAAAACTCCAACAAACAAGAGGAAAAAGATGTTTGAAGATTTAAAGCCTCACATTCAAGAGCTACGCAAACGGCTTGTCATTACCCTGATTGGCTTTGTGGCTGTTTTTTTGGTTTGCTTTGCTTATTCACAGATTCTTATTGACTGGATTAGTGCACCTCTTAGCAGTGTTTTACCAAATGGTAGTGCAATTATTTATACTGATATGCCCGAACCTATTTTTACTGCCTTGAAAGTTTCATTATTTGCAGCTTTTATTTTTTCTCTCCCTTTGATTTTTTGGCAAACTTGGCTTTTTGTTGCACCCGGATTATACCTGCATGAAAAACGGCTTGTGATTCCTTTTGTCATCTCCGGAACAGGAATGTTTGTTGCTGGAGCAGCATTTGCGTATTATATTGTTTTCCCTGTTGGCTTTCATTATCTCATCTTATTTGGAGCTGATTATAACTATACGGCAATGCCTAAAATTGGCGAATATGTCGAATTTTTTACTAAATTAATGATTGCTTTTGGTATCACTTTTGAACTACCTGTCATTACCTTTTTCTTGGCAAAAATGGGTTTAGTAACTGAAAAAAGCATGAAAAGCTTTTTCCGTTATGCTATTGTCTTAATTTTTATTATAGCAGCAATCTTAACCCCTCCTGATGTCATTTCGCAATTCTTAATGGCATTACCTTTAATTGTGCTTTATGGCGTTTCCATTATTGTCGCGTGGATTGTGAACCCATCATCAAAGGAAGAAGATAATGAAGAAGAAGCACAAGAGGAGAATCAGTAATGGGTACTTTGAATCCAAAAAGGTTAGATTCCTATGATTATGCACTCCCAAAAGAACAGATTGCATTATATCCGCTACCCAACAAACAGGAAGCAAAATTACTTGTTTATGAAAAGAGTAGTGAAAAAATTATACATTCGTCTTTTCGCCATTTTGTATCTTGGATTCCAAAAGATACTTTAATTCTTTGTAATGATACACGTGTTCTGAAAGCAAGATTTTATGCACAAAAGCCACAAACTCAAATACAGCGGGAAGTTCTTTATCATGAGCATCTTGATGATGTTTATTTTTTAGCACAAATCCGCAAGAAAGTTTCCGCTGGTGATTCTTTTTGCCTCCCCTATGGATACCAGTTGAAAATTGTAGAACTTTTTGATTCAGGCTTACGCAAAATGTGTATTTTGGATTCAAGGGGCAATCAGATACAACAAAATACATTTTTGGAACTTTTAGAAAAAATTGGAGAAATGCCTATTCCACCCTACCTAAAACGCAAAAGTGAGGAAATAGATAGCAATGAGTATCAAAGTGTTTTTGCAAAAAATATTGGAGCAGTTGCCGCACCCACCGCTTCCTTGCATTTTAGTCAAGAGGATTTTTCAGAACTACAACAATGTTTTGAGATTGCGTTTGTAACATTACATATTGGGGCAGGAACATTTATGAATGTTGAATCTGAATATATTACAGAACACATTATGCACAAGGAAAGATTCTTTATTTCCAAACAAACATTACAAAAAATTAATGATTATAAGCACATTCTGCCTATTGGAACAACAGCAATGCGTGTGCTAGAAGAATGGGCTAGAAGCCAAAAAACACAGGGACAAACACAATTATTCTTAAATCCACAAAATCCACCACTAAAAACACAAATGCTCCTCACAAACTTTCACCTACCCAAAAGTAGTCTTTTTATGCTTGTAAGTGCGTTGGTAGGTTTAGAACAAATTCACAGAATTTATGCAGAAGCCATTCAGTATAACTACCGATTTTACTCATACGGCGATGGAATGCTTATATTATGAAAGAATAAAAATGTTAAAAAATATAAAACGGATTGAAGAATTTTTATATCAAATTCAACTCCCTAAAGATACTATAAATTCAGGATTGGAGCATTTAGAAAAGTATCGCCAGCACTTCTTTAAATGGAATCAAACACATAGCCTAAGTCGCATCCAGACACAAGAAGAATGGGTGGACTACTGCCTTGACTGCCTGTATCCTCTTTCTTTTATCTCCCCTTTAGAGTCAGTATTAGATGTAGGTTCAGGCTCAGGAATTCCCGCCCTTGTATGGGCTGTTTTCTTTCCTCATATCCCATTTGTGCTTGTTGAATCTAAAGGAAAAAAAGTAGCATTTTTAAAGATAGCTACCTTATCTGCAGGGCTAAAAAATGTAAGCATTCAGCATTCACGTATTGAGGATTTAAATTTTTCAAATAGTTTTAAATTAATTACATTTAGGGCAGTAGGTAGCATACAGACTTGTTTACAGCTTATTGCTCATCTGCGACAACGCGATATTTTACTATTCAAAGGACAATCAGCAATGCAAGAAACCTACAACTCAAAAACGCATCATTTTAAATTTTATCCGCATGGACGAATGCTCTATTTGTATCATCAAGAAGGAGAGAATTATGGTTAAATGGTTATTAGTTGTTGTTATTATTTCAGGAATTATTTATTTTTTTATGCGCAATAAAACTATAGGATCAAAAAAAATGGACAGCTTCGAGGGCGATAATATGTATGAATGTAAACAATGTGGTACTTATGTCAGCGAACGAGAAGTAATTGCAAAAGGTGGATACCATTATTGCTCCCCTGAATGCGCCAAAAGCAAAGGTTGAAAAATGTTAATGTTTGGATTTAGCGGAATTCCTTCCCCAGTCTTTTTTAATATCAACTCACCAGTACAAATACAAGATAGCCCCCCAAATAGTGTGATTACCTTTAATTGGGAACTCCAGCTTGCAGGAGAATGCTTAAAGCAAGAAATATCCTTTGCAACAAGAATCAGAAAAGATATAGAATTAATTTATGCCTTAAATCTAAAAGCGACATACATCATTGCTCCCTACGATACTCCCCTATCAACTCTAAATAGATGGCAGAGTATTTTACAAGATTATGTCTGCGACATGCGATTACTGAGAGAAATTCACACAGATGATGAGATATTAGAATCTTTGCATAATCGTTTAGATGGTGTTATCAAAATAAAATAATAAAGTATTTTTTATAAGATTTTTTCAAGAATTCATTTTTTAAATTTTATTCCAGCTTTAATTTGTTACAATAGCGACACAATTAAAAATAAGGAAAATCCATGCATGGAAAAATTGTAAGCTTTCAAAATGCAACAGGCAGAGGAGTTGTGACGACCGTTTCAAAAATGTTATTTGAATTTAACAAAGAAACTTGGCATGACAAAAGGGTGATTCCTGCCATTGGAATGTTTGTTGAATTTCGTGGTGACAATAAATATATTACAGATGCACACGCATCCAAATTCCAAATTTTTGACGAAAACAGTCTTGTTAGCGAACGTGATTTTTGGCACACAAATAGTGATGAAGAATTAGAAACCCTTGAGGAAAAGGCACGTTTTGCGACGGTACAGAATATTTTTTCTTCTACAAACTATGAAACAATACGAGAAGTTCCAGTAACAATTAATGTCGCTGAAGCAGCAAAAAACTATTTTTTTTCAGAAGCAACAGCAGTGAACGCTATTGATGAATTAAACCATGACTCAAACATTTTACTACTTGATTATAACCAACTAAAAAGGTTTATTGCAAAAACACTTGAAACGCTTTTGTTTGCAGATAAATCCATCACACGCGATAAATTCTCCGAATATTTAGGTATTTTAACACGTCTGGAGAATTCTTATGAGGGGATGCTCAAATATCAACATGTAAATATGGAAAATTTATTTAATGATTATTTTTTAAAATTTCAATGCCATTATCAGGCATTATGTTCGGCTATTGAGGGGAGAAAAGAAAAAATTACTCTTTTCACAAGGCAAGAAAAAGGCTTTAGCAGTGAAATTAATATGCTCTTAGGAAGAATCGAAACAAAAAGAGGCGATGAGGCAAAAAATAAAGAAAAGCTACAAAAAGTACAGGTTGCTTTGCAAAGTAGTATAAAAGAACATGAACGTATTAAAAAAAGTCTGGAACAACTTGAGAAAATTAAGGAGGATTTTTACAAACAACATTTTGACGCATTTAGCGTTGTATTTCAAAGCACTTTCAATCGTTTTTTTAAAAAAATTAAAGATGGGCTGGATATTTGTGGCACATTATTAGATGAGCAAATCTGGAAATTTTCTGTCAACTCTGTCGCACTCAAAAACTATCATTTTAAAAATGGGGCTGAAGAAAACTTTTGTGCAGTGAATTTTGCGTTACAATATTTAAGTCGCCTTAATAAAAGTTTATTGCACGGTGCTGACCAAGATTTATATAATTATTGTCACAAACTACAAAAGGGTGTTCGCAAGTATTTCTTGATTGTTTCGGAAAATATTGAGATGACAAAAGAGCTAAAAGTAATGATCTTAGCAAAAGAAAAATATTATGTTGTAAAACATGCACCTAAGATTATCAATCTACAAAGTTTGTTACGCGACTTTAGTTTTGAACAAATCTATATTGATGAAAAACTAGAATGGGGAAATAAGGACACGATTAAAGAGGAAATCAAAGGATTCAAAAATAATATTGGTGTTGAAATTCTTATTACTTCTGAACAAGAAATACGCAAAATCCTAAGGGAGAGAAAGAAATGAAAAAATGGCTTATCTTTGTAATGTTGATTGGTATAGCCCATACTGAACCAGGAGATATTGTTTATAGTAGTTCTCCAGAGGAGAATTCTACAGAACAGCCAACTCTAACCCTCACTCCAGAACAAATGCTCCAAAAAGTGGGTGAGGCATATAAGTCCCATCATTATGATGATGCAATCGCTTATGCACAAGCAGCTTGTAATGCTGGGAATGCAACCGCTTGTGGAGCATTAGGGAACTTATATTCTAGCGATTTAGAAGAAATGAAAAATAAGAAAAATTTGAAACTTGCCGCTGATGCTTATTTTAGGGCTTGCCAGGGTAATGTAGGAGCAGCTTGTTTTTACTTAGGCGTTTTTCACTCTAATGGAACAGGCGTACAACAAAATTATCATTCTGCTAAAGGTTTTTTTGCAAGGGCTTGTGAATTAAACGATCCAGAAGGTTGTGATGCTTTAGGAAATTTCTTTGCAAATCCTGATCCAAAAATTAATCCAAAACAGGATTACACACAAGCAGCAACATATTATCTGAAATCTTGCAATAGCGAAAAAGGGGCAATGTCTTGTTTTAAATTAGGCACACTCTATGAGCTAGGACAGGGTGTTAAAAAGGATATTACCATTGCGAAAGATTTTTATGGAAAATCTTGCAAACTTGGTAACACCAATGGCTGTGATGCATATTGGAGTATCGACGGGTCACAAAAAGGGGGGAATATGACACAGGGAAATAGCCAACGCAGATAGAGGATACGGATAAATTCAGCAGAGCGTTTCATATCAGTGCGTGAATCTCCCCAGTCAAGCTCATGTAATCCTGCATCAATCAACATTCCCTTGCGTTTGAAGCAAGTCGCACAACCCCCAATAAGATTGTGTTGTTCTAAAACTAATACTTTTTTACCATTTTTTGCTAGAGTGGCCCCGCAAGTAAGTCCGCCTAAGCCAGAGCCAATAATTATTGTATCATATTTCATAAATTGCCTTCATATTTGTAAAATAAGTGCTTAATTGTATCTTAAAATATCATAAACTAATAAATAGCAAACACATTGTGATATTCTATACAAAACTTACAATATTCCAATCAATAAATAGGTATCATTCTTAAATAAATTAACTCCTCTAACAAAAATATATTTTATAGACTTTTTTATTTGTGAAGCTCATTATTAATTATAGATTTGTCTTCCATCCTAAATATTTGCTTACAAAACAATTACACCATTCTCCATATTTTAACAAAGCTATATCACTTTAGATAAATACCATAGATATGCAAATTTTTATTTTGAAACACAGAGCTACAAAAATATTACAAATATTTCTATATTGAGGAATCTAAACTAAAAGCTAAAATTTTTACCCTCAAAAACTTCCAAATTATATTTATTTTAATTTTATAAATATATTAATATCTCTGCCTAAACAACCTCAATCCACAAAGTAGGCTATTTATTTCATAGATTTAAATAAAGAGTAAACTCCTAATCACTTTGCTTTTGTTCAGCGACAGTGATATTTTTGAGAGCATCCTCGTAACTTGGCTTCACATCTAAGGCTTTTTGAAAATAAGCTTGTGCAATATTCCATTCTCCTTTTTGTGCATAGATTACACCAATATTGTTGAGTGATTGTGAATGCGAGGGATTTGTTGCCAAAATAATTTCATAGCAATGCAGTGCTTTTTCATTCGATGCAAGCATTTGATATAAGAGAGCAATTTCAAAAAGGGTTGTGTGACGTGGAGAAATTTCATAGGCATTCAAAAAGTGTTCTAAGGCTTTTTTATGCTGCCCATAGTGCTTATAATGATGGGCAATATTAGAATAAAAAAGGGGGGAATTCGGACAAAGCCGAATAGCCTTTAAAATCATTTCAAAACCCTCTTCTCTCCCCTCTTTCAATTCAATCAACCCAAGTAAATGCCAAGCATCAGCATTATTCTCATCATCAATTAAAATATCCATATACAAATCTCTTGCTGCAGCTAAATTTCCCTCTTTATGATAAACAATAGCTTCCTGCATTCTCTCTTTACTAGTAGAATTCAAAACTAACTCCCCAATAGATTCAATTTACGCTCAATCTCATAAATACGTTCGCTACTCAAAGTACCTGTTACATCCATTAAACTAAGCTGATTTACAACCAAATTATAAACAGCATCGATTAAATCCCTACGTGCTTGATAAAGCTTAGAACGTGCTTCTAGTAAATCAAATAAACTCTTTAAACCACGCTCATAACCCTGCTCCACGCTTGTTAAATAAAGTTGTGCCGAATATTCTGTTTCGCGAATAGCCTTTACAGACTCAATCATCAATCTTTGTTCTGAAAGATAGCTTTCCAATTTTAATTTTGCTTCTCGTTTATAATAATTTAATTCTTCGATCGCTGCACTCTCTAGCTTCATTCCCTCACGTATCCGTGATTGTGTATAGCCTCCTTGATAAATCGGTACACTCAAGACCAACAAAGCTCTTAAGTCATCTTCACGTAAACTTGTATCTTTTGTTTCTGTTTTACGCCCAGAAATTTGAAAATCTGCAACCGGATAATGCGACCAGCGACGAATAGAAAGATCGTCTTGTGTAACTTTTAAATTCTGTTCTGCAAGCTTAACATCAGGATTTGACTCTAAACCTTGATTCCAATCATAGGCTGCGATTGTTAAAGCATCAGGATTCAGCCCTTCTAAAGGAATTTCAGCAATACGATTATCTGTGATTTTCTCACCAATCATAAACTCTAAAGTCATTCTTGCAACACGGTGACGTTGTTCTTCTGCAAGAAATTCTGCCCTTGATTGGTCATAAGCCACTTTTGATTCTAACGCGTCCATACGCGTACTTAAACCACTTCTTAGCATATTATTAAGTTGATTATATTTTGCTTCATTCGCCTCCATTAATGAACGTGCCAAAACAAGATTCTTCTGTGCACGTACAAAATTAAAATATGCCTTTGCAAGCTCCAATCCCAATGTATTTGCATAACGTTGATACTCATATTTAGCACCCTCATAGCGATTCTTTGCTTGCCTTAAACCCACATAAAGCTCTGGACGAAAAACAGGGATATAGGCACTCACACCAATATCCTGGTAAGGTTCACTCACTTCTGGTGTAGGATAATTAGGCTGATATTTATTGTATCCAACAGAAATATCGGCTCTAATTTGTGGATAAAGTTGTGCATAAGCCTGCTCAATACCTTCTTGTGCCGCCTCTGTACGATACTGCTGTGCAAGAATTTGGGATTCATTCTTCAGGGCTTTTTCATAAGCCTTAGAGAGTGTAAGAATATCTGTTTGGGGTGCTGCAAAAAGGTGGGCGGTACAAATCACCCACAAAAAAAACTTATTGCTCACGGAACCCCCTAATAAACATATTTCTGAAAGGTTGAGTAATATATTCTAAAAGAGTACGTTCACCCGTTACAATCATCGCATCAGCGGGCATACCAGGTTTAATTTCTAAATGATTACGTTTTAATTCTGCTTCACCCTCCTTGGTGACTCTAATTTTTACTGCATAATAAGGAACTTGCGTACGTTCATCAACCAGAGAATCAGCTGAAACCTCATATAATGTACCCTTCACAACCTTTAATGAACGAACATGTGCAAAACCTGCAAAATGTATATCGGCAGACATTCCCTCATGAATGTAATTCACCTCGTGTGTCGCTACGCGTCCATCAATAATCAGCATTTCACCATCAGGTACAATATCCAAAATAGGGCGTCCAGATCCAACAACAGCACCGATTGTATGAACTTGCAAATTCACAACAATACCGGCAACAGGGGAACGGATTTCACTTCTGTCTAATGAATCCTGCAAAGTAATTTTTCTTGCCTTCAATTCAGCCAAACGTCTTTGCGTTTCACTTAATTCTGCAAGAACACTACGCAAAAACTCCTGCCTCTTTACAATCATTTGTGCTTCAATTTCACTCACTTGTACGCCAATTTTTGCAATTTCTGCTTTTTGGCTTGCAATTTCACCCTCAGAACGTGTTTTCTCGCGCACAACATCACGCAAACGTAATTTATCAATTAATTGCTGCTCATATAAATTTTCCCACTCAGAAATTTCCTCAATATACGAATTTAGTAAATCTTGCTTACTAATAACAATTGCCTCGATTCCACTACTTTGATTGCGTAATTGCTCAATGCGTTGCTTAGATACAATTTCATCATCTTCTAATAATTTGCGCCTTGCATTAAATTCACTCTGCTGGGCAACAATTAAACGTTCTGTAAGGGGATCTTGACTTTGCAGTAATTCTTCAGATAAAGCAATTTCAGGTAAATTATCCCTTTCAGCTAGTAACCGTGCTTCCTTAGCTAAAGATTCAAGATACTGTGCAGAAACAATTTCTAATTCTGCTTTAAAACGTGTCTCATCAAGTCGGATTAGAGGTTGATTTTCTTGTACATGTTCACCATCTTTAACAAGAATCTCACTTACAATGCCACCTTCAAAATGCTGAATGATTTTTCTATTTCCTGGCACACTCACCTGCCCAACCGCTGGAACTGCACTCGCTAAAGGTGCAAAAGCCGCCCAAATACCAAAGATAAAGACAAAAATTCCTAAAATAATTGCTGCAAGACGACGATAAGGGCGATCATCAAGTGATTGTAACTCTCCCTCCTCACATTCAAGCGGAAACGGAACTAATTCATACTTTCCCATATTTTTTCCTATTTTGTAATTGCATTCTGCTGTGCTTGGGCAGCAAGCATTTTTAAGATTTCTTCTCTTGGTCCATAACCTTGCAATGTGCCATCTTTCATTAAAGCAATTTTATCTGTTGCATTCAATACTGCCATTCTATGCGTAATCAACACAACAGTAATTCCCCTTTCTTTGAGATTTAAAATCGCCTGCAACAATGCACGTTCCCCTGTATCATCAAGGTTAGAATTGGGTTCATCGAGTAAAATAAATTGAGGAAACCCATAAATTGCTCTTGCAAGAGCAATACGTTGACGTTGCCCTCCTGAAAGTGCAATTCCACCCGGTCCAATGGGCGTATCATAACCATTAGGAAATTGCAAAATCATATCATGAACACCTGCCATTTTTGCAGCATCAAGCACCATTTTTGAGTCAACCTCTCCATAACGAGCAATATTTTCTGCAATACTACCTTCAAATAATTCAATATCTTGCGGTAAATATCCAAGATGCTCCCCCAATTCAATGCGATCATAATGTTCAATATCCGCACCATCATAGCGAATTTTTCCTAAATAAGGCTTCCAAATTCCAAGCATAACACGTGCCAAAGAACTTTTACCTGCAGCACTAGGTCCAATAATCCCTACAATTTCTCCCGAGTGAATCTCTAAGGATACATTTTTGACAACAATCTGGCGTGAATTTGGCGGAATAACACTAATGGCTTCAACACTTACATTACCTTGTGGCATAGGCAAAGCCATCGGCTTTTCTGTTACGGGAATCTCTGCTAAAAGACCAACTAAACGCTGATATGCAGCTCTTGCGGCAATAAATTGCTTCCAACTTCCTGTAAGCAAGTCCATTGGAGCTAATGCCCTTCCCATCACAATAGAACCCGCAATCATCATTCCGGGCGTCAATTCTGATTGAATCACTAGATACGCCCCTAAACCTAAAATCAGTGATTGGAACATTAAACGCAATGATTTACTCAAATTTGTCCAAATTCCCGCCTCATCACTTGCTGCTGTTTGCACTTGATGATAATCCATATAACGTTCTATCCAACGTTTGCGGATATGTTCACGCATACCCATAGCTTCCACAACTTCAGCATTTCTTAAGCTGCTATTTAAAAAGCCAGTGGACATTTGATAAAGACGATTAGATTCTTCTAGCCCTTTTCTTGTTCGCCACTCATTCACTAATGTTAATGAAAAAATAACAGCTCCTGCAAAAATTGCAAAAAACCCAAAATAGGGGTGAAAGAGAAATAAAATACCTAAATAAATAAAAACCCATGGAAGGTCAAAAAAAGCAAAAATGGGTGTTCCTGTCATAAATTGTCGTACCTGTGTTAAATCATTCATCGCTTGGGTGTTACCCATACCAGGATGCAAGTTTGCAAAAGTGAATGTAAGATTAAATAAACGATTCCTTAAGCGATTATCAATTTGGTTACCCGCACGCACTAAAAGCCTCGAACGCACAAATTCTAGACAACCCATCACAATAAAGAAAAACACTGCAACAATTGTTAACATCAATAAAGTCTCAACACTACGACTTGCTAAGACACGGTCATACATTTGCAACATATACAATGTTGGCGTCAACATCAAAAGATTAATAAAAAAACTAGCTAACATGACATACATGAATGCCTGTTTGGAAGCTTTAATTACCTCCGTTAACTCATTACGAGGAATATTAACTTGATTGATTTTTGCTAACATAAACCACCCTCAATTCTCTAAAATATTAAAAGTCTATCACAAAACAATAAACAAAAATCGCAGAGTTATGAATTCTGAAGCTTAGGGCAGGTATTCTACCAAAACATAACTTAAAAGTTATTGTATTTTCTCTTTAATCTGCTCAAGAATACGCTGAATGTTACTTTCTAATTGTTCTTTTGTGTGATTTTGGATAATTAGGTCAGCCTGTGGTTCATCAAAGGGAATATCAACACCGACGACATTAGAAGTTTCTCCATTCAGTGCTTGAGTATAAAGCCCCTTCTGGTCTCGTTGAATAAGCTCCTGCAAATCGCACTGCACATATATTTCCAGATAATTGGGCATATTTGCACGATTTAATTTATAAATTTCTTGATACAAAGAAACTGTCGAAGCAATTACAATAATCCCTTGAGAACTCAAAAAGGAACAGAGCTTAGAACGTTTCCTAGAAACCTCTACACGTGCAGAACGATCATAGCCAAAACTTTCAAATAACTCGCGAAATTCATCACCATCAAGATAAACAATATGTTTGATTCTTTGCCTTAAATGTTGATATAATGCCCTACCAATCGTACTTTTTCCACTCCCTGCAAGCCCTGTCAGCCAAACAACCAAACCATATTCTTGCTTCATTGTTCATACTCAAAAAAAGATAAAATTTTTGTAACAACCTCTTCTATATCGCCATCACTCAAATGTTCTCCCATAGGTAAGGAAAGAATTTGTCTTTCCCACTTTTCTGCATTCGGGTTTTGCGTATCCTTAACGTAAGGCTTTTTCTGGTAGGCGGGAGAATGTGGCAGACAAATTGGGTAATGCAAACCGCATTCAATGCCTTTATCTTTTAAATATGCAAAAAGAGAATCTCTCTGTTCCTCCGGTACGCGGATAACAAATAAATGCCAAACACATTCACATTCTTCTCTACAGGCGGGTAAAATGATTTTTGGGTGTTGCAATGCTTGACAATACATTCTTGCAATCTCTTGACGCCTTACATTCCATTGTGCTAAATACTGAATCTTCACACTCAAAATCGCTGCTTGCAAAGAATCAAGACGCGAATTGCGTCCAACAATCTGATGCTCATATTTTTTCAAACCACCGTGATGAGCAATTTTTATACATTTCTGCAAAAGTGGCATTTTTGCAAGAATCATTCCTCCATCTCCATACGCACCAAGATTCTTACCTGGATAAAAACTAAAAGTTGCAATATCCCCAAAATTCCCCACACATACACTCTTGTATCTTGCCCCATGTGCTTGAGCACAATCTTCAATCACCCTCAAGGAATACTGCTTTGCTAATTCTAAAATTTCTGCCATTCTACAAGGCTGCCCATATAAATGTACCGCAATAATTGCACGACTTTTAGGGGTAATTTTCGCCTTCAAATCCTTGATATCTAAGGTGTAATCATCAGCACAATCGACAAATACAATTTTTAACCCATTCCTAACCACTGCTTCAGCAGTTGCAGCAAAAGTATTTGCCGGAATAAGAACCTCAGAATCACGAGGTAAGTCCAATGCTTCAATAGCAATTTCTAAAGCATCTGTGCCATTTGCAACACCTAAAGCATAAGAATCAGTCTTTAAAAAACGACAAAAATCTTCTTCAAAATTCTTTAAAAATTTTCCACCAACAAACGCACTTTGGGAAATAACCGACTGAATCGCTGCATCAATTTCAGATTGAATAGATAAATACTGCTGATACAAATCAAGAAATTTTACAGCCATATCGCCCCCATTGTTCCAAAATCCTGCATAGATGAGTGATGCTTCAATGCAAGAATCTCCTTCCAAGCCTCTTGCATAAGCTCATTCCAAGCAATATCATCAAAAAGCATAATCGAGTTTTGTGCCATAAAAGGTAAAATCATTCTAAAATATTCAAGCGTAGCATCCTTGTCGTGATGTCCGTCAATAAATGCAAAATCAATAGGAACGATTTGAGGAAGCAAGGAAGGAAGTACAGAATCAAAACGTCCAATATGAATCTGAATGTTCTGGCATTTAAAAAAAGTATGGTTTTGCTTTGCAATTTCGGCTGTATTTGGGCTACCCTCAATTGTATGGATATATGCTTGCGGTGCAAAAAGACTCATATAAACACTTGAAAAACCACAACAAGTGCCAAGTTCAAGAATACGTTGCGGATAATATTTTGAAAATAGAGAATAAAGAATTTGTGCTTTCTCGCGTTTAACACCAATAGATGCAAGGCTACATAAAGGAACTTGCACACAAACACCCTCCTGCATTTGTGCCTTACTGCGTCTATCTTCTGGATTTCCTGCTCCATAATCTAATACTTCAATTAATGTCTTATCTTGCTTAAGTATCTCACGTCTTTGCTCAACCCTATCTGAAATTACCTGAAATTCCTGCATTCTACGCCCCATTAAACTAGTTGACTATTTTTGATGAATAAAGTTTGCAATGCGTTCAATTCCTTTTTGGATGCTTTGAATGTCTGTCGCGAACGAGAAGCGGAAATAACCATCTATTCCAAAGCCAATACCTGGGACAACGGCAACACCCATTTTTTCAAGCAATTCTTTACAAAACTTCATGGAATCTTTTTCGATTTTGCTGATATTTACAAATAAATAAAAAGCACCCTCTGGTTTGACAACAGACACGCCATCAATTGCATTAAAAAGTGAAATTGCCTCATCTCTACGCTTTTTAAATTCTCCACACATCGCTTGAATATCTTTATCGATACGTCCATCTAAAACAGACATAGACGCCTTCTGTGTAATGGAATTAATATTGGAGGTACATTGACTTTGCAGATTATCTAACATTTTTACAAGTTTTTTATCCTTAGAGGCTAAATAACCCATACGCCAACCCGTCATCGCTGCAGATTTACTCACGCCATTAACGCTAATTGTCCGCTCCAGCATATCTGTTCCTACGCTTGCCACAGAAGTAAAAGTTGTGTCATAAATCAGTTTTTCATACATTTCGTCACTCACAACCCAAATATCTGTATCTTTCAGCACTTCTGCTAATTCTTGAATCTCTTGTCGGCTATAAATTGAACCGGTCGGATTAGATGGAGTGTTTAAAATCAACATTTTTGTCTTTGATGTGATAGCTGATTTAAGCTGTTCCTTCGTAATTTTAAATGCAGTTTCATCACTTGTTTGAATAAAGACATTTTTTCCTCCAAAATAAGTAACCAGTTCTGGATAAGTTACCCAATACGGGGCAGGAATAATCACTTCATCTTCATTATTAATGAGAGCAGAAAAAATATTAAATAAGGAATGTTTTGCACCATTGCTTACGAGAATTTCATCAGGTGTATAACTTAATTGATTGTCCTTTTGTAGTTTGGCTACAATTGCTTTACGCAATTCAATAATTCCAGATACTGCGGTATATTTTGTAAAACCTTCTTGAATAGCTTTTATTGCTTCATCTTTAACTAATTGCGGGGTATCAAAATCTGGTTCTCCGGCAGAAAATGACAAAATATCCTTTCCACCTGCCTTTAAATCTCTTGCTAAAGTGCTAATGGCAATTGTGATGGATTCAGAAAGAGAGCTGATACGACGAGAATATTCCATAGCGAAATCTCCTAATTTAAGTGTATTTATCGTAGAGTGTATTTAACATTAAAATCGCTTAAAATCCTCTTATTATTACTTTTTTAGATATAAATAATTATAAATGAATTATTATTTATAATACGGCAAAAATTAATTCAAATAAATTTTTCCCTTAACAACATTAATTTTATTTTCATTTTTCAACTTCTTTAGCACTCGCGATAAAGATTCAGCCGTTGTATTCAATCGTTGTGCGATTTGACGTTGATTAAGAGAAAGAATCTCTTCTTGATGATTGCTTAAAAAAGTAAGAACACGTTGCGATAAAGGTTCTTGAGATTCTTGGATATATTGCTCTAAAATACGAATCTTTTCAAAGAGAGATTGGATAAGCAGTAAGGAAAATTGTGAATCTTGTAATTGTTTCTTAAGATCTTGAATGCAAATTCTTAAAATAATACTTTCTTTTTCACAAATTGCCGTAGCCGGATAGGGTATTCCACGAAAAGAAGGCATTTCTGCAATCAAACTTACGCTATTGAATACATGTAATGTTTTTTGTATTCCTGTTTCTTGAGTTTTGTAAATTCTTATTTTACCCTCTAACAGCACAAAGAAAAATAAAGGTTTTTCTCCCTCAAAAAATATAATTTCATCTTTTTTATATTTTTTCTGCAATCCAACCTTAAAAAGCATTTCTAAATGGTGTTGCATTATCTTACCCCTTAATTAAGTGTTGTTTGGATATAATACCAAAATTCAAAGACAATAAGGAAAATAATGTGTAGTATTTGTGGAGGGTATTATCCGCTACAAGATATTTTGCGTGCCAATGAAACTATGAAGCATCGTGGTAAAAACGCAAGTGGGTACTTTGAGCACCATAATTTTGCAATGGCACATAATCGTTTAAGCATTATTGATTTAAGCGAGGAGGCTAATCAACCATTTCATTCGCCCTTTTGCCCTCATCTATCCCTTGTATTCAATGGAGAAATCTATAATTATATTGAAATTAAGCAACAACTCATTCAACAGAATGTACCTTTTTATACAACAAGCGACACGGAAGTCTTGCTTCACGCCTATGCTTTTTGGAATGAAAAATGTGTGAGTAAATTCAATGGAGATTTTGCATTTGCCATCTACAATAAACATAATGGGGAGGTTTTTTTAGCAAGAGACAGGCTGGGAAATAAGCCTCTTTTTTATTCTCTCATCAATCAACAACTTCTTTTTGCATCTGAAATTAAAGCAATTTTAGAAATTTTACCTCAACCTTTTTGTTTAGAGGAGGTTGCATCGTGGCTACTGTTTGGTGCTGGTAGCATTCAGCAAAGTATTTACCAAAATATTTATTCATTTCCAGCAGCACATTATGGAATATTTAAAAATCAAGAACTTAAGTGTACAAAATATTGGGATTTTACACCCTCCCGCAAATACACCCGCTTAGAAGAGGCGATAGAAAAGCTTGATGAACTCCTGCAAGATGCCGTTCGAATACGACTTCGCTCTGATGTACCCGTTGCTTTATCTGTTTCAGGTGGAATTGATAGCTCCATTCTTGCACATTACATTCAGAGATTAGGTGGGCAATGCCATTTTTTTGGTGTTAGCTTCACGGACTTTCAAGAAAGCGATGAGAGTATACACATTCAGGAACTGGGTCGCAACTTAGAGATTCCTATTCAAATTATTTCACCACACTTAAGCGATTTTAAGCAACATTTTCATCAGCTCGTATACATACAAGATGAAATCTTTAGAAGTTTTTCGGTTTATGCACAATTTTTGCTTTTTCAATCCATTGCACCTTATTGCAAGGTTACTCTAGGTGGGCAAGGTGCTGATGAGTTATTTGGTGGTTATTATCATCATGCTGGACGCTTTATTTTCCAGAATCGGCAAGAATTTGAATTTCGTATTCAGCTTTATGGTAAAGAAGCCTTAACTGAATATATGTTGGGCTTAAAATGTTCTTTAAATCGGGAACTTAAGCTACAACTTTTTCAAGAGGACAATGCACGCAATGTCCAAAAAATGCAACAATACGGAATGCCTATTCCATCTTTTCAATTCCTATTGGAACGATTTTTGCCTGACTTCAATCAGAGTTTATGGCTTGATACCACCTTATTTAATTTACCACATTTGCTTCGTTATGAAGATAGAAATGCAATGGCAGTTGGGGTTGAGAACAGGACACCTTTTACAGATTATCGTATTGTAGAATTTGCTTTTGAGATTACAGAAGGATTAAAATTTGCAAAAGGTTACAGTAAATATCTCCTACGCATTCTTTTAGAAAGGCTAGGTAGCAAAAAACTTGCCTATAGACGCGATAAGATTGGTTTTTCATCTCCAGAAGTCGCCTTAATGAAAGAGTTAGGTATGGAGTATGAATCTTTATTTGATGTGAGATGGGCAATTTTTCAAGCATTAAAGGAGATACGCAAATGATTTGGATTGATGTTGCAACGCCTAAATATGCAATGTTTTTTTCTAAGATGATTCAAGAACTCTTGGAGCTTAATTATAAAGTTTTAGTAACGACACGTTATGCACCACATTATACGGAGGCGAAAGAAATTTTGGATATTCATGGGATTGAGCATATTGTTTTAGGAGAATATGGTGGTTCAACACTCTTAGAAAAATTTGAAGCCAGAATATTCAGACAAAAAGAGATTCTTGATTTATTTCGTGCAAAAGGAACACCGGATGTACTCATTTGTGGTGCTGTTGTAGATAGTGTTCATGTTGCTTACGGAATTGGCATTCCTGTTGTCAATATCTACGATACTCCAGCCTTTACAACACCAGGCGACATTAATTGTCCGACAGAGCTTACAGCCGTTTCTCGCTTAACCCTTCCCTTTTCGCATTTATTTTTTTATCCCTTTGTTTTACCAAGAGAATTGATGCTCCGCTTTGCCCTTGATGAACATCAAGCTATCCCCTACCCCTTTATTGATGTTGCATTGTGGATTAATGATATTCAAAAAGATGATAAAAATGACTTCCGCAAACGATATAATTTAGACTTAACAAAGCCAACAATTCTCGTACGTGAGGAAGAATATAAGGCCCACTATGTCAAAGAAAAAATTCCAACAATTTATGAGGTGATTCCACTTTTAAAGCAAAAGCTGGATGCGAATATTGTGATTATGCCTCGCTATGAAAAAGATCGCTTAAAAAGAGATTTTGGACATATTGCAAGTGTACTAGAAGAAAAATTAAAACCCGAAGAATTTTATCCTTTTATTGATATTTTTATTGGTGGGGGCGGAACAATGAATCTTGAAGCAGTTTGCTATGGCATTCCAACAATATCTACACGTTCTATATGGCTTGTACATGACCAATATCTTCTTAAAAATCAGCTAATGTTTTGGAGTCAAAATGCTTCAGAAATTATTGAAATTACCAAAAATATGATAGGCAAAAGGGTGAATAGCCAAAGCTATTTTGTTCGTGGTGAATGTAATTTTAATTCCATTATCTCAAAAATTGAAGAGATTATTTTAAAGCCAAAAAAATAAAATTTTACAAAACTTTTCAAGAAAATTATACTAGAATGACTAATTTTAATCACCTCTAGCCAATACCAAAACATTCTCTACAAAAGAATTCAATCAAACAATAGGGAATACTAGAGGATTTTAAAATCCACAAAGATTTGACTAAAAGATTCTTAATGATTACAAAAATTGCCATATAAGGATACATAAATTTACCTCAATCCTTTTCTGTAGATTTATGTGCAAAAAGATAATGAATCTACACACAAAGATTAGAGTAAAATAGCTCTAAGGAATGTTTTAGGAGATCTTTGGATAAAGGTTTAATGTCAAGTTAGAATTTTTGGAATTCAATTTTGCTTTTTTCTTTGTCTTTAATTACGCGTATATGTCCCATATTTCCGGCAATATCTACCCCATTAATAAAAAAAACATTCTCTAATATTGGATTAGGATTATGGATTTTATAGCCCATGACTTCAGCGATGAGCATACCAATTTCATAATGCGTAGGATAGAAAAAATCCTTAAGTTTTTGAACGTATATATCATCTTTTCCATTGTATAATGTTGCAAAAAGCGGAATATTTGCAACATGCTGACTTAAAAAAGAATGCCCAAATTCTTGATAACCATTGTCTCCCACTTCTCCCATAGCTTCACCGTGGTCTGGCACAAATAAAATATAAGTAGGCATAGAAAGGGATTTGAATTTTTTAAAAATACTTGAAATGATATAATCATTAAAAATCATCGCATTGTCATAACTATTCTCACGATACACATCTTCTGTAAGATTTTCCAAAGGAAAAACTTCAGCTTCTGGATATGCACGATAGCTATTTTCATAAGGAGAATGTGGGTTTCTTTGATGAAGTACAATAAAATTTCCAGCATTTTCTGAATATTCTAATTCAGGCAAAAACTTATCGAGTTGTTCTAATAAAACTAAATCACCTATTTCATTGGAGCGAAATAGATAAGATTCTTTAGTTCGCAAGATATCGATATAATTTGATGCCATTGGAATTACTTCAGCTTCAGTTTGGTTGGAAATATAATAGGTTGTAAATCCAGCCTCCTTAGCCAGCTTAAAAAGATGAAAATTTTGTTGCGAAAGATGAACAATATTGTCATATTCATAAACAAGATTAAAAAACATAGCAGTTGATATTCGCGTAAGAACAGAGCTAGAGATTGCTTTCTTAGCTACAAAATAAGGATCTTGTTGCATAAGTTCAGAGAGCAAAGGAGTTGTATTCCTCTTGTAACCTAAAATGCCAATATTATTTGCATTCACACTTTCTGCTAAAATAATCACAATATTTCGTGGTGGAAGAGTCTTTTTCTCTACTATCTCATAAGGTTGATATTTTTTAATTGGGCTAGAATCTTTGGGGAGATAAATCAAAAAATATGCAGTGAACACGCGTAAACTATTATACAAGCTAACACTATCATTGCGTGGCAAAAAATTATTAATACTAGGAGTTTTAAAAATTGCTTTGTGTGGCAAGACAGAAAGCAAGATAACAATACCTACTAACGCAAAATAGTTTTTAGAGCATTGCAATTTTAAGTAGGCAAGAATTAATCCACCATAAAAAACAAGAATGGCTATCACATAAATAATACCACGAAGACTACCTTGTGCAGTATTAAGAATTTCGTGCCATTCTTTAGAAATGAGTGCTAAGCTAAAAACGCTAAGAGGTGTTCCAAACCAAAAGAGATGGCAAAACTGGAAGATCTCCATTACAGCAAAAACGATAAGAATACCAATAGAGATGATGCGAGGTTTAACTAGTGGCAATAAAAGTGCAGCAGGAATAAAAGCAACAAGAAAGACAATTTCTATTCTAAAAATATAATTTTGATTCAATAAGCTAAAAAATATACCTGGTGCAAGAAAGGTAAAAAAAGTTGCTACCGATAGAATTAACCAGTTTTTCAATCGCATTAAAAACTCCCAAAATAAAAGTTTAACATTAATATAAAGTAAATATTAAATTACAATATATTTATTCAAGCTATCATTGCATTCAACTATAAAAATGGGGTTATAGCATAAGTTACAATCAATAAAATTAAATCAAGAGCATATTTTTGTTTTGCAAATAAACGATAGGTTTTCTGCAGATCAATATCATAACTTGCAATAACTCTTTGTTTCTTGTATCGTTTAATTTCACCCATAATAAGGAAAATTGAGACAAGAATCATTAATGCTATTTTGAGATTAAAGGTTTGCAAAATAAAGCTAAAAATAATCCCCGTAAAGATGGTAGTCGCGATAAAGAACCCATACATTGGAGTAAGAAGACGAATTCTGCGAATCATAAAAGGAAAATTTTGACTTAAAAACAAAATAATCAGTGCAACAATTGGCACAATCAATAAGCAAATTGAAAAAAAATGATGATAAAATAACATTTCAGCAATAATATGACTCGGCATTACCTCTCCATTAGTAAAAGTTGGATAAAGTTTCCCGTCATTATAACAAATTAGATTGAATATAGGAAGGGGGATAAAATTGCGCATTCTTCTTGTTACACGTGGTTTACCTGCAAGCGGAAAAAGTAGTTGGATTAAAGAAAATAACTTAAGTTTATTTACTTTGAGCCCCGATGCCTTAAGGATTCTTGCCCAAAGTCCAACGCAATGCATCGATGGTTCTCTATCTGTAAGTCAAAAAAATGACTCTTTTATTTGGGATTTTTTTTATAAACTTTTGGAATCTCGCCTTAAAAATGGCGATTTCACAATTATCGATGCAACAAATACAGTTTTAAATAATCTTAAAATCTACCAAAAACTATGCCAACAATATGCATATGAAATGCACATTGTTGATTTCACTGATGTTAGTCTTGAAGAATGCCAAAAACGTAATTTATTGCGTCGACAAAATGGTAAATTTTTCGTACCTAACGAAACTCTTGTCCGTATGCATAAACAACTCAAAAACAATCCTTTGCCCCATCAATATTCTGTTATTCATAGGAAAAATTGGAGGCAAGTTTTATACTCACCGATGGATTTAAATGCTTATGAAAAAATTTATCATATTGGGGATTTACAAGGTTGCTATTCTGTCCTGAAGAATCTAGGTGAGATACAACCACAAAACTTTTATATTTTTTTGGGAGATTATATTGACAGGGGTATTGAAAATGCAGAGGTCTTAAAATATCTTTTGAGTATTTGTAATCTTCCTAATGTTTACTTAATTGAAGGTAATCACGAACGGCATTTACGCACATATGCAAGAGGTGAAGAATCTCAATCATCAGAATTTAATCTTAATACAAAAGTTCAGATTGAAGAAAATTCTCTCTCCAGGCAAGATATAAATTATCTATGCAGTCAACTTAAAACACTCATTGTCTATTCCTATGGGGATAAGCAAGTTTTTTGTAATCATTGCGGAATGCCAAATTTTCCCTCTGATATCAGCCAGTTAAGCTTTATTCCAAGTAGTGCAATGATTCATGGCATTGGCAATTACAGCGATACAGCCTTAATAGCAGAATATTTCTATCAAAATACACACGCAAATTTATACCAGATTTTTGGTCATCGCAATCGACAAAACTTACCTACACAAATCAACTCACGCGTGTTTGTATGTGAAAATAAAGTTGAATTTGGTGGATATTTACGTGTTGTAACACTTGATTGTCATGGATTTGAATGCCTTGAATTTAAAAATGAAGTATTTAAGCAAAGTAGCCCTATTGTTTCGACTCAAGTACCAAAATCACCCTCGAATGTATGCGAGCTATTAAAAGAATTTCGCAAAAGCCAGTGGGTTCAAGAAAAACAATTTGGTCATATTTCTAGTTTTCGCTTTTCACGCGAAGCCTTTAGTAAAAAAAATTGGGATACAATTACATGTAAGGCAAGAGGACTTTTCTTAGACACACAAAATTTCAGCATTGTTGCACGTAGTTATGATAAATTTTTTAATCTCAATGAGCAAGATGCACTCAAGCTTAATTCTTTGCAACAAACCTTGAAATTTCCTCTGCAGACTTACATTAAGGAAAACGGATTCTTGGGGATTATTGCATTCCACAATAACTCTCTATTTATTAGCTCCAAAAGTGATTGGGGTGGGATACATTCAAAACATTTTGCCCATCTCATCAAACAACTAGATGTCGAATCAAAAATCTTATATTTTTTAAGTAAAAATATAAACTACTCTTTAGTATTTGAAGTGATTGACCCTATCTTTGACCCCCATATTATTGAATACCATTCTCCAAAGATTGTCCTACTAGATGCTGTTGAAAATTCTCTTATTTTTTATAGAAAATCTTATGAAGATTTACAAAACATTGCAAATGAAATAGGTGTTCCTTGTAAGAGACATTTTTGTTCTATTAATGACTTTCAAACTCTAGAAAGCTTTCTCGTTGAGAATAGCTCAGGAATCCTACCTCATTCAGAGGCAATTGAAGGTTTTGTGATTGAAGATACAGAATCATTTATGTTTAAAGTAAAAGGTAGCTTTTATGTGGAATGGAAGCAAAAACGTTCGGCAGTCCATCATTTTGTTAGCCAAATTCAAAAATCAAAAAATCAGGCAAAATACATTCAAACCTTGCTTTCAAAATGCCAACAAAACCCTTTCTTAGAATGGTATTTTAAACAAGCACTGACAATATTAGAGATGGGTAATTTGCAGGATTTTTTGGGCAAAAATATCATCGACTTAAGAAATCTATTCTTAAAAAATCAACATTAAGTTACAAAACAAGAAGTTACTTTTTATTAGGAATAATAATATAGAATTCTGGTTCATAAAATATTATTCTTAATAAAGGAGAGACCATAAAAGCCGTTATGCTTTTAAATATGGGAGGACCAAACAACCTTGATGAAGTAAGGACTTTTCTAACTAATATGTTCAACGACAAAAACATCATAAGTGTTTCATCTTCTTTTGTACGTTCCTTTCTTGCAAGTTTGATTGTTTTTATGCGACTAAATAAAGCAAAATCAAACTATGAGGTATTGGGAGGAAAATCACCCATTATTACACATACAAAAAATCTAATTCAAGCCTTGCAGAAGGCGGATTCGAGCCGTTTATACACTTATGGTATGAGTTATACCACTCCATTTATTAAACAACAACTCGCTTTATTACAACAAAAAAATATTCAAGAATTGGTTTTGTTTAGTCTTTACCCTCAATATTCTACCACTACGACACTGACTTCTTTAGAGCATGTAAAAAAGGCTTGTTTTGAGCTTTCCTATATGCCAAAGACTTTTATCATTGATCGCTATTTTGATAATGAATTTTACAATGAGGCCATTGCTGAAAAAATTATAGAAGGCACAAAAAAACTCAAAAAGCCAAATCATAATATTGTGCTAATTATTTCTGCTCATGGATTACCTCAATCTATTGTGGACAAAGGCGATCCTTACGAAAAAGAAGTTCTTGCAAACATTGAAACACTTAAAACAATATTACAAAAAAAAGGAATAGAATTCAAAGAAATTACGCATGCTTTTCAATCGCGTATTGGACCAAATAAATGGCTAACACCCTCCTTAAAAGAAAAGTTAAAATCTCTAAAGGGTGAGTCTGTGCTGATTTATCCTATTTCATTTACACTTGATAATTCAGAAACAGATTTTGAACTTTCCATAGAATATCGGCACGAGGCACAGAAAATAGGCATTTCATCTTATGAGGTTTGTGAGTGCCTAAACCATTCAGAAAGTTTTGTTAAGACAATCTTAAATCTTATTGTACAAAAAGAAAAGGAGTAAGCAATGTACTGGAAGAGTTTTATTGTTTGTTTATTGTTGATTCTTAGTGGCTGTGGAAATGAACAAGAGCACGACAAGATTGTTTCGTTAGGAACACAAACCTCTCAAGAAGTTTTGGATAAAATTAACAACTTAGATAAAGCCTCTTATGCAGAGCTAGAAGGAATTGTCAAGGATAATGCACGTATTGATCCAGAAGGCAAGTATTTAATGATTATTTTTGGTGCAAATGGATGCACTTATTGCGATATGCTAAAAAAGGAAATTAAATCTTCACAAGCAATTCAGGATAAATTAAAGGCGGATTTTAGCCCTTATTATGTGAATTCCAGCTATCTTAAAACGCATTATTTTGTCAATGGACTTCAACCCGCAGAATTGACAACAAATGATTTAGTGATGTTATACCGTATTGGACCAACGCCAACAACAATTTTTGCAACACCGGAAGGCAAAACAATTTTAATTCGAGCAGGGGCTATAACGGGGGATAAATTCCTAGCTACTCTTGAGTTTATCACTGACAAAAAATGGGAGGGAGCACAGAGCGATAAAGAAATCAATCAACGTTACCTAGAGTTTTTGCAAGGGGTTGAACAATGAAATTTCTCCGCGATAATATTGGTTCTTTTTGGCTTACCTACTTATTGTTGGCAATTTATGCAGCCTCTTGTGCAAGAGCAACTTTCATTGAAAATGACTTTGGCACAGAGGCAGCAGTAGCACTGGTATATGCCAGTTTTTGGTTTAAGGCATTGCATATTTTTCTAGCCATTAATTTAATAGTTGTATTGATACGTTTTCGTGTATTGGAACGCAAAAGGTATTCTGTTTTTTTACTTCATTTTTCTTTTTTGGTTATTTTAGTGGGTGCGGCATTAACACAGAATGTTGGATTTGAAGGACGTTTGCATATCCGAGAGGGAGAGAGTTCCTCTGTAATGGAATCACGAGAAAATTACCTCATCGTACAAACTTTAGAAGGTGATGTTTTGGGTGAACATAGCATAAAAAAAGAAGAATTTCCTGTGCGTTTGGCATCTGTTGGTTCACAACCTTTTGAATTTTCTATTCCGCTTTCTAAGGGTAACTTAAGTTTACGCTATAAAGACTTTATTCCTAATGAAGATTTAAAAAGTGGACAAGCGTTAGTCAGCCTCTCTTACGATAACAATCAAGATGACATAGCATTACAACAAGGTGTTCCATCGCGTTTTTTACTAGGTGATTTAAAAATGGCAATAATGTGGGGACCCAAACAAATTCAACTTCCTTTTACAATTAAACTTGAAGATTTTGAGTTAGAACGTTATCCTGGTTCTCACGCTCCATCATCGTATTCTTCTCGTGTTATTGTTGAGGATACAGTAAATAATGTGACAATGCCTTACCATATTTACATGAATCATACACTTGATTATGGTGGCTATCGATTTTTTCAAGAATCTTACGACAGAGATGAACTGGGGACATATTTATCTGTCAATAATGATCCAGGTAAAATTCCAACCTACATCGGATATTTTTTGCTAACTCTTGCATTCATTTGGATACTCTTTGATAAGAAAGGACGTTTCTGTAAACTTTCGACATTCGTAAAATCTCAAAATACAATGGGAATGATATTAGTGTGTATACTATCTCTTGGAGTTTCTGCCTATGCTACTGAAGAGCAAAATAGCACTCAGGCAGAAACACAAATGCTTAATGATGTTGTTCAAAAACTTGTAGACTTACAGAATAATACAAAAGAACATTCAAAAATTGCAGGTACTTTGCTCGTGCAAGATTTTGGTGGAAGAATAGAACCACTTGACACTCTTGCTAGTGATTTGGTACATAAAATTACAAAGAAAGATGGTTTCTTAGGCTTGTCTAATATGCAAATATACTTGAGTATGGTTGCATATCCTGAATACTGGAAAGGGGTTAAGATGATACGCATAACAACTCCAGCCTTGCGTAAGATTCTTGGTTTATCACCAAACGATCCTTACGCCTCATTCTATGACCTTTATACAAGCAATGGAGTCTATAAGCTCTACAATTTAGTCACAGACACAAATATGAAAAAACCTGCTGAAAGGGGTACATTAGACAAAGATATTTTGGCAGTTAATGAAAGATTTGAGGCAATGTTTCAGATTCTTTCTAGCAATTCCTTACGGATTTTTCCAGACCCAAATGGCACGACACAAAAGTGGTATGCACCAATCGAGTTAGAGCAATTAAGCGAACAAGATGCTAACTATGCCTTAGGGCTTGTTGTGCAATATTTTAGAAGTTTTGATTCCTTAGTCGTAAATGGTGACGAAAAGGCTGCCCTTGATGCACTAAAATCTCTAAAAGCCCATCAAGAGCATTTTGGTAAAGATTTAATTCCATCAGCAATGAAAGTAGAAGCAGAGTTATTACTGAATCATTCTTTAATTTTTGTTAAGCTTTACTACGCCTACTTATTGTTTGGTATTCTATTGTTTGTAGTTTCTTTGGCGAGGTTATTATTAAAACCATCTGTTTGTAAACAGCGATGGTTCAGTAAAAAGCTGGATTTAATTTTACTAACTTTAATCAGCTTAATTTTGCTTTTACATACTGGAGCGTTGATTTTGCGTTGGTATGTGAGTGGGCATGCTCCTTGGAGTAACGCATATGAATCGATGATTTATGTTGCATGGGCGAGTGCATTGAGTGGCATACTATTGCTGCGACATTCAAGTCTTGCATTTTCTGCCTCATCAATGATGGCAGGAATCGTACTATTTGTTGCGCATTTGAGCGAAATGGATCCGCAGATTAGCAATCTTGTTCCTGTCTTAAAGTCATATTGGCTTAACATTCATGTGTCTATCATTACAGCGAGTTATGGATTTTTAGCTCTTTGTTTTATGCTGGGCATTATTACCCTGTTTCTCTTTTTATTCCGCAAAGAAGTACCGAAAGATTCTCCAGATTATGAACGTCATTTACGTCTTGACTCCTCCATTCAATCTTTAAGTGCAATTAATGAGATGAGTATGATTATAGGCTTAGCTATGCTTTCTATAGGAACATTTTTGGGTGGGATTTGGGCCAATGAAAGCTGGGGACGTTACTGGGGGTGGGACCCTAAGGAAACCTGGTCATTAATTTCGATGATTGTCTATGCAATTATTTTGCATATTCGTTTCGTAAAAGCTGGAAATACGCCCTATGTATTTGCTAGCTTCAGTGTTTTAGGATTTTATTCAATTTTAATGACTTACTTTGGCGTTAATTATTATCTATCTGGAATGCATTCTTATGCAGCCGGAGATCCTGTGCCTGTGCCTGTCTTTCTTTATTATTTTGTTGCCGCAACTATTCTTTTAATTGTTGTAGCCGGCTGGAAGGGAAAATTAAAAAGCGGTGTGTGAGAATCGGCCCTATCGTCTTTTGCAAATTGCCCAACCTGCAAAAGGTTATGCTTACAATAGCGATTCTTTGTTTCTGTACGCATTTTCTATTCCTCACATTCCTAACCATAGTCAAGTTTTAGAAATTGGTGCAGGCTGTGGTGTAATTGGGCTTTTGTGTGCAAGAGATAAACCGCTTAAGCTAACAATGGTAGAAAAAATAGAAGAAATGGTTTTTTATGCACAACGCAACCAAAGAGTTGGGGGTTTTGATGTAGAAATTATCCATAGTGATTTTTTAGAATTAACCCCAAAAAGCATGAATTCTTTTGATGTTGCTATTTCTAATCCACCTTTTTATCATTCTCATCATCTTAAAAGCCCAAATTTGTTAACATACAACGCAAGATTTGAGGAAAATCTCCCTTTTGAAAAACTACTAAAGCATCTTAAACGTTTTTTAAAGCCAAAGGGATTATTTTTATTTTGTTTTGATGCACGTGAATGTGAGCGGATTTTGTATTTGTTAAGGCAGGAACATTTCAAAGTAGAAGAATTGCGTTTTGTATATCCAAATTGTTTCAAGGATGCAAATCTATTGCTTTGTAAGGCAAGATTGAATTCAAAGGCAACTTTAAGTATCCTTCCTCCTTTGTTTGTGTATGAGCATGGGGATTTCAGTCAAGAAGTACAAAAAATATTTAAACAAGCCAACACGCATAGCATTAAAGCAGAGAAGTAAACAGGAACGAGAATGAAAGATTTTTATTTTAATTTTGATTCTAAAAGTTGTGAACAATGCAATGGGTTTTGTTGTCGCGGAAAAAGTGGGTATATTTTTGTTCGCTATGCAGAAATTGAAGCTTTAGCACAATGGCTAAAAATAGACATTCAAGAATGTATGCAAAAGTATATTAAAAAAGTTGGATACCGTTTTTCTTTTATTGAAAAACAAATCATTGGCGAGAATGGAAGTGAATTTGCCTGTATTTTTTTTGATGAGCAAAAAGAAAGATGTAGCATTTATGAATCTCGCCCATCACAATGTAAAACTTTTCCTTATTGGGAGCAACTAAAAAAGATTACAATAAAGGAGGCACAAAAAGAATGCCCTTATATCCAGTCGCTCTAATCCTGTCTATTTTATTGTTTGTTGGTTGCGGTGATATTCAAAAAACACAAAGTATGAATGTGGAAATCGCACAAAATGCCTGTCGATTTGAGAACGGAGAAAATTGTGTGCAAGTTGCAACTTTTAGACAACAAGAACGTGAGGAGGATAAAAAAATTATAGAAGCATTTGTAGCACTTGATAATAATGATACAGAAACAACATTAAAAATTTTTGATGAATTATGGCAGACAACAAAAGATCCAAATTACTTAAAAGAGAGTATTGGCTTACTCTTATCTTTAAATCAATTCACCCCTGCTTTGGAGAAAACTCAACAATTTTTAGAAATCCGTCCAGATTCTCAAGAGATTCAACGCACCCTTATTGCAATTTTAATTACTTTTGGTGACTTAAATAACGCCACAAAGCAAGCAAAAAAACTTATTCAAATTGAAGAGAACGAAGAAAATTATAATTTAATTGGTTCTTTGTATCTTGTCAGTAAAGAATATCAAATGGCTGCAGACTCTTTTAAGAAAGCATATAGTTTTCAGCAATCTCCGCTTATTCTTGACCGCCTAACAAATACACAAGTTTTTTTCCTAAAACAAGTCAATGAAGCTATTGCAATGCTTGAAACACACACACGCATTCGGGGTTGCGAAGAAAATTTATGTTTAAGGCTTGCAAGAATTTATCGCGACAAGGGAGACATTAAGCAACTTGAAAAAACACAAATGCGCCTATATCAAGAACAACCGAGTAAGGAAAATTTTGAGCTTCTTATTCAAGTTCTCCTTTTTAATAAAAATTACACACAAGCCATTACTTTTTTAGAAGAAAATATAGATTTTAATCCCCCGCTTTTACTTGACCTCTATCGAGAAACAAAACAATATCCAAAAGCATTAGAATTTGCAAGACATCTATACAATCAGACACAAGACCCTAAATATATCGGGGTTGAAGCTATTATTGAATACGAAACACTCAAGCCGCCCATTAATGCAAAAATGCTAGAAGGAGTCATTAAAAAGTTGCGTTTAGCACTTGCGAAAACAGCAGAATTAGAATCTTCAGGCGACCCAATCAAGGGAAGTGATTTATTGTATAACTTCTTAGGTTATTTATTGATTGACCATCAGGTTGATATTCAAGAGGGTGTAAGACTTGTCCAGAAGGCTTTGGAGTACGCTCCACATTCTCCTGCTTATTTAGATTCTTTGGGGTGGGGTTATTATCAGCTAAAAAATTGTAAAAAAGCATTGGAAGTTTTTGAGAGTATTCCCAAAGAAGAGCGCAAAAAAGAAGCAGAGATAGAAGAACATTATCAAAAGGTTAAACAATGTACAAGGAGGCACTGAATGCTTTTAGATGAAATCCTTAAGTGTAAAAAAGAGCGATTAAAACAAGCACAAAAAAAGATGAGCATAGATTGGCTTGGACGTTCTTTGCCTTATAATCCCTTTGTACCACGCAATTTTAAAGGGGCAGTGTGTCAAAATAGAATCAACATTATTGCTGAAATTAAAAAAGCAAATCCAAGCAAAGGTATCACCAAAGAATATTTTAATCCATTACAAACTGCTCAAGATTATGAATTAGGTTTAGCAACAGCCATCTCTATCTGTACGGAGGAAGATTTTTTTCAAGGAAGCTTAGAAGATTTGAGTCAGATTAAGCGGTTTTTAAGAATACCAATTTTACGCAAAGATTTTATTTTTGATTCTTATCAAATTGTGGAATCAGCAGTGTATGGGGCAGATTCTTTACTATTAATCGCAACAATTTTATCAAAAAAGGAGTTACAAGAACTTATTACATTTTCACGTCGTTTTGGAATAGAACCACTTGTAGAAATCCACTCAAAAACAGAATTGCTCAAGGCTATTGCGGCAGGGGCAGATATGATTAGCATCAATCATCAAAACTGGGAGGATTTGAGTATAGATATGAAATTAAGCCAAAAATTAGCCCCATTGATTCCAAAAGGTAAGGTTGTTGTTACGGAGTCTGAACTGCATTCTTCAGAACAGATTCAAGAATATCTTAAAATAGGCATTGATGCTTTCTTGGTGGGTGAATCTTTTATGCAACAAGAAAATCAACAAGCAACAATCCTTGCTTTAAACTCTATGGATTAACCAATGGATATTGACTTTATTATTCGTTTCATTCCCGCTTTTGTCAAGGCGGCTCTCCTGACACTTGAATTAAGCTTTTATGGTATATTTTTTTCTATTCTAATTGGATTATTTTATGCATTAATGGTTTTTTTAAACATTCATTTTGTGAGTAAAATTTATCGAGTTTATATTGAATTTTCACGCAATACACCTCTACTCATTCAGCTTTTCTTCTTATATAATGGTTTAGTTAAGCTTGGTATCGACCTTTCTGCTTTCACTTGTGGAGTCATTGGGCTTAGTTTTTTAGGAGGTTCATATATGGCAGAAAGTTTTCGTGCTGGACTTGAATCTGTTAAAAAACAACAATATGAGGCAGGAGCAGCGTTAGGACTAACGCCATTTCAAAATTTTCGTTTTATTATTTTACCTCAAGCCTTAGCGGTTGCAATGCCTAGCATTAGTGCAAATATTATCTTTTTATTTAAAGAAACTTCAGTGGTGACGATTATTGCACTACCTGATTTGGTGCATACAATGACAAGCATTCAAGCCATCACATCAAAAACAAATGAATTATTACTAATGCTTTTTATAAGTTATTTATGTATCATTCTTCCTTTATCTTTGATATTAAATCGTTTTGAAAAAAGGCTTGCACATGTTTGAAATTTTTTCTTTGCCTGTCATAGAAAGACTACTGAAGGGACTTTATAGTACTTTAGAAATTTCTTTTGTGAGTATTGCTGTTTCATCTTTTTTTGGATTGATTTTGGGAATTTTAATGAATAGTCAAAAACAATGGCTTTATCTCATGTGTCGTTTTTGCTTAGAGTTTGTCCGCATTATGCCTTTGATTGTTTGGTTATTTTTAGTTTATTTTGGTTTTTCTCGCTGGTTTGGTTTAAATTTGAGTGCAATAAGCTCAGCGATTTTAGTATTCAGCCTTTGGGGAACTTTTGAAATGATGGATTTGGTACGAGCAAGCTTAAAAAGTATTCCAAAACATCAATTCGAAGCTGGGTTATCGCTTGGATTACATTCCACAGAAGTTTATTTTTATGTGATTATCCCACAAGCTTTTCGACGTTTAACACCCATGAGCATGAACCTTTTTACAAGAATGATAAAAAGCACAACCTTTGCCTATTTAATTGGGGTTGTAGAGCTTGTTGCGGTAGGAAAACAAATTATTGAATTTAATCATAAATATGTTTACGCCCCCTTGATGGTTTATGGATTAATATTTTTTATTTTTTTCTTAATTTGTTATCCTATCACACTCTATTCAAAAAAATTAGAACAAAAATGGAGCTAGAATGAATATATTAGAAATTAAAAATTTACACAAATATTATCATACCCATCATGTATTGAAAGATATTTGCTTAGAAGTAAAACAAAAAGAAGTTGTGGTCATTTTAGGACCCAGCGGTTGCGGAAAATCAACATTATTGCGTTGCATTAATGGACTAGAGGAAATTGCAGAGGGTAGTATTCAGATTGAGGGACAAATCATTACAAAAGATTTTAAGGATTGGACAAAAATTCGTCAAAAAGTTGGTATGGTTTTTCAATCTTATGAATTGTTTGATCATCTTAGCGTGCAAGATAATCTCTTATTAGCTCCAATGAAAGTACAAAAACGCCATAAACAAGAGGTATTAGAGGAAGTAAAATACTGGCTTGAGCGAGTGGGGCTTTTACATAAAATTCAATCTTTTCCAAAAGAGTTAAGTGGCGGACAAAAACAACGCATTGCAATTGTACGAAGTTTATGTATAAATCCTAAAATTATGCTGTTTGATGAAGTTACTGCCGCCCTTGATCCAGAAATTGTAAGAGAAGTGCTTGATGTTATATTAAATCTAGCAAAAGAAGGGATGACCATGTTAATTGTAACACATGAGATGGGGTTTGCAAGGGCAGTTGCAGACAGAATTATCTTTATGGACGAGGGGCAAATTATCGAACTAGCCAAACCTGATAACTTTTTTGATGCCCCGCAAACACAACGTGCTAAAAAATTTCTTAATTTATTTGATTTTCATTAGGGATAAAAACTATCCCTCGCTATTTATCTTTGTTTAAATTTAAGTATTAACACACAAATTTTTATTAAAAAAATAACTTAACCTTCAGATCGAATCTTTTTTGTAGCTTCAATCATATTCTTAAGACTTGGCTTGACTTCTTCCTGTTTTCTTGTTTTTAACCCACAATCTGGATTGATCCATAATTGTTCTTTTGGTAAAACTTCAAGTAAAAGCTTGATCTGCTTGTATATTTCATCAACACTTGGGATTCTTGGGCTATGAATGTCATACACACCCTGTCCAACTCCATTTGCATATCCAACTTACTTAAATATCTTTTAGCAATTCATTACCACTTCTTGCAGTCTCAATACTAATCACATCAGCATCCATTGCCTCAAATGTATTCCTTGATTCCATTTTCGTATGCATCTGTATCAATCTCACCTTTTTTATATTTTTGTCGCAATGTACGCAACTATGGAGTCTGTGGAAAACTTCTAATCGTAGTCGTTACAAGATCTAGGTAGCCTAATTCTTTTCTTTGAATTTTAATTCTTGCTTGAAAAGATTCTTTTCGTTCAGCGATAACAAGATTCGCAATTCTTTCTCGCACTTTTGTATCATAAATTTTTTGTGATTGTTTGCGTCCATCATTGATAGTTTTATTGAATTCGTATGCTTCCTTATTAGAATCTACTATCCCATTTCTAAAAAGGGATTCTAAAAGTTCTAATTCTCGCACTTTTTCTTTTGTAAAGTTCAACCAACTTAAAATTTCTTTATCCATTTTTATTTTAGAATCTTTAAAGATTCTAAAGCCTTTTTTAATTCTCGTTTTTCACCAATTCTTGGAAATCCTATTGTATTCATATATTTAACCTCAGATTAATTTTGTGATTTCTTTCAAGAAATCACATCCTCCGTAGACGCGACATTATACAAATTGTTGCAATCACCTCACATTTTCAGTAAGGTCATGGTATAATATCAGTTTAGTAGTTATTAAAAGGAGAGCGTTACAATGAAAATTAGTGCGAGAAATCAACTAGAGGGCAAAATTATACGTATTCAAAAAGGAGCAGTTAATACCGAAGTCTGCTTGGAAATCGGCAATGAAAAAATAACAGCAATTATTACTAATAGTTCATGTCAGAATCTTGCTTTACAAGAAGGTGCAAATGCTGTTGCAATCATTAAGGCATCATCTGTGTTGATTGGTCTTGGCGAATTCAAAATTAGTGCAAGAAATCAATTCAGTGGTACAATTGAATCTATTCAAAGAGGGACAGTTAATGCTGAAGTAAGGATTAAGGTCGGCACACAAACCATTACAAGCATCATTACATTAAATGCTCTTTCTGACTTAAATCTTAAAGAAGATGATGAAGTAAAAGTGATTGTTAAAGCAAGTAATATTCTTATTGGTATCAGATAAGGTAAGCCTCTTGAAGAAAATTATTCCTGCTACTTTTATCATTAAATGTCTTTTATAACACCAACAATCATACAATAACGGATAGACTTTGATATATACAAAATTAAGAAGGATACATTCATTTTAATGAAATTGCACAAGGAGTATACAATCCACACGACAAAAATCATAATACTAGGAGACGAACATGGATGTCACCATTAACCTTTGGGCGTTGATTATTCTTGGTTTTGGCGGTAGCATAGGGCATTGCATTGGAATGTGTGGTGGTTTTGTGCTAAGCTATAGCCATGCTTTGCAAAATCGCCAAATTTTAGGGCATACTCTCTATTCGCTGGGACGTTTAAGCTCCTATACTTTACTAGGCATTATTGTTGGGGGATTAGGACAAGCACTCACCATTAATATACACATTAAGGGTATATTTTTTGTCGTGCTAGGCATTATTTTATTGCTTATTGGTGTTTCTTTGCTAGGAAAAAGTCGTTTTTTACTAAAAGTCGAGAATTTTTTAAAAGATATTCTTCCTGTTGAGACATTTTTTCAATATGCTTTTTCACAAAAAGGTATGATAGGAATTTTTCTGCTTGGTTTAGCTAATGGCTTACTGCCATGTGGACTTGTTTATACGGCACTTTTAACAGCAGCCGGAAGCGGTAGCTATATTTGGGGAGGCATAGGTATGTTTGCTTTTGGTTTAAGCACCCTACCTGTTATGCTATTGTTAGGCTTTTTTTCTAGCAAAATTAGCTCTATGCGTTACCGCAACACCATTCTTAAAATCATAGCCATTTTACTCATTGCTTTTGCCTGTCTAATGATTTATAAAGGATCAATGTTCCTACTAATGGATGCAGGAACATCTATGATGATGAAACATCACTAATTTAGGCACTGTCGCCCTTCATCAGCCAACTGCTCCATGAGTACAAAAAGATTTTGGGAAGCCTCTTCCATCACAGAAAAGTGCTGGATAACTTTATTGTTTCCAGATTGATCATTAATACAATTCAATGCTGCCTGTGCGTTATCATGCACCTTTGCATGGTGAGGGTCAATATTTTTGAAAGTTTGACTTTGCCCAAAAATCTTCTGCCCATCTCCCAAATACCATTTTCCAAAACGACACTCTGTATGCAAAGGTAGGGTAACTTTGTCTTTATTACCTGCTGTTGCTATTGCATAGGCATTATTCTTAAAGAGAATATGGTCAACCATAATCAAATTCAAAAATAAACGATTCTTAACGCATGACAAAGAAAGATTCACTTCCTTTGTAGAATCATTCAAGTTAATGAGTGTTTCCCTAAAAGAATGCATGACTGTATTAAAAGCCTCAATATGCTCTTGCATTTCTTCAGAGTTGCTATAAATATCACCACTATCTTGTTGAAGTATTTGAATAGAACTACGAATTTCACTTGTTGCCTTCTGTGTATGCTCTGCAAGCTTACGCACTTCCTCTGCAACAACTGCAAATCCTCTACCATATTCTCCAGCTCTCGCCGCCTCAATTGCCGCATTTAGAGCTAAAAGATTTGTTTGGTCGGAAATATCGTTAATTAAATCAATTACAGAATTAATTTCAGCTGAACGACTCATTAGCATTTTAGTTGCTTCATTATTCGCACTAATAAAACCTGTTAATGTATCCAAACTACCTACAACTTCTTCAATATCTTGCAGTCTTGAATTTGTACTTTCTGCAGCGGAATGAATTGATGAGCCAATTTCCTCCAGATTATCTACACTTGTTTTAAAACTCGTTTGAAGATAAGTTAACTGCTCCTTATTTTGATTGACCTCATTTAAGCGGCAAACCAGTGGCATTGAAGAATCCTCTTCAAGTGAACCATGTTGCATATTGCGTACATCTTGATTAATTTCCTGACTTGCGTTCACAAACATCGCACTCAAGCCTGTTGTCGCAATTTCTTTAAATGTTTTATCCTGCACAGCACACTTAATTGTTGCATTCACTTCCTTCAAATACAATTCAAGTTGATCCAGTAAAGTATTAACTTTAAAGCCAACCTGATCTAGTTTACTTTGCCCTTCTATATATGTAACTCTTGCCTGAAAATCCCCATCTAACGCTTTTTGAAGTGTATCGTGGATTCTGTTCACCTTTGCCTCTATTTTATTTAAGCGAATAATCATAAAAAAAGAAACAATCACCGCTAAACATGCAAATATACTTATTAGGGTTATCAACATTCGTCTAACTCCTTTGTCCCTAAAATATATCCGACTATATCGAAAAATGGCATAAATTCTAATTAAAAAGAATTTATTTTTTTGTGTAAAAGCAATTATATTAAAAATTAATAAATTTAATTACTATTGATGAAGTAAAAATTATCTAACAATTATTAATAACTACTAGGACCAAAGAATCAAATTTACCGATTACAATATAAGAATTTAAGGCGTTATAGGATAAAATAAATTCAGTTTAAATTGAACTCATAATACAATGCAACATTTTTTAAAAGTGCCTACCTTGTATATTGAGAACAAATGACTTCCAAACTTTATAAAGGCGGGCTTATATGGAAAGTATCAGTGCAAATTTGCATATCTATATCATCGTTGTGGGCATTATTCTGGCGGTAAGCGTTTATGCAAGTCGCCTCTCTGAACGTTTTGGTGTCCCATTACTCATCATATTCCTTGCATTGGGAATGTTTATGGGAAGTGAAGGATTTTTGGGCATCTCCTTTGATAACCCCATACTTGCACAAACAATTGGTTCGATCGCTCTCCTTTTCATCTTATATGACGGTGGGCTTGCAACCGTCTTCAGCGAAATTAAACCCGTCATCAAGGAAGGTGCAATTTTAGCTACTGTTGGCGTTTTGGTTACCGCACTCGTTGTTGCCCTATTCTCTTTTGTGATTTTAGATTTTGACTTTTTAGAATCCCTACTTTTAGGAGCCATCGTATCTTCAACAGACGCGGCAGCAGTTTTTGCAATCCTACGTACGCAAAATTTAGCATTAAAGAACAATATTAGTCCACTTTTAGAGCTTGAATCTGGAAGTAATGACCCTATGGCGATCTTTCTCACCCTCACTGTTTTACAAATTATTACCTTAAGTGCTGGAGAAACCTTACCTATTGCAAGTATGTTATGGAAATTTGCGTGGCAGTTCATCATAGGCGGTGCACTAGGAATTCTGTTTGGCTATTTATTTCCACGCGTTTGTCAAAGATTTAAGGTTAGTCAACCCGGATTATACCCTCTTTTAAGTGTAGCGTGGCTACTTGTCATTTATGGGTGTAGCACCGCACTGGGTGGAAATGGATTCTTAACAATTTACCTTGCAGGAATAGTAACAAATCGCTATATTTTTCCGTACAAGCAAAATATCATGTCATTTCATGACGCCATTGCATGGATGATGCAAATTATTGTGTTTTTAACATTGGGGCTACTCGTATTCCCATCTCAACTCCCATCAGTTGCTATTCAAGCATTATTATTAGCATTTTGTTTGATATTTATTGCTCGTCCCATTGGGGTATTTTTACCGCTGATTCGTAGCAAATTTAGCATAAAAGAGAAACTTTTTATTTCATGGGTCGGACTTAGGGGTGCCGTGCCAATTGTGCTTGCTACCTACCCCTTTGTAGAGAAACTACCTAGTGCGAGCTTAATTTTTGATGTTGTTTTCTTTATGGTTATTGTGTCTGTGTTATTGCAAGGAAGTACATTACCTCTGTTTGCAAAACTCTTTGGCATTATCGAAAACCCGCAAGAAAATCAAAAAATTGCGGCTCTTCCTCCACCAGCCCCTAAAAATACTTCGGATACGGAAAAGAATTGATGGAAGTTTGCGTTCAGCAGGAACTTACAGAACAAACAAAAGCAAGGGCATTAAGCATAAAAACTGCACATGGTGAGGTTCTCACCCCTATTTTTATGCCTGTAGGAACACAAGCAAGTGTAAAAGCTCTTGATTTTAATGATCTTTTGAGTCTGAATGCACAAATTATCTTAGCAAATACTTATCATCTTTATTTGCGACCGGGTGAAAAAATTATCCAAGAGTTAGGGGGTTTGCACTGCTTTAGCGGTTTTCCACGCAATTTTTTAACAGATAGCGGAGGATTTCAAGCCTTTAGCTTATCTAAAAATATCACTCATCAAAAGGAAGGTATTTTATTTAAAAGCCACATTGATGGTTCTAAGCATCTTTTCACACCCCAAAAAGTATTAGATATACAATACCACCTTAATAGCGATATAATGATGGTTCTTGATGACTTAATTAGCTTGCCTGCAACACAAGAAAGAATCAAACAGTCTATTGAACGTACAAACTATTGGGCCGAATCTTCTATCCTCTATCACCAAAAAATGCAACAACGAGGTATGGGTTTGCAAAACAATATTTTTGCTATTATTCAAGGTGGAACGGATAAATATTTTCGAAAATCTTCTGCACAAGCTTTAACTTCTCTCCCTTTTGACGGGTATGCTATCGGTGGATTGGCTGTTGGTGAATCCAATCTTGAAATGTATGAAACCATCGCATTCACAACTACTTTTATGCCCCCCCATAAACCGCGTTATCTAATGGGTGTTGGTACTCCTGAAGATATTATTGAGGGCATACATCAAGGCGTTGATATGTTTGATTGTGTGATGCCTACACGTAATGCAAGAAATGGCACACTTTTCACACATGAGGGTAAACTATCAATCAAGAATCAAGCATACAAAAGGGATTCAAACCCTATTGATTTACAATGTTCATGCTATACTTGCAAAAACCATAGCAGAGGCTACCTTAACCATTTGTTTAAGGCAGGGGAAATGAGTTACTATCGCCTTGCTTCTATTCACAATTTACATTATTATTTAAATCTAGTTACTCTTGCTAGAGAAGCTATTTTAAACCATCAGTTTTTAAAGTTTCGCTTGAATTTCTATAATCAAAGAGGAACACTCCCTCCAAAATATGATGCTTAGATGATTTATTTTAGTGATTTTTTTCTTGAAAATGAATTTTCAATTTTTGAACCCCTAGAAGTATTATGCCCACATTTTTACGATGTGATTGGTTTTGGATGTGGTACACAAAAAGCATTGGAATATGCCTTGCACTCAACAAAACGTATTGATCGCCTTTGCTTACTTTCCCCTTTGTTTTTTCAAAATCAAAGTTCAAAACAAAAACAACGAGAATGTGAACAATTTACTCAAAATCCAACAAAATATATTCATAGATTCCTAGAAAGATGCCATTTTTCAGATAGAATGCAACCCTTTCTAAAAAAAACTCTTTTAAGTCCGCAGGAATGGAGTGCAATTGTTACATATCAGTTTCAGCAACAACATTTCAAAATATTAAGACAAAGGGGCATTCAAATAGAAGTATTCTTAGGTAAGAATAATGAAATTATTCCATCAAACCAAATCTTAGAATTTTTTCTGCCACTTTCTCATCGCCTTTTTTTCTTTAATCAGGCGGGGTATTTTTTAACTCACATTCCTCAAAAATAATCGCATTTGTAGGGCATTTAGGAATACAATCGCCACAAAAAGTACATTGCGACAAAATAATTTCAGGGTAAAATAATCCACCATTGAATGTAATGGCATTTTCTTGACATATATCTTTACAAGCATAGCAAAGGGTTTTATTCCATGCAAGGCATAGCTCAATACGCAAGATAATTTTTTTTGTAGGGGCAAGAACGGAAGTGGAGCGAATATTGTCCTCCCGAATAATCGCTCCATCTCCATCCTTAACCCCTTCTGCTTGAGATTCAAGCAAAAATTGTTCCGCATTAGAAATATGGCGAACACGACGAAAATCCCCCTTTGGGGGAATGGCACACATAAGTCTTCTATACATCGTCCCCATTATGCTTTACTTAACTCCCTCATTCAAAATCTGAATCAGATTTGATTTTTTACTTCCATCAATATTTCTAAAATTTGGCTGAAAGCTATTCCCAACAAGTGGTGAGAGTTTTGCTTGTGGGACATGGCATGCTGAACAATTAAATCTTGCTTCATCAAGTTGCCCTTTTAAATCTTTATTTCTTCTTAAATCTGTTAAATGCGTTTTAGGCACGGCTACCGCCATTGTCATTGCTGCATTTTCTGGCAGATGGCAAGCCAAGCAGGTATTATTGTCTTTCGTGATAGGTAACATATCTGTTACATCATGTGAAATCATCGGTGGTGCATTCTCAAAAGAACGTTCAATGAGTTGTGATGACCCAGCCACTTCCGTATTGTATTCATACGGAGCGACAAGCGTTTTAGACTCACTATAAATGCTACTTTTACGCAACCCTAATTCCTCCTCACTAATTCCAGCACCACCAAAACAACCCCATAAAAATGCAAGACTCAAAACTCCCAAAACTGACACAATGTAGATTCTACTTGTTTTCATTGCTTTTTTCCTTACTTATAAATTCTCTAATACCAAAACAAAGAGCATCATCACCGCAAACTTCTATACAACGTCCACAGTTACAACACTCTAAACCACTAATCACTCCACTTTCTTTCCCAATCAATCCCAAGACATGCTTTTCAGGACAAACTTCCTTGCAATGCATGCACAAGGTGCATTTATCTTTATTGTAGCGAACACGTAAAAGCGAAAAACGGCTAATCAACGAATAAAATGCACCGACTGGACAAAGATGAGAACAAAATCCATTTTTTACGAACAACAAATCAAAAAGCCAAATTGCTATCACAATAGAAATGCCATAGCCAATTCCAAAAATAATACCACGATGAATGAGTGCAACTGGATTGCTTAGTTCTAACAGAGGTAACCCAACAATGGGGGTAAAAACAAGCACAATTGCCAAAACATAATAACGTACCGAGACACTTATATTCCAAAGATTTCCCTTAATTCCAAGTTTTCTGCGTAAAAAATTCGCATTATCTGTAACCAAATTCACAGGACAAACAAATGCACAATACGCACGTCCAAATAACAATCCATAAACCATAAGAATAATTAAAGCACCTAAAAATGCTTGCCCCCCCAATGCTCCACCAGATAAAACGAGTTGCAAAACTGCTAAAGGATCGCTAAGCGGAATTGTGCCAAAGATGAGTGAAGAGCTTAAATTTCCTTCAAGAATTTTGAATCCTGTATAATGTGCTAATATGTAAAGAACAATCAAGCTAATTTGAACACAACGTCTCAAAATCAAATAACGCATTATAACTCCTCATTCAAATAATCTTCAACTTGATGAATCGTGCGATTTGTCGTATTCTTATTAGGTTGTTTCACATTCTCAAGACGTTTTTCGTCATTCTTATCCCAACCCTTAATATAGTGCGTATCCGCAATTCCTAAAACTTTTTCGCGTTCTACAATCGTAATAGATGGCTTTTGCGTCACACAAGCTCTCTCACACATTCCACAACCTGTACACGCCTCATTATGCACAACAGGCAATAGATAAGCATGTTTTTGAGTCCTATCATTACTACGATATTCAAGGCTAATTGCAGAATCGATCAAAGGGCAAGCACGATAACAAGCATCACACTGAATCCCCCAATACGCGATACACGCATAAGAATCAACAACTGCAACACCCATTCTTGCTAAAGCAATATTAAATTGATTCTCTCCTCGATAACGCAAAAGATTTTCATCAAGAGCATCTGTGGGGCATGGAGGCACACAAGGTATATCCTCACACATCTCACAAGGCACCTCTCTTGCAACAAAATAAGGTGTCCCTAAAGGGATATCAGATTCTATTGTAGCTAAACGCAAAGTGCCATAAGGACAAGCATTCACACACAAACCACAACGAATGCAACTTCTTAAAAAATCCTTTTCCATTCTTGCACCCGGTGGACGTAACAATGTGGTTGTTTTTGCTTGACTAGAAGAAAAAGCACTCCATACAACTCCACCCATTGCCACTGCACAAGCTCCGCGTACAATATTTAAAAATACTTGTCGCCGATTAGGGTTCTTTGGATTCATCGTTCAACCTTATTTAGGCAAGATAGACTTTCACGGCACATTTTTTAAAATCTGTTTGACGACTGATAGGACATGTCGCATCAAGGCATACTTTATTAATAAATACCTTTTCATCAAACCATGGCACATAAACTAATCCCATTGGTGGTCGGTTTCTCCCTCTTGTATCAATCCTTGCTTTAACCTTTCCACGTCTTGATTCTACCCAAACAACATCACCCTGCTTTGCCTGAATTTTTTTCGCATCTTCTGGGTGCATATAACAGAGTGCCTCTGGCACAGCACGATAAAGCTCTGGCACACGCATTGTCATCGTTCCACTATGCCAGTGTTCTAATACTCTTCCTGTAGAAAGCCACATTGGATATTCCTCATTAGGCATTTCGGGTGGATCCATATAAGGGCGAAAGAATATTTTTGCTTTATTTGTAAGTTTAATTTTTTGTTCTGTAGGTGATTGCAAATTTCCTACAGGAATTTCCTTCTGTAAAGGTCCATAGAAAGCAAATTCATCTCCTCTTTTTGCCGCCTTTCTTGCATAGGGGTCGTATTTTGTATTAAATCGCCACTGGGTTTCTTTCCTATCTACAACAGGCCAACGCAAACCGCGCACTTCATGATAGGTTTTAAAATCTGCTAAATCATGCCCATGTCCAACCGTGAATTGACGATATTCCTCCCAAAGATACTTTTGCACAAAAAATCCATATCCTTTAAATGGTTGTCCGTCACTCCCAGTAACATTGCGTTTATCGCCAAATACTTCTGTATTAGGCATATTTTTTAATAAAGCATCTTTTGTGTTGAATTTCTGTGCGTTCTTATTAGCATACAAAACCTCGAACAGTGTTGTATCTGCATTAAAGCCCATCTTTTTCCATTCCTCTGAAGTATCTTTAAGAATCAATTTGTCATCGATTTTCTTTTCACCCCACACATCTTTTAGCTTAAATCGTTTTGAGAATTCCATCATTTGCCAAGTATCACTCATTGCCTCGCCAACAGGTAAAACCTGTTGTTTCCAGTGCTGTGTCCGCCTTTCAGCATTACCATACGCACCCCATTTTTCATAAATCATTGCCGTGGGTAAAATCAAGTCTGATACCTTAGCACTAATACCCGGATAAGAATCAGAACAAACAATAAAATTATCCATTTCTCTAGCGGCAGCAATCCAATGATTTGCATTCGCAGTATTCTGCCAAGGATTATTAACGTGAATCCACGCAAATTTAATAACTCCATCTTCTAAGTTACGCATAATATCCATAAAAGTCGCACCGGGCTTAGGATTCAATGTTCCTGCAGGAAGTTTCCAATATTTTTCAGTAATTTCACGATGTTTTGGGTTTGCAACAAGCATATCAGAAGGTAGGCGATGAGAAAAAGTTCCTACCTCTCTTGCCGTACCACAAGCACTCGGCTGTCCTGTAAGAGAGAATGCACCATTACCCGGTTTTGCTTGTTTGCCTAATAAAAAATGCACCATATAACTCTGTTCATTCACCCAAGTTCCCCTTGTGTGTTGGTTCATTCCCATTGTCCAAAAACTCACAACTTTGCGTTTCTTTTCAATATAATAATCTGCTAATTGCTGTAATTTTTGCTTAAAAGATTCAATGGATTCAGAGTCATCACCTTTTGCAAGATTTGCTACAAAATCAAGTGTATAGGGATTCAAAGCTTTTTTGAATTCATCAAAACTAATTTCCCAATGATTTCCTGCAGCTGCTGAATGCTTCATTTCTAAGTTATCTCCACTCTTCAAGCCAAGATACGCTAAAGTAACACCTTCAGCATCACTTAAAATTTTAGATTTCTCCTTAGCTGCCGTGTCTAGTTCCTTCGAATCATATTTAGAATGTTTAACATCCTTTCGCATTCCATAACCAATATCGACAAACCCTGTCGTAAATATACAGTGCTTTTTAACAAAATTCATATCAATACTATTAGGATGATTGTAGACAATTTCCCTTGCAATATAATTCCAAATTGCCAAATCTGTATGTGGTTTAAAAATAATTTCAATATCTGCTAAATCGGAAGTGCGATTTGTAAAAGTAGAAAGATTAATTACCTTAACTTTGTTGGGATTATTCAGCTTACGGTCACTCACTCTTGCCCATAAGATGGGATGCATTTCTGCCATATTTGCCCCCCAAGTGATAATTGTATCTGTTAGCTCAATATCGTCATAACAACCTGCAGGTTCATCAATTCCGAAAGTTTCAATGAATCCCACAACAGCACTTGCCATACAGTGTCGTGCATTTGGATCAATGTTATTGCTTCTAAAACCGCCTTTCATCAGCTTAACCGCCGCATACCCTTCTTGAATCGTATACTGTCCAGAACCAAAAACAGAAATTGCTGTCGGTCCATCTTGATACGCCTTACGAAATTGTTCTTCCATCACATCAAAAGCTTTTTGCCAACTCACTGGCTGAAACTTACCTTTTTTATCAAATTCTCCACGGCTATTCACACGTAATAAAGGTTGAGTCAGACGATCGGCACCATACATAATCTTTGCATTAAAATAACCCTTAATGCAGTTTAAACCACGATTCACCGGTGCAGCAGGATCACCCTTAATTGCAACGATTTGTTCATCTTTTGTTGCCACCATAATTCCGCAACCCGTACCACAGAATCGGCACACAGACTTATCCCATTTCCAGCCTTTTTCACCCTCTTTTGCTGCTGCTAATAACTCTTGTGGAAGAGTGATACCTGCCACGCTTGCAGCACTTGCAATAGCAGCACTCTTCAGAAAATCACGCCTTGAGGCTTCCATAGTCTTCCTCCTTGTCAATTTTTGATTAAATTACATCATAATGTGGAAAAAATTTTAATTATTTTGAGAAAAAGAGTCCTTGACCTATATCAATTTTCTTATTTTTTATTTTTAGTACATTGTAACTTTTAAACACAAGAACTAAAAGTTTCAGAATATAAGGAATATTTAATATTGATTTTCAAATTTTTTTGCTATAATGACTATATAAATTTTATTATGGGAGGGTTTATTTTTTATGAAAGCACTGGGTTTATTTTTTATTGTATGTCTTACAGTGGCAGGTTTTATGAGCGGTTGTGAAAAAAATGACTATCAACATCCTATGCATAGAAGTACGCAAGGATAAGGGATTTTAATTGGACGAATATTTTTATGTTGTGTTTGCAGCTGATGAGGGGTATATCCCCTATACAGCAGTCGCAATAACAAGCATTATCAAAAATATTCAACCCCCTATTCAGGATAGAGAAAAGGGCTTTTACTTCCATATTCTTAGCGACAATATTGGAGAGGCGACTCTTCAGAAGCTTAAACAATTGGAGTACGATTTGTCCCTTACTTATCCTTGCAAAATTGAGTGTCACCTCTTAAGTGATAGAGATTTTCAGGAATTACCAAAGGTCAAGGGACATAGTAATTATCTCGCCTACTATCGTTTAAAATTTGCAGATTATTTGCCGAATTCCACACAGAAATGCCTTTACTTGGACAGCGATATTTTAGTCAGGGCGGACATTCGAGAACTTTTTGCAACCCCTCTGAACTCTAAGATTGTTGCTGTGGTAAGAGATAGGGCAGTTACAAATCACATCTTTAAACCAAAAACGCAGGGTATTCACATTCACCTTTCAGAATCTCACCCTTACTTTAACTCCGGTGTGATGCTTTTTAATGTTCAAGCGTATAAAGAACAAAATATTGCACAAAAAACTTTGGATTTTTTGAAAAACTACCACACTCGTTTTCACGATCAAGATGCATTAAATGCAATAATTGGCGATTCATCTACCATTTTACCTTTTAAATGGAATTGTATACTTAGTTTAAAAAAGGAAATTACCGGCAGGGATTTATGCTTTATTGGGGAAAAAGGAAGCATTAACAAAGTGCCACTAACACGCGAAGAATATGAACAAGCTAAACAAAATCCAAGCATTATTCATTTTACCTGCAAACCATGGCACTCTATCTATAAGTATCTTGATAAAAATTATCTGCCTATTCGTTACCCTTATCGCGATGAATGGTGGGAGATGGCATTGAGCGTATCTGTATTCAAGGAATACTTCAACACATTACTCAAGAACCAGCATCAAAATGACCTAGAATGCAAGGTAGATTCAATGTTGCTAAAAATACAAGAACTCGATAAACGTTTAAATAGGCACTTAATCCTTTTTCGATTTTTTAGCCAACTTTGGAAAAAAATACGTTTTTGGAAATAATAAAATTATAAAAATAATATAATATTTTTCATTTTTATCTTGTTTTTCAAGCCTATTTTAGTTATAATGGGTAAGTTTGAGATTAGTATATATTTTTAAGGAGTAGGAGTAATGTGGATGACTCAACATAATAGCCCACACTTTCAGCAAGAATACGATACTTCTAAAGAACCTTTAGGCTTACATAAAGATGGGATTATGTTAGGAGTTTTTAAATCTATTTTATCTGGTGAAATCGCTCTCTTTAATGAAAATTATTTTGTTTTAGAAAATGAGGTTATGACTAAAAATGAAGCCATCACATATATATCTAGCTCCTCTCACTCTAATCCTGCAACAGCCCTTTTGATTTGCTATAACCACATTCTTGCCAGAGAATTAATCAAACGCAAATACTTTGAAAAAATTTATTTATATATCAATAGTTCTTTTGCACTTCCTAAGAATCTTGCTGACTCGCTCGCAGTCATTATTCAGAGTAAATCAAAATGAGAGAGAATATAGATGTACTACATTACGGCATTGCCTTAAGTGGTGGGATAGCAAGTGGAAAAAGCACCGTAAGTTCTTTACTAAAATCCTATAATTTTGAAGTTATTGATGCCGATTCTATTTCTCATCGCATACTAAACGAACAAGAAAAATCTGTCCTTCAATGCTTTGGAGACTCTATCTTGAATCAAAATGGAAATATTGACCGAAAAAAGCTTGGAGCAATTGTCTTTGCTAACCAAATAGAAAGAGAGAAGCTAGAGGAAATTCTTCACCCACATATTCGCGAGGCAATATTACAAGAATCTATCATACTCAACCAAAAAAATATTCCTTTTTTTGTAGATATTCCAATTTTTTTTGAAAAACCACATCTCTTTTCCTTTTTTAAAAAAAATCTTTTGATTTATGCACCACAATCTATGCAAATCACACGTCTTATGCAACGCAACCAACTTTCAAAAAAAGAGGCTTTACAAAGAATTGAGGCACAAATAAACATTGAACAAAAATGCTTAATGGCACAATTTATCATCAAAAATGATTCAAGCTTGGATAACCTTCAGCACCATCTACAACAATACATACAACTTTTAAGGAGTGAATATGGTTTATGAAAAGTATGTTGCAAGCGGAAATGATTTTATCATTTTTCACACCTTTCACACTCAAGATAGAAGTAATCTTGCAAGACAACTTTGTCACCGGCATAATGGAATTGGTGCTGATGGGCTGATTGTTTTACTGCCAACGCCCAAAAAACATTTAGCTTATCAATGGGAATTTTATAATTGTGATGGTTCTGTGGCTACAATGTGTGGAAATGGTAGTCGTGCAGCTGCACTCTATGCATTTTTAAATAAACTTGCACCCCAACAGCACACATTCCTAAGCCTTGCAGGAGAAATTGAAATGAAAATTTATGACCACTCCGCACAACATGGCATTGTTGAAGTCTGCTTTACTCCTCCACGCATTATTCAAGAACATATTTACGCTCAAAATTTAGAATGGGCATTAATAGACACAGGGGTTCCCCATTTAGTCCACATTATCGAAGATTATACAAACCTCTACCAAATTAAAAAAGAAGAATTAGCAGCCCTTCGTCACCAATACAATGCAAATGTAAATCTAATTACACAAAAAGGGCAAGAATGGGTTATTCGTACTTTTGAACGTGGAGTAGAAGATGAAACCCTTGCTTGTGGCACAGGAATGGCAGCCTCATTCTTCGTACTTTTGCACAAAAAACAGCAACAAGGGCAAGCCACCATTGTCCCTGCAAGTGGCGAGAGACTCAATTATCGTTTTAGCGATGGGCATATCTATGCTAAGGGTGGAGTAAAAAAAATCGGTATCATCACACAATAGGAAACAAAGCAATCAAATACTAATTATAAGAATTTAAAAGATAAGAATAGGAAAACCGATAGTGGTGTCAAGGGGGAGACTTGAACTCCCGACCTCCGGCTTATGAGACCAGCGCTCTAACCAGCTGAGCTACCCTGACATACAAAAAACAATCTCTAGGGGGAGGATTCTAACCTAAACTTCCTTAAAGTTAAGTTATTTTTCAATATGCTCCATCGCAATCCTTTGCATGGTTGCACTCCAGTTGCAGCATTCACTAAGTGTTCATGATTAGATTCTCTTATCCATTGATGTATCACCCCACCAAATGGCTTTAGCAAATTTTTCACCAAACTTTAAAGTATTACCATACGCATTTTTTTGTTCTTGCGGATAAGGATTCACCTCTCCTTCAGGAATAGTCAAGCGATACAATGATTGAGCTGCAAGCATTTTCTCACCCGGTGTCATCGCAGCTGTAATGCGTTCAAAAGCAGCATACTCAGAATCACTCATAACTTCAAGAATCGTTAAGCCAAAAGTGTTGCGTTTCTTCTCTATCTCATAACTCTCTGATCCACTAGATTCAAGTGTAAGATTTTCAACGAGATTCACATTAGATTCTCTTTCAAGCATTGCACCTTGAGGATTATATCTTTTTTGTTCGCTGTCATGAACAATATTTTGCTTCACTTGAGAAGCAGCAGTATTGATATTATTAACCATATTCCACTCCTTTTTGTCTAAATGTTTTAACCCAAAAAAGCAAAAATAGTTCCAACTTCAGAATTTCCCACACATAAAAACAATCTCCTTAATTCTGTAACTATAAGCAAGACTTCAATATTTTTGGTTATACTTTGAGATGATTTAAGCAAGGAGACTCTATGCGAAGTGATATTATCAAAAAAGGTTACCAAAAAGCCCCGCACAGGAGTTTATTGCGTGCCACAGGTTTGAAAGATGAGGATTTTTCTAAACCTTTTATCGGTGTGGCAAATAGCTACATTGACATTATTCCGGGACATTTCTTTTTGCAAGAATATGGACGCATTATCAAAGAGGAAATCCGCAAAGCAGGAGCTGTGCCATTTGAGTTTAATACGATTGGTGTCGATGATGGTATCGCTATGGGGCATAGTGGAATGCTCTATTCGCTCCCTAGTCGCGAACTCATCGCCGATAGTATAGAATCTGTAATGAATGCCCACGCACTTGATGCGATGATTTGTATCCCAAACTGCGACAAAATCGTGCCGGGTATGATTATGGGTGCGTTGCGTGTGAATGTGCCGACAATCTTTGTGAGTGGCGGTCCTATGCTCGCTGGACGCTTAGAGGACGGCACTGCACTTGATTTGAACTCTGCATTTGAGGCAGTAGGTGAGTTTGCAAGTGGCAAGATTGATGAAAAAAGACTGCATGAGATAGAATGCAAAGCCTGTCCGAGTGGTGGGAGTTGTAGCGGAATGTTTACTGCAAACTCAATGAATACGCTTTGTGAAGCGATGGGTATCGCCCTACCGGGCAATGGCACGATTCCCGCCCTTACGAAAGAGCGTGAGGAATTGCTCCGCAAAGCCGCAAGAAGAATCGTCCAAATCGCCCTAGATTCTACCTTAAGCGAGAAATTCAAACTCCGCAATATTTTGAACTTCAAAGCCATTCACAATGCCTTTGTCGTGGATATGGCGATGGGCGGAAGCACCAATACCGTGCTTCACATGCTTGCCATTGCCAAAGAGGCAGAGACAGACTTCGAGCTATCAAATATTAATGACATCGCGACAAAAGTCGCCCATATCGCCAAAATCGCACCGGCACTAAGTAGTGTGCATATGGAGGATATTAATCGTGCGGGGGGAGTGAATGCTGTCATGAATGAAGTCAGTAAAAGAGGAAATTCTATCCTCCACCTTGACGCCCTCACTATCACGGGCGAGACTTTGGAGGAGCGGATTAAAAACGCGGAGATTCTAGATTCTCATATTATCCGCCACAATGAAGAGGCATATTCGCAAGTGGGCGGATTAAAAATCCTCTATGGCAATCTCGCCACACAAGGTGCGGTGCTCAAAGTCGCTGCAGTTGCAGAATCTATGAAGGAATTTGAGGGCAAAGCCGTGTGCTTTAACTCGCAAGATGAGGCGATTAAAGGTATCGCAGGGGGAAAAGTCAAGGCGGGTAATGTCGTGGTTATCCGCTATGAGGGACCGCGTGGGGGACCCGGAATGCAAGAAATGCTAAGCCCAACAAGCCTTATTATGGGAATGGGGCTTGGCGAATCTGTCGCCCTCATCACCGATGGGCGATTTAGCGGAGCGACAAGGGGAGCGTGTATAGGGCATATCAGCCCGGAAGCTGCGGAAGGAGGCTTGATAGGACTTATTCAAGATGGCGATACTATCCGCATATCTGTATCGCAAGGAAGCCTTGAATTGCTCGTGGATTCTGCAACCATAGAATCTCGCAAAGCGAAGTGGAAGCCTATCAAAAAGGAGGTGCAAGGCAAGTGGCTCAAACGCTATGCTTTGCTTGTAAGCAATGCGGCAAATGGTGCGGTGCTCAAAACGGAGTTGTGAGAATATGGGCAAGTGTAGAATATTAGATTTATTTAGTGGTGCAGGTGGATTTTCGCTTGGATTTTCACAAGTAGAACAATGTAATATTTTGCTATCTATAGACAATAATCAGAAGTTAAGCGAAACTTATTGTAAAAATTTTCCACATATTCAACATTTAGATAGAGATATATCAAGTTTCACTTCAGAAGAGATACAAGAATTGCAAAATACATATCATTTTAATGTGATTATTGGAGGACCACCTTGTCAAGGTTTTTCACTTGCTGGGAAAATTGGCAGACGAGAAATAAAAGATTCTCGCAATGATTTGTTTCTATCATATTTGGAATTTGTAAAGATAATAAAACCTCAAATTTTTATCATGGAAAATGTAGCAACACTCAAACGACACAATAGAGGAAAAACATTAAATTCAATAAAAAGTGCTTTTTTAGATTTAGGATATATTTTACATGTTGACATTTTAAATGCTAGTGATTATGGTGTGGCACAAAATCGCAATAGAATTTTTATTGTAGGGACCAAAAATAAAGGATTTAATTTTCCAAAAAAGCACAATAAAAAAATTAGCATAAAAGAGTGCATAGATGATTTGCCACCACTAAAAAGTGGCGAAAACTCTACAATTTCAAATCATAATGCAATGGTGCATTCAAAACAAATGTTAGAAAAAATGAGTTTTGTCAAAGATGGCTGTGGCAGAGAGTGTATACCAAATGAGCTACGACCAAAAAGCGGCGATATAAGAAAATATATAAGATATAACAGCAAAGAACCATCAATACCTATAACAGGAGATATGAGAAAGGTATTTCACTATGCTCAAAATAGGGCATTAAGTGCTAGGGAGTTAGCCAGAATTCAAAGTTTCCCTGATAATTTTATATTTTATGGCAACTCTATTGATATTCAACAACAAATTGGTAATGCAGTGCCACCACTTCTAGCCAAACAAATTGCAAATCAAGTAAGGATTTACTTTGACAAAACTCTATCCTAAGGTAAACTACATAGGCAATAAATTAAAAGTTGCTAGTTGGATTATTGAGAATTTACCTATAAAAAATGGAAAGGTGCTAGATTTATTTTGTGGTGGTTGCTCTGTGTCTTATGTACTTAAAAAACAAGATTTTCATGTGTATTCAAATGATATTTTATATTCAAATTTTGTTTTAGCAAAGGCGTTAATTGAAAATAAGAATGATAAATTAAAGCTAGACTTAAAAAAAATAGATGACTTTTTTAATATTAAAGATTTTGAAAATCTAAAATGGATGATTGATAAACTTTATTTTGAACACGAAGTAAGAGAATTGGTCAATCTTATCAATTATTCTAAGACATTAAAAGAATATCAAAATTACTTATTTTTGGCATTACTTCGACGCTCTATGATACGAAAAATACCCTATTCACGAATGACAATAAAGTGGGAGGAAATAGTGAAATTTAGAGATGAGGAACTAAGCTACAAAAAATATAAAAGACGCAGAGCATACCATAATCAACCATTTTTAACACATATAAAAAAAGAATTGAGTGATTACAATAATGCTATATTTGATAACAATCAAAACAATAAAGCATTTCATTTGGATTCGCTAAGCTTGCTTAAAAATTTATCGGTAGGCAATGAAAGAATAGATTTGATTTATATTGACCCTCCATATCCATCTACAATGAATAATTATATTGGGTTTTATGGTGGATTTGATAAAATGTTAAATAAAAATATTAGCAATTTTTTAGATTTTACAAAAACTGAAAATTTTTTACAAAATATAAAAATGTTAATTATAGAATCTAAAAATATTACAAATCTTGTGGCAATTAGCTTAAATAATAGATGCAAACCAAGTGTTTATGAGCTACAAAATTTTTTACAAAATGAATGTAAAAACATAGAAATTTTTCAAACCACACATACCTATAAGGTAACAGGTAAAGAAAATAAAAACATACACAATGAAATACTTATGATACTTGAAATTTAAGGGGCAGAAATGATAACGCAAAGTTACGAAGATTATTGGCAACTTACTCTTGAGTATAGTGATTTTACAAGCGATAAATTTAATCAATGTTTGCAAATTATAGTAGATTTTATAGATAATAATGATATGAATAAATATGCCAATTTAAATAAACAAAATAAAGCACTTTATAAAGAATTTCAAAGTCTCTATAAGGTTTTACAGAATCAAGTTTTTAATTTTAATCCAAAAAATAATTATGCCTCAACAAGAAAATCAATAAATCAATTTTTAAAACTTGGTTTTATAAACAATTTTTTACAATCCTATCATTACAAAACAAAAGAGTTTTTAAATGAAAATGATAAAGAAAGAAAACGCCGAATCTACTCTGAAATAATGTATGATAACGCTAGTTTTTGTCGCTCTGTTAGTAAACCTAGCAATGCAAAAGAAATAAACTTTTTGATTAAAACAATGCAATACTGCAAAACACTAACAAAACAAAATCTTATGGCTTTAATGGAACAAGATGTAAGCCAAAAAGAATATATAATGCAAAATGAGTTGGATTTAATAACTCAAAAGACAATAGACAAAAACACAAGTGACAAAAAATACAATCAGCTTAATTATTTGTGGAATATATGTGTTAATGTGTTAACAGGTATTTATATAAACGATAAAAATGAAATAACACTAGAAAAACAAAAAATTACTGATAGTGAAGTAACAAAAGGCAGGGATCCGTATAAGCAACTTTTATATAAATTTGACCTTTTTAATGAAAGTAAAATTGTAAACAATGATATTGTATGCTTTGTAGAAAATTTAAAATACCCAAGCCTTATAGCGTCACATATTAAGCCATTTATAAGTTGTAATGAAATAGAACAATTTGACTATAATAATGGGCTTTTATTGTCTAAAAATATGGATTATTTATTTGATAATGGTTGGATAAGCTTCGATGATAGTGGCAAAATTATCTGTGCTAAAAATTTAGATTCAAAGTTAAAAGAGTATTTATCAAACAAGAAATTAAACTCAAAGTATCTTACCCAAAAACGACTGGAATACTTACAATATCATAGAAATAATGTTTTTAATGATAATAAAAAATACAAATTTTAACTGACTGGATTTTTATGAATCGTAATATCGAACGCTTAGGGCAGGTTTTTACCCCGCCACATATTGTAAGTGATATGCTCACCCTTGTGAAAAATAATGGGCGATTTTTAGAGCCTAGCTGCGGAGATGGAGCGTTTTTGAAGAATCTGCCTAGTAGCAATACAATAGGACTTGAGCTAGATTCTCGTATCGCTTGCAAGGAATCTTTGCGACTTGATTTTTTTAGCTATCCTGTAAGTGAAAAATTTGACACTATTATCGGCAATCCTCCTTATGTGCGATTCCAAGATATTATAGAATCTACAAAAGAGCTTTTAGAGCCTTATATGTCCTTGTTTGATGAGAGGAGCAACCTCTATCTATTTTTTATTTATAAGTGTATTTTGCATTTAAATAATGGCGGGGAGCTTATTTTTATCACGCCAAGAGACTTTCTAAAAAGCACTGCAAGTGTAAAGCTGAATGAATTCCTCTATCAGCAAGGAAGTATCACGCACTATATCGAGCTAGGAGATAAAAAGATTTTTCACAAAGCCCAGCCAAACTGCATAATATGGCGATTTGAAAAGGGTAATTTTATGCGTAAAACGCAATGCCTAAAGGATTTCTCCTGCATAAATGGGCAGATTCTCTTCACTAAGAAATCCTATACAATCCCTTTTTATTCTTTATTTTTCGTGAAAGTTGGGGCGGTGAGTGGGGCAGATTCTATCTTTGTGAGTGAAAAATGGGGGAATGTAGAGTTTGTAGGCTCACAAACTTGCAAAAATGGCACAACTAAGCGAATGATTTATGGCGAATATGGCAGGGAGTGCGAGTATTTGCAAGGGTTCAAAGCGCGTCTTATGCAGCGAAAAATCAAAAAGTTTAGTGAAACAAATTGGTGGGAATGGGGGAGAGATTATTTCAAAAGCGACTTGCCACGCATTTATGTTAATACCAAAACACGCAATACTAAGCCTTTTTTCTTGCATTCGTGTAAGGCTTATGATGGCTCGATTCTAGCGATTTTTCCAACATTTCAAGTGGATTCTATAATATTGCAAGATGTGTGTGATAAGCTTAATAATACCGATTGGCAGGAGCTTGGCTTTGTGTGTGATGGGCGATTTTTGTTTTCACAAAGAAGCTTGGAGAATACAATGCTAGATTCTAGCTTTCATATATTTCAATCCAAAAATAAGGAGAAATAATGCAAAATCACTATCAAAACTATGATAACAAAGCTAGATTCTAAGATTGTGGAATCTCAAAATTAAAGAATCTATCAATCAAAAATATAGCAATCAAGATTCTCCAAATCAAAATTTTCATCAACACAACAAGCAAATAAAGGTAATAGAATTTATCTACTATGAGAGTTTGCGTTCCAAATGGGCGAAGATTATCTCTATCATCGTGCTTCATCTCGCAAGTATTGGATTTATACTTGCTTCATTTCTCTTGACTTAATCTTAAGCCAAAAGAAATGATATACTTTAAGGTTTTATAAATATATCAGGGTAGCCAAAAAGATTTTCTCGTCCTAATGAATCAATTTCTATTTCAAAATAATTTCCATCACGCATACAAGCTTGTAAATAAGATTATGGAAGTCTTACTTTTGCATATCCAAAACTCTTACCGTGAATCACCCACCCGCTAAAGCAGGTGGGCTTCTTGTTTCAACGATAGATAGCTAGTATCTAGTATATTTCCATAGTTTGATGCCCCGCTAGAGCTATCTCCACAAGCGTAACTTCGGGTAATCCCTACCCTAGATTTATCTAATTTTATTTTATACCTATCATCAATGATTCCTAGTGCATAATTTCTTATATTTATACTAGCATTTAAGTCTCTATGATGTTTTGTGTTGCAAAATGGACAAGTGAAGTGCCTTATATATAAAGGCTTTTTACCTGTATTACTACCACAATGACTACATATTTGAGAACTAGGAAAAAACTTATTAATTTGCATAAGTGTTTTTCCTTTTTGCTCTGCTTTGTATGTTAGCATTTGTAAAATTTTACTCCAAGCAACATTAGCAATACTTTTAGATAAGTATTTGTTTCTAATTAAGCCTTTTACATTGAGAGTTTCTACACCGATAAAATCATATTGATTGGTTATCTCATTTGTGATTTTATGTAAATAGTCTTCTCTTGCCCTTTTGATTTTTAAGTGAGCTTTCGCTACTTTTTTAATTGCTTTAACTCTATTGTTTGAGCCTTTTTTCTTTCTGCTTAATCTCCTTTGTAATTTGATAAGTTTAGATTCTTTATCTTGTAAGAATTTTTTATTAGGATAAATAATCCCATCACTTCTTATCAGTAAAGATTCTAAGCCCATATCTAAGCCAACAGCATTTTCTACTACTTTTAGATTAGGTATAGGCTCATTTGTTTCATAGCTTAGGGCTATATAGTATTCCTCTGCTACACAAGATATAAAAGCTTGTTTGATAGTCGCATTATGTGGCAATTCTTTATGTATTATAGTTCTTATACCCTCTTTGAATTTAGGATTAACCACTTTCTTTTTATCTTTATCAAGGATTATATTTTGCGGAATAGCATAAGATTGTCTAGCATTTTTCTTTGATTTGAATCTAGGATATTTGGCTCTTTT
>NZ_NHYN01000049.1 GCF_003288845.1 Helicobacter monodelphidis | reverse complement strand
ACAGAAGATTCAATATTGCAAAGAGCTTTAGAACTCCAAACAAAACAACAAAGAGGAGAGCTAGAAAACTTCTTTACACATCAAGAAGAAAACACAAATAAATCCAAATCTAAAAAAGGAGAAAAAAATGCGTAAAGCAATATTATTTGTTTTAGGTTTACTGAGTTTAGTTTCTGTATATGCAGAAAACTTAAATGCCGATCAGGTTTTACCCTATGATGATAAAGTCATTACAAATGGAACTTGTGAATTCAAGTGTAGAATGCCAGCAAGGGGATTCGGAACACAGATTACAGGCATTGATTTTAAAAATGGTGTAACTTATTGTAGTGTATTTAGGCTTGTAGCAACAGATAGAATAATACCAAATATCAATGCAAATCAAGAAAATAGAGTCTGTGCAAAGGAAATTTCAGGCAATGTTGTTGCTAAAGATGAAGTCAAAAACAAAGATTTGAACTACAAATTTGAACCCCTTGCTTACAATTCAAATAGTCTTACACTTTCAAGATTCTTTGGAGCAATGGCAACGCTTGATCCAAGTGTGATTGACTTTGAAGCAACAAAAAATACAGGACAACTTCAACTCCAAAAGGGTATTGAGCTTAAAGGGCAAATCGGAGGGTTGTTTCAGGCGAATTTATCTAGCGTTTTGTTCGGTGGAAAAGACTCACAAAAGCCATTAACTGATGGCATAGCTGTTTCAACTGCAGATGCTTTCAATAAAGCTAATCTTGCTTATTTTGCAGGGTTGTTTAATAATATGCAAGAAATTTATGGCTATTTGCAGAATCTTTTGTTTGTTGTGGTGGGAGGATATTTTCTTTCAGCCATCGGTGCAAGAAAATTGCAAACTTATTTAGAAAGGAATGATGAAGCAACACCAAGAGAGCCTTATTTGCATAAATTCTATGTGCCACTCCTTGCAGTTTTTTTCTTTTTTGCACCCATTCCAGAGAATGGAGGAATGAATAGCACAGTGATACAAAACATTATTCGCTTCTTTACAGCTGAATCTATAGCCATTGCAGATAAAGCTGCAGCAATTGGCACTTCAACTTATATGCAAAAACTCTATGCCACTGTGGGTGCAATGAGCGTTGAAGGAGAGGCTTACACCTTAAAAACAATCAAAGATTCAGAAGCAGAGATGAAACATTCAGAACGTGTCTTAAGAGAAAAATGCTATCAAAGATTTCCAAATATGGAAATGGGTGGTATGACAGCTGAAGCAATGAAAGATCATGAAAACATTGATATAAATCATTTAAGCGGAACGCCTAAAGATATTTCAATGAAAACTTGCGTTTCTGTTCTAAATACCTATGTCCAAGCAAAAAAATCATTCCAAACAGCAAAAAATCTTAAAGAGGTTCAAGATAGATTTACTGCAGGAGAAAATATTGATGGTAGCCTTTCTGATAATCTCAAGAAAATTAATACTTTGATTCAAACTCGGCAAGATGAATTAGGTTGGATTAACGCAACAATCGTTCCGGGAACAGGCATAATGGTAGAATTGCAAGATGATATTATCAACAATAAAGTTCAACCTGCAAGTGAAGAAATTGCAAATGAAAGCATTAATGCTGCAATTGAAAATACCACAGATGGAGAGAGAAAAAATATCCTTGCTGCAGGCAAGGATATTTTTCTTGCTGAAATAACAAATTTATTAGTTTACATGACAATACCCGGAGCGAGCAGTATCCGAGATGCTTTGAATAATGGTGCACAAAATATTTTAAAAGTTTTTGAAAATATTCCTACCATAGCAACAAAAGTGAAAGTTGGTGGAGTTGTCGCGAGTGAACTTTTATCAGTTATTTTTACCGCATACTTTGTTAGTGCAATGCTAGAAAAAGTTCCAGTCTTAATTGCGACGGTGGCAGGAGCTATAGCCTTTATTAGCTATTTAGTTTCATTGTTGAAATATTATTATATTTCCCCCTTTGTTGTAGCTTATGCGATTACAACAAAGAAGTATGAAAAAATTATTTCTTTTCTTATTAGTGGAATTGCAATTTTCTTTAAGCCTGTGCTGATTGTTATTTTTATATTCCTAGCGTTATTTATTCATACGCTTGTGCAAGAGTTTTTTATTGTGTTTTCTATAGAGCAATTTGCAGCACTTAAAATGGGCATAGAAAATGTTTGGGCAGCATTTTCTATCGGTGCTATTAAAGCACTTTTAAAAATTTTTGGTTGCCTAGCTTCAGGCTACATTATGTGGAAAATCATTATGAGCGGTCCTAACTGGGCATTGAAACTTTTAGGTATTGATGGCAGTCAAGATGAAGCAATCACTCAAAGTTTATCGCAGAAGTTAGAATCTAAAACTTTGATGGCATAAATCATCCAGCCACTTTTAGTGGCTAGGCTATTTGTTATTTCAGATTCAATTAAAGCTAATTAGGTAAAATGCAAAAAATTTAATAAGGAATAACTAATGAGTGTTTATGGCTTTGAAATTTTTAGGGGCAAGATTACAGAAGTGGGAATGAGTAAAGTTGGTGTTACAAGCGGTTCGATGAATAGTAGTGGTCGTGGCCATGTTAGTACACGTGTCGAAAGACATGCGCATTTTAAACTAGATGGAAAAGCTTTTGAACATATTAATTCAGGACTTTTAGAAGAAGGTGATGAAGTTGCCATTGCTGCAAAGAATATGAAAAATGGATTTTATCGAGTAGAAATACTAAGAAATTTTACTAAAGGCTATTATCAAGATAGCAAGTTATCAGAATTTATTGGTTTATTTTTAATGATTATTTTATCTCCAATTTTTCATCTGTTCATAACATATTGGTTATTTGGTACAGTGTTTGGTGAGAGTATTGGAGCACTTCTTGCTTTTATCGCAATGATTGCCACTATTGTATTTTTATTTTATGTTGGCATTCGATACAACCGCATAGCAAAAACAATCAAAAATATGTAATGTTTTAGCCACAATTTGATTTACCAAATTTTAAGCAAGAAAACCTTCGCCTCTTAGGCGGAGGATGAATTGCCACTCACCGTTAGGCAAGTTAAAAAACTTAATACTTATTAACTAACTTGTAAAAACTAAAATTAGTTAAATTCTGCTATAATACCGATATAGATAAGAAATATAATACAAATCAACACTCAGTCTATTTGTTACATATCACTTCATACTCGTTGTGAAGTATCGTAGAAAAGTGTTAAATGATGAGATATGCAAAAGGCTTAGAGAGATTTTTAAATACATAGCAGAGAATCCACGATGATATGGAAAAGATAGTCAATGACAATCTCGCATAAAATAGAGTTAAATCCAAATAATAAGCACATTACACATTTCAAAAAAGCTTTTGGCTGTTC
>NZ_NHYN01000048.1 GCF_003288845.1 Helicobacter monodelphidis | reverse complement strand
AGCTTAAATCCCCTGAAACATCGTTTCAGAGGGACATTTAAGCATTTTTTGTAAAGCTACCGACAGAAAAAAGCAGAAACAAGCAAGGATTCTAGGAGGCTCAAGCTGCTTTAGCAGTCTTGAGAAAGAATCCGAAGCGTTTGCAGAGAATATGCAAACACCTATTTTAGGGGCGTGCAAAAGCGAAGCGACTTGCACAATGCCCTATGTAAGGCGACTTTAGTCGCTTCATTGGCAGTTTTTGAGTTTGATTGTAGTTTTTTGCGTATGCGAGTGCACGCACGTTTTTTTAACCTTTTTTTAAATTCTTTTTTTAACCTTTTAGGGGGTTTTTTGGGGTTGAAAATGGGAATGTTGAAACGAGTGATTATAGGGAAGTGAAAAATGCAATTTGATAGCGTGGGTATGGTAGTTGTATGAATATTAAAGGAAAATATTAAAATAATTAAATGAGAGTATTAAAAAAATACAAAATGGAATGATTAAAAGGATAAATTCCGACTATTAAAAGGATAAATTCCGACTATTAAAAGGATAAATTCCGACTATTAAAAGGATAAATTCCGACTATTAAAAGGATAAATTAGGAGTATTAAAAGGATAAAATTATTGACAATATACTTAAAATAATGTATAATCTAAAAAACCAAACTAAAAAGGCTACAAAAATGAACGAAGTTGTTAAATATCACAACGATTTCAACAAACTAAACTTAAATGGCTTTTCAGAGCTACAACAGAACATACTTTTTGGCTTGATATTTGCGATAAAGGACAAAAAAGAAACGATTATGCTAGACTATGGGCAAATTAAAGAATTTACAAAAAATAGTAAACTCACAGGGCAAGAATTATGGAAACAAGCCCAAGAGCTTGAAAAGAATTTATCTAAACTTGATTTTACAATAATAAAACCTTGCGAGGATTCTAAAATTTTTGAGAGAGCGACCTATAATCTTTTTAAAAAATTCTCACTTTTTTACTCAACATCCGATAATAACCCCGATAATCCAAACAAGAGCTTGGGACAGATTGAAGTGAAAATCAATGAAGAATTCGCGTACTTAATTAATGAGCTAACAGCTAACTTCACACGCTTTGAATTAGCAGAATTCATCGCATTAAGCGGTAAATACACAAAGACACTTTATAGACTCTTGAAACAATTCAGAAGCACAGGGCTTTTACACATTGAGTGGAAAGAGTTTTTAAGAGTTATGGACATTCCAGAATCCTACAAAATATGCGATATTGAACGTCAAATCCTTAAACCAGCAATCAAAGAGCTAACCGCACCCCGCACCCTTTTTGACATAAAACGCACACCCTTCGAAAGTCTCTCTTACACCAAAATCAAAGGCAAAGGAAGGGGGAGAGGTGGTAATGTCATAGGCATAGAATTCTACTTTACACCAGAAACCACAAACGAAATAGAGCAAAGAGCCAACAAGAGAAACCTAGAAATTATCGCGCAAAATATTTGGTGCGAAGAGGCAAGAAACAAGTTAAAACGCTTGAGAGACATCAAACAAAAAACAGAAGAGCCAACAACAAATCAAGTAACTACAGAAATTGAAGATGAACTTGAAGTTGACAATTATCTTTACAGAAACTTAAGAATGAAGAACAGGTTTGATGAATACGATACGCTAAAAATCCAAAACATTAGCAAAGATGAAAGCGGAAACATAATCGTAACTCTAAGAAATGCGGACGACAATCATATAAGTGAAATGATTTTCAAAGACTTGAAACATTTAGAAAATGTTTTCAATCGGTATGCAATCTAATGCTACCATTACAGAGCTAGAATCTTATATCAAAGAACATCAAATCTAAGCTTAAAGTTTTCTTAATCGATAGCGTGGAGGATACAAGCTATCCTCCACTTTAAGAAAAGTGGTCGCTTGTGAGGGGGTATCCCCCTCAACCCCCAAAAGAATTTTCTATCAATCGCTGACAAAAAAAGTATTCAGCGATTGATAGAAAATTCACACCAAAGGATCGAAATGTCAAAAATTGCTTCAGCTCACTGCAACCCAAAAATTAAACCGGTTCTGAATCACAACGATAGAACAAACAACAATGCAAAAACAATTACGAAAGAATATTCATATCTGAATGAATATTCTTGTAAAGCAAATGAAGTTAGAGCTACCATTGAAAATCTCTATCAACAAGCTTATAATAATTTTTACTCTTTTTGTGAACAAAAAAATGGACTTTCGAAAAATAGTGGCAAACCGAAAGGTTTACAAAACTTTACAAAAAAAGAAAAATGCTACCACGAATTCATCTATGAAATTGACAAAAATACAACAATGCTTCAATGTCAAGAATTAACCGAAACGATAGCAAACATTACAGGATTTACACCATTACAAATTGCAATTCATAGGGACGAGAGATTCACAGATAAAAACGGGAACGAGCAAACACACTACCACGCCCACGCGGTATTTTTTACGCTTGACAGAAATACAGGATTACAACTTGCAAGACAAGAGGCAAGTCTGAATAAATCAAATCTTTCAAAAATCCAGAGCTTTGCTTCTCAAATTTTCAAAATGAAACGCGGAGAGCCAAGATACTCATTCAATGAAAAACAACCAAAATATATCCAAGATTACAAAGTTTACGCACAATTCAAAGAGCAAGAAAAACTTATGGAACAAAGAATTTTAGAACAACAAAGGAACTTAGATTCTATGACTCAAATATTACTTCAGGAGCAGGAACAAGCAAGAATCCAAAAAGAATATTACGAATCTAAGATTAGAGATTTAGAACGAGGACATCAGCTCCAGTTAGATAAACTAGAAAAAGAGTTTGACAATAGAAAGAGTATTTGGAAAAATATTGTTACATTTGGTAAGCATAATGAGAAAGTAGAAAACGATTACAATATAACTAAAACTGCATTTCTATCAAGTGCAAATGAAGCTAAAAAAAACCTTCAAAATAGGATTAATGACCAACTCTTATACATTGAAAAATTAGAATCAGACAAAAAAGAATTAAGCAAAAAATATGAACTCTTGAAAACTGATTTTGAGAAAACAAAAGACCGCTTAACTAAACTTGAAAATTGGTGCGAAAACAATTTGTCATCAAACCAGCTCCAAGAAATATTTCCGGAAAAATCAAGAGAACAAGAAAAATCAAATGAACAAACTCTTGATAATCTCATCTCAAGATATTCAAAATCAACAATCAGAAGAAATCGCAGAAGTTCGCAGAATGAGGAGTTGGAGCTATAGTTTTTAAGTAAAGTTTAGCTACAATAACAAAGCCCCAAATCCTGCAAAGATGAGGGGCAAATTACCTAACAAAACGATGAGATTATATCTTAACTTTTTTAGGTTGATTACCTAGACTCACGCGCTAATTTAAGCCTTATCTTCCCAAAAAGCCCTATTTTACGCTTGTGTGCTGATTTTTTGATTCTCAAAAAATCCAGCAAAAACCAAAAACGCTCATAAACACACTTTAAAGCAACGCTATTGCATTTTAGCCACAATCTAATACCAGCATATAACCAACCCATATTTTTTGCATTTTTACCCCCTTACAATTAATTCTAGAGCATATTCTCAAGCAATGTTTTTCGTTTTTCTGCTTCGGTTAGCACAAAAAACAGCTTAAATCCCCTGAAACATCGTTTCAGAGGGACATTTAAGCATTTTTTGTAAAGCTACCGACAGAAAAAAGCAGAAACAAGCAAGGATTCTAGGAGG
>NZ_NHYN01000047.1 GCF_003288845.1 Helicobacter monodelphidis | reverse complement strand
GCTTTTAAGAGAATCAAGAGTTTTCAAAGGTGAAGGTGAGTTTAATGCACAAGTTGCAGGAGCATTCTATAAAGAAGGCTTAGGGGATATTGATTTAGTGTGGGGAAAGGCAGAGAAAGATTCTAAAGGACAAATTAAAGGCTATGGATTAAGTAAGATTATAGAAAAACACTATAACAATGGAGAATTCTTAGCCTTTGGTGAAGGTGAAAAGGGATTAATGAATGGATTAAGTGAAATTATAGAAAAAGGAAAGGTAATTAGTGAAAATGGCGTAAATACGATCTGGTACAAAAAAGGAAATGAATATTATAAAGTAGGATTGTCGCAAGGTTTTGAAAAGCAGGGCAATAATAATTGGATTGTAACTGCTTATGAAGCGGAACGAGAAAAAGACAAGACGTTCGGCGATGTCCTTTTTACAGATAAGCGTCCCTTACCTAACTCAAGTAAAAAGCTGGATATTGGCAGTCCTCGTTACGAAGCCAATTTTACAAATAAGTCGGTGTCAGAGCAGTCAAAAACTGATGATGTTCTCTTAAATAACCAACAATCCAATTCTACCACAAATGCACAAATAAAGCAAGGTAAAACACAACAAAACAAAGATTTGTTCTATGCGGCTTATACGATTACAGATATGTTTGATGATTTTGCAGAATCTATGAAATATCACACAAAAGAGAAGCTAACAAGTTTCTACAAATTCACGCAAATGGCAAATTATCCGCAACCACGCGATAGAAGCTTCAACGAAATTGCTAAGCTAACTTACACTAAAGAGCCTTTGAGTGAGCAAGACATTAGCGATATGGCAAATTACCTGTACAAAAATGTAGATACTCTAAAAGACAACAAAAAAATCCAAAACACACAGATAAACGCAGGGAAAATCGCCTATAAATTAGCATTAGAAATAGAACCTGCTGTGCTTAAAAGTAGCTATGATGCATTTAATGCTTTACTCAAAGAGCATCATATTCATTATGAATTCATAATGCCTAAAAAAATAAAAACTAAGAATAATCCGCTTGATTTTAGCCAATTTGGATATATGCTAAAAGATTTATTATCAAAAGAGAGCTTAAATGCAGTAGATAAGGAATATTTACAGATTTTAAGCCAACTTAAGAAGACTGAAATAGACTTGTTAGAGCGAACAAATGGAACATTTTTTAGAGAATTAAAGAATGAAATAGCTAGAAATATTTACTCTAATACAAAAGACATAGAGAAATTTGCGAAAAAATATCTACCCAATTTTAAAATGAGCGATACGCCAAAATGAAAGATATTATGAGCAAAGCGGATAAGCTTTTACTCCCCAAAGTGCAAGGCGAGGAGCTAGATATCTTGGAGAGATTGCTAGATTGTTACGATAGCTTATTGAATGTAATGCTAAAATATTGTAAAATTGCATTTTAGAGATATTTTGGGAGTTACGACAATGGGTAAAGAAAATATAAATATCAATCTTGAAAGAATAATCAAGAAAATTCCTATTGATAACATAATAGATAGAGTATTAAGAGAAGCTATCTCTAACTCCATACATGCAAAAGCAACTCAAATTAATTGCAAATTTAAAACAATGCCTACACTCATTGAAAATGAATGTGATATTGATGAAATGATTATTGAAGATAATGGAGAGGGATTTACTGCTGACAATTTAAATTCTTTTAAAATATATGGCACAGATTATAAAGCTGAAAAATGGGGAGCAAAAGGAACAGGACGCTTTTGTTTTTTGAAAATTACTGATAAGATAGTTTATAAAAGCCTTAAACAAATAATTACCCTTGACACTAACTATATTGATGTGAAACAATCAAGTGAAAATTATGATAATAAAACTATATTGGAATTAAAAAATTTAAGATATGAGAAAGATAAAAAGATTCTATTTCAAACCAATAGATTTGATAAGCTTATGGAAAATATAAGAATATCTCTTTTGCCAACACTAATACTAATTAAACAAAATAATTTTCTTGATAATTTAGAGATAAATTTTTATAGGGATAATAAGGCTATTGGTAAAATATCACTAATAGAAATCCCTCAAGTAGAAAAACAAAATATAATTATAGAATCTAATGGAAAAAATACAGATTTTGAGCTTCTTTATTATATAGATAAACATACTAAAAGTGATACAGCTCTTAAGATTGGTAGTTATTGTGCTGATTTAATAAAAGTAAAAGATTTTAATTTTGACATTAACTTACCAAAAATATCTTATATATTTTTGGTAAAAAGTGATTATTTGGACAGCAATGTCAATGATGATAGAGCAGATTTTTTAATTAAAAGTAAAATAAGAGGCACACTAACCTATCTAACTTGGTTTGAGATAGAAAGTCACCTTAAGGAAGTTATACAAAAAATTCTAAATAAAGTTTTTAATGATATGGAAGAAAAAAATAAAAATAGTTTTGATGAAGCTACAAAAAAGTTTCCGTTCTTTAAAAACAAATTTAATGAGATTAATGCAAAATCTGTTGGGTATTTATCTGTAAAGGATTATGTTAAAAGTTCTTATGATACTCTCGATATAGTAAAAGAGGATTTGAGAAAATTGCAATATGAATCATTAGGCAGAGAATTAACAGAAAATGAATTTAATACAATACTGAGTAACTCCTCTATCGAGTTAGCTGAATATATTGTAAATAGGCAAATTGTTATTAATGAAATGCAAAATTTTATAAAAGACAATATTACAGATGAAAAACAAATCCATAATCTCATAATACCACAAGGAGAAGTATATACTCATAATGATTCATTTGTAGATTTAAAAAATTGCAATTTATGGATTATTGATGATAAATTTATGAGTTTTTCAAAAGCATTGAGTGATAAAAAAATAAAAGAACTTAAAAAGCAAATCAGTCAAGATATTCAAATATTTGAAGGAGATAATCAAGAACCAGATTTATTTATATATTTTGATTCTGAACAAAAGAAAAAACTTGTAACTATTGAGATAAAACCTTTCGGAAATAAAAAAACAATCGATAGAAATAAGATTAATTCTATTACACAAATAGCAGATTATGCTGACTTTATCAATAATCATTTTAAAGAAATACCAGAAAAATGGTATTATACAATCACAACAATAGATGATAATTTTAAAAGACAATTAAGAATTAATAACTATAAAAAAATATTTTCAAATGGTGAAATGTATTTTTCTTATAATCCTGAATTACAAACATATTTTTATATTTTAGATATGCAAACCTTAGTAGATGACGCTAGAGCAAGAAATAAGGTATTTATGGATATTCTTACAAATTTTTTTGATAAGGAATGATTTTTAAAAAGAGCGATAAGCTTTTCATCTCTCTACAAGTGCCTAAAATCGTCCATATAAAACCTATTATGCGATAAATTGAAGTTTTAGAGTCAAAACAGTAAAATAAGAATGTGTTTAAGGGGTAACTTTCTTTTTATGCAATCTAGCGTAGAAAGGAGGTTAAAGATGAAGAAAACTTTAAAGCTTATCGTTAAAATGATAGCCTTAGAGTTACTCAAAGAGTTTTTCCAGAAACTCCTTGAGTTCATATCAAACTAATCCGCATTATTTTAGGATTCCCCCACTTAGTTTCTCCTTAAGCACAAAAAACTTACGCTAGATTGTGGGGGATAGCGTAGCTACAAAAAACGACTACAAACAAAAACATAGCCTATATTAACTCTATAAGCCTTAAAAACTACATTTAATAATAACAAAGGTATTTGTATCTTCTTACATTATAAAACGCATTTAT
>NZ_NHYN01000046.1 GCF_003288845.1 Helicobacter monodelphidis | reverse complement strand
TAATGTTGAAGAACCAGAATCTGCTGAAACTACCGCATTGAAGGTATCATCGCGTTCTGTTCCTGTATAAGCAGTAGTACCTGCAGTAAGACTGAAAGTCTCACCTGGATTTGATACTGGATATTTTACTGCAACGCCATTAACTTGCTCTTTGATTGCTTCAAGAATTTGGCCTGCATTGTCTCCTGTAACTGCTTCAAGCCCTACACCAAATGTTAATTTAGCAAGGTCATCTGCAGGAACTTGTCCTTTGATTGTCTCTGCTGCATAGTCTGATACTTGAGTTTTTGTTTTGAACACTTGAAGAGCCATATTTTCGTTAGCTGTTAATTCGCCTGTTTGCTCTTTACGCTCAATTTCGCTAAAGATTGCTGTAAGAAGCTGATCTTTGCTTAATTTGTTATCAACTGCATATTGTGCCCAAAAGTTGATGCCCTCTGTATCATCAGCAAGGCTTTTGCCCAACGCATTCTTGTAAATAAGGATAACAAAATCTTTTTCAGAAAGATTCTTGATGGAAGCTGCCTCTGCTGAAGCAAGTGTTCCTGCAATACCATTGAATGAAGATCTTGTCTGTCCATCGATCGCTCTATTAAATAAAGCAACATAAACTTGAGAAGCTGTAATAGCCATAATTGTTGTCCTCCTTTTTGGACTGAAAAATTGAAAGCGGATTAATCCGCCACTAAACTATCGATAGTATTCACAATTATTTAGAATACAGGTAATTGTAACATAATTTTTTTAGGAAGTCAAGAATCTGGTAGTGTGTTGGAGTGTATCCATTAGTTTTGTATCGTGGCAACATATACCATATAATGTAGTGCTTGATATATGCCCTCATTTGTGATATTTTTCTCTTTTTTGTGTGGGGTTTTGGTGCTTGGCTATGGATTTGCTTAGTGCATTCTCTTGTGTGATAGTTTGTTTAGAATTTGTTAAGGAAAAACTAAGTAGGGGAATAATAGAATCAAACTTTGTTTATTATTTGGGATTGTATTGAGATTTAATAAAGATAAAGCTATTTTATTTATAGATGAGATTTTGGCGATTTGTTGATGACTGTAGTTAGGGCTTATAGGGGTGCTATGTATGTTAATGTATGCCTGATTTGTGCTGATTTTGCGTTAATGTGTTAATGCGTTTTTGGTGAATGTGGCGGTTTAACCCTATCTGTGAAAGAGAAAAAAGGTTTTGGTGCGCGAGAAATGGAGAATGGGGACATAAAGGCGTTATTTTTGTAGTAGGCACGATGGGATAGAGTGTTGGGGTAATGAGTAAAATATTTTTATGAGCAATTTTGTGGGGGAGGTTGTGTTATGGCGGGTATGGCTGGGGTTTTTTTAGTGTAGATTTATTTTTATATGGGAATGATAGATTTGTAATATTTTTATAAAAAGGGAAATTTTGTTTGGATATTTTCGTTTTTTTTTAGCTTTCTGTGTTCTTTTGTCTCATATTCAAAATAATTATTGGGGCATTAATATTGGCGTGGTGAGCGTCATTATATTTTATATGTTGGCTGGATTTGTTGTATCTGGGCTATTTCATAAAATATTTATTGTTAAAACGCATCCTTTTTATGATTTTTTTTGCGATAGAATTTTGCGTATTTACCCGCTATATGCCTTTGCATTGGTTGTGTGTGCAATATTTGTGTTTATAAGCAATTATGGAATGCCACATTTTTCTTGGAAAGCATTTTTTGGGCATATTTTTATTATTCCTTTAAATTATTATATGTTTTTTGATTGGAGTGTTTTGCAATCTCCAAAAAGTGAATTGAATCATTTAACTTGGTCGCTGGGGCTGGAGCTACAGGCATATTTATTGCTTGGTTTAGGCATTATGTTTAAGCGTTTATTGTGGCTTTTGTTTGGGCTATCTTTGCTTGTATTTATTGCTTCTGTGTTTGGAGTTTTGGATAGCGATATTTTTGGGTATCGATTAATTTTTGGAGTTTTTTTTATTTTTGTGATAGGGTATTTTATTGAATGTTTTTTGTTTAGGAAGACAAAGGAAAAATGGCGTTATTTTTGGGGTGTATTTTTTATCTTTTGTTTGTTTGTTGGCTTTGTTTTTGTGCAACAAAAATGGCATTTAGTTACGCTTGGTGTTCATAGTCGTGAAGTCATTTTAGGCGTTATTTTAGGAATTTTGGCACTTTTTTGTTTAGGAAAATTAAATAAGAAAATAAAAATTCCATATAATTCTTTTTTTGGAGCTTTATCGTATGGGATTTTTTTAACGCACACACCATCTATGTGGATACTGGATTATTTGGGCGTAAAGCAGTCGACTAGCTTTGGATATATTTTTACATTATTGATTTGCTCAATATTATTGGCTTTGATAGGTATTTTTACTATAGAAAGCCCTTTACAAAGCTATTTTAGGCGAAAATAGATAGTTTAGCTTGATAGACAATAACTATCATCGCTTGGAATCTTGTTGTACTCTCCCTGTGCGGGAGAATTTAGAAATATTACTTTAAATTTATAACTTTCTTTAAAAAACTTTGTGTAATATCTCTTGCACTATCAAGATTAAATAATGTGTGCGGTGCATTTGGCATAAGTATCACTAATGAAGTTTTGTTATCTTGTAGGGCTACACCACAATGCCCTAAAGCTTTTTCATTTCCTATATATGGGTTACTTGGTGAAAAAAACTTGTCGGTAGAACTCATAATGTTTAGTGTTGGAATATCGTTTGGAATATGGGAATTGCTTTCGTTTACCATATAATTATCTTCGCACGACCAACTAAAAATCATTCTTGCTACTTCTTTTGGTGCATTTTCTGCCATTTGATATCGTGCAATACTTACCGCACCTTCGCTTGTTCCAGCTAATATAATATATTTTTTATTAACCCATTTTAAATCTTTTGTAACTTGGATAGCATTTTGTAATTCTGACTGCCTAAGGGTATGGATTTTCTCATATTCTTCCTTTGGAATGGGCGATTGGTAAGTCATTCTATCCTCAAGTCGCATAGAATCTGGCGTGATTGTCGCGATTTGCATAGTTTGAGCCGCCCATTGTTGCCATTGCTTGATTGCGTCGTTAATTCCAGATGAGCCATGCATAAAGATGACAACAGGAACTTTACCTTTTGTGTTAGGAATATCCTTTAAAAATCCACTAAATGGCTTACGACCGGTTGCTTTTGCTGGTAGAGTTACCCACGCATAATCCATTGTAGATTTCAGAGATTGCGTCGTGTGCTGTGTTTGTGTGCCAAAAATTTGACCTTTACCCTCTTGTGCATAACTCATTCCAGTAAGTAAAAATACAAAAATAAGGGTTTTTGCGATATTTTGAATTTTCATTTTTTATGTTTCCTTTATGTTAAAAATTGAATAGATTTACCTATTCATTATCTATATCCATAGCCACAACTACTAATATAGTGCATTTAGAGATGATAGCACAATGCTAAAGCTAAATTCTCTATAAAAGAGTCTAGAGAACGCAAGATGAAACTTGGTATATTCATTATATCATATGTTCGCAAAATGATGGATTTCTTTTAAGCAAAAATTAACTACATAAGTAAAAATTTACTAAAATTTTTTACAATACTTTTTAAAAAGTCCTACAGATTTGTAGGATTTCTGTAGGATTTCTGTAGGATATTTTTAAAATTAAAAATTTTTAATCCTATAGAAACTTATTTTAAGGCATTTTATAAAATAAATACTTTCAGTCTTACTGCAGGTACTACTGCTTATACAGGAACAGAACGCGATGATACCTTCAATGCGGTAGTTTCAGCAGATTCTGGTTCTTCAACATTA
>NZ_NHYN01000045.1 GCF_003288845.1 Helicobacter monodelphidis | reverse complement strand
TAAAACGCATAAATCATCTATGCAAACCAAACAAGGTTTAGGAATAGATATAGGCTTAAAATCCTGTGTATGTTTATCTAATGGCTTAAGTGTTAAAGCACCTAAACCATTAGCTAAGCTTACAAGAAAGCTTAAAAGAGTTAGTAGGCAATTAAGCAAAAAGCAACACCCGAAAACAAAAGGTGAAGCATTAGCTGGCATTAAGAAGTCTAATAACTATTTAAAGCAATCTTTAAAGCTTAGTAGATTACATAGACAAATTACTAATGTTAGAAGTGATTTTTTACATAAGCTAACAACTAGCTTGGTAAGGCATTATGCTTATTTTGGGATTGAAAATTTAAATGTAAGTGGTATGCTTAAAAATCATAAATTAGCAAAAGCAATCAGTGATGTAAGCTTTTATGAATTTAAAAGGCAATTACAATATAAAAGTAATTATTACAAAAGAGAAGTTATAGAAGCAGATAGATTCTATCCTAGCTCTAAGACTTGCTTTAATTGTGGAAGTATTAAAGAAAACCTCACTCTTAAAGATAGAATTTATATTTGTAATAGTTGTGGAATTAGTTTAGATAGAGATTTTAATGCAAGTTTGAATCTACTAAATTATGCTAAAAACAAAATAGGCTTAGTTCAAGCCGAATTTACGCCTGAGGACTTGACAGCTCTGCAATGTCATTTAGCAATAAATAACATTGTAACTAGCAAGGTTGAGACAGGAATACAACAAAAATCCTATTTATAGATTTTTATATCTATTTATATGATTTTATAGGTTTGTAGGAACGGTGATATTGGTATTAAAAATGATAGGGGAACAAATGAGATTTTTCACGCTAACAAGAAAGGAGAGCGAGATTTTAGACGATTAGAAAGACGAGCAAAAGAAAATATCGTAGGTGATGGTGGAGACGCCCTCTCTCTCCACACTCCAAGTCAAGCTCAGATGGGCGCGAATGGTGATAACTCACTTTCATCAACTACTGATGACATTATACCACAATCCACAGAAGATCCAATCCTACAAAGAGCCTTAGAACTCCAAACAAAACAACAAAAAGGAGAGCTAGATTTCTAACGGTGAGTGGCAATTCATCCTCCGCCTAAGAGGCGAAGGTTTTCTTGCCTAAAATTTCATAAATATATTACTTCCTCCTATTCCTTAATCCTTGTTTGCTTCTTGGTGGCGTCTCTGTCATTTTTGCACTTTCTCTCACAATAGTTTCAACATCAAATTGAAATTCATCAACATTTGTAACTTGCATTCTTTGCATACTGGATTCTAACCAAGTGAAAGCTCTACCAAGTTTTTTCGCTATATTAGAAATATCATTGCGATCCATTGGCTCTTTGGAGATATAGCCTGAATATTGACTATGCTCAAAGCCATTTTTGAGCATAAATTGTTTGATCTGACTATAAGGCTTCCTTGTATCTGCAAAGAATTTCTTGAGTTCATTTGTGCTTAAATCAAAGTGGATCGCTTTTCTGAATCTGGCTTCATTCATTCCATACACCCTCATTGCGTTTTTTAAAGCTTTGAATCAAATCCTTATTTCCTTCTCCTTCATCAATCCACACCCACTCTTTAACATTCTTTGTAAACCAATCGCACTCCACTAATTTGCAATGCACAAATACACCTATATTACTTAAAGCCATTCTATCTCTTGTTGAATGATAAGTGTATTCATCAATCTTTGTGAGATTACATTTTTCTGCCATTCTATCAATCGTTGCTTTGAAGTCTTCTAGGTCATAAATATCTTCTCTTAAAATCTTTTCTTCATCTAACACAATTTTTGTTCCAAGTAAGGGATAAGGCATATTGACTCCTTTTGTTTTTGTAAGTTTAGCATTCATTATGTAAATTTTCGTGAATTACCCCCACTTAAGAAGTGTGGGCTTCCTAACAAAGCTAAGCAACCTTAACTAATTTGAAAGGCTTTTTGTTTAGTGTCTAATAGGCTAATTCCTAACCCAAACGACTTTAATCCTCTCTCTAAGATATTGATACTAGGTAGCTGATTAGTTTTTAATTGAAGCTTAATTTTAACCAATCTCTAGCAGAAATCCTAAAGGTCTTTAGCCTTTGGAATGAATGCTTATCAGCTAACGCCGATTATCCTTGATTCTCTATATAAGCCTTTATAATTCCTCACCTATTCTTTTTCATATAGCAGATTTCCTATAACATTGAAATATTCACTATTTTTATGTTTTTTGATATGGTTGGTGTAGTTTTCATCAATGAAATAACCACCCCCACCAACAAAATGAATCTCATCCATCTTATCTAGCTCATTAGAATAGTAAGTTTCTAGGAGTTGCATAATATCGTCTGTGTAAAGTTTTTTAAATTGTTGTATATCTTGCGATAAATCATATTCATTTCCTCTCAAGGTATACTTTCCGCTAAGAATAACCCTAAGAGCTTCTTTGAGTGTAATTGCACGTTTATAATCTGTTTCAATCTTTTTGATCATCATTGTAGCAATTGTCATTACACCTTTTTGTTTAAAGGAATGCTTTTCATTGATTCTCCTTTTTTGAATTTTACCATCATAGACAAAAATAATATCAATTGTATTAAAACCAATATCGATAACAAGATAATCTTTTGGCATATTTTCTTGTTTTTCTTGTGCAAAATACTCTAATGCCTTGACCGCTCCAACACCTTGAGGTAAAATAGAAACATCAAATTTATAATGTTTTCCATTACTTTCAAAGCTCGATAGGCGTTCACGATAATCTGAAATGTAACTCTTATGGGCTGGAGAAAGTGCACTATTGATGATGGGAAATTCATCAAGGTTAATATGAGAAAATTGAGCAGCTTCTAATAAAAGTAAAGGGCTATACTTACGAAGTTCTGAATACTCTGTTAGCTCAATAATATCCTTTGTGTTTTGCTTTAGAGCAAAATCTCCAACATAGAAATTTTGTCTTTCAAACTTAACTAATTGATCATCTTCATCAACTTCAGTATTTTCAACATTTGCAAATGCAATCACACTCGGAATTTTCCCTAAAACCATTTCTTGCTTATCATTGAAAAAGGCATATTTTGTATGACCAAAACCAACATCAAGACCCAACTTTTTCATTATCTACCTCCTAGAAATTAAAATCATCTTTGCTATTAGCAGAAGAGTTACTATTTATTGAACTATTGCCAATTGACGATGGTAAAGAGAGAGAATTACTTTCATCAGAAGTAATCTTTTTTGTTTCTTTATTCTCATTTTTTACAATATTTTCATCTACTTTAGAAACTAGATTCACTGAATTAAGATTAAATTCATTTAAAAAAGTTTCTAAACCTACACCGAGCCTACGTTTAACAATCCTATCTAAAGAGCCATCTTCATAGGCATCAAGAATTAAATCTTGAATAATGCTACTGCGTTGAGGCATATTTTTGAATATTGCACCAGAAGTTCCATAAAGCGTTAATGTGAAGTTATAGCTACCACAAATTTGTCCTAATTTTGCATTCATTAAGCATCCTATAATTAAATATTTAAATATATTATAATTTAAATATACTTATATATACATAAAAACAAATATAATTCATATATATTATTATATTAAATTATATATATCAATATAAAACTATATTTAAATGTTAATAGATATATTTAAATATAAAAATATATATTTAAATTTAATTACTTATATTAAGATACTCTAAGATATTTATATTTATATTTATATATAAATATTGTTTTATAATTTACAAAAATGTAAGGTTGGCTCTCCAATAATAATAGGACACTTACCAACTAATATCTATCCCAGCTATTAAGCTATCAGTAGCAGAGAT
>NZ_NHYN01000044.1 GCF_003288845.1 Helicobacter monodelphidis | reverse complement strand
ATTATCTTTTGATGAGATAAGATAAGATTTTCAGCAAAGATTTTTTCCTCTTTTTCCCTTTCTTGTTGCCTTAAAATGCTTTCTTTCTCGAGTCTTAAATGTTTAATCTCTCTTTTTAGGTTTGCTTCTTCAATGATTCTTGTATCTCCTGTTGCTTGTGCTTTGAGTTCAGAGTAACTAATCACATCCATATCAGCTAGAGCTGATTCAATACTGCCCCCTCTAAATGCCTTAATCGCTGTTGCCTTTTGTTCAAGCTTTTGGTAAAAGATAGCATCACCTGATTTTTCTGTAACATAGCGGTAGATTTGTAGCTCAAAGTCTGGGTCTAACTCAATGATTAAATTACCCCATCGCAATATCCTACCCTCTCTTTGTTCTAAGTCTGCAGGATTCCATGCCGCATCAAAGTGATGAAGTCCTACGATTCTTTTTTGCACATTCATTCCCGCTCCCATCTTTTGAGTGCTACCGATTAAAACTCTAATCTCTCCTGCATTGACTCTCTCAAATAATTCTAGCTTTTCTTTGTCTGTTTTGTAATCGTGTATAAATGCAATTTCATTTTCTTTTACTCCTTGCTTGATGAGTTTTTCTTTTAAATCATCGTAAAGACTAAATGAAAAGCTTAGCTCTAGCTCTTCAAGACTAGAATATCCATTCTCGTTTGCTAGTTTTTCTAAATCTAAATAAGCTTGTTCTGTGTCATCATTGATTAATCGATTGTATTTTTCTCTTAAGGTTTTATCTGTGTTGCTTGGCACAGATTTATCCAAAAAGACAAGCTGTGTTCCTTTGTGCTTCTCTGTTTGCTTGTAAAGCTCTGTGATATTTTTGCTGACAATATTGACTTTACTTTTTGGGTCATCGGGTAATGTTTTATCAATGAGTCGCATATCTAAAGCCGCTTTGAGTGCATCACTTGTGAGCTTCAAGAAATTGTCTTCTCTTGGGTCAACCCTTCCTTCCTCTAGCTTTTTTGCCCTTTCTAAAATCGTTTGCATATAGTCTGCTTGGTGTTGTGTTTGTTTGACTATGACTTGATTGAGTTTGTATTTCGGTAATGCTATTTCTTCTTTTACATCAACATAATGTGCATATTGAGAGTAAAAGCTACTAAGCTCTTGAATGCTTTTAAAATGCGATAATCTCGTTGTTTCTTTGAATCTTCCACTTGCTTTCACTTCTAGCTCTGTGCTAATATCTCCAAATACAGATATGAAAGAATCTGCATTTTGAATTCCTTTTTGTTTCAAAGCCTGATTATCAAGCATTCTAAAAAGATGGTAGACTTCTAGCAAAGAATTAGAAATAGGTGTGCCTGTGGCTAAAACAATCTTGCTATTATTTTCTTGAAGATACTGAATTTTTTGATACAAATCCATTGCTCTACCTGAACCTTTTGCATTCCCAAATCCTCTTATGTCTCTGTGTTCTGAAATAAAGGCTAGATTCTTGAAATAATGTGCCTCATCAACAAAGATAGAATCAATGCCTAAATCATCAAAGTTAATATTTTTTTCAACGCCTTTGTTTGCGCTTGTTTGCAGTAAATCGTTAATTTTGTATCTCAAATTAACCCGCTTGTTTTCTATGAATCTCAAGAGTGCTTTTTCTGATTTCTTTGTATATGCTTGTCTCAATATATCTTCTAAATGTTTGAGTTCTTGTTCTAAAAATTCTGCTTGTTTCTTAGGGCTTAGTTTTACCATTTCAAGCACAGAATGAGGCATGAAGACAACATCTATATCTTTAGCATGTGTTAGATAGCTAAGTTGCTTTGCTCTTTGCTTTTTATCACCGCTGATTTGCAGGATATTTGCATGAGGGTAAAGCGTTTTAAACTCTTTGATAAATTGCGGGACAATGTAGTTTGGCGCTGTGATTAAAGGAAGTTTGCTTAATCCTAATCGTTTCAATTCCATAGCTGCAGTTGCCATTGTATAGGTTTTTCCTGCTCCTACGCTATGGTCAATTAATGTGCTTTTTTGTGCAATTATCCTTGATACCGCCTCTCTTTGATAATCTCGTAAAACAATATCACTATTGCTTCCTAAGAAGGGATAATGAATTTTTTGTGTCTTGATTGGCGTATTTCTGTTGAAGATACGATTGTAGTTGTCTTTGATTGCCTCGCCTAAATCCTTGTCTTTAAAAACTGCTTCTCTGAATTCTTGTTTGAGTGCATTCATTTTCATTGTTGCTGTGATTTTTGCTCCTTCATCGCTTGTCATCACACCTTTGACTCTACCGCTAAAGTTTAGATGCGTGTGATTAAGAATAGAATCTAGGATTTGAATTGCTGTTTTTGTGCGAATCACATTAGAATACACATTAAATTTATTGATAAAACTTGCATTGCCTTCATTTTCAAAAATCCATTTTTGGAGTTTGGGGTCATAAACTGCCTCTACTCCATAGCCTCTTAAAAACTTCTGCACAACCTCTTTTGGAATATAGCTAGACTCTAGGCTAAAATCAATCTCTTCTAGCTCCTTTTGTTTTGGTAATGCTTCTTTGAGCGCATTGAGTGCATTTGTTTGGTAGCTATCTTTGTCTTTTAGCTCTTCTAGTGCATCTATCTTTTCACCGATATTTCCGCTTAAAAACTCATCTCTTGAATAGAGTTTGTCGTCTATGTCTTTGAATATTTCTCCTTTCACAAACGCTTCTTCTAGTTTCTCTTTTCCTAAGAGAGATTCTAAATACTCCTGCGTAACTCTGCCTTGTGAGATAGCAATACTCATTGCATCATTGATATTGTTTGCTTTGCTAGGTGGAATATATGGAAAATGTACTCTTCCTTTTAGAATGTCTGTGTTTTCAATATTTTTGATAAGGTAGTAATTGCCTTCTGCTTCAAATAGCTTCTTTAAAAGTGTGTTTTTTTCAATACTTCCAAATTCTTTGTTGAATTCTTTGATAGTTGTATTCAGCTCTTCTCTGTATAGCTCCATTTGTTCTGGATGCAAGTCTAGCTTTTCAAGCTTTTTGAGTGATTGGAGATAATAACGCATTTGCTCATAGAGTTCAATCATTCTTGGAGCATTTTTAATTTCTTTTTCTATCTTTGCTTGTTTCGCTTTAGAAAGGCTCTTGAAGTCTTCATTAAGAGACAAAAAGTTGCGTAAATCTGCTTTGGTATAGGAATCTGCTTCTAGCTTTTGGTAAAACTCACCATTAACTACCTTCCAGTCATAAATCGTTGCATATTCATCATAGAATTGCATTTGTTCTTTGAATTGCTTTTGTGCAAAGTGAGAATCTGAAAAACTATCTGCTTTACTTAGGATTTCATCAAGCAAAGCAGGTAATTTTTCTAGGTTTCCATTCACTTGCCACCTTTCCCCAAATCTTGTTTTTGTAGTCTGTAAATCGCCTAAGATATGGTCTCTGTTATGTATGAAGTAAGAATTAAGCTCTAAACCTTCCTGTTGCTTTTCTGCAGTGAGAAAGTTATAGTTTTGTCTGCCTGACTTTTGAAAAATAAGAATATCTGTAGCGATATTTGTTCCGCTAAATGTGTCGCTAGGTAGCCTTATTGCTCCTAATAATTCTGCTTTTTCAGCAATAGCCTTTCTTGCAAAAGCATTCTTTGGATTGTCTAAAAAGCGACTTGAAACGACTTGAATACTGATTGCGTTCTCTTTCAGTAAGTCAATTCCTTTTTCTATGAAATAATTGACTATCATTTTTCCATCAATCTGTGTGCTTCCATAAGGTGGATTGCCGATGACTAAGTCAAAACCAAAGCTATCTTCAAAATCTTTAAAGTTTTGATGGAATATTTCTGTGCTAGGTTGGAGTTGTTTTGCAAAATGTGCAGTGAGAGAATCTAATTCTACGCCTATTCTTTGTGTATTGTTTTTTAGAGATTGT
>NZ_NHYN01000043.1 GCF_003288845.1 Helicobacter monodelphidis | reverse complement strand
CAGCTGCTGGTGGACAATTTGTTGCCAAAGAAGTAGAGTGGAAATGTTATCCTAGAGCGTATTGATAAGAGTAGGAATGTGTGGATTGCCTAAGGTTAAGGGTTAAAATCCAAAAATAAAGGTTTGGATTCTCTTTAGAATAAATAGATAGCTTACTACAAGCATAAAGCCTTTTGCAATGACAGAAATAATAAAAAACAAACAATATAGATTGTTGCACCAAATTCGTGATTTGTCTTGTAAGGAAGAAGGAAGGTTGAACGGACATATTTAAATATATGTGAATGATTTAGTAAATATGTAAATGTAGAATCCATCCTAAAGCAATAGGGGCAGTAAAAATTTACACAAAGTTGTTTTTTAAAAAATCTTAACTTGCTAAACTTGGATTACTTTTTGCTTAAAACACAAAAAGTACTTACGAAGGTGGCCTTATGATAAAAATAACACAAAAATGGGCATTTATCTTATGCCCATTCGTCCTTTCTGCCCCAATTTTTAGCAAAGAAATCACCTTTATTGCACGTCCATTCAGTAATGCAACAATGACTTGGGATGAATTCTTAGAACGTATTGAACAAAAGGCGTTAGATGAGGATTTTGTCCTTTTTCGCGGACGCAAAACAATTACACACAAGGCTTATCACCGATTTGCAAAAGAAAAACGAGAAGATTTAAATCAAGAAGGGGCACTTGTTGTCCTAAAAGATAAAATTATTGGAAATATCCGCTTCAGCGAGCTTGGTGGTGTTTCCATTGATACAAATTCTGCTTTTTTAAACTTTGACATTCGTTATTTAGAGACTTTGCACCATATTGGTGAAGGTGGAAACCTTTATGCGATGTGTGTCCTACCGCGTTACAATAAGTGTATTTTATTAGGCTACCCTGCTTTTGACCCTTCGTTACCACCTGTACCAAGAGAGTTTAAGCCACCCTACAGACCAAAACCAAAAACTGGAAGAATCAAGCAACATTCAAGTAATCCGCCCTACCCTTCACCTACTCAAAAACCACCACACGAATTACCAACCCTTATGAAACCGTCTACCAAACAACCCCAACCCACATTACCACCGACCTATTCTATCCCACTTCTTGATAAAGACCTACCAACGATTATGCCAAAGCAAACTACACCAAATCCTCCTCCACCTCAAACCAATACAAAACCACCCACTGATTCTAAATTACCAACGATTATGCCACCACCACAAAAACAAAATACATAACATAAAGTATTGTTTTTAAATTATTATATTTTTATTTTATCAAATTTTCTACAATTATTCTTTCTCCCCGCTTTATTTAGAAACAAATTAAGTAGCGATTTGATATAACTCTCCATCACCGCATTTATCGGGTTTTCACTTTGAATATCTGGCAATATTCCGATACAGGCTATTTAATCTACACGCTAGGTCATTAATTCTTCACTTTCTTAATAAGTTTCAAGCAGTAAACTATATACCACAGGCAACGAAACCCACATTTGTGAGAGGAACACAAAAACATTTTTACTTAAAAAGATAAGAGAAAATAAAAATAATCATATATATTGAAGTGAGCCGTTGGAATTTGTGTTAGAGTTTTGTTTCATAAATTCACAACTGTATTCTAATAAACCATATTTGTAATATTTAGTAACATTTATGATTAAAATCATAGATATTTTAAGTAAAGAAATCTTTTAAATTACTAAATTATTATATACTAGACAAGGAATTATTTTTCACATTCTTTATAATAGGAAAATTTAATGAAAAAACACAATATTTCAAATCTCACGCGCACACAAAAAATTCGCTCTATAATCGCAGCCAGCAGTGGGAATCTTGTAGAATGGTTCGATTTTTATATTTACGCATTTACTGCAATATATTTTGCCCATACATTTACTACCTCTGATAATCCCACAATTCAACAAATCAACGCCTTTGGAATCTTTGCCGCAGGATTCTTTATGCGTCCCATTGGCTCGTGGATTTTTGGCTCTCTAGCGGACAAAGTCGGACGTAAAAAATCAATGGTTTTTTCTGTTATCTTGATGGCACTTGGTTCTTTTATCATCGCAACACTACCGAGTAAGGATAGTGTGGGGGATTTGGCTATCATTTTGCTTCTTATCGCTCGTCTCATTCAAGGGCTTAGCGTGGGTGGTGAATATGGAATCGCCGCGACTTATCTCTCCGAGCTTGCCACAGAGGGTAAAAGGGGATTTTATTCGTCATTTCAGTATGTTACGCTTATTGGCGGTCAGCTTCTAGCAGTGGCGAGTATCAGCATTATGCTTCTCATCTTTACTGAAGAGGAAATGAGTGCGTATGCGTGGCGGATTCTTTTCATCATCGGGGGAATTTTAGCACTTGGCTCACTTTTTGTGCGTAATGTTATGGACGAGAGTGCTACTGAACTCCACAAGCACGAAGATAGAGGGACACTCAAAGCCTTGCTGAAATCTTACAAACCATTCTTGCTCGTGTTAGGTATTACGGCTGGAGGATCACTCGCATTTTATACTATCACAACTTATACAAAGATTTTTATTGTGAATGCAGGCATGGATAAGACATTAGCAAACAATGTCTTTCTCATTGCACTTTTTGTGTTAATGATATTTCAACCTCTCTTTGGGCTACTTGGAGATAAAATAGGACATAAGACTTCACTTATCATATTCGCAATTCTCGCACTCTTTGGAATCTATCCTATTTTTATGCTCCTTAATGCAAATATCCACAATGCCACGTTTGTTTTCGCCCTCATCGTGGCACTTTTCGTAATGCTAAGCTTCTATACTTCGGTAGCTGGAATCTTCAAGGCAAAGCTCTTCCCAGAGCATGTGCGTGCACTCGGCACAGGGCTAGGCTACGCTATCTCAAATGCAATATTTGGTGGCTCTGCTTCGTGGGTGGCATTACAATTCAAAAATGCAGAAATTGAAAATGGCTTTTTCATCTATGTAGCTATTTTAATGGCAGTGGTTCTCATCACAGCATTGTGCCTACCGAAAAAATCGGAGTTAAATTAGATAGCAAAAAATTTCTCATTCTTTCAAAATGCTTAAAATCAAGGCTTCAATGTGCAGGGCTTTAAATACTTATGTCGGCACAGCTTACGCCCTCACAGAAGATAAAAGGCTAAGAGTTGCAGGGTATACATGGTAAATACAACCTTTCACAAAGCAACACAATAAATCAGAACATTTTTGTTGAAGTGCGGAAAGTCGATGGTGAAAGTATTGAGAATGTCAAAGACTTTGCACCTGCACCTTACGAGGGGGCTGGTTTTGTGCTAGATGAAAAGAATGATTTGTATGTTTTTGGACAATGCACTTATGACAATGGGCTTGGAGAAAAGACCGCCACTTAAAGTATAAACAAGAGCATAATAGCAAATTCTTTGTAAGAGTAAATCCATAATATATAAGTAAAACCTATAGCATATATGGAAAATATACGAGATTCTAGCGCTAAAAAATAGAGTGTTTGAATGTCAATGCGATATATAATACATAGAGGCATAAACGCAAGTTTAAATATTTTAGAGCGTGGATGAAAGTTACTTAGGTTAGGAATTAGCTTATTAAACCATAAACAAAAAGCCTTTCGAGTCATCCAACATTAACTCTTCTTTTAGGCTTAATTACTTATTAAAGATTTCTTTTTGTGTTTTTTGTGATAGAGTGTCTTTGTGGTTTAAAAGTTTATCTTTAGATTTTTCTTTAACTTCTCTTATATCCGATTGTTCGCTTTGATTAGATTCTTTGCATATGGGTTTTATTTGTGGTAGAATTGAAGTGTTGGTTTAATGATAGAGGATTAGAATCCAGCGGTTCATTAGTTAAATTAGCACCGACACCTGTCTGCTGATTATCCAACTTTTTATTTCTGCTATCTCGGTAAGCAGTTATAATAAATTTGTTATCCTTTTTATTGCCTAAAATTAATGTATGTCTATTAGTTTTTATAGCTATTTTGTTATTTTCTATATGAGTGTCTATTATGCCTTTTTCCATAATCTCGTTTATCTCACTTGCAATATCTTTGAATTCTTTGCTATGTTTTTCCAAAATATGCCTTAATCCCATTTTCTCATTTCCCCAAACTAAATCAATATCCCCTAAGCCTTCTTTATAGAATGCTCCTGCAACTTGTGCATTAAACTCACCTTCACCTTTGAAAACTCTTGATTCTCTTAAAAGC
>NZ_NHYN01000042.1 GCF_003288845.1 Helicobacter monodelphidis | reverse complement strand
TTTTCTACTTTTTGAATAGGTGTTACTCTATTTTCTTTGCTTGAACTCAGTAAGTGTAAAAATTTGTTAACATCATTGTTTATAGAACTCATTGACTATCCTTCTTATCCAAATGGTTTTTCCAATAATCAAGAACATCTTGAAAAAGATTCAACATTGATTCTTTATCATCATTCGCTTCTTTCAAGAGTCTTAATTTTTCTCGTAAGAAAAAAACATACATTTCGTCCTTATTGCAATAACCTCCACTTTTGCGGATGGAGGGAAGGACATCGCTAATAACCCATTGCCTAAATGGCTTTGCTTTAGGTTTGTCGCTTCGCATAAGCACAAAGTAGAGTTGTGGCTCTGTGATGAAGGTGGCTTGTTGTTCTCTGCCCAAGCTGTCTTTGATGGGGTAGATTAAATCGACCCCATTATCAGAGTCTGATTCTATTGTTTCTTTACTAGCAGTGATGGGATAGATTAAATCTACCCCATCTCCAAATTCCCTTTTTATTGCATTTTTAACATCAGAAGTATTACTTATCTCCAACACCTCACAAATATCCCTTAGGCAAAAGAGAGGATTCTCATTATTGCCTAACACTCTAATACTTCCTAGATTCTCATTCTCAAACACTTGTAGATTCATACCTCTGCTCCTTTTCTTTTAGATTTCTACAAAAAGTTCTTTTTGTGCCGCCATTTTATTGATACCTTCTTCTGCAGAAACGACAATAGGAATAACGGCTTTGATACATTCATCAATTTCTTCAACACCAACAGAACCTTTTGCTTTACGCATAAAATCTAATCTTTTGCAAAAAGTTTCAATCTCACTTGCTGTGTATGGAAACCTACTTGCCTGATTATTACGATCCTGATAAGCATGAGCAATATCAGACATTAATTGCTCTATTTCATACTCTAAAAAAATATCTTGCAAAGAAAATTTCTTTGCGTAGATGGTAAATATTTCTTTTGCGGATTCAATTGTAGGCAAATTGATAAAAAATAATTCATCCCAACGGCCACGTCTTAAAAATTCTGGATTATTTACTAATATTGAGCCTAAATTATTTGCTGTGGCAAAAAATATGGCATTAAATTCATATTCGCTTGCTTCCGTGTTAATATCGTTTAAAACAGTCAGTAGGCGTCCTAGCATTCGTTTTTCGATTGGCTCTGCATTTCCAATCATTTTTTCAATTTCATCAATTAATAGCACATATTTTTCATTTGGAAATTCACGACACCGATTGCTTAAATATTCAAAAATTTGATTGAGTTTGCGGATTGGCTGTTCTGATTCCATAATTAGAGTAAGATTAAGCTGGATAAGAAGTCTTTTCGTTTCTCCTGCAAAGCATTTCGGAAAAAATGTTTTTCCTGTTCCAGGAATTCCAACTAGAAAAACACCTTTTGCTCTATAGCCATTTTCTTCCGCTTTCAAAAGATTTTTTGTCCATTGCTTTAACAAAGTTGCTCCACCGATTGCCTCAAGCGTAAACGGAGAGTCAATTACAGATAATCCTAAGCGACTTTCTAGGGCATCTTTCTCGCTTATCTTTGAAGTGAATTCTTGAGTAGTGCGTATGCCATAGCAATTAGGCAAGTCTTCAATAGTAAATAGTTTTTCAAATTCTGGAGGTGGATAATATGGAGCTATGCAAGAAAAAGGCTTTGCATTTGTAAAGCTTTTACGGATATCTTCCTTTGTAGGAAAAAATAAGAACGGCGGTTCTTGATGTTGTAATAATCTTTGGTAGTGAAACGAATCTTCAGAATAAAACCACTTGTAGACTACATCTGAATTTTTTAAGGGTTGGTTAAGGTTGCCCCCCCCCCCCCGACACCGTTAATGCCATTACTTATCATTATCAATATCTCCATTTTTAGGCTTTCAAATTCTTGGCATTCTAACTATCTTTACCTTAATTTAATCTGAATCATTTTTTACACACATTCATCTTCTCCTCCTCAAAAGACTTAAAATCTCATCGTTACTCAAATTCGAAAATAGCCTTTTTTTCTTGTTTTTACTATTGCCTAATTTTGTATTTGAAAAAATTTTTTTAAGGTTTTTTGTTAATATATTTTTAATTTTTTTGATTTCCGATAATGGATTTTTATGGGTATATTCATTTTTTTCCTCTAAGGATTCTTGCACTAATTCTTGTAAAGAATCCTTAGGCTCATATTTTGGTTTTATATCTCTACCAATCGCACTCAAAAAGCTGTCCTCATATCTATTTTGGAGTAAAATTTCTGCAATAATCTCTTCAGCTCTATGAGCTTTTATACCTACAAATTGAATATGAGAAGAATTAATTTCTGCATCTTGCAGATGAATTTCTATTACACCAAAAATATTTTCTTGTCGGAGCGCAGAATCAATTTCTGCTCTTAGGCTATCAATCGCAGATTTTTCAACCAAAAGCTTCCTTGCCCAAATATTTGCTGTTTTCACTTCTCCTAATTGAGATAATGCTGCTAAAAGCTGTTGTTTGACACTTGTTTCTCCTGTAAATCTATTTCCATTTTTACGTTTTTCAAGCAATTTTTTTATATGCTGAGAAAAATAATTCTCTTTTTCTTCTTGGTCCAAAATAAATACAGCATATTTTGCCTCTCTTAAAAAAGATTGCGATTTATGGCTTCTTGGACTCTGAATCACTGTAACTTTTTCACTTATTTTTGTTGTAGTTGCAAAAGCTGAATTGAAAGTTCTTTATTTTTAATTTCTAATTCTGCTTTGTGATTTTCTTCTCTCGCTAACTTCAATTTTAATTCTAAAACCTCTTTTTCCCTTTTTTCATGTTCTTGCACAGAATAATCATCATCTCTGTAAAGATTTAAAGTTTCTTTTGTTTCCTCTATTTCATTATCATAATTGTCGTTTTTCTCTGCAATTGTTATGATTCGCTCAATATTTCCGTTTTCGCTTTGTTCCTCAACGACAGAATCTATCACGAAAGCACTTGGATTGTTAATTATCTCATCAAGATCTTTATAAATCGTTTCTGTAGTAATATTCTGAGACAGCTCAAAATTAACAAAATCAAAATCTTGAACAATTGTTCTCCTTAGTTTTTTAATATCCATAAAAGAACCTTTACCAACGATATTTGGATTAATAATATATGCCTTCTTTACAAGCATATCGTATTCTCGTTTTAAATCGTCTCCTAATTTTATAATCACTTGAGCTTCTTCTAGCTCCTGAAAAGCTCGATAGACACTAGATTTTCCTAAAATTTTATTTCTTTCAAAATAAGAGACAAACTCTTGATTATAGACAAAAATATTTTGGTAATTAATGAATTTCATCATTGCCAAAAGAACTCTCAGTGCAGAGTCAGAAAGATTTTTGTTTACAAAGTCGATATTTTGCACAAAAAGCTTTACAAAATCATCTCTTGTTTTTTCTCTTCGCACAAATGATGAAGTTTCAGAAGTAACCTCGCCCGTCTTACTATCTTTTACTTCAACGACTTTATTATAAAGTTTTGAGGAATACTCTATTTCCTTTTCAAGATTTTTAATTTTTCGGTTCATTTTAACTCTCCTTGAATATGAAAAATTTCCATTTTTCTGAAACTTTTAGAAAAATTTACCTTAATAATCCTAATATTTCCCTTAAAATAGAATAATTATTCCCAAATGGGAATTCTCACTGGTGGGAGAGCTATTCCCACTGGTGGGACAGAAATTCCCACTGGTGGGAATTTTAAAACGCTACAAGCACCTAAACAAGGGGTTTTCAGCGTTTTTTTTACATCTTAATCTATTTGTGTTCGTATTGTTTTCCCAAGCCACTAGAAATTTTTAATTTTTGAACAACAAGCACAAATTAACCAAAAATAATAATTCAATACACCCATAAACACAATTTAAAGCAAAAATAAGACACTTTAATAATAAAACAATACTATTATGGCTTTAAAATATTATTTTTAAAAATATGACGATAAAAATGCTTTTAAAAGGTAATATTGAAATTTTATGAAAATAACAAAAATAAGCGAGAAAAATCAATAAAAATTCCCAAATTTTTAAAATTTTTGAATTTTATTTTGATCAAATTCTTCCTACATGAATCTTAAATAAACCGCCTAACTATAAACCACCGTTCACTATCTTTTATATAATTAAATTTAATTATATATATTAATATATTAAACATAAATTTATCATAATTTAATATCATAAATGAAATGTATTTATATATTTAAATCTAAATATATATTAATAAACTTTAATATATCTATATTCATATATAAATATTATTTTATAATTAAAAATACTTATATATACATAAAAACAAATATAATTCATATATATTATTATATTAAATTATATATATTAATATAAAACTATATTTAAATGTTAATAGATATATTTAAATATAAAAATATATATTTAAATTTAATTACTTATATTAAGATACTCTAAGATATTTATATTTATATTTATATATAAATATTGTTTTATAATTTACGAAAGTGTAAGGTTGGCTCTCCAATAATATTAGGACACTTACCAACTAATATCTATCCCAGCTATTAAGCTATCAGTAGCAAAGAT
>NZ_NHYN01000041.1 GCF_003288845.1 Helicobacter monodelphidis | reverse complement strand
TATGTCAAAAAGAAAGCATTGCCCCTTCTCATCATATTCTTCATCATCTGGCACTTTACAAGCTTGAATATATCGAAATGAAGTATCGATACCTCTAAGATACATATCACCAAATTCGCCTGTAAATATATATCGCTTCAATGTATTAGCATCTCTATCAAAACGAAATATATTGATATCCCCTGCAAGATAGAATGAAGAGCCTTTGCAAGAGATGGTGTCATAGTTTGTTGCAACTTTTGCACACTGACAATACAATCTTATCTTTTATGATGCATTTCTCCAATCCCATAAATAAAATCCTCTCTCTGGTGGTGATAGAAAATAATTTTCCCTAGCCATATTTTGCAATATAGTTGTATTTGTGTGATTTGTAAGGGCAATAGGGCTTTTTAAATCAATGAAATTTATAGGGAGATTTTTTAGAGAATCTGCATAAAGATTACATACAAGAAGTAATAATAAAAATTGCCTTATTCACTTTCTCCTAATTAAGATACCAAGACTATTTGTCGTAACTCTCAAGTTTGTTGATAGTCTTTCTATAAACAATATTATTATTCTGGATTTCGTGTGTTATTTCAACCATTTCTTTAACATTCAAATCTATAGATTCAACTATATTATAATCAGAAAAATTATCAATATTCACTATCTCTAAAATATCTCCTAATAATAAAAATTGTCGTGTATATTTACCATTCTCAATCTCGTTGATATTTAAAAGAATAAAACTTTGAATTCCACCAACACTTATGTCCTTTACTTTATCAAATTTGTATCGATACACCATCTTTTGACTTGCAAAATCATAAATATCAACTTGAAACTTCCCAAATAATGTTTTATTGCCTATCAATAACCATTTATTGTTAGCCGATACACCAATGCTATTACATTGCTTATCTTTAAATAAATTACTAGATTCTAATGTATCACTTAGTAAAATCTCCATCTTATTTTCTTTGCATAAAAAGATATATTTTTTGTTGTTAGGTATTAAAAAATATGTATTATTATATTTTCTAGTTTGTTGGCAATTATTTATATCATCTATATAAGTAATACTGCTATCATCTGCAAATAATGAGCCTCTTACAAATACACTAATCACTCTATATTTGTCATTAATAAAAATCCCCTCATCTACTTTGATATTCTCGCAAGATGTATGATTTTTATTAGAATAAAATCTTCTTTTAGTTTTAGAATATTCTTCCCAACTCATTAAAGAAGTTTTTAAAGTTTTCTCAATATAAAAATCTCTTATAGGAATCTCTGTATAATTATGGCACGCTACAAGGAATAGCATACAATAAATCATAAAAATAATTTTAGTTATGTGATATAAGATTTTCATTCACTTTCTCCTAGCTTATCAAATTCTTGTTTTTTTTATTTCTTGTAATTCAAAAACGGCTTCCATTGGTTTTAGAGAAACAAAAGGAACCCAAGTCTGTCGATAGTAAGTAACTAATATATAAATACTCCCTTTGTCTTTTTTGATAACACTGAAATCAGTATTCTTCGATTCATCACCTAAATCAACGATAATTCTTCTTTCTTCATCAAGCAATATTATTTCATATTCTCCTAAGTTGTAAGGTATGGGTAGAAACACCATAGCCCCGAATTGATACTTAAGGTATTCTCTCAAAGTTGGTGGTGGATTATTAAGCACAACTTATCCTATTATTTGATATTAGATTCTATGTCAAAAAGAAAGCATTGCCCCTTCTCATCATATTCTTCATCATCTGGCACTTTACAAGCTTGAATATATCGAAATGAAGTATCGATACCTCTAAGATACATATCACCAAATTCACCTGTAAATGCGTATCGCTTCAATATATTAGCACTTCTATCAAAACGAAATATATTGATATGTTTTATAAAATTGTATCTACTTTCACCTTCTGTGTAAAATACTACTCCTACTTTTTTATCATCACCAACTCCTAATGGAATCTTGTGCCAATTCTTTGGCATATCTATCTCTAGTATTTTTTTATCTTTTGCATACACATATAAATGTGCTTTTGAACCAAAAATTAGTGTATTGTCATCTTGTATATAACTAAAAGAGCAAGGTGCTATATCTTGCGCAATCTCTAAGGTGTGGTCTAATGTAAGATATGTGAGATAAAATAAAGAGCCTTTGCAAGAAGTAGTCTTATATTGTGTTGCGACTTTTGCACACTCACAATATAAGCTTACCTCTTGTGATGTATCTCTCCAATCCCACAAATAGAATCTTCTCTCTGGTGGTGATAGAAAGTAATTTTCCCTAGCTATATTTTGCAATATGGTTGTATCTGTTTTATTTGTAAGGGCAATAGGGCTTTTTAAATCAATAAAATTTATAGGGAGATTTTCTAGAGAATCTGCATAAAGATTACATACAAGAAGTAATAATAAAAATTGCCTCATTCACTTTCTCCTAATTCGTAAGGTATGGGTAGAAACACCATAGCCCCGAATTGATACTCAAGGTATTCTCTCAAAGTTGGTGGTCGTGAATTCTTTTCATCTATCTTTATTGTAGTAAGATTTTGATTAATTTCTCCCCAACTCACAACTTGTTGTGTAATGCTAGCAGTGTCAGATGTATTAGAATCTATATCTTTGCTACTATCTTGAGGTGAAGTATTCCACACTATCCAATGATTTTTTCCTTTGATTTGTGTTGTATCTCCATTATATAATACTCCACTATTAATTAGAGAAATAATATGAGATTGAGGATATTTTTGCTTATATTCTACAAGTTGAAGCAATTTATTTTTATTGATATGTAGCCCATAAGTTATATTAGAAAATAACAATTCTGATTAACCTGCTTTAATCTCTCTATAAACCTCTCTTCTTCCTTTTTATATGCCTTATCATTATAAAAACATCTCATTCCACTTATTTGCTCGCTAGATTCACTATCTATATGCAATGATAGAAATAAGATTCTTTTACTCTGTGTATTGTGTTTAATCGTATTAGCGATTTGTGTTCTTTGTTCTAGGCTCATATTGATTTTAGCATTTTCTTGTAATTGCACGAGATAGACATTAGCAGTAATCATTCTTTTTAGTCCTTGTATAATATCAAAGATTATATCTATGCGTTTATACTCTCTTTCGTATTGCAATGGGATTGCTCCACTATTGCCAGCATCGATTATTAATATGGGCTTTGTTATAAACGATACTTTAAAGTAAGGTGTTTTTTCTTGTTTATCAAAGTAAGCAAAGAATACGACTATTTTATCTCTCCATTCTTTTTTTATTTTGTATTTGCCTATTTGGGAATAACCCAAATTATTTAATCCTGATACTGCTCTATTCTCAATAGTGATATTGCTTATATGTTTATCTATATTGTCATCAGTTATATCAAATACCATATAAGCACATCTCATATAATGTCTCAACCTCGTATCTTTGAGATTATGTGTAGGGATTAGCTCTAGAGTATCGTTGTGTATATTGACTTTGAGATTGGATACTTCGTAGTCGAACTCTAATTTACCTTGAATAGTATTAAAGCTAAAATACCTTACCTCAATTAAAGCCTTCTTTGCTTCTTTGTATTTTTTTTGAACATTAAACATTGGAGCATATTGCAAAACACTTAATTCAAAGTTATTCTCATCAAAATTTTCTCTATCTACTACAAAGCTTACTTTATCGATAGTATTTTCTTTACCCACATAGACATTATGCACTATGAGCTTTCCTCTCTCATCACTTTGTCCTTTTGCCACTACTCGCTTAAATCTATGATTATAAAGATATATTGTTGTATTTTTTAAGAGATTCCCACTTGCACCATCATAGCATTTCTCTATCTCTATGGTGAGAGGGATAGCATTGGCTATGGGAGTGATTTTAGGTTCTTTAGATTGTGCCTTATCTTTTTCTTTAGAGTTTCTCTCTTTAGAATCCTTACTTGTATCTAACTCTTTTTGTTGCAAAGTATCATAAAACTCTTTATCTCTATCAAGATAGTTAGGAAAACTTTGCATTAAAAGGATTGTTTTAAAGTAGCTACTCTTAAGATTACTTGCTTCTTTGCAGAGTATTTCAGATTCTATATCATCTAAGATTCTAAGTTCTATGTATTTGTTACGCACAAGATAATCATTGATTCTATTAATCTTGAGATTATAGGCTTTTTCTAGGCGTTCTATCTCTGCGTTATGGGCTTTATCCTTTTCTAGTTGTTCGTCTTCGTCTGCAAATATTGCATCATTAATCATTCCAGCTATTAATGCTCCTGCGACAGCTCCTATGATAGTCCCAGCGATAGGAAATGATGAGCCTATTGCCGCTCCAGCTGCTGCCCCTGTGCCTATACGAGTGAGGAGGGATACACCTGTTTTTACAGCGATATTTGAAGCCACCCTTGAACTAGCAAGTCTAGTAGCACTGCTTGAGGCGAAGTTGCTTACTTTTGTGAGATTTTTACTATCAATAGCTTGTTCGGCAATTTTACCAATTATAACACCAGAGCTTGTTTCAAAAGTTATTCTTTTAGCTGATTTTCCTTCTATATTCCCCTGTATGACACTTAATATACCAGCATTCATTTTAATAAGCATTTTTGCTGTTCGTCTGCCTAATATATCAACACCTTCTTTTTTAAGATATTTATTTAAACTATAAGTAGCATAAGCCTCACTTATCGCAATTCCATAAGTTGCTACCTCACCATAAAATCCTAAATCTCTACGATTGATAGGAATCTTCTCAATTTTATTACAATGGCATTCTAAGCCTTTATAAATCACTTTATCATCAGCCATTTTTTACCTCTTTTCTTAAAGAATCTATTTCATTAAGGTATGTGAGCTTTTCTATATTTTTTAAGGGTTTTCTAGCCTTGATATATTCTTCATCATCTAAACTAAGCATATATTCTATCAAATGTGGTTTCATAAGT
>NZ_NHYN01000040.1 GCF_003288845.1 Helicobacter monodelphidis | reverse complement strand
GATGAGTCAAGCGAATGCAACACAACAAAATATCTTAAGATTACTCCAGTAGTCTTCTTAAGAATTGTTTTAAGCCTTAGGCTCCCCTCTTGGGGGGCTGGCGACCTAAAAAGTCCATTAGAATGTCATTCATTATCGAGGTTTTTTTAGCAGTAGGTTCTATTCTAGCCTTTGTTAATTTTTTTAAAGTCAAACATCTCCAAAAACAGATTCAAGTACTCAAGCAAGAATTACATAAACAATCATCAAGCTCTTATCGCCCCATACAAAATCTAAAAATACAGGATTCAGCTAAAACAAGACAAGAAGCTTTCAAAGAACAGTTCAGACAACATCTAAATAGCAAAACATTCACTCCAAAAAATCCACAACAAAATACAGATTCACAATCTAAGCAAAATACAACACCAAAAAACTTTGAACGATTTTTCACGCAAAAAATTTTTGCGATTATTGGAGGTATTTTTCTTATATTAGCAACTTTTTTCTTAATACAATACTCCCTTACCCATCAAATCCTGACCCCAAAAATGCGTATTGGTCTAGCAATTTTTTCTGGCTTCTGTCTGTTGGTTGTTGGGAATATATTATTTCATAAATATTCACAACAAACCTCCTTACAAAGAATCGCACAAATTCTAATCGGTTCAGCATTTGTTATTCTTTTTCTGAGCTTTTACGGAGGCTATCGTATTTATGGTTTTTTTGGAGTCGAAAATAGCTTCCTTATATTAGCTTTAATTGCTATGTGCAGTTTAGTTGCTTCTGTTTATTACGGGATTCTAGTTGGATTTTTTGGACTTATTGGCGGAATGATTACACCTACCCTCTTTGCTGAAAATACAGACTATAATCCCTACTTTATTTTTGGTTATATTTTTTTATTTTACCTCATCTCTATATTTTTACATTTCAAAAAAGGTTATAAAAATATCCATCTTGTCAGCATATTATTTGTCTTTTTATATATTTTACATTTTATTTTGTTCTATGCTGTTGATTTTAATAGTCATCTCGTTTTAGCCCTTTGTATCCTGCTTATCATTAACTCTATTGGTTTTCGCAACAACAATGATATAGAACAAATTTCCATACTCTCTATTTCTTATTTCTTATTCACTTTTCTTTTATTAAATGTTAATATTCAAGCTTTAGAATGGGGAATTTTAGGAATTCTAATTTTTATTTCAGCATTATTGACTTTTATCCGATACCATTCACATAAACAAATTTCCCCCCTACTCTTAAGCCTCCTTAGCACATTTACCATACTCATTTCTGTCAATCAATATGAATATGTATTTACTCCATACCTATGCTTTTTTGGCTTATATTTAGCTATTACCCTATACTGCCTTTATTTTGGTTTAGCCTTCACGATTGTTTTTTGTATTCTGGCTGGATTTTACCTTTGTGGTATTTTATGTTTTGAATACTCGGATATGAATATTTTTATTACTATTTGCATCTTCTTATTTTGCTTACTTGCATATTTTAGCATGGTAAAACAGAAAGTTCAAATAGGAATCTTTCCAACACTTTTTTTTGCTTTAGGCATTCTTACTCTAACCCATACTCTTTATTTGTTACTTCCTGAATCCACTCGATATATTGGCTACTTACTTGAAAGTGCTTTGATTTTACTAAGCTTATCTTTAATTCAGAAAAAACCTTCACTACCACAAATTTGGAAATCTGAATTTTTATTTTTATGTGTTTTTATGTTTATTCTTTTACCTTTAGGTAATAACTTTATTCAAATGCTCTTTTTTAGCCTTTTTGATTTACAATATAGCCCTTATCTTCCTTGGAAATATTTATTTGCCTACCTCTTAGCAATGGGCTACTACCTATTTTTCTTTCCATTTGATAAAAACACAAATTCTCTTGGTTTATTTTTATGGTTTTTAATTTCTGGATTAACCTTGTTGCTCTTGATTGGCCTTGTTGAAAAAATCATCTTGACCTTCTGCTATTCTTTTATATATCTTAAATATAGCATTAATGTCATTGCATTTGCAATTCTTTCAATTCTTAGCCTCAAATGCAAAAAACTTTCAAACTATGTGACTATTATTTTTGCACTCAAGGCACTCTATGATTTAATTATTTTTGTTTCTATTTTGTATAATCCATTATTTCAAGAATTATACATCCTGAAATATCCTAAGCTCGAACCTTTGCTGATGATTATTTGCGGATTCTTTATCCCAACATTCTTGCTATGGTTGGCGTATATTCACATTCAAACTCGTAAAATTCACACCCCTTTTATTCACCTTCTGCAAACTGCTATCTTTTGTTATGGCTTATTGAGTATTTTGATTTTAATCCGTTATCTGTTTTGGTATCAAACATTTCAAGATTCTGTATTTATTGGGGAAGCACTCTGGTATGGAGGTATCAGCACATTCGAAAACTACATCTATACACTTACTTTAGCAATACTGGCAACAACCACATTTCTTTTATCACCTATATTTAAGATTCATATCCTTAGGATCTATTCACTCATCTTATTTGTAGGATTAATTTTGAAATTATTTTTCGTTGATGCAAATTCTGTAGAAGGGATTGCAAAGATATTGCTCTTTCTTACAATGGGATTATTATTACTAATTATTTCATATCTTTACTCAAAATATATTTTTAAATCCAAGATATGAGCCTTACTCTTCAGCGTCCCACTTTCCTAATGGGCATTCGGATTTTTTATACTTAACCTTCATTTTAACAAAGCAACCGCATTCTTTGCAGTTTTTCGTTAAGGCAAACAAGCGGTCACAAGCAAGGCAAATATGGAGCCGTTTTTGTTGAATCTCCAAATCTACATGCGGAGATTCAGCTATCCCAAAATGGTAAAGACTATCCTCTTTAATCGCATCATAAATATTATATTTTTGTTTATTTTTTTGCTTTTTTTCACAAGGGCAACGGCTCATAAAATACACTTAAAATTTAAGGTTTACGCCCAATGTAAATGTGATGGGATCATCAATTTCATAAGAACGTCTTGTAATGTTTGGGTCTGGGTCTGAAAGAGCTCCTGTGTATTTCTCACCCACTCCAAGATTTAGATAACGGATTCTTCCCTCCACCTCTAAAAAAGAAAGAGGTGTAAGCACAATACCGCCACCAAAACCAAAACTCACCTTATTCTTATCACCAAACAAATCATCTCTTGTAACCTTTGGGTGGGTTTGGAATTGAGTAAAATGTAAATTAGGTCCAATAAACAAACCAACAATAGGAAGAAAATCAAAGCGATACTCCGCATTCAAAGCAAAAGTATTAAGATTCACATCACCTGTAATGAAATCACCCATTCCATACTTTCCGCTTGTATAATCGACATAAAGTCGCATCGCATGCTCTTTCTGGAAGTAAAAATCATAACCTAACTTTGCTCCATAAACAAAACTGCTGTTATTTTTTTCATTTTCATACCAATCATACTCAATCCCTAAATTTCCATAAGCATCAGAATTTGTACCAAGCATACCAAGTCCGCCCATTACGCCCACAACAAGTCCACTCTCTCCAGCAAGCACTGGAACACTTAACAGCGAACATAAACCAGCTGACAAAGCTAATTTCTTTAGTTTTGTAATCATTGAATGACTCCTAAAAATTAAATTAACTCTCCATTATACAATAAAAAATTCAATTAAACACAAACATAAATGTGTAGATTTGAATATTTTTCATGTAATGAATATTTTATTTTCATTTTTTTATTGTTATTTAAGCTATCCTACTTTAGCATTTTCTATTCATTGCAAAACTTTTTACCCAAACAATGCTTGAAGGATTTCTATGTATTTCTTGCAACACCTCAAAATAGGGACAAAACTTATCCTTATTGTCGCTAGTGCCGTCCTTGTTGGCTTAACAGCTATGACAATCGCAGTTCTTTATCAATCTCAATCAATATTGGAAAAAGAGGCAGAAAAACTTCTCTATAATGCAGCTAAGCGTCAAGCAAATTATATTATGCCTGCCTTTGATGAGAGCTTTGGAATCTTGGAATCGACACAGAGTATTGTAAAAAATATGCCTGAAGAACAAATAACCGAACGATTCATAGATAATATCACAAAAAGTGTCCTTGACACATCAAATTGGGCATCTCATGCTTTTGCTTATATTTATGATGACCCAGAATTTTTGCAGACTATCCCAAACACAACAGATACAACCATCATACAAAATGGTAGAACAGAATTCTTGCTTGTCTTAAAAGATGACGACTTAGAAAGACAAGGTGGTATATCCCCCCTTTCTCCAGACCCTAGATTCTTGCAAGCCACCGCTATTCAGCAAGCCATTCAAACACAAAAGGCGGTATTAGGTGAGCCTATGAATATAAAAATTGGCAATGAGGAGTATTTTGGAGTCAATATTGCTACTCCTCTTTTTAAGAAAGGTAAGATGATTGGGGTTATTGGATTGAGTATTGATTTGCAACAACTTACAGAAGAAGTGATTTTAGATAAAGCCAACTATGTTTATGGTAATGACTTTATTGCAGTTCTTTCACCCAATGCCGTTTATGCTGCAAGCCCGATTCAACAAATACTCGGTAAAAAAGCAACAGATGTCAATCCACACCCCTCCATTAAAATAATGGCAGAAGCACAAACAAATAGGCAAGATGGCTTTTTTGAACTAATCAGTATGAATAATGAGAAATCTTTTGCTGGACTTGCAAACTTTGAAATATGGCGTGAGACAGGCATTTACTGGTCTGTTGTTGTAGTTGCACCAGAAGCATCTGTTTTTGCACCCATAAGCAATGTAACAAGCGTAATGATTGCGTCATCCACCATCACATTCTTACTTATTATGATTGTCGTAATGTACTATGTTCGCACAAAACTTGTTTCTCGTATTCACCATATTTCTGATACACTTCTTGAATTCTTTGGCTATCTTAACCATAAAGTAAAAGTTGCACCAAAACCATTGAAGATTATCGCTGAAGATGAGTTAGGAAAAATGGGGGTTGCGATTAACGAAAACATCCAACAAACAAATATAAATTTAGATATTGATGCAAAACTTGTTAAAGAATCCTTAGAAGTTGTAGAATTTGCCTCAAAGGGTAG